>JAZGEF010000023.1:0-51542 GCA_036478595.1 Granulosicoccaceae bacterium
GTTTGTCTGTGCTCATATCACCATACGCGGGTTCATGAAGGTGGTTATAGTATTGAGCATGTCGGGGAGAGCACGCAACGGCAAAATGAGCAGTTTATTCAGCAACAGCACAATGACGATATCAACCTATTCGATTTTGAACAATCACTGCGCAACGATAAAAAAAGCTTCAACACCGTACGCAAGTTATCGCCCACACGCTTCCGCTATCGAATCCTTGATTCTCATGGGCGTGTAATAACGGGTCGTTCAAGTGATAAGTTTCAAGTTGATGTGCAAAATCGCTCTCTGGTTGATGCAAACCAGTTAACAAATCAATCAGTACATCACTTACGTAACAATTCAATCGCGGAATCGTTTGAATATACACGTGTATGCAATAGTGACGCTACACGCACAGGCCCCATTGATAATACATCTGTAGATACTGGCGACTCAACACTGACATACACTGATCACTATTCAACTATACATGCCCCGGCATTCACTTACGAAACGCCTTCAAACTATGGAATGAATGCCTAAACGGAAGGATACACGATAGCTAACTATCTCATTACTGCTTTGAGTATAGGAAGCATTATGCTGGCCTTTGCCGATTGCGTTACTGAGCGGTTTCAAGCTCAAGCGTCATAAACAAACTAAACGGATCCTCCACATAATCACCAAAAGGCTCGCATTCAGTAAATCCAAATTTCTGATAAAGAGAATGCGCTGGTTTAAACGCCGCCATTGAGCCTGTCTCAAGGCTTAAACGACTGAGCCTGCGCATATTGGATTCTTTAATGATATGCGCCAACAGTGTTGCGGCAACGCCCCGCCCAGTGTGAGCGCTGGCTGTGCGCATGGATTTTATTTCGGCATGTTTCGAATCTAATTCTTTCAGTGCTCCACAGCCCAGCAATTCAGACTCCTCCCATACAGTCCAGAACGTCACATCGCCTGCTTTAAGTGCGGACAAATCTAATGCGTGAACACTCTCAGGAGGAGAGTGTTTTGCCATATCGGCTAGATGTTCTTCTAATAAACCGATGACGGCAGGGTTGTCTAAATTATCGACTATGATTTTCATTTGTAGAAGTAGATAGCTAGAGTCAGGCTGTAAATCGTATCAACCACAAAACACGGCACCACATACCAAGAGAAGAACCGTATACCTGCACACGCATTATGTTTGGCAAAGTCCCAACAACCATGGACAAATATCGCAGCGATAATGAATGAAGGTGAAACTAACAATCCTAAAAGGGATGCGAATATAAGCGTTGTACTAACGAGTGCTTCGGCAGTAACTGAGTTCTTAAGTGACAAGGCCTCAATAAGGTAGGTAAAGTTCATCGCGATAGAAAAAACGATGCGATGTACCAAACGTGCTCCTTAGGCAGTTGCCAGTGCGATAACAGCAGGAACGCAACGTAGAGTGTAGCCGCAATGGCAAGCGTTTTTTGTCGAGCCTTAAAAAACGATATCGTGGTGGCTGTCATGCCGTACTACCGACCGTGACTTCCGTCATAGCCGCTAAGCTCAGCGCCCCTCCATCCTTTGATCGCATGTTTGGGTTTAAACACTTCCACCTTCAACGGATAACAAGGCGTGGCATCATCGGAGTGGCTACTACCGCAGTTACCACCGGGGCAGGCAGATAAAGCGCCGAGTAAATCCACTTCAGCCAAAAACTCAATGTAGTCGCATGGGCGAACGGGGCTGGCTTTCATAAAGTACTGGTGTGTATCCAGAGTAAAGCCTGTGCACATGAACACGTTCATCACATCGTGAACATGATGTTCGATTTCTTTGATCGGTTTTCCAAGATGATCAGCCAACGCTCTGCACAAATTGGAGTGGCAACAATAGTGGTAATCCATACCAGATAAATTGTGATTGGTGTAAGGGTCGCAGCGTGTGCCTATGACATCGTGTACGCCACTACCGTCTTCATCCCAACCGTACCAGTCAAGTGTGTCATGTGTGATTGTTGCCAATGGGCGTAGGTGAGGCAGGCTACTCCATAGCCTGTCGCCAGTGCTAATGTGGCTGGCGTGCAGTTGTCGTGTTTTGCCGCTGTAAAAGCGTTCGTTCAGGTTGTTAGCATTCCATAAGTTTAGGTCACCAACCTGTGAGCCCTCTACGCTGTTGATTCTAAAGAAATGACCAGCCGGCACAGTAAACGTGGCTGCATCCCGTGGTGCAACGATCACCTCATCGGTTTTTTCTAGCTGCTGCCGCACAGCATTTATTGCTGGCATATCAACAAAGGGTAGATTCTCTACCTTGTAGCAAACCAGTGGTGGCGCGCTTTTACGTTCTGCGGCATCTGCTGGGGGTGTATTCATGATTGCTTACTCCTGATTGTTAACTCATGGTTACTAACTAATTGATCAATGTGCCAAGCCAAGGCCGAGTTGCTGGTTAGAACCGGCTTGCCTGCGGTTTTATTAAGCTCATCCAATATGCCGGCAATGCGTAAATTAGTGCAGGAACCAAACACAGCATCGCAATTGGTGACGGCTAGTTGCATCACGGCATCCCTGATGGACGCTTCGGAAATTTGGCAAACCATCTTGTCGCGGTTTTCAAAAAAAGCACAGGCGCTGGCAATTTCAAAGCCTTCACTAACTAGATGATCTTGAATGGTTTTTGACACGTGTGGCTCGTAAGGAGTGAGCAATCCAATTTTTTTAACGCCTAGGTTACGAAGGCGTGCTTTTACAGCAGTGATTGGTGTGGTAACAGGCACGTCAGGTATTACGGTATGCATGGCATCAGCAACCCGCCGCTCACCGATAAACGTTGCACCTGATGTGCAACCATAAACCAGGGCGCTGTAGTCCAACTTGGGTAACAAGCGTGTTACCTCTGGCAGACGCGCATGCATGGCATTAAGCGTTTCTTCGTTTACGATTTCATCGTTAGGGATCCGGGAATGGTACAAACGAGTGGTGGAGGGCAACCACTGTCGAAGCTCATCTTCCATTACTTCGTCAGTTTGCAATACGATTAGCCCGACGGCATGGCTATCAGCAAAGTAGTCCTGGGTTTGATATTGAAGCTGCTTCATCAGTTAGCGACCTCCGTAATTTTTTGCGGCGCACGGCGGCTTAGATACTCAGCGCCAGTGTCCGTGATAACGATATTCTCTTCATGCACCATCATCTTTATACCATCGTATACCAACCCAGGTTCAAGCGTTATCACCATGCCTGCTTCTAATAAGGTGTTATCAAACGATGTAATTGATGCAGGCTCAGTAAGCTGCGTGCCCAGTCCATGGCCCAATCTACCTACGCTACTACCGGCCGCTGGGTCGCCATCACTAAGTATGCCGTTCATTACATTAAATAAATCGGCAAAGCTTGCGCCTGGTTTGGCTGCATCAAAGCCTGCTTCAGTCGCATCCCATGTACGTTGATAGGCGGCATTCACTGCATCGGAGGCTGGGCCAAAACAGTAGTTACGATCATAGTCACAAAAGTAGCCGTCCCATACACAACCGGTATCGAGTATCAGTACATCGCCGGTTTGCAGCAGGCGAGCTGCAGGAGGAGAAATAATATCTTCATACCCACCAACGCCAGCACCACCCACTAAATAACTCACATCATCAACCCCGGCTTGCAGGGCTTTGATTTTGAATTCACGGAATACCTCGATGTCACTCATGCCAGTGCGCAGCCAGTCGCTTGCACCGTCAAAAACATCTGAGGCAAGTTGGCATACGTACCGAATCTTTGTAACCTCCGCTTCTGACTTGACCATGCGAGTGTGTTGTAACAGGGCAGTAGCATCTGCCCATTCGTGTTTAGCTAAGGCGCTTTTTACTTTCTCAAAATCAGCAAGCGGCATACGCAGATGAGATTCACGCCCCATGGATAAACCGATGCGGCCAGTACCGCCTGTGAGCGAACTAATAGTATTGCTTAATAGGCTCACGCCATCGTCAGTTTCGTGAGGGGACGACCAGGTATGAATAGTGTTGATCCAAGTTTGCGACATGCAGTGTTCTCCAATGGATGGGATCACTGCGACGGGCTCACCGCTTTGCGGCACCAATAAAAACCAAGGCCGAGTAGGGCTTTGCCAAAACTGAGTTAAGAAGCCTGAGAAGTATCTTACATCTGGCTCACAGCTTAGTAGCAACACATCCAGTTGTTGCGCTAGCATGCCTGTTTGCACACGGGCTAAGCGCTGCTTAAATTCAGCTGTGTCAAAACCACGTGTTGGCCCAGTCATTGTTGCAAGCTATCGTTCGTTGGCTAGTATTGAATTATAGAGCTCAGGATCAGTTGCACCTTCACAACCAAACACTAACACCGTTGAATTTTTATCAATGGCAAATGCTTTGTTTAGTTCGTTGTTTTGTGCGCTGGCCAATAACGCAATGATGCCTGGTACAGCGCATTCGCCAGCTTCGATCTTGGTGCCTTTTGAAGCATCACCTGATGCCATGTAGCGCATAGTCGGTGGCACAGCGGCATCGTTAATGCTCACAGCACCTGCAGCGCAACGCTTTAATACTTCCCAAGCAATCAGTGATATCTCGCCGCAGGATAAACCCGCCATGATGGTTTCGGTTTTGATATCAACGGGTGTGGGCGTACCCGCTTTAAGGCTGCGAATAATGCAATCTGCGTGTTCGGATTCAACCACAATGATTTTGGGGCAGGTTTCACCCAAACGTGACCAAAAACCTGCCGCCACGGCTGCAGCTAATCCGCCAACGCCTGCTTGGATAAAAACATGGGTCGGTACAGTTGAGCTTTGCTTAAGAATCTCTGCAATCATCACGCTGTAGCCACTCATGATTTGAGTCGGGATGGAGGTGTAGCCTTCGTAAGAGGTATCCGACACCATTTGCCAATCGTTCTTATTGGCATCACTAGCGCATAGCTTTACAGATTCATCATAGTTGCCAGTGATTCGGATTACTTTAGCGCCGAGTTCCGCCATGGCTTGCTCGCGCGCAACACTAACATTCTTGTGAATATAAATACGACACTGGCAGCCAGCTAGTTGTGCACCCCAGGCAACTGATCGGCCGTGGTTACCATCAGTAGCTGTGGTTACCATCATGCTGCCAACCGTGTCTTTATGCTCACCTAGGCGAATGCTTTCCATTGTTACGTCCGTGCCGAGTTGTTCGCTGACTCGAGCGGCTAAGTACTGCAACACGGCATAGGCACCACCTAATGCTTTAAAGCTACCTAAGCCAAAGCGTGTGCTTTCATCTTTATATAGTACCTTTGCAACGCCTGCTTGCTGGGCGACTTCAGGGAGCTCAAGTAAGGCTGTGGCTTGGTAGATAGGCCATGATTTAATTTCTGTTTGAGCGGTAGCCATTGATGCTGCTGGAATCTGTGCATCCACTTCATTTGGATAGCGACTAGCGGTTGGGTTACCGATCCATTGATCTTTTATTTTGATTGCATCTTGTATATTTGCGAATAAACTGTTTGTCATCGAACTTGCTTCTGTGATTTATCGAGATTGTTAAGATGCAAGCGCATTGCCAATTTGTATTGCTGTTTTAAGTGCCTTTAACCCATCGTCACCGCTCACGAGAGGCTTCTCACCTGAGCGGATCGAATGACAAAACGCCTCGATCTCAGCAAGAATAGCATCGCCCTTATCCAGCGAATTATCCACGCAGTTAATCGGCGGCACACCATCATTATCAGCTGAGGCATCCCGGTTACGATCAACCTTACAAACACGTGTAGTGTTTTCCTGAAAATCAATAGCGATGTAGGTGTCTTTTTGGAAGAACCGCATACGACGTTCTTGCTTACCACTCACTCGACTAGCCGTTACGTTGGCGACACAACCATTGGTAAATTCTAATCGTACGTTTGCGATATCGGCATCATCGGATACCACAGGCGCGCCATTGGCATGAATGGTGGCGACATCGGCATCCACCAGGTTAAGAATAATATCGATGTCGTGAATCATTAGGTCGAGTACGACGTTGACATCAGCGCCACGTTTGGTAAACGCTGCGAGTCGATGTGACTCAATGAAGATTGGCGCTGTGACTTGCGAGGCAACCGCCAGTAGAGCCGGGTTAAAACGCTCGAGGTGCCCAACCTGTAGTGTTACGTTGCGCGCGGCAGCCATATCGACCAACGCCTGCGCTTCTTCTACTGTAGCCGTCATTGGTTTTTCTACCAATACATGTATTCCAGCATCTAGTAGATCGTGGGCCACGTTGAAGTGCGTCATCGTCGGTGAGGCAACACTAACCGCATCCACCTGGCCAATTAAATCTAAATGGCTAGCCACCGCCTTGGTTGATACCTCGGCTGCGACAACTGCACCACGTTCTACATCCGGGTCAGCGATTGCGATCAAATCACAGTGTTCAAGCTGCTGATATTTTTGTGCGTGAAAGCGGCCTAGGTAGCCCGTTCCAATAACCGCCGTGCGTAGCGGTGTTAGTGATTCTTTGCTCATTGAAACTCTAGTTTGCCCTTAGGTAATGCGGCAAATAGTAACAAGCTTGGCTTTAAACTTGGGCATCTGGCGCGACACCGGTATATTGTCAGCTTGAGAATACTCTCGCTGCTCAAAATTCAATCAAATATTGGCTTCCTATACACATCTTATTGCAGGCGTTGATGAGGTTGGCCGTGGCCCATTGGCGGGTTCGGTGGTAGCTGCGGCTGTCGTACTTGACCCGCAAAAGCCGATCGATGGCCTGCTGGATTCCAAAGCGCTGGATGAGGCTAAGCGAGAGGCACTGGATAAGCTGATTCGTCAGTACGCGCTGGCTTTCTGTATCGCTGAGGCGTCGGTGGCAGAAATTGATCAACTAAATATACTGCATGCCAGCATGTTGGCGATGCAGAGAGCCGTGACTGGTTTACAATTGTCACCCGATCTGGTGCTGGTTGATGGAAATCGCTGCCCGGATATCCCGTACCCGTGCCAAGCCATCGTTAAAGGTGATCAACATGTGCAATCCATCAGTGCAGCATCGATTATTGCCAAGGTCGCCCGTGACACCATGATGGTTGAGCTACATGCCGTTCATCCTGAATTTGGTTTTGATCGCCATAAAGGTTACCCAACTGCGCAGCATCGCGAAGCCATCGAGCGTCATGGCGTGTTGCCCATCCATCGTCAAAGTTTTGCACCGGTGCGCAGGGCCATGGGGCTAATGAGTAAACCTTGATGGATGTCGGAACACAATATGTACACCTAAGCGTACACACCGAATTTTCCCTACAAGATAGCGTCGTGCGCATCAAACCGATGGTTGCGGCAGTGGCTAACACCATGCCAGCGATAGCGGTAACGGATCGTGCAAATTTGTTTGCTTTCGTTAAGTTTTATCGAGCTTGTTTAGGGTCGGGTATCAAACCCATCTGTGGTGTTGATTTGCTCATCGCAAACGAAGAGCTTGAAGCCGAAACACGCGCTTTACTGCTGGTGCAAAACAATCAGGGCTACAAAAACCTCACTAGCTTAGTATCTAGAAGCTACCAAGAAGGGCAGGCCACCGGTGCACCCGTTATTCAGAGCGAATGGCTACATAAGTTAAACGATGGTTTGATCATGTTGTCGGGTGGTATTGATGGTGATATCGGGCAAGCATTTAAGTTGGGTAAGCCAAAATTGGCAGATGCGTTTGCATTGAAATGGCAGCAGCTGTTTGGTGATCGTTACTACCTTGAGCTCACTCGCACAGGCAAGCCTTTTGAAGAAACGTATATACAACGTTGCTGTGAGCTAGCAGCATTTTTGGATATACCGGTTGTTGCCACAAATGATGTCAGATTTTTGAAAAAGGATGAATACGCGGCGCATGATGCACGAATATGTATCCAAGGCGGCTATGTACTGGCTGACCCTAAACGGCCTAAATTAGTCACTGACCAACAGTATCTAAAAACACCAGAAGAAATGCATGCGCTTTTTAGCGACATTCCGGTAGCGGTGCAAAACGCTGTAGAAATTGCCAAGCGCTGCAATATGGAATTATCCTTAGGTAAGCCGGTACTACCTGATTTTCCAATCCCCGAAGGTTATACCGAAACCGAGTTCTTTTTTGAAGAAGCTCGCAAAGGTTTAGAGAGGCGACTTGATCAACTCTTTGATCGCGACGCTGCCGACTTTTCGACCATTCGCGAACCCTATGATGCGCGTTTAGATCAAGAGCTTTCGGTTATTAGCCAGATGGAATTCCCCGGCTACTTTTTAATTGTTGCCGATTTTATAAAATGGTCACGTGAAAACGATATACCTGTGGGGCCAGGGCGAGGCTCAGGTGCGGGTTCCTTAGTGGCGTATTCCATGGCCATCACAGATATCGACCCACTAGAATACGACCTGCTTTTCGAGCGGTTTCTAAACCCTGAGCGTGTGTCGATGCCAGATTTTGATATCGACTTTTGTATGGATGGCCGTGACCGGGTTATTCAATACGTTGCCGATAAGTACGGCGCGAGCCGGGTATCGCAAATCATTACCTACGGCACCATGGCAGCCAAAGCGGTTGTGCGTGACGTGGGTCGTATCATGAGCCATCCCTATGGCTTTGTTGATCGCGTTGCCAAGATGGTGCCGTTTGAAGTGGGAATGACGCTCACCAAAGCGATGGCTGAATCAGAAGATCTGGGCCGTGCCTATCGCGAAGATGAAGAAGTCACCGCCTTGCTGGATATGGCGTTGGCCTTGGAAGGCTTGTCACGTAACTGCGGCAAGCACGCGGGCGGCGTGGTTATCGCACCAACAGCGTTAACGGATTTTGCGCCGCTATACTGTGAAGCTGATGGCAGTAGTTTGGTTACACAGTTTGATAAGGATGATGCAGAAGACGTAGGCCTGGTTAAATTTGACTTTCTTGGCTTGCGTACGCTCACGATCATCGACAACGCGGTAAAAGAGATTAATCGTCACGCTGATGAGCCGCTAGACATCATCAAGCTGGATCTGGACGACAGACCCACCTACGACTTACTGCAACGCGCAGAAACAACAGCCGTATTTCAGCTCGAATCTTCTGGTATGAAACGGCTTATCGAACGATTGCAGCCCGATAACTTTGAAGACATTATCGCATTGGTGGCATTGTATCGTCCAGGCCCGTTGCAGTCAGGCATGGTTGATGATTTTATTGATCGTAAACACGGGCGTAAAAAGCTGGCATGGCCGCATGAGGACTACCAGTTAGAAATGCTAAAGCCAGTGCTTGAGCCAACCTATGGCGTCATCTTATATCAAGAGCAGGTTATTCAAATTGCTCAGGTCATGGGTGGATTCTCGTTGGGTGGCGCGGATATTTTGCGTCGTGCCATGGGTAAGAAAAAGGCCGAAGAGATGGCCAAGCAGCGCTCGGTCTTTTTAGCAGGCTGTATCGAAAATGAAATCGACGGTGATCTAGCAGGCAATATTTTTGATCTGGTAGAAAAGTTTGCAGGCTATGGCTTTAATAAGTCTCACTCCGCAGCCTATGCATTATTGTCCTACCAAACAGCGTGGCTAAAAACGCATCATTGTGCAGCGTTTATGTCTGCCGTGTTGTCATCGGATATGGACAACACTGAAAAGGTGGTGATATTTAAGGAAGAATGCGATGCGATGGGTGTAACCATACTGTCGCCAGATATCAATCGATCGCAGGTTCGTTTTACCGTTGTTGATGGCAAGACAATTTTATACGGCCTGGGTGCGATCAAAGGCGTTGGTGAAGCTGCGTTAACCAACGTGTTGGCTGAGCGGGATGAGAATGGTCCGTTTACTGACTTGGATGATCTATGCCGCCGCGCCGATCAAGGCAGTGTTAACAAACGCGTGCTCGAAGCGTTGATAAAGTCGGGTGCTGCAGATGATCTTGGCCCTAACCGTGCCAGCTTGGCTGAACATCTATCAGATGCCTTGCAAGGTGCGGATCAGTACCATCGTAATCAAGCAGCCGGGCAAGTTGATTTGTTTGGCTTGGATGAAGCGGCCCCTGCAGCGGTGGTGAGCCGTGCTAATGTTTCGGCATGGTCTGATCGGGTTCGGCTGAGGGCTGAAAAAGACACGCTGGGTTTGTATCTCAGTGGTCACCCGATTGAAGAATTTCGCGATGAACTGAGCAAATTTACCAAGGGCACGCTCGAAGTATTGTGCGCACTGTCTGCCAGTGGCAGCAACACAGCGCAACCAGCGTATCGTCAAAAAGGTAAGCCTGTGGTGGCGGCTGGTTTGGTTATCGGCGTGCGGTATCGTGATTTCCAAGGTGGCAAAATGGGTTTCGTCACTATCGATGATCAAACCAGCCGGGTCGAAATCACCTTGCGTGGCGATATCATTGATTCCAGCGCACATCTGATCCAAAAGGATGATGTGTTGGTGGTAGAAGGGGAAATCAGTCCAGATGATTTTAATGGCGGCCATAAGATAAAGGCAGCTGAGATTTACGATATGGCTCGGGCTAGAGGGCGCTTTGCTAGACGATTGATCATCAATTTGTCCGCAGGGCAATTGGATGAAAAAGGACTGGCTGATCTGCTCAAAACGTTATCAACTCATAATACTGGGAGCACGCCAGTGTATTTTAACTATCAAAATCAGCAAGCGAGTGCCAGGATTCAGGCTGGGCGCAGGTGGGCGGTTAATCCTCAACAGGAACTATTGGCCAGTCTAAACCTGCTAACGGGCGAAAATAGCGTCGAACTGGTTTACTGAGCTGGGTTTTGCACGCATAAAGCTGCGCATAACCAGCACCTAAGGTAGAATAAGGGCGTCTATGTTTAGCATCATCAGCGTCATCAATGAACCCGAATTTCCTCGATTTCGAACAACCGATTGCCGAACTTGAAGCCAAAATTCGGGAGCTGCAATTTGCTACCGAAGACGCTGATATCAACATCAACGAAGAAGTTGATCGGCTCAAGAAAAAGTGCAACTCTCTAACCCAGAGTATATTTGCCAAATTGTCGTCATGGCAAGTCGCGCAAATGGCTCGGCATCCGCAGCGCCCCTATACACGTTTTTACATCGATAATGTCTTTACTGATTTTGATGAACTGCATGGTGATCGTCTATACGGAGATGATTACGCGATCATTGGTGGTGTGGCGCGCCTTAACGACAAACCCGTTGTAGTGGTTGGCCACGAAAAAGGCCGAGACACCAAAGAAAAAATAAAACGCAATTTTGGTATGCCAAGGCCTGAAGGTTATCGCAAAGCCAAACGTTTGATGGAGCTAGCAGAACGATTTAAAATGCCAGTGATTACGTTTATTGATACGCCGGGTGCCTATCCAGGTATCGGCGCCGAGGAGCGCGGCCAGAGTGAAGCCATCGCGCGTAATCTTTTTGTTATGGCCGATTTAAAAACGCCCATCATTTGTACTGTAATCGGTGAAGGTGGTTCCGGTGGCGCATTGGCGATTGGTGTGGGTGATCGCGTCATGATGCTGCAATACAGCGTTTACTCGGTTATCAGCCCTGAAGGCTGCGCATCGATACTGTATAAGAGTGTCGATAAAGCCGCTGATGCTGCCGAAGCTATGGGCATTACCTCCGATCGCTTATTTGAACTAGGCTTAGTTGATCGGATTATTGAAGAGCCGCTGGGTGGGGCGCACCGCGACCCTAAAGCCATGGCGGTATCTATGCGACAGGCGCTGCAAGAAGAACTGGCAGTATTGAGCAATATGCCCACTGATGACTTGCTTAGCAACCGCTTGGTAAAACTGCGAGCTTATGGTGAGTTTAAAGAGGGTTGAACTTAGCGGTAGCGCAGTAATACGGGCTGAGTAGTAGGAGTAGTATGGATCGCATGAATAAGTCCCCTTCAATTGATCAGGCATTGGCAGAGTATCTTGGCAAGCAAACCAAAGCCACTCACTTTTGCGTCGCCTACAGCGGCGGAATGGATTCCCATGTGCTGTTGCATGCATTTGCAGCTGCGCTAGAGCCATTTCCGGAGATGTCATTGCGTGCTGTTTATGTTGATCACGGTTTACACGCAAACAGTGGACATTGGGCCTCTCACTGCAAAACTACCTGCGACGAATTTGGCATTCCAATGCAAGTACTGACAGTTAATGTGGAAGATACCGGCAACGGGCCAGAAGCTAATGCTCGCTTAGCGCGTTATGCGGCGTTTTCGGAAAACCTGCTCGATGATGAGCAGTTGTTATTGGCACAACATGCTGACGACCAAGCAGAAACGTTTTTATTGCAAGCTCTACGTGGCAGTGGCCCTGACGGACTGGCATCAATTCCACGCAAGCGTACGTTTGCCAATGGTTATCTGTGCCGCCCTTTGCTGCCTTGTAGTCAGCAGCAGCTCGCTGAATACGCATCCAACCATTTATTGGACTGGATCGAAGACCCATCCAATACCAACACAGCATTTGATCGAAACTACCTACGCAACGTGGTAATGCCGTTGCTAAAGGAACGTTGGCCCGCCTCAGTTCATACCCTTAGCCGAAGCGCTAAGCGTAGTGCGGCTGCCAGCCAAACCTTGCTCAGCATTGCAACAGAGGATCTAGAGCTAGTACGCCTGCGAGGCAGCACCGAGCTCAGCGTGTCAGAGCTGCGATCATTGCCCAGAGAGCGTGCTTACAACGTACTACGCATCTGGGCACGTCAATCCAAGCTACGTATGCCTAGGCTTCAGGATCTGCGTCAGGTCCTTCTAAATCTGATTAACGCTCGTGATGATTCTTGCGGTATTGTTAATGTGCGCGATTACGAATTTCGTCGGCATGGTGATCGTCTCTATCTGCTGCCACCGCAAACCAATAGCCAGCCCTTTACCTACACTTGGGATGCACCATTTAACGAGTTGTTGATTTCGGAAACGGGTATTACACTAAGCAAGCAAGCTTGTCGGGAACAGGGCATCAAATTGCCGGAACAGGGCAGTATCACCGTTCGTAACAGAAGTGGTGGAGAATTGATCAAACTAGGAGAGCCCGCTTTTCATAAAGCTGTTAAAAAATTGTTACAAGAATCCTCGGTGCCACCGTGGCAACGTGACTCAATTCCGCTGTTGTACGTTAACGATAGGCTTGCTGCAGTGTGGAATATTGCGGTAGCGGTCGATTTCCGAACAGCCACACAGAACGTTGTAGAAATCGCTTAATGGCGTAGGTAGTCAATTGTCCATTGGGTGCGCTTCTGGTAAGCTTATCTTCCATTCTTGAGGCATTCAGGTGCTTCATTATCAGGCAGCATATAAGCAACATTGTGCGTCGTTTAAAAGCAGAGTTGCTGAGTGTTTTTTACCCTTTTTTGCGTCACCTAGCATTTTCATGCTGCGGTGCGCCGGACCAGATAGCAGCATATGACGCGTTTCATTTTCGTAACCGGCGGTGTGGTCTCATCGTTAGGCAAGGGCATTTCAGCCGCATCATTGGCTGCATTGCTCGAAGCGCGCGGCCTTACGGTAACGATGCTCAAGTTAGACCCATACATAAACGTTGATCCGGGCACCATGAGCCCCTATCAGCACGGTGAAGTTTTCGTTACAGAAGACGGTGCTGAGACCGATCTTGACCTTGGCCACTACGAGCGATTCGTTCGTATTACCACCAGTCAAAATAATAACTTCACCACCGGTCGTGTATATGAAACCGTGATAAAAAACGAGCGCCGCGGTGCCTATCTCGGCGCCACCGTGCAGGTCATCCCACACATTACTGACGAAATTAAACGCCGGGTGATTAACGGGGCGGGCGATGCTGATGTGGCCATGGTCGAAATTGGCGGCACAGTGGGTGATATCGAATCGCTGCCGTTTTTAGAGGCAATACGCCAAATGGCTGTTGAGCTTGGCCGCGAGCGCACGATGTTTATTCATCTTACGCTTGTGCCGTACATCGCCACCGCCGGCGAAATCAAAACCAAACCGACACAGCACTCGGTTAAAGAGATGCGCTCAATTGGTATTCAGCCCGATATCTTGTTGTGCCGTTGTGATCGCCCGTTACCCGAAGCGGAGCGTCGCAAAATAGCGCTATTTACTAACGTACAGGAAGAAGCTGTTATTGCAGCCAGCGATGTTGATTGCATTTACGGTATTCCTCGCATGCTGCACGAACAGAATTTGGATGACCTAGTGGTTAAACGTTTTGGCCTAGATCTACCACCTGCCGATCTCAGCGAATGGGATGCGGTAGTTGAAGGCATTCGTAGCCCGGCGAAATCAGTCACCATTGGTATGGTGGGTAAGTACACCGAATTAACCGAATCCTATAAGTCGCTTAATGAAGCCTTGGCACATGCGGGAATCAAAACTGATAGCCGAGTTAAAATTCGGTATCTGGATTCTGAAAAGCTTGAGCGCGGTGATATGTCTGCATTGTCAGAGATCGATGCGATTCTGGTGCCGGGTGGATTTGGTACGCGTGGCATTGAAGGTAAAATCACCGCCGCTCGTTATGCACGTGAAAACAAGATCCCCTATTTGGGTATTTGCCTAGGTATGCAAGTGGCCGTTATTGATTTTGCTCGTGAAGTTGCTGGTATCGTTAATGCTAATAGTAGTGAGTTTGATCTTGCTACACCAGATCCAGTTATTGCACTGATCACAGAGTGGAAAGATAGAGAAGGTGAAACCGTTGTTCGCGATAGCGATTCAGATTTAGGTGGCACGATGCGTTTAGGTGGGCAGGAGTTCACACTGCGGCCAGATAGCTTATCGGCGCGTGTATATGGCAATACAAAAATTATTGAGCGTCACCGCCACCGTTTTGAATTTAACGATAACTACGCCAATCGCTTATCAGCTGCTGGCTTAGTTATATCGGCCAGATCTAGCGACGAGCTTGGACTAGTTGAGATGGTTGAGTTACCTGAACATCCCTGGTTTATCGGTTGTCAGTTTCATCCAGAGTATACATCTACCCCGCGTGATGGTCACCCGTTGTTTACAAGCTTTGTTAACGCAGCCCTTGAGGCTCAAACTCGAAGCGTAACAGCAGATAAATCAGCTGTTGTTAGTAGCCCCACCGAAGCGGTATAAAGAACATGCAATTGTGTGGTTTTGAAGTTGGTCTCGATCAACCGGTATTTGTGATTGCCGGTCCCTGTGCAATTGAATCCGAAGCGATGGCGATGGAAACGGCTACTACGCTTAAGGCTATGTGTGAACGCGTCGGTATCCCTTTAATTTATAAATCTTCATTTGATAAAGCCAATCGCTCATCAATTGATAGCTATCGAGGTTTGGGTATGGCAGAAGGTTTACGGATTTTGGCTAAGGTTAAAAACGAAGTCGGTGTGCCGGTACTAACCGATGTGCACGAAGACACCCCCATCGATGAAGTCGCTGATGTAGTTGATGTGTTACAAACGCCAGCTTTTCTGTGCAGACAAACCAACTTTATTACTCGAGTGGCTAAGGCGGGTATCCCGGTCAACTTTAAAAAGGGCCAGTTTCTATCGCCAAACGAGATGGTCAATGTTGTTAAAAAAGCCCGTGATGCGGGTAATGATCAGATCATGGTGTGCGAGCGTGGCGCATCATTTGGTTATAATAATTTAGTATCGGATATGCGTGGCCTTGCGATCATGCGTAACACCAATTGCCCAGTGGTATTTGATGCGACTCACTCTGTGCAATTACCGGGCGGGGAAGGCACATCATCAGGCGGCCAACGCGAACACGTTCCTGTGTTGGCTAGAGCTGCAGTGGCAGCCGGGGTATCAGGTTTGTTCATGGAAACACACCCTGATCCTGCCAATGCATTAAGTGATGGCCCCAATGCTTGGCCACTTGATCGACTCGAATCACTACTAGAAACATTGATGGCGCTAGATACGGCCGTTAAGGCGCAGCCTTTTGCCGAAGTACAATACAACAACGATCAAAGCTGATTTCACAAGCATCAGATTGCTCACCAGAGACTAGAGAATTTTAAAATGAGTACAAAAATTTCCGATATTCGCGCCCGTGAAATAATGGATTCGCGCGGTAATCCAACAGTCGAAGCTGACGTCACGCTAGAGTCCGGCGTGATGGGTCGCGCTGCCGTGCCTTCAGGTGCATCCACGGGTAGTCGCGAAGCACTTGAATTACGTGATGGTGATAAAAGCCGTTACCTTGGAAAAGGTGTGCTTAAAGCCGTTGGGCATATCAACGGGTCAATACGCGATGCATTGATCGGGCACGATTGTACTGATCAAGCTGGTATAGATAACGCCATGCTTAAGCTTGATGGGTCCGAGAATAAAGATAAGCTTGGTGCTAATGCGTTGTTGGGTGTGTCCATGGCCAGCGCGCATGCGGCCGCTAAGGCGCAGGGTAAGCCATTGTTTCAATACTTAGGTGGCGATGACGCGGTTACTCTGCCAGTGCCAATGATGAATATCATTAATGGTGGCTCACACGCAGATAACAGTGTCGATCTACAAGAATTCATGGTAATGCCAGTTGGGGCAGCGTCGTTTAGCGAAGCATTGCGTTGCGGTGCTGAGATATTTCATAATTTGCGCGATGTATTGCACAGCAAAGGTATGAACACTAACGTGGGTGATGAAGGTGGCTTTGCACCAAACCTAACATCAAATGAAGAAGCCATAGAAGTCATCCTCACTGCCATCGATAAAGCAGGCTATACGGCTGGTAAAGATGTGTATCTTGCTTTAGATGTTGCGGCGTCAGAATTCTATGAAGATGGCACTTACAACCTGGCATCAGAGAATAAGAAATTCTCGGCAGAACAGTTTGTCGATTATCTTGATGATTGGGTCAAGCGTTATCCAATTATTTCAATCGAAGACGGCCTAGATGAAAGCGACTGGGATGGTTGGAAGATCATGTCTGAACGCTTAAACGACAAAATACAAATAGTGGGTGACGATCTTTTTGTGACTAATCCAAAAATCTTAGCCCGTGGCATAGAGCAGAAAATCGCAAATTCTATATTGGTTAAGGTTAACCAGATAGGTACGCTTACCGAAACGCTTGAAACCATTAACATGGCCCATAAATCCGGTTATACAACGGTTACTTCACACCGATCTGGCGAAACCGAAGACACAACCATTGCTGATTT
This sequence comes from Granulosicoccaceae bacterium, assembly GCA_036478595.1. Lineage (GTDB taxonomy): Bacteria > Pseudomonadota > Gammaproteobacteria > Granulosicoccales > Granulosicoccaceae > Granulosicoccus. Next base: position 17,004 of record JAZGEF010000023.1, read on the forward strand.
GGCAGTGGCAAGCAATGCCAAGCAAATCAAAACTGGATCACTATCGCGCTCTGACCGTATTGCTAAATACAATCAACTGCTGCGTATAGAGGAGACCTTAGGTGATCGCGCAGTTTATGCTGGTGCCAGCGCATTTAATCAAGCTTTGTAACACGCCGGGTCGCCGACGCAAATGAAGGTGCTGATTGCCTTACTGGTAATATTGTTTTTGGGCTTGCAGTTTCGCCTGTGGTTTGGCGATGGTAGCTTGCAAGAGGTTTCACGCCTGCGCGATCAAGCGCGTGAAACGCAAACCGAATTAATCCGGCTACGCGGTCGTAATCAAGCGCTGGAAGCTGAAGTGGCTGATTTAAAAAGCGGCTTGGATGCCATCGAAGAACGCGCCCGAGCGGAGCTGGGTATGATCGACCCTGATGAAACCTTCTATCAATTTGTGCGCGAAAAATCCACGCGTGGCACGGCAGTCAATAATTCAAGCAATGTCCAAGGCAGTGGCGTGCTGATATACCGCGCTACTAGCAGCCAATAACTAAGGCGTGACTACTACTGCGCCCACTATCGACAACATCTGGGCAGTGGTACCTGCCGCTGGTATAGGGCAGCGCATGCGCTCAACTCTGCCCAAACAATATCTCCACATTGCGGGCAAAGCCGTGTTGCAGCACAGCTTGGATGCGCTGTTGTCTGTACCCAGTGTTCAACACGCAGTAGTGGCATTGGCCGAGAGTGATACGCATTGGCCACAACTACCCGCAAGCAGTGATAGCCGCGTTTACGCGGTCGTTGGCGGTGAGCAACGCGCGGACTCTGTTATGGCTGGCTTAAAAGCAGTGGTTGATAGAGCCGGTGTGACCACATGGGTATTGGTGCATGATGCGGCCAGGCCGTTAGTCTCCTCAAGCGATATTATTCGCCTTGTTGATCAGGTTGCCGAAGGCCAATGGGCGGGTGGCATACTGGCCACGCCATTACAAGATACTCTCAAACTTGCAAACGACGAACAAACGTTGGAAATCAGAGAAACGATTGATCGGCGCCGTTTATGGCTAGCGCAAACCCCTCAGTTATTTAGGGCAGGTGAATTGTTGGCAGCTTATCAGGTGCAGCGTGACAACCCTGATGCACAAGTCACTGATGAAGCATCAGTGATGGAGCTTGCCGGTTATACGCCAGTGTTGGTTGAAGCCTTACAAGCAAATTTTAAGATTACGCGCGACAGTGATGTAAAACTTGCTGAAGTGTTGTTGTTAGATCGGTTACCTTTAATAGAGTGATACGAAGGTTGTGAATAATATGATGCGCATAGGGCAGGGCTTTGATGTACACGCATTTACAGATGGCGATCATCTGGTGATAGGTGGAGTACGTATTCCGTTTAGCCATCAATTTAGAGCCCACTCTGATGGTGATGTTTTGTTGCACGCAATCTGTGACGCATTATTAGGTGCTGCAGGCCTTGGTGACATCGGCAGGCACTACCCTGACGACGACCCAGCATACAAAGGTATTGATAGCCGGGAACTACTGCGTGATGTGGTTCGCCAGTTAGGGCAGCGCTCATGGCAGTGCGTCAATGTGGATGCAATAATAATTGCACAGGCCCCTAAGATGGCGCCTTATGTTGATAAGATGCAGCTTACTATCAGTAGCGACATCGGCATTGATACTCAGTGTGTCAATGTAAAAGCAACCACCAGTGAACATTTAGGTTTTACTGGTCGTGGAGAAGGTATCGCCGCTAGTGCATCCGTATTGCTACAAGCAGTCAGCGAAAACTAAATCAGTTTTTTACAACATCGAATATTTGAAGCATCGATTAAACCGTATCACTAAGGATTAAACATGGCAACTATTGCAATTATTGGTGGCACTGGATTGGCTCGCATGGAAGGCCTTGAGATCAAAAGCCGCGAGATGATTAAGACGCCGTACGGAGCGCCATCATGCCCAATTATTTATGGCGAACTAAACAAGTTGCCTGTTGCGTTCTTGGCTCGTCATGGCCATACCCACAAGATCCCGCCGCATCGTATAAATTACTGCGCTAACATCTGGGCCTTGCATTCAATTGGTGTTAAAAAAGTAGTTGCTGTGGGTGCAGTAGGTGGCATCAGCGAAGAATGCAAAACCGGCAGTATTGTTGTGCCTGATCAAATCGTTAATTACACAACCGGGCGTACTAATACTTTTTATGATGGTCCGCCTTCTGAAGTGCGGCACGTTGATTTTAGTTATCCCTATGATGATGAAATACGCAACGCACTGATTAAGTCAGGTAGTCAAGCCGATGCCGATGTTGTTAACCATGGTACTTATGGAGCTACCCAAGGCCCTCATCTAGAGACTATCGCTGAGGTTGCCCGAATGGAACGCGACGGTTGTACGATTGTAGGCATGACGGGTATGCCGGAGGCTGTATTAGCCCGAGAGCTGGATATGGCATACGCGTGTTGTGGTGTTGTCGTGAATGCAGCGGCGGGTAAGGGTGCGGATATTATTTCGATGGAAGAGATTAAAAACGGTATTGACGCTGGTATGCAAAAGGCGCTTGGTGTTGTTGAAGGGGCGGTGAAGATTTTGTAGACCACCCTACGATTCAGCTAAAGGGTTAAAGCCAACTAAGTTACACATCACTAGGTACCGCAAAAGGTTTTCTTTACCACTTCACGTTCGTTTGGCGGCTCCGCCAGATGGCTATATTGTTGATCAGTGCTGTAGGGCCGTTGCATGGCATTAACCAATTCATTAAATGGCTCGAAGTCATTTTCTACTGCCGATTGTATGCAGGCTTCTATTCTGTGATTGCGCGGTATCAGCACGGGGTTGTGTTGTTGCATTAGCGTATGCTGCTGCTCGCTATTTGTGCTCTGCTGCGTTAATCGTCGTTGCCATTTCTCATGCCATGCTTGCAAACTTGAAGGTGCCTGGTAGTAGGGGCTAATATCAATAGCTGGTTTGGTGATACGCGGATTTAATTTGGTTAGCTGATAATTAGTTAGATAAGTAAAGGTAAGCGTAAAATCTGCATTACTCTCAACCATTAACGCCAGCAGCTCGGTAAGCAATTCCATGTCATTGCCGTGTTGATTACTGATGCCAATTTTCGCAAGCATGCGTTCGTTATAGGCTTCTTGGTAACGTTTTGGAAATTCATCGAGTAAGGACTGGGCAATAGCAAGTGCTGCATCCTTGTCGTTATCAATAAACGGTAACAGGGCTTGCCCAAAGTTTGATAGGTTCCATTGCGCTGCGGCTGGTTGGTTGGCGAAGGCATAACGTCCCATTTGATCAATCGAGCTAAACACCTTTTTTGGGTCGTACTCATCAAGGAAGGCGCATGGGCCATAGTCGATAGTCTCGCCTGATATCGCCATGTTGTCAGTGTTCATCACGCCATGGATAAAACCAACACTTTGCCAATGCGCGACCAAATTTGCCTGTTTGCTTATCACGGCACTAAATAAGGCAGATGCCGGATTGGCGGCATCACTTATCTCGGGGTAGCAAGTGCTGATCATATGTTGCATTAGTGCATCGATTGCAGGTAGATCATCACGAGCAATAAAATACTGAAACGTGCCGACGCGCACATGGCTATTCGCTACGCGTGTGATAATGGCGCCGGGCATAGCGCCTTCACGAAAAACCTGATCACCGGTGAGCACGGCAGCCAATGCTCGTGTGGTGGGCACACCCAGTGCTGCCATGGCTTCGCTAACAATATATTCACGCAGCACTGGACCTACCCAAGCGCGGCCGTCACCGCTGCGTGAGTAAGGCGTAATGCCTGCCCCCTTGAGTTGTACCTCACGATACTGATCGTGAATATCTAGCAAATCGCCCAGCAGTACTGCGCGGCCGTCGCCCAGCTGTGGCACCCAGTGACCAAACTGGTGTCCGGCGTAAGTCATTGCTAGCGGTTTGGCTGTGTCAGGCAAGGTGTTACCCGCAAAAATAGCGGCCGCCGCAGGTGTGTTGAGCGATACCGCGTCAAGGCCGAGTTCCGTGGCTAATGCTTCGTTAAACCGAATCCATTGAGGCCTACTAACAGCGGTGGGTTGCACTTCGCTAAAGAGTTGAGGCGGTAATTGCGCGAAACGATTTTGAAACGGCATGCACGCATTACTGGTGTTAGTCATGTAAATTATCGTTTTTTGGCGCTGAGATGATTGCTGGAAAATTCTATTACGGGCTTGGGCTGCTTAAACGGTACAGCCGTGTACCAGTTGTTTGCACTGTTGTGAACGTGATGGCTGGCTTCAATGATATCAAGTACTGGTGTGACGCAGCAGTCCAAATATTGGGCATCGTTTGCCCAGTCATCCCGATCACGTTCGGCAAAACACCTTGCTAATTGATTTCGCATTTCGGGCCAAGTGGAACGTTGATATTGATCATCTGCATCTATTGTGTCTTCGAGTTGCATTAGCACTAAAAGTTGCTTAAAGAATTTGGGTTCAAGTGCGCCCACTGCAATAAAGCGGCTATCGAGTGTTTTGTACACACGATAAAATGGAGCTGCGCCATCCAGCAAATTGTTCAATCTGTCAGTTTGCCATTGTTTGTCGGCCAATAAGCTGTACAGCATTGGCGTAAGCCCAATGGTGCCAGCAAGGATACTGGTTGTTACGATGCCGCCAGCATTGTTTAGTGAACGTTCCACAAGCTTTGCTAAAATGCCCACTAGCAAGTGCATGGCACCACCGCCAAAATCGCCGATTAAGTTAATGGGCACAACGGGGGATTGCTCGGTACCAATTGCGTGCAACACACCAGATAATGCCAAGTAGTTAATATCATGGCCGGCGCGCGCGGCTAGTGGGCCCGATTCACCAAAACCCGACAAACGCCCAATGATCAAACGTGGGTTCTTTTGCATTAGTGCGGCAGGTGATATATTTAACCGCTCCATAACACCTGAGCGAAACCCTTCAAGCAATACATCGGTATCAGCCAAGTGCTCGTGCAACGCAGTGAGCCCAGCATCAGTTTTTAGGTCGAGCTCAATCACTGATTTACCCGCAGCAAGGAGATCAAACTCGGGTTTAACGGGCAAACCTAGATTGGCGCTACCGGGCGCGTTGATGAGCGTAACATCCGCACCCAATTGGCGCAGCAACATACCGGCAAATGGCACTGGGCCGATAGCCCGTAGCTCTGTTACTTGCAGGCCCTTGAGCGGTAATTGTGATGACATGAAATTAGTGAGATGATCGTGGCTGCACAAACTATGACACAACAGGATAGGCCATGCCAGCCATAAACCGATTTGCCGATTTGCATCGAGAAATTACCGCTTGGCGCCGTGATATACATGCGCATCCAGAGCTGCAGTTTGATGTTGAACGCACAGCCGAGCTTGTGGCAAATAAACTTCAACAGTTTGGTGTTGATGAAGTGGTTACCGGCATTGGCAAAACGGGTGTGGTAGGCGTGATTAAAGGCAAAGCCAATACGTCTAATAAGGTTATAGCCTTGCGTGCTGATATGGATGCATTGCCGATATTGGAGCAAACTGGTGTTGAATATAAATCAACGATAGAAGGCAAGATGCACGCCTGTGGCCATGATGGCCACACTGCTATGTTGCTGGGTGCAGCAAAGTATCTTTCGGAGGAGCGGCAGTTCGACGGAACTGTGGTTGTAATCTTTCAACCAGCTGAAGAAGGTGGCGGTGGCGCCAAGGTGATGGTGGATGACGGTATTATGGATCGCTTCGGCATTCAAGAAGTGTATGGCATGCACAATATGCCTGGTATGCCGATTGGGCACTTTGCCACTAACCCCAGTTCGTTATTAGCATCGGCTGATACTTTTATTATCGATATAGAGGGTAAGGGCGGCCATGCCGCTAAGCCACACGGCTGCATAGATCCTGCAATTGTCGTGATGCAACTCATGCAAGCAATACAAACCATTACATCGCGCAATGTGAATCCGCTGGAAAGCTTAGTGATATCAGTCACGCAAATACATATGGGTGAAACCAACAACGTTATCCCACAACAGGCATACATGAACGGCACCGTTCGTACTCTCAACGATGCAGCCCGCGAGCTTGCTGAACAACGCCTGCAAGAAATTTGTGAGCATATTGGTAAGGCTCATGGCGCTGTTGCCAGCTTAGGCTATGAGCGTGGGTATCCAGTTACGGTTAACCATGCTGATCAAACTCAGTTTGCAGTGAACGTGGCATCCGAGCTAGTGGGTGCGAAAGCAGTAGATGCTAATCGCGCACCGTTAATGGGCGCTGAAGACTTTTCTTACATGCTCGAAGCACGGCCAGGGGCATTTGTGTTTATCGGCCAAGGCGATACCGCTGGCTTGCATCATCCGGAGTATGATTTTAATGACGAGATTATTCCCGTAGGCTGCTCCTATTGGGTGAAGTTGGCTGAAACGGCAATGCCTGTGTAGAAGCTGATCTGTGTGTACATTGCTTACAGGAACACGCATGCGCTAGAGCATAGTATTTTGAGTGCTTTAATACAAAGACCCTTCCTGTCGCTGCCTTAGCGATGAGTCGTACTCTTTGGCGTCAAAGTCGGGATCAACACTTTTAGTCATCTCCCCAGCAGTGGGTACATCGCCACGCGTGAGTTGTTTGTCAACATCCCATAACTTTGATCGCATAATGGCTCTTGCACACTGAAAGTACACCGCATCGATACTGACTTTGATTACAGATGTTGGCGGCTTGCCCAGCATATCAAATTGCGCAAGTAGAGTCGGGTCGACAGTAATGGCTGCCTGGCCATTAATACGCAAGGCCTCGGTAATCCCGGGTATCAAAAACAGTATCGCCACGTTTGAGTCGGTAACGATATTTCGCAAGGTATCTAAACGGTTGTTGCCGCGCCTGTCAGGTATGGCCAGTGTTTTATTGTCCAGGATCTTAAAAGCACCACCTTGGCTATCACCACGCGGCGAACAATCAAGCCCGTTAACGCCCCCACTAGCAAATGCAAAAAATGCAGCCTTTTCTAACCAGGCGCGGTATGCATCGGTTAAGTGCTTGGCTTCTTTGGCAAGCGCTATAGAGGAGGGCTTGCCGTAGAGTGCTTCGAGCTGTCCGGTAGTGGTGATGGTGTGTTTCATGCCTTGCCAAGTGCTGCCTTGTGGTGCGCGAGGTGATCAGCAATAAAACTTGCTACAAAATAGTAGGAATGATCGTAACCAGCTTGCATGCGATAATTAAGTGGCTGGCCATGAGCTTTACAACAATCAATAAAGGCCTGTGGCTGCAACTGCTCATCTAAAAATTGATCAGCATCGCCGGTATCTATCAGCATGGTGGCTTTACTCGCTTGCTTTGCCACAAGCTTACTGGCGTCGTAGTTTTCCCAACTGGTTTTATCATTGCCCAAGTAGTTTTCAAATGCTTTTTTACCCCAAGGCACTGTTGAAGGTGATGCAATAGGTGAAAACGCCGAAACAGATTTGTAAACATCAGGATGTTTAAGGTGCAATGTTAAGGCGCCGTGCCCTCCCATTGAGTGGCCAGTGATACCTTGGCGTGACATATCAGCTGCAAAGTGTTTAGCCACTAACGCAGATAGTTCTTCAGTGATGTATTGATCCATCTTGAAGTGCGGTGTCCAGGGCGCTTGTGTGGCGGTTAGGTAAAACCCAGCACCTTGGCCAAGATCATAAGCTTCATCATTTGCGACAGCGTCACCGCGTGGGCTGGTGTCGGGTGCAATGATCATCAGGCCGAGCTCGCTTGCAGCGCGCTGCAAGCCAGATTTTTCCATCACGTTTGACCAAGAGCAGGTAAGCCCTGATAAGTACCAGACAACGGGTACCGGGCCATTTGCAGCCTGTGGCGGCGTATAAACACCAAAGGTCATTGGGCAGCCGCAAGTATCGCTGTCGTGTGTGTGAACCGAAAGGGTGCCACCGTGGCTAGCCCATTGAGAATCTGTTTGCATTGTCTGTTTACTCAGTAAAGAACTACGCTGCGAATACTTTCGCCGGAATGCATTAAATCAAATGCCTTGTTGATATCATCCAATGGCATGGTGTGCGTAATGAGTTTGTCGATATCGATACGACCGTCCATATACATATCAACAATCTTTGGTACATCAGTACGGCCACGTGCGCCACCAAATGCGGTACCACGCCATGAGCGCCCGGTAACGAGTTGGAATGGACGTGTTTTGATTTCTTGGCCAGCGCCGGCTACGCCAATGATGATGCTTTCACCCCAACCTTTATGGCAACACTCGAGCGCTGTACGCATCACCTCAACATTACCGATACATTCGAACGAGTAATCAGCGCCACCACCAGTGAGCTCAACCAGGTAGTCAACAAGCTTATCCCCATGTTCGGCGGGGTTAACAAAATCAGTCAAGCCAAATTGGCGTGCAACCGATTCTTTGGCAGGATTCATATCAACACCGATAATTTGTCGGGCACCTACCATGCGTAAACCTTGTATAACATTCAAGCCAATGCCGCCTAAACCAAATACAACTGCAGTGCAGTTGGGCTCAGCTTTGGCCGTGAACATAACCGCACCAACGCCAGTAGTGACACCGCAACCGATGTAGCAAATTTTGTCGAATGGGGCATCCTTACGAACCTTGGCAAGAGAAATTTCAGGTAACACTGCGTAGTTGGAAAATGTCGAGCAACCCATATAGTGAAGAAGCTTCTGCCCTTTATAAGAGAACCGCGAAGTGCCGTCCGGCATCAAACCCTGGCCTTGTGTTGAGCGGACCTTTTGGCAAAGATTAGTTTTAGGGTTCAGGCAGTATTCGCATTCACGACACTCAGGTGTATAAAGCGGAATTACATGATCGCCTACTTCAAGGCTGGTGACTCCAGCACCAATTTCCACCACAACGCCTGCGCCTTCGTGGCCAAGAATGGCTGGAAACGCGCCTTCAGGGTCGGAGCCGGAACGGGTGAATTCGTCAGTATGGCAGATACCAGTGGCTTTCATTTCCACCAGTACTTCGCCCGCCTGCGGGCCTTCGAGATCGACTTCAACTACTTCAAGGGGTTTTCCCGCTTCAAAAGCGACGGCAGCACGTGTTTTCATAAGGTATTCCATATTGTTGAGTTATGCGACTATTTTCTCAGTTTATGGCCTGGTACACAATTGATATGGCGTAATAGAATCGCTTTTTACAACACAAATAGTCGCCGCTTAGGGACAATGGTCAGCAATGGCGCAATCTGACCCCCTAATTATCCACCGCAAACTAGTCGTAGCCCCAATGATGGAGCTGACAGACCGCCATTACCGGTATCTGGCGCGCAGGCTCACTCACAACACATTGCTCTATACCGAGATGCTGACAGCCAAGGCCGTGATTCATGGCGACCGTGAATACCTGCTGGGTTTTGATGAAATCGAGTCGCCATGCGTGTTACAGCTAGGCGGCTCTGATCCTTTTGAGATGGCGGCGGCTTCTAAGATTGGCGAGCGGTGGGGTTACGACGAAATCAACATTAACTGCGGTTGCCCAAGTGACCGTGTGCAATCGGGCCGCTTCGGCGCATGCCTCATGGCTGAGCCAGAAACGGTGGCGGCCTGTGTTGGTGCAATGCAGGACGCGGTAGCCGTGCCTGTATCAGTTAAGTGCCGTTTGGGTATTGATCGTGATGATAGTTATGAGGTGCTACACAATTTTGTGCGCGAAGTTAGCCAGAGCGGTTGCAAGCATTTTATTGTGCATGCGCGCAAAGCTTGGCTTGATGGCTTAAGCCCGAAAGAGAATCGAACTGTGCCACCCCTGCGTTATGAGTACGTGTATCGCCTCAAACAAGAAATGCCCGATTGCCACATCTGTATTAATGGCGGTATCGATCACTGGCCAGCAGTGCAGGAGCATCTGCAGCACGTTGACGGCGTGATGCTGGGGCGCAAGGCCTATCATGACCCTTCATTTCTGCAACAAGCGGATCATTTATTATTTGGTGCAGAGGCGCTGACTGCGGAGCAACTACTGCAACAACGTATTGATGCAGCGCGCGCTTATGCTCGCTATGTACAGCAGTGGCATGAGAAGGGTGTGAAGGTTAGTACCCTAACTCGCCACCTAATTGCCTTATTTGTGCAAGTGCCGGGCGCTCGAAGATGGCGACAACACCTTAGCGAGAACGCTCCGAAGTGCACTGATGCGATTGCACTGGTGGAAGAAGCCCTGGTGCACGTCACTCAAGCTCCAGAGAGTAAAACTGCCTGATGAACGGAAGAGTCGAAGCACCGCATAGCAATCGTCGGGATCTTGAAAATCTTCGCAAGCTCTCCAGCTACTTGTGGGAGTACCGAGGCCGTGTGCTGTTGGCATTGGCTTGCTTGGTGGTAGCGAAGCTTGCTACTGTTATGGTTCCGCTGGTGTTAAAAGAAATCGTTGATACGCTGGATCAGCAGCAGTCTGGCTTGTTGACAGCGAATCGAGCGCTTTTAGTTGCCTTAGGGTTTGTTGCGGCCTACGGTGTGCTGCGTTTGTTTGGCTCGCTATTCAAGGAACTACGTGACGCATTGTTTGCACGTGTTCGTTATCGTGCAATGCACCAATTATCATCGCGCGTATTGTCGCACTTACACCAACTTAGCCTCTCGTACCACCTGGAGCGGCGTACCGGTAATGTCTCTAAGGATTTATCCCGTGGTACTGCAAGCTTAAGTTCGATTGTCAATCTGCTGGTATTTAATATCGTGCCCACGATTGCAGAATTTTTATTGGTGGCGAGTATTCTCTTGGCAGCTTATGGATGGCACTACACGCTTGTCGTTGTACTCACGGTCGCCATCTACATCTTTTTCACCTTAAAGTACTCAGGCTGGCGTATGCAGTTTCGCCATGAGATGAATCGTCTGGATTCTTTAGCGAATGGCCGAGCCGTTGATAGCTTGCTTAACTACGAGACCGTTAAGTACTTCAACAACGAGGCACTTGAGCACGATGCCTATAGTGAACACCTATCTGATTGGGCTGATGCTGGTGTTAAAAGCCAGGTGACCATGTCTACGCTCAACTTTGGCCAAGCGGCGCTGGTAGCTGTCGGGGTAACGCTCATCATGATGCTTGCCGCCAATGATGTAGTGAACGGTACAATCACGCTTGGTGATATCGTGTTAATCAATGCCTTGATGTTGCAACTGTTTGTGCCGCTGAACCTTTTAGGTGTGGTGTATCGCGGATTGCAATATGCCTTGGCTGATATGGATTTAGTCATCAAGTTATTGGAGCGTACGCCGGAGATCCAAGATCGCCCAGGTGCAACGCCCTTGTTTGTGCAAAACGCGCGTATCGAATTTAAGCATGTTGAATTTGCCTACCTGCCAGAGCGACCAATCCTAAAAGATGTGAGCTTCACCGTTGAACCTGGTGAGAAAGTCGCTGTGGTTGGGCCGTCGGGTTCGGGTAAATCGACGTTGTCGCGTTTGTTATTTCGTTTCTACGATGTTGACAGCGGTTCTGTTAATGTTGATGGCAAAGACATTCGCGACTATACGCAAGGCAGCTTGCGCGCTGCCTTGGGTGTTGTGCCACAAGACACCGTCATGTTTAACGACAGTATTCGTTACAACATCAGCTACGCCAATCCTGACGCGTCAGATGAAGAAGTCAGGAATGCTGCAGAGCGGGCCAACCTAGCAAGCTTTATCGAACAACTACCAGAAGGCTACGAAACTGTAGTGGGTGAACGCGGCTTAAAACTCTCTGGTGGCGAGAAGCAACGTATGGCCATTGCTAGAGTCATCCTCAAAGACCCACCTATGATTGTTTTTGATGAAGCCACATCAAGCTTAGATACTCGTAGTGAGCAAACGATATTAGAAGGCTTGAATGCGGTTGCTCAACGTGCAACCTCACTAGTGATAGCGCACAGGTTATCAACTATTACTGACGCCAATAAAATATTGGTTCTGGATGCTGGCGTGATTGTCGAATCAGGCACACATGCAGAGCTACTAGCCAATAATGGTTTGTATGCCAACCTTTGGCAGCTACAGCAGACGACGGACGATTGATGTCGATCTTAAAGGCTCGTTATTCACCGCGTAGGGCAGGCAGTCCGCGCAGATCCGTGAGCGAAATAACCGAGTGTTAGCTCTTAGCCAAGGTCAAAAATTCATTCCGCGTATTGATATCAGATCGGAACCGCCCGAGCATCGCAGAGGTGGTCATTGACGAGTTTTGCTTTTGAACGCCGCGCATCATCATGCACATATGTTGCGCCTCGATAATAACGCCCACACCGATACCGCCTGATACCGACGCAACCGCATCCGCAATTTGCTTGGTTAGGTTTTCTTGGATCTGTAAACGCCTTGCGTACATATCAACAATACGCGCAATTTTAGATAAACCAATAACCTTGTCGCTGGGCAGGTAGGCCACATGGCATTTACCGATAAACGGTAGCATGTGGTGTTCGCAGAGCGAGTAGAGCTCGATATCTCTAACGATAACCATTTCATCACTATCAGATTCAAACACTGCTCCATTGAGTACTTCTTCCAGCGTTTGCGAATAACCTTGAGTTAGAAACTCCATCGCCTTGGCGGCCCGGGCGGGGGTGTCTAGCAAGCCATCTCGGTTGATGTCTTCGCCCAAATTTTGGAGGATGGAGGTATAGGCGTCTTGAATCGCTTTCATGAATCTGGTAGCAAAATGGTTATCTGTGCTCGAACTATAGCCGATTTCGTGCCCGTAGGCCCATAGCGTGGGCCATTCTACAGCTAGCCCGCCGCACTATTACGTTGATGTTAAGGCCGGTAAACATTCAGCGTGTATATACCGGTGGAACGTCACCGAACGTTATACTGAGTGAAGGGTCACACTATTTAACGTGCCAACGAGTGTGGGTGGTTTGCGGGGCATTCAGATACTGCCTGCAGGCCGTTATATAGCGATAGATCTGAGTCATTAATTTGCCTTTTTTTGGGGAGCACGATGGTAATTGCACTTTTTTGGTTGGTGGTGGTAGCCGCCACAGTTTTTATTCTGGCGCGACAGCGCGTCAGCATGCCTGTTTTCACTATTGGCGCAGCGATTGTACTGTTGTTTGCCTATTTCAGCGGGTTTCTTGCAGGGGCCGCAGCCTTCATTTTAGGTGGCCTGTTTGTGATAACTGCAGTGATATTCAATGTACGCAGCATTCGCCACAAGCTGGTGAGTACTCCACTGCTTAAGTACGTTAGGGCAGTGTTGCCACCCATGTCTGATACCGAGCGCGAAGCCATTGATGCCGGAACCGTTTGGTGGGATGCAGAGATTTTTCAAGGTTCACCTAATTGGTCGAAACTGGTTGATTACCCAGAGGCTACGTTAACCAAAGAAGAACAAGCTTTTGTGGATGGCCCAACTGAAGAGTTGTGCGGTATGCTCGATGATTGGGAAATCACTTACGAGCTAAACGATCTTCCTGAGCACTGCTGGCAGTACATCAAAGACAACCTCTTCTTGGGTATGGTTATTCCTAAGTCCTACGGTGGCCTTGGCTTTTCAGCGATGGGCCACTCTGAAGTCGTCATGAAGCTGGCTTCGCGCAGTGTTACCGGTGGCGTTAGCGTCATGGTGCCAAACTCACTCGGCCCAGCTGAGCTACTACTGCACTACGGCACTACTGAACAAAAAGATTACTACTTGCCACGCTTAGCAAAAGGCGAGGAGATTCCTTGTTTTGCATTGACTGGCCCGTCGGCTGGATCTGATGCAGGGGCGATGCCCGATGCGGGTATTGTTTGTAAAGGCCAATTTGACGGTAAGGAAGTTCTTGGCATGCGCGTTACTTGGGATAAGCGATACATTACGCTTGGGCCAATCGCCACTCTGCTAGGCTTGGCGTTTAAAGCTTATGACCCTGACGGCCTCTTAGGCGGGGAAGAAGATCTGGGCATTACCTGTGCGTTGATACCAACTGATACTGCCGGTGTCAACATTGGTCGTCGTCACTTTCCGCTAAACCAAGGTTTTATGAATGGCCCTAACAGCGGTAAAGATGTATTCGTACCGATGGAGTGGGTTATCGGTGGCGAAGCAATGGTGGGCCAAGGTTGGCGTATGTTGATGGAATCACTATCGGTTGGCCGTGGTATTTCGTTGCCATCAACGGGCGTGGCGTCAGGTAAAGCCGCTTCTCGTTTTGTTGGTGCTTATGCTCGTGTGCGTAAGCAATTCAATTTACCTATTGGCAAGTTCGAAGGTATTGAAGAAGCGCTTGGCCGTATCGCTGGCCTCACTTACACAATGGACGCTGGCCGTCGACTAACCTGTGCAGCGCTTGATGAAGGCGAAAAGCCATCGGTTGTTTCTGCTGTTCTGAAATACTTCAACACCGATTCCATGCGCACCGTACTCAATGATGCGATGGATATAACCGGTGGTAAGGGTATTTGTTTGGGGCCCAACAACTTCTTGGGTCGGTCGTATCAAGCCGTGCCAGTGGGCATTACCGTTGAAGGCGCCAATATACTCACACGTAGCATGATTATTTTTGGCCAAGGCGCAATGCGATGCCACCCCTGGTTGGTTAAGGAGATTAATGCTGCCTCTCTGCCTAACAAGCGAGAGGCGCTTGAATCATTTGACGAAGCATTGATGGGCCACGTTGGCTATGCCATTCAAAATGGTGCACGTTCATTGTTCCATGGCTTAACAAAAGGTCGTTTTGTTAAAGCGCCAATCAGTGGGGCTAATGCTAAGTACTATCGTCGTTTAACTCGAATGAGTTCGGCCTATGCATTTTTGGCTGACTTCGCCATGCTATTTTTAGGCGGTGGTTTGAAGCGTAAAGAGATGCTCTCTGGTCGATTTGCTGATGGCCTAACGCATATGTACATGGCATCTGCGGTACTTAAGCGCTTTGAAGATACTGGCCGCCCAGCGGCTGATCAAGCCTTAATGGAATGGTCTGTTCGTTACTGCTTATTCCAAACTCAGGTAGCGCTTGATCAAATCCTGCGTAACTTCCCAAGCACAATTGTGGGCTTGTTACTGCGCGGTATCGTGTTCCCGCTAGGCCGTCGTTATCGTACACCTAATGATAAGTTAACCCAGCAATGCGCACGCGTATTGATGAAGCCATCAGAAGCGCGGGATCGCCTTACATCGGGTTGCTACATCAATGATGACCCTTCAGACGTCACTGGCAAGATCGAGTACGCGCTCATGTGTGTAATGGATGCCAAGGAAGCTGAGAAGAAAATCAAAGACAGCCGTCTGAAAAAGCCATACGACATTGAATACGAGCCGTGGCTTGAGCAGCTGGCTAGCGATGGTGTCATCGAAAAAGATGAGGTAGCCAAACTGGTTAAACTTGCTGATGCCACTCGTGAGGTTGTCGCAGTTGATGATTTTCCTAACGACTTTGCCCAAGGTGGTGTGATTGCTGACAAGGGTGATGCGGATATTAAGAAATCGGCTTAATCAATTGTTGGTGTTAACTACCCATACTAGTAGTGGTTATTTGCCATAAAACGCAGGCCCCGGTTCTCGGGGCCTCGCATTTCAGCGTATTTGCCCGCAATTTAGTAAATTAACCTAACCATTTATTAAGCTTGTACCGCAGTCGTGCTCAGTTTTAGTATCATTGGTGCAACGAAGCCTGCCGAACATCTATTTGCTCATGTCGCAAACCCCATGCCTTACCAACTCGCGCGGTAGTTTTCGAGTTGTTGTTCCACTGCTGGTAGCATTGCTGGCGTTGCTACTATTAAGTGGATGCGATGGCAGTAGTTCCAAGGGTGGTTCGCTAACGGCGGGCCCCGGTGCGGATGATCAGCCGATAGCCGAGGCAGCCACATTTAATACGGCGAGCGGGTTTGACGTGGTGCGGGAACCCGGGCCACGCCTAAATGTTGAAGCGGCGGTGGAATACACCGATGCAGATTTCGATGTAGGCCTGCCGGCTATTGTGTTGCAAGTACCAGACGAAATCGATAGCACTACTAACTTACCGCCCGGTTTTGACAACCTACAAAATATTACTGTGATGGCTGGTGAGCTTGTTGAAGTGGTTTACCGCCCAATCGATCCAGAAGGTGAGCTGCCTGGAATGTTTCCAGAAGAGTTACTACTAGGGTCAAGTTTTGACGATAACTTTGATGGTACAAAAACCTTCCGATGGCTGCCATTGCAAATGGATGTGGGCATCAATGCGTTTACGGTTACCGCGCTCGACCCAGCCAACGATTCATACCAGGCATCACAAACGATTTTTATCAAAGTTGTACTACCGGATGATCCGTCAACCATTCCGAATGTTGCACCTATGCTTGATAAATTTTTACCGCATACCGTGCGGGTAAATGATCCAGTCGTAATCGAGTTAAAGGGTATTGATCTTAATGGTGATATCCCAACACTGGAAATACCCGATCTTCCCGCTGGTGGCAGCTTTAATCAGCACCCGCGCTTTGCTGAAATTTATGTACTGAAGTTTGCGCCAGCCACCACAGGTGTGCTCACTATAGATGTGCTGGCAAGAGATTCTGTTGATAGTGCTTTAACAAATAGCGAGAGCATTTCTATTACTGTGCTGGCAGCCAATGCGTTTGCAGCAAGTGGGCAACCGCTTCGAGCGCTAGCTGAGGCTCGTGAACTACGAATTGGTTTTGCAGCGCTACAATCGTTTTATCATCGGCCTGATGGTGCGATCTATGCTGATATCGCCGAGCGCGAATTTAATTTTGTGACGCCAGAAAACTCTATGAAGATGGATCAGGTTAATCCTGAGCCTGGTCGATTTCAGTTTGCGGCTACCGATAATTTAGTGTCATTTGCGAAATCTGCCGATATGACTGTCCATGGCCATCCAATTATTTGGCATAGACAACTACCTGCATGGTTAGAACAAGCGCCGCTCACTGATATCGAGCAGCACATGAGTGAGTATATCAGCCGCTTAATGTCGCGTTATAAAAGTGATGTGACTGTTTGGGATGTGGTTAACGAGCCACTAGCGGATAATGGTGAGTTCCGTAGTTCGATCTGGTACAGGGCGATGGGTGAGGCGTATATCGATAAGGCGTATACACAAGCCCGAGCAATAGCACCTGATGCTCAGTTGCTGCTAAATGAATTTGATATATCAATAGAAGGCCCAAAAGCGACTGCCTTGTTTGCCTTGATTGATCGCATGCAAGCGAGCGCTGTACCACTTGATGGTATTGGTTTCCAAATGCATTTATCCACAAGTTTTGATCAATTTACTGAATTAGAAGCTAACTTTACCCAGGTGGCTGAGCGTGATCTGGATATCTATATCACTGAACTAGACGTGTCGCTTGCCGACGGTGCCAGCCTTGCGAAACAAGCCATGGTGTATGAACGGTTAGCGTCGCTTTGCTTAGCCCAGCCGCGTTGTAAAGCGATCCAAACCTGGGGTTTGACTGATCAATACTCGTTTAAGAGTATTTTTGATCCGCTGTTGTTTGATCGTGACTATCAAGCGAAACCTGCCTACACTGCGGTGCAGGGCGTGCTTGCCGACCCAGCACAGTAGAAAGAAAGCTACCGGGCGTTAGGTATGAATTAGAAGGCTAATTAGGCCCTCGACATGCGAGGGCCTAACTTTGCTACATGGTAAAACAATGAACTTTTTGTTTTATGTTACTTGCCCAGCATGCCCGCTTTAAGCGAACTCTGCGCCGGGTTGTCTGACAACCAAATACCAAACAGGGCTTTTTTAAACTCCAGCCCTTCAACAACACCCACCTCTTCACCGTTTTTAGTGACGCGAGTGCCCGAGCCTGGTTTGTAGTTAAGCGTGTATTGATCTTTCTTGCCGATCTTGCCTTGCATTAGGCCTAGCATTTGATCGATCTGTGGCTGAATGGCTGCTGTGTTTCCACCCGTTGATTTTTTAAAACCGGCTTTTAACGATTTGACCATTTTCTTTTTGGTCAGTAGATCAGAAATGATATTAAGGCGAATTGCCATAGGTTCGTCAGCATCAAGTATTGCCGCAGCATCATTGCTTTTTGCTGTGGTGTACAAGCTGCCAACATAAAGCTTGAGGATCAGTTTGGTACGCACACCAGCACCATTGAGCATAAGTTCGTCGCCGCCAATGGTTGCAGTTTCTGCAAGCTCAACGCCGCGAATTTTTTTCGCGTGGGCCGGAGATGTAACAAACGCTACGCTGACAAGCAACAACAGGCTGGTAAGTGCTTTTAGAGTAGTGGTCATAGTGTTTTCCTTGGTTCTTCCGAATAACCTAGTGGCTAAGCGGCATATTGCGAGGGTATTGGCCTCGAGTAAGGCAAATTACTCAAGATGGAGCGCAGTGTGCGCCGCACCTTGTTATTTCACGACTACAATTGAAAATGATGAGCCGTTTCCTGTTACGCCTACTGTGCAGGTGGCGCTTCGATAACATCAACGTTAGTGATCTGTAAAATGCTGCCCATGCTGGCTGCGTATACCGCCATTTGTTGCTGCATCTCTAAGAACGTCGCAAGGCCACCAGCCGGGTCAGAATCATCAACTGGATTGATGATGGAACCGTGTGTGCCGGATGAAAACCGCACTAGAGCGCTGCCTGAGGTTGAGCCATTGACTTGCGGCAACCCCATCAATTTTGGTAACGGGTCAGTACCTGACAACGGAGCCGTGGCTACCGCATTAGGAATAACTTGATCACCGATGATAGTCATAAAGTGAATGTTTTTACCTGTTGCTGCAAGCGCAGTTGCATTGTTCACTGGATCAGCCGAATCAACAGCCGTTTGGGCAATCAACAAGAACTGATCATATTCAGGTGTGCCAGGCGCAGCACCTGCTGCAGTTAGGCCGGCGTCGATTGCGGGGCCGAAGCTTGGTGAGTTGGTAAGCAACCGTGCGATACCACCGCCCGGCGTAGCAAACGATGCTGTGGAAATGTTATCGTCGTATGACAAAAAGGTGATACCGATCATCGCCCCCAGTGAATGGCCGACGAATGTCACGTTGCTAGCGTCAAGGCTTGCACCCTGAGCGCCGGCTAGGCTTGCAGCTAACACCATTAAATCAGCCACACCCTGGCGAAGATTGTCACGTGAGTTAGCGAGGTTTGCTAGGTTATAAAAGTGTGAGCCCGAATCATCAATCATGCCATCTGATCCTGGTGCCCGTGTCGCGTTGTCAACAACATCCAAACCAAAGGTGCGCTCGCCATCATTGGGGAATAGTGTGTTGTCAGTATGGATAGGCACAGTGGTATCAGTCAAACCGTGCATCGGGATATCGATAGCAATCACTGCTCGGCCTGCATTAGCCAATGCATCAGCTACTGCAATCATGTCGGCACGGTTACGTGTAATACCATGTTGGAAGATAGTAATCGGCCATCCTGATGCTGGCGCTGTTCCACCTGCCATTGATGTGGCATTGGGTAACGTCAAGAGTACTGGTATGGTTTGTGTGCCTGTAGATACTGGAGTGGGACTGAACTGGTTAACAGCGCCACCGTCTGCATCCACCCAGAAACTATTCAATGCAGTAGCTGGGTCCGCACTTTGGTAGTAAGGCAGGTCAAGCGTGCCGATAAAAACGTCCGCGTTGCCAGGCAGTTCTGCATTAAAATCAGTTGTTGTGCTGCCAGTAGGTGCTAGCGTTAGAGCACCGGGTGCTACCTGATCTTTAACGGCTTGCAGTACATCGCGTACTGATTGCGTTTTAAAGCTCCAAGCCATCACTACGTTAGCTACGTCAATGCCTTGTGAGCCTGCTGCTGCCAGCATCGCACCGGTGAGTTGGCGTACAGGTTCAAGCGCGGCAACCGGGCCAGTGAGTTCTGTGCTGCCCTTAGCTAATCTGAACGAAGTTGAAGGCGCTAATGGCATGGGTGTTTCAGCATCGTCAGTAATGCCGTTAGTGACTATCACCATGTAATGGGTTTTAGGTTTTAACGGTTGTACCGGCAATATAGCGATATTGCTTGGTGTTGCTGTAACGAACACTTGAGTTGGGCCAAGCTCTTCCACTATGCCGGTAACAGCCGTTGTTGCTGCCGCCGTTACTTCAAAAATGCGAACACTGGTACCTAATATAACCGTTGTTGGATCGACCGCACGAGTCAAACCTGCCGTGATTGGCGCGGTAGTGGAAAAACCATCCATTTGATTCAGCGCCAGGGCTGGGTTTGCAGCGCTGTCGTCAGTAATCGGTGCATTAACGGTGCCGTCCGCACCCAGCAATAGATTGTTTGGAAACGGAATAACACCATTGGCAGGATCAAACTTCAATCCCGGCGCATTGGCAGCGGCGAAAGCAGCTTCCTGGGACGCTGCGCTTTCTTCAAAATTGTAGTTGCTATCACTACTACAAGCATGTAACGCCAGGGCAACCGGCGCAATCAATAATAGTTGTTTAATTTGCATAGTCGGTGTCCTAGTTAAATTTCCAGCTGAACTGCGCGCTGACAATGTTTACACTGGCGTCGTAGTTACCACGCACGGTAGGTGCACCACGAGATTCTGGAGCAGCATTATCGATTGGTGTTTCATCAAGCGAGAGATGAGTAAAACCAAAGTCGAGCGATGCGTTTTTGTTTAGTGCGTAGCCGGCACCAATTGCAATCCACGTACGATCATTGCCCGGGATACGAGCCGTGCGTCGTTGTGGTGACGGGATAGCCTCTTGATCAAACGCCAAGCCTGCGCGTAAGGTGACTTTTTCGTTTAGCTGGTAGTTAAGTCCAGCAGAAACACGCCATACATCATCCCAGTCCTGGATTGATAGGGTGTCTGGTTGTTCTGCATTATCATATTCAATTAAAAGCTGCTTAAAACTGCTCCAACCTGTCCAGGTGGCGTCACCAAGCAATTCAAGCTTGTCATTCATTTTATGCGCGACCGAAAAAGACAAGCTGGCTGGCAAGTCAATTTCTCCTTTGATACCGGTATCGGAAAACAACGACGAGCCACCCGCTGTTAGAAAGGTTTGGAGCGTGGGGTCGGTCGTAAAATCTGCATCACCATCAAGTTCATGGCTGGTTTCAGCTCGATAGGCAACACCGATGCGTGTTTCAGGCGTGGGAAGGAATAACATTCCAAAGTTAAATGATATGGCTGTGGAATCACCCGAAATTGCGCCGTAACCATCATTGGTTTGCACGCCCGGAGCAAGCCCGGCATTTAAACAAATGGCCGGATCAGCAGCGCCGGCTGTCGCTAAACACACGCCACCTGAATCAACCGCTTGTTCAAGTTCAGCTGAGAGTGTTTGTATGCTGATGCCACCGCCGATTCTAAATTTGTCAGATACTCGGTAAGCGAGCACCGGATTGATATCGATGGCGTTAACAGCTGATTTAACCGTGGTATAACGGCCTTTCCAATCAACATCGTATTCAGTGGACGAACCAAATGGCACGCTGATGCCAAGACCATAGCTGAGTTTGTCATTGATAGGCGCAATATAATAAAAATTGGGCACTATCGTTGTTCCACCCGGCTCAGCGGTATCAGGGCCACTAAGGGGGGAACCACCAAGCTGTTGATTAAGTATAGTGCCTTGATCAGTAAATTTGGTATTGGCAGAGATAGCGTGACCAGCGACGGCTAATTCTCGAGCAGGAAGCTCTGTTATACCGGCTGGGTTAAACCACACTGTGGAGGCGTCGCTAGCAACGGCGCCGGCACCTGCATAGGCATTACCTAAGCCCGATGCTCCTTGTTCTATTAGGGCAAATCCACCTGCATGCGCGCTGCTAGCAAGTGCGGAAATGCCGAGTGCGCCCAGTGTTACCAGGTGCTTCGGAAGCAGTTTCATAAACTCTCCAAGTATTAAGTTTTGTAGTGCTGATCGATGTTTGGAAATTCAGGGCAAACTTCCGTTTTTGTAATGCGATGTAGGCTGCGAGTATAAAGCGAAAAAGCCACTTTTGGCGAAGGTTTGTTGAATACCAGTGCCCGATTGATCGAAAATCGATCAATGGCACGCTGTTTAACACGAATGTGATAAAAAATTGCCCTGAATATCGTTGTTTAGCTGATTAAAAGAGCACCTTGTAGCAGCACCACCCGGCCACGAATACACTATGCTTATTTAAGAATAAGACACGGCAGATGGGGAACCATAACGAACGGGGCTGTTCCGATCTGTGTGGCGTACCTTATCGCAGTGCCTGTTCATCGTTCCGCCAACACGCAACCCCGTAATTGATCTGATTTAATGTTTGAGCTCCTATTTAACCAACCTGTCGACACCTGGCAACAGGCCGAATGGGTGCTGGCCCGCGGATGGCCGATGCTGTGGTTAGGTTTATTGGGTGTTGCTCTGTTTGGGTTGATCGTTATGTCAATGTGGCGCGTGCCACTGGGAACTGGCAAGCGGTTAGTGATTGTGTGTTTACAGCTATTCACCGGTGCCGTGGCCTTGTTAATGCTTTGTTTGCCCTCCTTGCGCACCGAATCGCTGGAGCCCGGCGAAAACACGGTTGCCTACATTATCGATGCCTCGGGCAGCATGCATCAAATCGATAAAGGTCAAACACTCAACCGTATCGACGCAACCGTCGACGCCATCCAAAAAAACGATTTGCTCGACAATCCACTTTTTGATAACTCACTTTATTCAGTTACCGATCGGCTGCAATCGATTAATTCGTTAGATGCTTTGCCCGAGCCGAGTTCACGCTCGGCAATAGCGACAGGAATTGAATCATTAGGTAAAGCGGTTGAACAACGTGCACTGGCAGCAGTTGTGTTGCTTAGTGATGGTGCTGATAACACGGGAGCACCTGACACAAGATGGTGGCAAACCATTAAGGCGGCAGGTATTCCAATACACACTGTTGGAGTAGGCGCTAAGGCGTATTCGGTCGACCTTGAACTAATGGATGTCAGCATGCAGCAGGTGAGTGCGGCAGATTCGCTCGTTAGGGCAACCATTGTTGTGCAGCATCACGGCGTTGATAACGCACGCTTAAGAGTTAATGCCGGTGATCGCTTGTTATACGCCGATGATTTGAACTTCGACCCTGATCAACTTCAATCAGCACATCAAATCGAATTTAATTCTGGTGATGAAGGTATTACCGAGCTCGAGTTTTCAGTTAGCTCAGCCAAGGTTGAAGACAATCCTTTAAACAACACGCAGCGTCGCATCTTGGATGTTGGTGGCGATAAGCGACGCATTCTCTATGTTGAAGGTGAGCCTCGATGGGAATTCAAATTTATACGTAGAGCAATGGAAGGCAATAGCAGCATAGAGCTTGTTAGCTTGCTACGCACCTCTGCTAATAAGTTTTATCGGCAAGGCGTGAGTAGCGCGGATGAATTGGCCAATGGCTTCCCTGAGACTCGCGCTGCATTGTTTAGCTATGACGCTGTGATTATTGGTAGTTTTGAAGCTGCATTGTTATCGCTTGAGCAACAAACCAATCTTCGCGATTTTGTCAGCATACGCGGTGGATCATTACTCATGCTGGCAGGGCAGTCGGGGCTATCAAACGGTGGCTGGGGCCGCAGCTTATTAGCTCAAGCGTTGCCGGTGAGTTTGAATAGCCGGGTACGAAACGACGATTTTTTTCGTGGGCGCATTGGCTTTTCACTAACCCAGCAGGGCCAACGAACCGATTGGTTAGAGTTGGCAGGTGACAGCATCACCAGCTGGAAACAACTCCCAGCCCTTGCAGATATTCATATTACCGGCGAACCACGCGCGGGTTCTGTGGTGTTAATGAATGCTGGATATAAGAATAAGCAACATCCCTTATTGGTGTGGCAGCGTTACGGCCAAGGCCAGAGCTTTGTGCTGGCCACAAGCGGCACCTGGCGATGGCAAATGCGTTTGCCGGCGGCCGACCAAACGCACGAACAATTTTGGCAAGGTTTGTTAACACAGATGGTTAGCCAGACTCTGCAACAAGTGAGCATCGAACAAATTGGTGATAGCTATCGTGATATACCCAGCCTGCCATTAGCAGTAACGGTGCGTGATGATAAATATGCACCTGTGACTCATGGCAAATTAACGGTTGATGTTATTGGCCCAGATAACTCAACTACCGCTGTTGAATTGATAGCTGATATCAACAATCCAGGCCGATTTGTCGGCTCTGTTGAAGCGCCTTTGGCTGGGCCTTATGGGATGAAAGTGCAAGTGCCACCCAACGGAGAATCTCAAGCGCCTGGCTCCGCGCGGCGAGCATGGTGGGTGGCAAGTAAAAACACCGCGGAGTATTTTGGTGCAATTCGAAACGAGAGTTTTTTACAACGCGTTGCTGCTGAAACTGGCGGGCAATATTTCGAGTTAGACGATATTGATCAACTTGGCAAAGCTTTGTCATCGCATAACTCCGCACTGACACGTACCAATTTATTGCCACTTTGGAATATGCCGTTTTTCTTTCTGTGTCTGTTTGCTGCCAAATTGCTCGAGTGGCTACTGAGGCTGCGATGGCAGCGCTTATGATGAAGCTTTGGGCAATGAGGCTTCTCGCGGCTATGTTTTATGGTGCAACTGCGTTGATGGTTGTGCAACCGTTACATGCATCAACCAGCGGTGTCATAGTATCTGGCATAGGTGGCAATGTAGAATTTGAAAATGCCTTTGAGCTGCAAGGCCAAAACATACTTGAGGGGCTGAAAACGCTCAGCCCCAACGATGATGCATTCACCCTGTTAACGGGGCCAGATGTTTCGCGCGATGCTGTTATGTCGGCAATCGAATTGCAGGCCAGTAAAGACCAAGAAACGTTCATTCTAGTGTTGCTAGGGCACGGCACGATTGATGGTCGAAATTGGCGGTTTAATATTCCAGGTGATGACTTATCGGATGAAGACCTGATCGCCGCTATGGCCGGTGTTAGTGCAGCAGGGCAACTAGTGGTGGTTGCCACTAGTGGTAGTGGTGCTTTGCTCGATAGCTTGTCTCAACCAGGGCGGGTAGTTGTGACTGCCACTAAAAGTGGCGGAGAAATTAATTCCAGCCGTTTTGGTGAATATTTTGCTGAAGCGATTGGCAGCGATGTTGCCGATATCGATCGTAATGAAATTCTCACAATTGGTGAGGCCTGGCGTTATGCCAATGAGCAAGTGGTTAGTTACTACGAAGATCAAAAGCAATTAGCATCAGAGCATGCCAGAATAAAAGTTAATGACCAGGCTGATTTAGCGGTAGCCCGGCTTGGTGCCTTGAGATTAGCAATAGACAACCCAGAAGTGACAGTATTGCTGGAGCAACGACTTGAGCTTGAAAAACAATTTAATGCTTTGCGAGATCAAAAAACATTGTTTGGGTTTGATGAATTTTACGAAAAGCTTGAGCCTATTCTGCTGGATATCGCCACGTTACAACAGAAAATCGATGAAGTAACTGGTTGGGAGCCAAACTAATGCAAAAGTGTTTTGTCATTTGGTTTGCCTTGTTCGTAACGATGTTATGGCTGCCGCAGAGCTATGCCTTGGTTATTAACTATGATGCCAATCGTGATCCGGCACTACGCGAATGTGATGAACTACGTTATGCCAATGACAGTGGCGATGAAGAATGCTATTCGGCGTTGTTGTCATCTGACTCGGCATTACTACGCGCCGATGCCGCAAGCGAACTGGGCGATGTGCGCGCGGCTAACAAAAATTATCGGGAAGCTGCATCAAACAGTGATGATCCGATCATCAAAACCCATTGGGGGTATTTGTATTTAGCGACGCATCAGGTGAGTGATGCAACCGCGCTATTTAGAGAAGCCATGTTGTACGATAGTGAGTATCTGCCAGCACAAATTGGCTTGGCACGAGC
Source organism: Granulosicoccaceae bacterium (assembly GCA_036478595.1). Classification (GTDB taxonomy): domain Bacteria; phylum Pseudomonadota; class Gammaproteobacteria; order Granulosicoccales; family Granulosicoccaceae; genus Granulosicoccus. The sequence goes on from JAZGEF010000023.1 coordinate 42,704, forward strand.
ATTGGGTGAAGGCTATGAAGGTAAATCAAGAGAAGCACTTCAAGAAATTACTGTAGAGCACCCAGATAATATTCAAGCGCTAATCCTGCTGGCAAAAATCGAACTGGAACTACAAAATTTGCAAGTAGCGCGTGGTTTGTTGAATCGCGCTAATCTACTGGCCACCGAGCACTCGCTTCCGCAGCGTGAGATTTATGCCTTACTGGGCGCAGCCGACCTATTAGATCGTAAACCGATCACACCGATGGTGAATAAAGCCTTAGCAGAAAGTGACAGCTACGGCGATGCATACGCGATCATTGCGCACTATTACATCATTACTTATCGTTACCGTGAGGCTGTGGAGTTGTATCAACAAGCCGTGGATACAACTCCTGAGCTTGCATCGGCGCATCGTGACTTAGGCATCAATTTTTTACGCATTAATAATATCTTTGGCGCGCGTTACCATATTAAAAAGTCGTTTGAGCTTGATCCTTACGATGCGAAAACGGTTAATACTTTACGGCTGCTGGATAAATTTGATGACATGCGCGTGTCCAGTGTTGCCGTTAGCAATCCCAAAAACCTTGATGAAACGCTAGGACAATTTATTGTCCGCCTTGATCGCGAAGATGCTGATGCGCTTGAGCCCTACGTGATTGATCTTGCCACTCGGGCGATGCAGCATTTTACCAACCGTTATGAATTTCGATTGAAACAACCGATGATCGTTGAGTTGTTTCATGATCATGACGATTTTGGCGTGCGTACGGTAAGTACACCTGGTATTGGCTTGTTAGGTGTCACTTTCGGTTATCTCACCGCAATGGATAGCCCCAAAGCGCGTGCCGCAGGTGAGTTTCATTGGGGTAGTACCTTGTGGCATGAGATTGCTCACGTGTACACACTAGAGGCAAGCAATCACCAATTGCCGCGCTGGTTTAGTGAAGGTCTATCGGTATATGAAGAGTGGAACACAGGGCCGTTAGTTAGTCGTGAGCTACCTATGCCCACGCTCACTGCAATTCGAGATAATCAATTTTTGCCGATTGCCGAGCTCGATTGGGGTTTTGTACGGCCTAGTTATCAAGGTCAGGTAACGGTTTCTTATAATCAGGCCGGCTTAATTTGCGATTTTATTTCTAATCGTTGGGGGCATCAAGCATTGGTAACCATGCTAAAAGCCTTTGCTGAAGGTGATGACACTGAACGTGCCATCGAAAAAGCCATTGATATGTCGGCGACACAATTTGATGTTGAGTTTGCTGCGTTTATTGATGCTCGTTGGGGCGTGTTGGCATCCTCGCTTAGTGATTATCAAATTGCAGAGCGCCAAATGATGCGCTCTGTTGTGGCTGAGGATTGGGAAAGCGTTGAAACTTTGGCTCGGAGTCTCATCAGGCAATACCCTGAGCGAGTAGGAGAGGGCAATCCGTACGAATTTTTGGCCAAAGCACACGAAGAGCTGTTCGAACCTGAAGCTGCTGCGGGCGTACTTGAACAATGGTACCAAGCGGGTGGTCATGCACCCGAAAACTTACTCAAATTAAGTGAAGCGCTGCGAAGCAAAGATCAGAACAAGCTAGCCGCTACTGTTATCGAGCAACTCAATTGGGTTACCCCCTATTATACGCAAACCCATGAATGGCTAGGTAACTACTATCTTGATCACCAACAGCCAGCCATTGCTTCACGAGAATTTGATGCCTTGCTGGGCTTACAAGAACAAAACCCAGCGGTAGCTTATCTAGGCCGCGCACGGGCAGCCAAGGATCTTGGCCAAAGTGATGATGCAAAGCAGCAAGTGCTCTATGCACTTGAACACGCGCCATTTTATCGACCAGCGCAACAACTTTTACTAGAACTAAACAACGGAGCTTCAGTTGACTGATTCCACAAAGCTAGCGGGTGCAACCGCTGAAAAGGTAGATGAATTTCGCCGAGTGATGGATGCACTGCGCTCCGAAACCAGCCGAGTGGTGGTTGGGCAGGAGTCGGTGGTTGAACATTTACTCATTACGTTGTTAGTTGGTGGCCATTGTTTGGTTACTGGCATGCCGGGTACTGCCAAAACCTTGTTAGTGCGTACTCTGGCTGATGCCCTGGGCCTCGGGTTTAATCGAATTCAATTTACCCCGGATTTAATGCCTACCGATATCACGGGTACCGATATAGTAGAAGAAGATGCAAACGGCGGCCGCAAATGGCGGTTCGTACCAGGCCCAATATTTACTAATGTGTTGTTGGCTGACGAGATCAACCGAACACCACCTAAAACACAGGCTGCATTACTTGAGGCGATGCAAGAGTATTCGGCCACGGTGCGCGGTACGCAGCACACCATAGGCAAACCGTTTTTTGTGTTGGCCACGCAAAACCCGCTAGAACTTGAAGGCACTTATCCCTTGCCTGAAGCGCAGCTTGATCGATTCTTGTTTAATGTATTGCTGGACTACTTGCCGATTGATGATGAGCTTACCGTGGTAGAGCGCTTTACTAGTGATGAGCTTCCAGCGCCGGTTAACGCTTGCACCAATCCAATGCAGGTGTTGGAGTTCCAACAGCTTACGCGACAAGTGCCGGTATCAAAAGAGGTGGGCCGTTACGCTGTGGAACTAGTACGAGCAACCCGACCAACTGATCCATCGGCGCCAGAGCACGTGCGTCAGTACGTAAAGTTTGGCGCGTCTGTGCGAGCAGCATTGTTCATTACTCTAGCGGCCAAGGCTCGTGCATTAATGCATGGGCGTTATCACGTAGCAATCGAAGATATCAATGCCTTGGCAGCCCCCGTACTAAGGCATCGTGTGATTACCAATTACTTTGCCGACGCTGATGGTGTCGATATCGACGATGTGCTGGCGCAATTGATCTCTGTCAAAGCGGCTGCATGAGTCAGTATTATGAGTTATCTTCATGAGCCATCTTCATGAATAAATCGGCCAACAATTATGGACGCTGGTTAAAGCCTGACGTGCTTGCACGGCTAGGTTCGCTTGATTTGATTGCAAAAACAGTTGTGGATGGCGTTACGCACGGTATGCACCGCTCGCCTAATTTTGGACACTCGCAAGACTTTGCTGAATACCGTGCTTACAACGATGGTGATGATCTGCGGTTTATCGATTGGAACGTTTTTGCCCGCAGCAACAAGATGTTTATCAAGCGCTATCGAGGGGAAACAAATTCTGCCGTTAATCTGCTGCTGGATACCAGCGCGTCGATGGGATATGGCTCGCCTATTAGCAAGCTCGACTACGCGCGCTACATTTTGGCTGCATTAGCCTACATGGGGCATCGACAGAAAGACGCGCTTGGCTTGATCACTATGGATGAAGGTGTACGTGATCAAATAGAACCCACATCCCGTGCAGATTCGTTAGTGCGTGTGTTGGGTTTGCTGGAAAAATCAGATGCGGGCAACGGCACAGCGCTCGCCACTACTATTGAAGGCTTAGGCGCGCACCTCACAAGACGAGGCGTTGTTGTGTTGGTATCTGATTTGTACGGAGAGGCTGCCGACATCATCATAGCCTTGCAAACACTAGCGCAGCTGGGGCACGAGATTGTTATTTTTAGAGTGCTGTCAGCCGAGGAGATTAACCCGACAGTTAAAATTCTCAGCACATTGGTTGACTTAGAAACGTCTGACAAAGTCATTGTAGATCCTGAATTTATTAAACGCGGCTATAAAAAAGCATTCGCCGAGCATACTGAGGTGCTAGAGCAGGGTTGTCGCCGCCTTGGTATCGATCTTGTTAATGTGCAAACCGATCGAGCGCTGGATGATACGCTTCATCGGTACATTCAATTTCGGGAGCAAAATAGCCGATGAGTGTTCAGTGGCCCTGGTATTTGTTCGGCTTGTTATTGCTGGGTTTGCCGTGGCTGCTGCACTTATTTAGCCGGCATTTCGCACCTGAGCGGCCATTCCCTTCCAAACAGTTTTTAGAGGCTGCCGATCCGCCCAAGTCGCGTACCCGGCAATTACAGTACCGCTCGTTGTTTGTACTACGGAGCCTGATGTTGTTAGCACTGTGTGCCTTATTTGCGATGCCCTGGTTTAATCGCACTCAATCGGCACAGGCCGTAACCCATATTAATTACTTGGTGATAGATCATTCCTTATCAATGCGCAGTGAAGGGCGGTGGGAGTCTGCGATTGAACTAATGGATACGCATATTAATGAGCTGAACACCGAAGATATCAAGCTCTTTACGTTTGATGGCGCTTTAAATGCAACGACCCGCAGTACTATCAAAGCGCCAGGTTTTTTAAGTGCGGACTTCGGTGATTTGATTCGGCAGTTAGATGCACGTGCCAGTAGTGAAAGCCTTCCAGTGCATGTCACGTTAATAAGCGATGCGCAGCAGACATCGGTACCTGTTCATAAAAATGCCATGCTCTACAGCACGATCGAGCAACTATCCATCAAACGGGTGGCCAATCTGGATGCCGTTAATTTTAGTCTGAATGCAGCAGCTCGCAGCTTTGATGGTGTGCATGCGCACATCAAGGTCACGCTTAGTGCGTCTACATCAAATGACAGTAGCCAAACTTATGAGCGAACAGTTGAAGTGACACAAGGTGATCGCGTAGTGGCCTCTCAGCTTATCAGTATCAAATCTGGGGAAAACAAGGAACTCGTACTTGAACAAATTCCATTGCCTGCCAGTAGTGACATAACATTTGATGTTCGAATACTCGAACAGGACGCGTTGGCAGAAGATAACCAACTGCAGGTGGTTGCAATAGGATCCAATCCCGAGCCTGTATCCATAGTTCAGTACAACGATTTGGCGTCACCCGCAGCGTTAGTGTTTATCGAAACTGCACTTCGCGCTGATGGCATTGCCACGATGAATGCGGTTACTGAAGCGGGGCTTACTAGCGGAGAGTCTATTAGTCATGCCATTGCTTTTATCAGTGCAGAAGATCGCGCGGCTTTGCCCACCTCATTGACTGACTTTGTTGCTGCAGGTGGCAACGCCCTGGTGATGCTGGTACCGAGTGACACCAGTGCTATCGAATCCGGTGCCGGGCTTGATGATGACGCAAAGGGTAGCGAGATTACGTTTGTTGACCAAGTACACGCCTTGGCATTGAACCGCAGTGATTGGTCATCGGTCAAATTGTATTCGAACGACACTTACTCCGTTCGCAGCTCAGAGCAAATTTTATTGCAATCTGCCACAGGGGCACCTTTACTCACTGAACAATTATCAGATGCTGGGCGTCTATTCTTTCTGCACGATGCCTTAGATGGCACCAGCAGTAATCTGCCACATCAAGCCGCATTTGTTGAGATGTTGCATTCGCTGGTGAACTACTTCAGTACGCTTGATGTTGTACCCAACGTGATCGAGGTGGGGCAGGCACTTAACTTACCCTCGCGTATGCGGCTGATAAAGCCTGATGGCGACGCGATAGGCCAGCTCACAGATACCGGCAAACCTCAATTACTGCTGCTAGATGAGCCGGGTATCTATACCTTGCTTGAGCAAACGAGAGAGCGTGCATTAATGGTGAACTTGGACCCAGCAGAATCTGATATTGCGGCAATGCCACTTGAAGCTACCAATGCTTGGCAAAGTAGGGCGTTACCAGAGGATACAACTGTAAGCGAAACAGCCGTATCAAATGCAATTAACAGCGCAGAAATTAGGCAGGATGTTTGGCAATATTTGCTGCCCTTATTCGCGGTATTATTATTGTTTGAATCAATGTTTGCAAACCGCCACTTGGGCGTAAAGCGCGACGGGTCGATATGAACACCGACAACCATCAAAAACAATTACAACGGTATATTTCTGCAGCCCGCAGGCGGGAGTCTTACCGCGTTATATTACAGTGGCTATTGATCACTGCGCTAGCGTTGTTGGCCATCACGGCTTTGGTGGTTATCGTAGGTATGCAACGCGGGTTCACCCCACAGATGATCCATGTCAATCGCGTGTTTCTCATTATTGCGGCGGTGTTGTCTATTGCCTATCTACTAGTACTGCCATTACTTAGGTTGCGACGCAACAAAGGTGCAGCATTACTGGAATCGTCGGATAGTGCATTTAATGGCCGTATCCAAACCTACCTTGATACGCATCAACAATCACCGAACCATGAATTTCTGCCGTTGCTGGCATCAGATGCAAATAAGGTGGCCAAGCGTGTGCCTTTGTACAAGGTTGTTCCGAGTGGAAATTTGTTTTGGCCATTGAGTACCTTAGCCTTAGGCGCTGTTGGTGTTCTCATGTTTTTCCAGAATGGGCCACAAGATTGGCGCAATGCTGCTCAGCATCTATGGATGGGCTGGCAACAACCAGGCTTAGTGCAAGAGCGTGTTTTAACCGTAAAACCTGGCAGTGTCGAAATACTTGCGGGAAGCAATCTTGAGATTGTCGCTACTGCCACTGGGTTCAACGCTGACGAACTCACCTTCAAGATAAAAAACACGGGTCAAGAATGGCAAACCACTAGCGTTGAGCGTGATGACGATGGCCTATTTCGTTTCTTGTTGTTTCGTGTTGATAAGTCGCTAACGTATAGTGTTAGCGCTAACTATATGTCGAGCCCAGAATATGACGTGTCGGTTATTGAGCCCGCCACCTTAGAACACTTACAAGCTCACTTTGTTTTCCCAGAATGGACGAAGCTTGAACCCACGACTGTGGAAAATACCAGCGCAATTGCTGCAGTGAAGAATACAGCGGTCACGCTGGATTTCGTAACAGATAAACCGCTCACCGCTGGAATACTGATGGTTGGCGGAAATAGTGTTGCGCTGCTGCAAAATGAACAGCAGAGCGAAGAAGGTGGCGGCACTACTTACACAGCAAAGCTTGTGCTCGCATCTGATAGCCACTATCAATTAGTTGATGAGTTACTTGGCCAGCAAGTGGCAATTAGCGCCGAGTACCCCATAATTATTCGTGGTGATGAAGCCCCCGAAATTGCCATTACACATCCTGGGCGTGATGTCAGTGCCTCCCCGGTTGAAGAAGTGCATCTTGAGATTGAAGCCAGCGATGATTTTTCAATTGAGTCTGTCACATTGCATTACTCCATAAACGCAGGTGATTGGCAAATAGCTGAGTTAGATGCTTCTGACACTAATAGTTACGTATTTAAACTTGAAGAGCTCGGCGAACCATCTCCCGGCGTGGTGGGTCCAATGGAGCCCGGCGATCTAATTAGTTACTACGCCAAAGTGAGTGATCACGATAGTGTCAGTGAGACTGATATGTTGCTAATCGATGTCCGACCGTTTGATCGTCGTTTCTCTGAAGGCAGTAGCGGTGGGCCAAGTGGGTCGTCGCCAGGGAACGAAGGCACAGAGATTTCACGTCGCCAGAAAGAAATATTGTTAGCTACATGGAACCTGCTGCGTACAACTGATGCCGCGGGTGGCGATACTACCGCTGTTGCGGACAATGCCCGCCTACTATCTGATCTACAACTTAAGTTAGCAGAACAGGCGAGAACCCTAGCTGACCGGTCAGAAGCTAGGTCACTAACGCAGCAGGGTGAAAACATACGCGAGTTTGTTGAGTACTTACGACAAGCGGCGGATGCTATGCAACCTTCAGCGGATGCATTGGAAAGCTTAGAACTCGAAAAAGCGGTGCAACCGCAACAGCTTGCATTGCAACTTCTTCAACGTGCAGAAGCATTGTTTGCCGATATCCGCATGACCCAGCAACAGCAAGGGGGAGGCGAAGGTGGTCAACAGCCAGGTAATGATATGGCTGAGATGTTTGAGCTGGAGATGGATCTTGAGCGCAGTAAATACGAACTGCCTGATAGAGGTCAGAACAGTAGTGCCAGTGAGCAAATCGACGATATCTTCAAACAGCTTGAAGAGTTGGCTAGGCGGCAACAGGCATTGGCTGAACAAACGCGTAAGAAGCCAGAGCTCACCCGAGAAGAAAAATGGCAACAAGAGCAGTTGTCACGCGAGCTTGAAGAGCTACGTAAGCAGTTGGAAGAAATTCAAGAGCAGGCTGAAGGATCAAGCGGTGGAGAATCACAACAGCTTAGTGATGCTGCTAAAAAGTTAGAAGAACAAATACGAAATGCCGAAGATGCGTTGCAGCGCGATCAAGAAGAAGCTGGGCAATCAGGCGCTCAACAAGCAGGCGAAGAACTACAAGAAGCTGTAAACGAGCTTTCTGAAATTCGTCAACAAGCACTACTTGAGGGCATTACCGATGCTGCTAGAAAGGCTGATGATTTACTCGAAGAGCAGCGGCAAACTGAACAGCAATTAAGAGAAGCCGTGCAGCGCGCGGCTCAAGCACAAGCATCCGGAGTGTATTCTGAAGGTTTAACCCGTCCGGAAGCAAAAGCGTTGGCCGAACGTAAACGTAAGTTACAAAAGGAACTCAACAATGTGCAGACCGATATTGAAAAGCTGCAAGAACGATTTGCAGAACAAGCTCCGCAAACGGCCGAGGCACTAGATGAAACCCTACAAGAATTAGAAGAAAGCCAAGCTGAAGCAATGTTAGGTATAGCGAGTGATTCTATTGAAGCAGGATCGCTTGCTACCGTTCTGCCAGGGGAATCTCTTGTGACAAACGCTCTGCGGGAACTTCGTGACAGGCTTGCAGAGGCGGCTGAAGTTGCGACAGATGAACAATTGCGTCCAAGCGAACAAGAAAATATACAATTGGCAGAAGTTGTTCGCGATATTCAAGAGCTGCGACTGCAACTTGAGAGAGCGAACGAGCAAAGCCAGCAAGGATCAGAAGCTCAGCAAGGATCAGAAGCTCAGCAAGGATCAGAAGCTCAGCAAGGATCAGAAGCTCAGCAAGGATCAGAAGCTCAGCAAGGATCAGAAGCTCAGCAAGGATCAGAAGC
>JAZGEF010000024.1:0-45247 GCA_036478595.1 Granulosicoccaceae bacterium
GAGTGCACAGCCGTGAGATTAGTGCCTACGGTGGTGTTATCAACACCATGCCTATTTTTGGCGCGTTTATGGTGTTCTTTGCAATGGCCAATGCAGGCTTACCGGGCACCTCAGGTTTTGTCGGTGAATTCATGGTTATTTTGGCAAGTTTTAAAGCCAATTTCTGGATTGCAGCGCTTGCATCATTAACATTGATTCTTGGTGCTGGCTATACATTATGGATGATTAAGCGAGTGGTCTTTGGTGAGGTCGCCAACGAGCAAGTGGCTGCACTAAACGATATCAACAAACGTGAATTCTGGATGCTGGGTTCTCTAGCTGTGTTCGTATTGCTGTTGGGCCTATGGCCGAATTTGCTAGCGGATGTCATGCATGCGTCGGTCGAGAATCTCGTCCGACACATCTCCATCTCCAAATATTAGGCGCACATAAACGATGGATAATTTGCAGATCGCCACCCCTGAAATCTTTTTGTTGAGTGCAACTTGCCTGATATTGGTCATCGGTTTGTTTCTCAATAAGGATCAACGGCACCTAAATTACTGGCTTGCTCAAGCGGTTTTGTTAATCACCTTGTTTTTGACTTATGGCCAAATAGATGAACCCGCATCAACGGCTTTCTCTAAAGCCTATGCGATTGATGGCATGACCGGCACGCTTAAGTGTTGGATTATTGCGATTACCATCGGTGGATTCTTATATTCTCGCGATTACCTAAGCGACCGACCAATAGCGCGTGCTGAATACTATGTGCTGGGCATGTTTGGTGTTGCCGGCATGATGGTCATGGTGTCTGCAATCAATATGCTAACCATATATCTTGGCCTTGAATTACTGGCATTGTCGCTTTATGCGATGGTGGCACTACATCGTAATAACGCTAAGGCTTCCGAAGCTGCGATGAAGTACTTCGTATTGGGTGCACTAGCATCGGGCATGTTGTTGTATGGTATGTCGATGATCTACGGTGCGACAGGTTCGCTTGATCTTGCCACTATTAATACGATTCTTGAAGGCAAAGTTGAGCGTAGTGTCGGTGCACGTTTTGGACTAGTGTTTGTGATCGTTGGCTTAGCGTTTAAGTTGGGCGCTGTACCGTTTCATATGTGGGTACCGGATGTTTATGATGGTGCTCCAACCTCAGTAACCTTGTTTATATCGACGGCCCCTAAAATCGCCGCATTTGCGATGATCATTCGCTTATTGGTAAACGGCCTGGAAACACTGCATGCTGATTGGCAACAAATGATGGCTATCATGGCGGCGCTGTCGATGATCGTGGGTAATCTGGTTGCGATTGCGCAAACCAACATCAAGCGTATGTTGGCTTACTCAACTATCTCGCATGTTGGTTTTTTATTGATGGGCATCATCAGCGCAAATAACGAAGGCTATTCGTCTGCGATGTTTTACGCGATCACCTATGCGTTTACCACATTGGCAGCGTTCGGGGTTTTGCTGGCGATATCGCGCAATGGGTTTGAAGCTGAAAAGCTAGATGATCTTGCTGGCCTAGCCAAACGCAATGGCTTGTTAGCCTTTGTGATGATGCTAGCGATGATCTCCCTGGCCGGTGTACCACCTCTTGTGGGCTTTTATGCCAAGCTATCTGTATTAAAGGCCGCCATTGGTGGTGGTTTTATGTGGCTGGCGATTATCGGTGTGGTGATGAGTGTCATCGGTGCGTTTTACTATTTACGCGTGATCAAGCTGATGTTCTTTGACGATCCAATAGATAACACTGAGCTTGAGACTGCCCCAGATGTGGCGGGTGGCTTAGCCATTAACGGCCTTGCAGTATTTGCTTTGGGGATATTCCCCGGCGTGATAATGGCAGCCTGTATTGCAGCGTTTCCGTCCTGACCAGTCAGCTAGGCGCTTAGGGCACGAATACAATTGTAAAGAATGCTTGTGAACCGCGCATTGTCTCCCTATAATTACCGAGTCGGTGCGGGGTGGAGCAGTCTGGCAGCTCGTCGGGCTCATAACCCGAAGGTCGTAGGTTCGAATCCTACCCCCGCTACCAATCTCCAGTATCTCTGGAGTCCGTGACCACGCACAATCTCGATGCCGAACCTACGACCGGTCGTACACCGATGGCGGCCCCGTTCGAATCCTACCCCGGTCCAGCTACTGCATTAAGCCCTAGCGGGCGTTTTGAATACCCTTAATAGCGGCGGCGCTGTTGCAATTTCTGCTGCGATATCCTTCAGTGTAGTCTTCTCTATTGCCTTGCTCGGTCAAAATCAGATAACCCTGTAACCCCACAGCTGACATACTTGCCACATTGTGAGCTATAGACAACATAGTATTGTCTAGCGGAGCGCTGCGCTGTAATTCGCTCCTGAAGTTTCCTGCTGGGCTATCTTAGTTCCGATTGAGGCATAAGCACTAGCATCGAACCAATAACTAATGGCTCTGTCTGACTGCAGTGAGTTGATGGCTATCAATACATATTAAGGGTGATGCAAATGTTAGTTCGACATTACTTTCAAATATTCGCTGTTGTGGCGCCGTTGTTGATATTGGGTTTATCATACTTGTGGATGCCCGCGATTTGTTTGCTTATAGTCGTTATCCCCATCATTATTCTGGGCGTCATCGATATGCTCCAGACCAAGCATACGATCAGGCGGCTCTATCCTGTTCTCGGTCGTTTTCGCTATATGCTGGAAGCTGTCAGGCCTGAAATCCAGCAATACTTTGTTGAATCAGACACCAGCGGTACGCCAATACCCAGAGAATTTAGATCGCTCATTTACCAGCGAGCAAAAGGTGATCGAGATACTCGACCCTTTGGAACCGTCTTTGATGTTAATCGTGCAGGTTATGAATGGATTAATCATTCCTTGGTGCCTAAGCACGTAAAAGATACAGACCCTCGCGTAAAGTTTGGTGGAGATCGTTGCGCTAATCCTTATATGTGTTCGCCACTAAATATTTCCGCGATGAGCTATGGCGCGCTCAGTAAAAACGCGATCAGAGCATTGAACAGAGGTGCCAGCATCGGCGGGTTCTCACATAACACGGGTGAAGGCAGCTTGAGCCCTTATCATTTAGAAGCTGGCGGTGACATCGTTTGGCAGATCGGCACGGGCTACTTCGGATGTCGCACAGACGAAGGTAATTTCAACCCAGAATTATTTAAAGAATCAGCATCGCTCGACGCAGTAAAAATGATCGAAATTAAACTCTCGCAAGGCGCTAAGCCTGGTCACGGTGGCATTTTACCGGCAGCGAAGCTCACGGCAGAAATTGCAGCAATTCGAAAAGTGCCGATGGGGCATGATGTGGTATCGCCTGCTGCTCATTCTGCATTTGGCACACCAATCGAATTACTCGAATTCGTAGAGCAATTACGTGAACTCTCTGGCGGTAAACCCGTTGGATTCAAATTGTGTATCGGGTGTCGAGATGAGTTTTTAGCCATTTGCAAAGCCATGCTGGAAACGGGGAAGGTGCCGGACTTTATTACTGTGGATGGTGGTGAGGGAGGGACAGGCGCCGCGCCAACAGAGATGACCAACTCATTGGGCACGCCGTTGAGAGACGCTTTAATTTTTGTCAATCAAGCGCTTATCGGCACCGGGCTTAGAGATCAGGTACGCATAATTGCTTCTGGGAAAATATTATCGGCCTTTCATCTGCTTAGGGCCATCTCCTTGGGCGCGGACACCGTTAACTCTGCTCGTGGAATGATGATGGCACTTGGCTGCATACAGTCACGCAGTTGTAACACCGATCATTGCCCAACCGGCATCGCCACTCAAGATGCGGCTCGCGGCAATGGCCTGGTGGTAACTGACAAAGCAACTCGAGTGGCCAATTTCCACGGAGCGACAATCGAGAATTTGTTGGAGTTACTCGGTGCGGCTGGGCTTGAGAGTATGGATGAGTTGGAACCTCGACATATCAATAGACGTGTTGAAGGCACTACTGTAAAAACTTATGCGCAGTTGTATCCCAGTATAAGTCCCAACTGCCTATTACATAGCGAGACAGTACCCAATGATTGGGAGGCTGATTGGCAGTTAGCCAATGCTCATGGTTGGTAACGTCACTTAAAATCAAGGATAGGAGAGAACATGAAAACATCAGATTTGTTTGTACGTGCCCTGGAGAACGAGGGCGTGGAGTATATCTACGGAATTCCAGGTGAAGAAAACCTGGATTTTCTGAATTCGCTGCAAAAATCATCGATAAAACTGATTCTAACTCGACATGAGCAAGCAGCTGGGTTCATGGCTGCCACCTATGGGCGGCTCACTGGTCGCCCCGGTGTGTGTTTGTCTACATTGGGTCCGGGCGCCACCAATTTTGTAACCTCGGCGGCTTACGCACAATTAGGTGGCATGCCGATGATTATGCTCGGTGGACAAAAACCGATTCGCAAAAGCAAACAAGGCCGATTTCAAATTGTTGACGTAGTTAATTTGATGAAACCGGTGACGAAGTATTCGCAACAAGTCGTTGATGGTAATAATATACCGTCGATGGTTCGTGAGGCCTTTAGAATCACAATGGATGAACGTCCAGGTGCTGCCTATATAGAGCTGCCAGAGGATATCGCAGAAGAACAAACTGATGCATCCGTGTTCGAAGTGGTAGGGCACCGCCGCCCTAATGCCGATCAGCAATCGATATCACATGCCGTTGACATGATACAAGAGGCCAAGCTGCCGCTGTTGCTTATTGGCGCTGGAGCCAACCGCAAGCGGACAAGCGACGCTTTGCAGCGACTCATCGACGAGTCTGGTTTGTATTTTTTCGATACCCAAATGGGTAAAGGTGTGGTGGACGAGCGACATCCTCGTTATATCGGAACCGCTGCACTGTCAGATCATGACTATTTACACTGTGCCATTAATCGTTCTGATCTAATCATAAATGTTGGGCACGACGTGATCGAGAAGCCGCCATTTTTTATGGAAAAAGGTGGTAAGAAGGTGATACACATTAATTTTGATCCAGCAAATATTGATGATGTGTATTTCCCTCAGCTCAACGTTGTAGGAGACATTTCGTCATCCATAAGTCAAATCACTGAAAAGCTTGGCAAGTTGGATAGGGATTTCAGTTTCTTCGAACGAGTACGATCCGAAGTTGATTCACACGTCACTAAGTATTTTAAAGACACACGCTTCCCCATGCTTCCGCAAGCATTGGTTAGTGTATTGCGAGATCAGCTGGATGCTGACGATATCGTCACACTAGATAACGGCGTCTATAAAATATGGTTTGCAAGAAACTATGAATGCTACTCGCCCAATACCTTATTGCTTGATAATGCTTTAGCGACTATGGGGGCTGGCTTACCGTCTGCAATGACGGCGAAACAACTCAAGCCTAATCAAAAAGTGGTATCGATAAACGGTGACGGGGGATTTTTAATGAATTCTCAAGAACTTGAGACTGCGGTTCGCTTGGGGCTTGACTTGGTTGTCATCGTGCTCACAGACAATGCCTACGGCATGATTAAATGGAAGCAAGAGGGTATGGGGTTTAGTAATTTTGGTCTAGATTTTGGCAACCCTGATTTGGTGCAATATGCCAACAGTTTCGGCGCCATCGGCCACAAGGCGGAAAGCTACGAAAACTTTGTAGAGATACTATCTTCTTCATTAATTGGCAAAGGGGTGCATGTAATCGATTTGCCGGTGGATTACTCCATGAACCACTCAATTCTAAATGTGCTGTTAAAAGAAAGCGCGTGCATTGTTTAGCTATATGCAAATTAAATCACTATCGGAAATCCTATGTTAGACGTTACAAACCCTTATAATGGCGAGTTAATAAAACAAGTGCCACACAATTCGGGTGCAGATGTAGAGCAAGCCTTAGCGTTGGCACATGCAACGTTCGAAGATCGTTCATGCTGGTTACAAGCGCACGAGCGCATTGCGATATTAGAGCGCACGGTAGAAATAATGAGCTCCCAGGTTGAGGAACTCACGCTGCTGGCGGCATCAGAAGGCGGTAAGCCCTATACCGATTCTAAAATCGAGGTGCTGCGTGCTATCAATGGCGTGAAGCTTGCCATTGAACATATTCCTCAAAATATAGGGGAACAAATCCCGATGGGGCACACGACATCGTCGGCTAATCGATTGGCGTTTACTCAGCGTGAGCCTGTTGGTGTGGTGTCCTCAATCAGTGCGTTTAACCATCCCTTAAATTTGATTGTGCACCAAACGGTACCTGCTATCGCCGTTGGCGCGCCAGTGATTGTTAAGCCTGCGCAAACAACGCCGCTGTCTTGCTTAAGATTTGTTGAAATATTAAAAGAAGCAGGCCTGCCATTAGGCTGGTGCCAAGCATTGGTGATTGAAAATAACGATGCCGAAAAACTAGTCACAGATGATCGGGTGAATTTTTTCTCGTTTATAGGGTCATCGGCGGTGGGCTGGAAATTGCGCTCCAAGTTAGCCCCAGGTACGCGTTGCGCGCTAGAGCATGGTGGAGCGGCGCCAGTCATTGTCGATAAGTCAGCAGATGTTACTAATCTTATTGATAGCTTGTTAAAGGGCGGGTTCTATCATGCCGGGCAAGTATGTGTGTCGGTCCAACGTGTCTATGTGCATGAAAGCATGGTTGATGATGTCGCGAGCAAACTCGCCACAGCAGCAAAAGCACTTAGAGTAGGTAACCCACTCAAGCCTGACACTGAAGTGGGGCCGCTTATTTTACCTCGAGAAGTCGATCGTGTTGCCCAGTGGGTTGATGAGGCAAAAAATAGTGGAGCCAAGGTGTTGTGTGGAGGAAAAAAATTATCAAACACCTGCTATTTACCCACATTGCTGTTAAACCCACGCGAAGATGATATGGTTTCTCAACGCGAAATATTTGGGCCTGTAGTGTGCATGTATTCCTACAAAAATAAAGCCGATGCTATCGATAGGGCCAACGCCGTACCCTATGCATTTCAGGCATCTATATTTACAAACGATTTAACAGATGTGTTGGATACTTCAAACAAGCTCAATGCCACTGCGGTAATGGTAAACGACCACACGGCATTCCGCGTCGATTGGATGCCTTTTGGCGGGCGTGGTGCGTCAGGGTTGGGTATGGGTGGTATTCAGTATTCGATGCATGAAATGACTAGGGAGAAAATGCTGGTGATAAAGAGCAACGTGTTGTAAAGCTGCGCAATTTTTCCGCCAATGTTGTCAACAACTGTAGCCTTGGCCTGATTTTCTGACATTTGCCTATATGTTAGTGGTGCATCACGGAGAACCACTATGTACGATTTGTCAAAACGAAACACACTAAAGCTAATAAGCGCTAGCACTGCTGGCGTAGTTTTACCCACGTCACTGCTTATGGCAGAGGCGGCCATGCGCCAAGCGACGCAATTTCCAGAAAGCAAGCCACGCAAGCCCGATCTATTGATTAACTTAGTTAGAAGCACCGCGGTGCCTGACGATACAGTGTTGTTGCTAAATACAACCAGCGACCGACTAGTGATTGGTCAGTTTATGCCGGGCACCATTGTGTTTGATGATGTTCAGGTTAATTTAAATGAAGCGGCAGGCGGCAAGGAGCTGATCCTCGAGCCCAATCAATTTTTGTCGTTGCGGACTCAAATGACACCGGTGCAAAGCGATGGTATCGTTGAGTATGTATGGGCTGACTCATCAGCGCATCCAATGACGGAAGATGTGTCATTGGTGTTTATGGGGGCGTTTATGGCTGATGATCGCGCAATCGTATTTCCCCACCAAACGCCTGCAGCGCAAACGCTATTTCCCGCGTAACACGCTGTTTAACTACATGTTGGCCCGCTCATCGGTGAGCGGGTCCGTTTGTTTTTCTCCAAATTATCCATTCTTCTTTAGAGCTACTGAGCTACACTAATTTCTTTCGACAGAGAGAATTGACGTGAAAAAGCTATTAGCTTTTGTCCCACTGTTAGCCGGCGGTGCATGGGCGGGCACGACACTAGTGGCCGGAAACCAATCCGAGCCCGCATACAACGATCTAATCGCACAACTCAATCAACGATCGCCAGTGCCGTTTGTGGTTGAATCCTATGAGAAAGGATATCTAAAGAGTACGGCAGTCACTAAGGTGATGGAGTCCAAAGCTGCGGATGCAGAAGTAGTACTGCGGCTAAAGCATGAGATGTCACATTCCACTATCGCAATGGATGACGCTGGCACCAGAATAGGTAGGTCAGCCATTAAGACTACCTTGTTACTTGATGAACCAATGGACCCAAAGTTGGCAGAGATGCTTGATGGTTTTAATGGCCTAGCGCCGTTTGAATTGATTTCACGTGTCGGGGTTAGTGGGGCGGCGGAAAACACACTGATACTTAACCCGTTTGAAATGGAAGAAAACAATGGTTCGATAGTGGCTGGTGGTGGTGAAGTTCGATTTACCATCGATGGTGATCAAGCTATTTACGGTAGTGGTGCGTTGAAACCTATCAAGGCTATTGATCTTAATCAAAACCAGGAACTCTTCTCCAGCGAGGGGATTGATCTAGCATTTGATATGAAACTTCATGAGAGTGGTTTCTATCAAGGTACGCAAGCTTTTAGCATTGCAAACTTGTCTGGGACTGACGTCAGAACGGGAATGGAATACGCACTTTCTGATTTCAAGTTTAACGCTGCCAATGATTTATCAGGTGAAACAGGCAATGGAAAGATGCTTGTGTCAATTGGCGATATCAAATCAATGTTGCCCGTTAATTCTGGCTCATTTGAAGTCACGATGGATGGTTTGTCGATCGCGGCCATGACCGGCTTCAAGCAGATGATGAATAAGTTGGAAAACATGTCACAAAGCGACATGGAAGCTGCTCAAACTATGATGGCTGATTACGCTAAGTTGATGGCCGAGCTGTTTCAAGGTGGCTCGTCAATTGGCTACAAGCTCATTGCGAACAACGATGGTGGCACGGCGGTTACTGATATGAGCATTAATCGCGTAGTGGATGCGGCGGAGTTTACAAATGATACGACGTTGGGTGATTTGTTACTGAGTATTCGCGGCGAGATGAGCTTGGATGCTGATGGAGGTGCTGTGGATAAAACCCCGATGGGGTTTATGTTGCAAGCACCGCCGGCCAGTGATTTTATTTCGTTTGATGGCAGCAAATACAACAGTAAGATTGTGTTAGCCGATAACATTGTTGATCTTAATGGTACCCCGTTTCCACTGGATATGATGTTAGGGCCTTACTTAGAAATGTCTCTTGCTGATGCAATGAGTTTTTTACAGTAGTTTAGTTTGACGGTTTTAAGCTACTGCTGCGCAGTGCGTCTTCGCAGCAATAGTATCAATCCTGCAAAAAACAAAAAATCATGTGCTACGGCTGCACCAAATGCTACACCTTCACCCACTGAGATTGCTTCAGCTAGTTCTGGCTCTGCTTCAGTAGAATTTGCCTCTGCTTGGATCCGCGTTAGCACAAATTGATCAAGCTCAAAACCGTCCTCCGCTGCTGAAAACATTAATTGATGTATGCCTGCTGAGTCGAATTCAACTGTCTTGATGATATCGTTACAGTTAGACCAAGACCACCGATTAGTTTCACACAAAGTGATGTTGTTGCTGCTTGTCGTCCATAGGCCGTCTACGCCTGCATGAATTCTTCTATCATAGTCGCCGGTAGCATAGCCACGCACGGCGATACCATAAACGCCTGCTTCGGGTACATCTATCTCATATTGTAGAATCGGGCCAAAACCAGGTTCGTTCCATTGGTTGTCGTCAGTCACTGCATCGCTGGCAAGCGCTAGCGTGTCCGGTAGGAGCTCAAGATAAGATGTATTGCTAGCATTAAAGCTGTGGTTAATATCCGGATCGCTGCTCGTGTCTTGCTGCGCTGTATCGGCAGTGATTGTGAACCAACGACTGTCGGCTGTGACCGCCGTTTCCGCTTCAAACAAAATACCCGCGGGCGGTAGTTCGGTTTCTTCTACTTGTTCGGTAGTGTCGTCGGTAGTGGTTCCGGTTGTTCCACCAGTTATTGAGCCGTTTGTCTCATCTGGTGCAAGGCCGCCAGTTGTGCCATCAGTATTGTCAGGCGTTGTATCACCAGTTGTAGCCACTTCTAGTGGAGTAAAAAACTGATCTAGGTTCCAAGTAGGGCCAGTCACCGCACAACCATTTTTACCTAGATCAACTCGTCCGGGGCAAAGGACTTCGTCTATTGCGTCATTGGCAGGGCCGTTTCCACACTGCACATCGTTATAAACTGGGTTGCTTCCCACGCCGGGGCCTGCGCCAATGGTCTCGCAGATTTCCTCTACCGACTTGGCTCCTGCCGGGGTGTCGACCATAATTGTGCCCGCACCGTGATCGTAAGTTGTCACGCAATAACATTGATTACCCACTGAGTAACTGTCTTTCCAACTAACCGCAGGAGTAACTGATAAGGCAGGGGAGCTTGCAAGCGCGGCTATCATGGCCAGGCAGCACAGAATCGATCGTTGTGGCATTGGTAGTTCAAATCAGAGTTGCACTGCCCATAGCAGCGGCATAAACGGCGTAATTTTCAGCGATTTAGACCTTACGACGTGTTTAAACTTTGCCGAACATCGACTGGTTCACGTATTTGGTGCCTCTGCTATGCTCACTAGCGTTGTTAAGGTTCTCAAGGTGTGTATGTTGTCAAACCAAAAAAATCAGTCGGGATGCCTTGTGCTGGTTATTGGCGCCAGTGGTGTGGGTAAAGACAGCCTGCTTAAGGCTGTGCAGCAACGCTTTGCCCAAAACCGACAAATACATTTTCTCAAACGGGTTATCACACGTCCGTGCATTCCTGACAATGAAGAACATGACACCGTGACGATTGACAACTTCTTGCTGGCGCTTGAACGCGGAGAATTTGCAGTGAGTTGGCAAGCCAATGGTAATTACTATGGTTTGCCGCGGCATGCGCAGGATAAAATTAGTGATGGAATGGTGGTTGTCGCCAATGGCAGTCGCGGAGCGCTAGAAACTATTAGAGCGGCATTTCCTAAGATTGATGTTGTATTGATCGCTGCCCAGGCTATTACGGTTCAGCAGCGATTGAATTCTCGCACACGCGAAAGCACCGAGCAGATCGCTCAGCGTTTGCAACGCAATGCCGAACTTGATATAAAGTCGCTGCAGTCTCATACGATTATCGATAATGACGGTACTCTGCGGGACGCAGTAGATGCATTGTCTAATCATATTACGGCACTGCTGCCAAAGTAGAAATATAGCATGCTGTTGACTGTCCGGTATCGGGTGGGTGTTGCCGGGCTGCTACTGGCAATATCTCTATATTTGCAGGTTGTGAGCCCCCTATATTTGGTTTACGGGATATCGACTTTACTTTGGACTTAGTATCATAAAGACATCGGCTTATTCCAAAGCGTTGCTGAACGTGCAGGTGTTGATCTAAAAATCAGCCCTCTGATGATTAAGATTATGGAGGATGGTCAGGAACGCTACGGGCCACGGGAGTGGTCGCCCAATAGGATTAAACGCTTAGAATAATCGGCTGGTGTTAGTGTAGTGGCAAATAAATACCTGCTGCGATGTGCGACTCATTTCTTTGAGGGTGTGGGTTAGGAGACGTTGACAACTACCCAACTCCAGCAATTGCGTCAATGGCTTCTGCCAAATCAAAGTCGCGTTGGCTGATGCCTTTATAGTGGTGTGTAGTCAAGCAAATCTCTACCGTCCGGTAGCTATTGCTCCAATCTGGGTGATGATCTTGTTTTTCGGCGATTATGGCAATTTGTGTCATAAAACCAAACGCTGCCGCGAAATTGTCGAACCGTAGAAACCTATAGAGTTTCCCCTCCTTGACTGCCCAGTCACCATGGCTGGCTAGAAATCCATCAATTTGTTGTTTATCCGCTTTCATCATGTGGCTCACTAATTTGTCGGTCGAGTCTCAATCTACACCTTCTGGCTCGCTGATAGGGCCTAGGTATGCCGCTGCATGGTGTGGATTTTGCTACTGAGGGCCATTACCCGGCTAATACCTAGCTGTGTTTCGGCAGTCCTTTGGAGACTCATAGATATGCTCGCTAACGCCGCTTACTGGCAGTCCGTTTACGCCAGCTCTGCTGTGCCTACTCACCCGTCGCAGTTCGCGGTATTTGTACAATCTTGGTTGCACAGCGCTGACGCCACTATCATTGAGCTAGGTTGCGGTAATGGGCGCGATTCGCGATTCTTTCATGGCTTAGGTCATGAGGTGGTCGCGACAGATCAAGTTATCTGTGATGAATTAATTAAATTTGCTGACAACAATGAACGATTTTCAGCAGTTCAATCGAGCATCGAAGATGCGGCTGAGGCGCTAAAAGATCGGGTTGATTTCAAAAAGCCGCTGGTGATGTATTCGCGCTTTTTTCAGCATGCGATTACTGAAGAGCTGCAGCAGGCGCAGCTTGCCAGTTTTTCTAAAGTACTAAACAAAGATTCAATCCTGTTTTTTGAATTCCGCCTTGACGGCGATAAAGATATGCCAAAAGAATTTGGTACAACTCACTATCGTCGTTTTCAGTCACATGATAATTTTATTGAATCGCTACGTGAAAATAATTTTGACTGCAGCTATTCCTGTGAAGGTCAGGGTTATGCTCGTTACAAGAGTGAAGATCCCCAGGTTGGTCGCTTCGTGGCAAAACTACAAGCTAAAGATCACCTACGTTTGGTGTAAGGGATCAACATGCTCTCGTTTATTAAAAAAACAGTGCGTTCTGTACTGCTGCCAAAAGCGACTATTAAAGTTGCTGCCAACAAGCATAGAGTCGACGGCATAGTGCCCCATACCAGTAATGGTTTGGTTGGAATCTATATAGATGATCTTCTATTAACCAGAGTGCCATTAAATAACCGTGTTCGTTCAGACTGTGGCTCTTTCATATTTAGAGCAGCAAAAAGCCTAGTCGAAGCCCTTCCGGCGGAATATCAACTAAAAGCTGAGCTGCCAGATGGCAGTTGGTTGACTGTTGAAGAAACTTCCCCGCTAGGCGCAGGCGATGGTTCATTACAAGGTCAGATTAATGATGGATTCATGGTAAGTGCAAAGGCTGGCTATTTGTTTAAGCCACCAGTTGGTAATCCGGGTTGGACAAACGATGTATTTGATGCCTATACCTTGGCTCAACAAGCTCTTGAAGATGTGCCGGACACTTCGGGGTTGTTTGTTGCCTATGGTTCGTTGCTAGGTCTTGTGCGTGATGGCAAGTTTATCGCGCATGATGATGATTTTGATTCTGGTTTTGTTGTCGAGGCGGAAACGCCAATGGAAGCCGCAGCACGGTTACATGAAGTGATGGATCACTTAAGGGCGGCGGGTCATACGGTAACGGGAAAAGGCAATTTGGGAAACTTTAATTTATGTTTTCCTGATTTGCCGACAGTCGATGTATTTTTGATGTATTACCGCCCGAAAACAGGTGAGCTTTGTTCATATAATCTTGCACACAAATGTTCGCTAAATATGATGCTGCCTCTAAAAGTTGCCAATTATTCTGGCGTTGATGTATTAATACCTAATGATGCAGAAGCTATGCTGGCGGCTACTTATGGTGATGGTTGGGCAACACCAGATCCGTACTTTCAGTGGAATATGACGCGATATCATGATCGGCTCAAGCTTGACTTCTCTGCGGCATTCAAAGCCATAGCAAATAGCACTAAAGCGGCATAAATACCTACCAGTTGAGCGCAGTGCGCTCAACTGGTTTCAGCCATCATTTACCCATCTTCCATAGATTGACGCTGTCAATGCCTGCATTCATCGAAAGGGATAAAAAAATTCTCGTGGGCCTGCGAAAATTAGGCTAAATTGAACCTATAAACACAGTTTCGATCTGACTGTAGTCAGTCGCCTGGGGAGTGGACGCGATGGGTAAATTGCACAGCTTAGATGATAAATACACAGCCGTAGCTGGCGACGTATTTCTTAGTGGCACACAGGCCTTAATTCGGCTGCCGATGGCGCAAATGCGGCGTGATGTGCGGGCTGGGCTAAACACCGCTTCCTATATTACTGGCTACCGTGGTTCGCCACTGGGCAGTTACGATCAGCAGTTGACGTTGGCCTCATCCCACCTGGACCCACTCAATATTACATTTCAGCCTGGCGTAAATGAAGACCTTGCAGCCACAGCGATCTGGGGAACGCAACAAGTTCCGATCACCCCTAATGCGACACATGATGGCGTGTTGGGTATTTGGTATGGCAAAGGGCCAGGTGTGGATCGCAGCGGCGATGTGTTTAAGCACGGCAACGCTGCAGGTAGTTCGGCAAACGGAGGGGTGTTGTGTTTGGCAGGTGATGATCATACTGCAAAATCGTCAACCTTGCCGCATCAGTCGGACCATGCGTTTATGGCAGCGGTAATGCCAGTGCTGTATCCCTCCTCGATACATGAATTTATCGAGCTTGGCTTGTTGGGAATTGCCATGTCTCGATACTCAGGTTGTTGGGTTGGCATGAAAGTCATATCGGACACAGTCGAAACCAGTGCGGTAGTCAGCATAGATGGTGAATACAAATCGTTTGTCGAGCCCACAGATTTTGAACTGCCGGAAGGTGGTTTAAATATCCGCTGGCCCGACCCGCCATTGGTTCAAGATGAACGCCTGCAAGAACTTAAGGCCTATGCAGCCTTAGCGTATGCGCGTGCAAACAAGATCGATAAAGTTGTACTTGACTCGCCTAATGCTCGGTTTGGGATTGTCGCGACGGGTAAAGCCTTTGAAGATGTATGCCAGGCACTGGAGGAGCTAGGCGTTGATCAAGACGTGATAAATGCAATAGGGTTGCGGCTTTATAAGGTACGCATGCCATGGCCGCTTGAGCCTGAAGGGATACGTGAGTTTTCTGAAGGGCTTGAAGAGGTGTTGATTGTTGAAGAGCGTCGCGAAATTATCGAGCATCAGATTAAGCAGCAATTATTTAATTGGCGTGCCGATGTCCGACCGCGGATTATTGGCAAGTTTGACGAACATGACAAACCGTTTTTTCCACACTCTGCAGCCATGTCTATATCAAAGGTGGCCAGAGCCATTGCAATGCGTGTACTGCAATTTGATTTTGATGAATCAGTTAAGCAGCGCATTCAGCAGCGGCTTGACTATTTACAAGCTCGGGCTGCTCAAAAGCAAGCACACGAAGCCCCGTTGGAGCGGCGCCCATGGTTCTGTGCCGGATGTCCGCACAATACATCCACCAAGGTACCCAAAGGTTCGAAGGCCTTAGCGGGCATTGGTTGTCATTATATGGTGCAGTGGATGGATCGCAGTACTGATACGTTCACGCAAATGGGGGGGGAAGGTGTGCCCTGGACTGCGTTGGCCAATTACACCTCAGACGAACACCGCTTCGTTAATATTGGTGATGGTACTTATTTTCATTCTGGTTTGTTGGCAATACGAGCGGCTGTGGCATCGGGTGTCAACATCACTTACAAAGTATTGTATAACGATGCGGTTGCGATGACGGGTGGCCAAGCGCTCGATGGTGAGCTCACCCCGGGGCGGATCAGCCAACAGCTTAAAGCTGAGGGTGTGTCACCAGTTTATTTAGTGTCTGATGAGCCAGAGCTTTACCCCCAGAGTGAGTTAGCAGCAGGGGTAGTTGTCAAACATCGCGAAGAATTGGATTCACTGATGCGCGAGTTGCGTACCGTAAAGGGTTGCAACGCGATTATTTACGCACAGACTTGCGCTGCCGAAAAACGTCGCAGGCGTAAACGCGGCTTACTTGAAGATCCGCCTAAACGATTGTTTATTCACCCAGATGTTTGTGAAGGTTGCGGTGATTGTTCTGAGCAGTCTAACTGCGTTGCAGTTGAACCGTTAGAAACTGAGTTTGGCCGCAAGCGCAAGATCAACCAATCCAGTTGTAATAAAGACTACAGCTGTGCGAATGGCTTTTGCCCGTCTTTCGTCACCATTAACGGTGGACAGCTTAAAAAACAGGCGTTGCCTGATTTTGATCAAAACCAGGCACTACCCGAGCCTGCTATGCCTAGCTTAGAGTCATCTGCTTGGAATATCGTTGTCACCGGCGTGGGAGGTACTGGCGTGCTAACCATTGGATCACTGATCGGCATGGCTGCCCATATCGATGGTAACGCCAGCATGATTCTAGATATGGCTGGGCTGGCTCAAAAAGGTGGAGCGGTATCAAGTTTTATTCGCCTGGCGCGTGAGCCTGACAGTGTTAAGAGTCCACATATCGTTGCAGGCGGGGCTGATCTGCTCTTTGCAGCTGATAGTGTTGTTGCATCATCTGCTGATGTCACCGTGTTATGTGATCCGTCCCGAACAGTGGCGGTCATTAACTCCAACACATTACCGGTGTCTGACTTCGTTAAAAATCATAACGTTGATTTTCGTAGTGGTGAAGTTGAGCGTAAGATAAAAGAATACGTTGGCAGTGAGTCTCAGATACAGCCATTTGGTATAGTTGCTGCGCAGTTACTAGGGGATACAATAGCTACCAATATCGTCATGCTGGGTTATGCTTGGCAGTCAGGTGGTTTGCCAGTATCGCTGGATGCGATGCGACAGGCAATCGCGCTTAATGGCGTTGCTGTGGATAAAAATCTGAAGGCATTTGAAGTGGGGCGAACCTTAAATGCCGATGCTAGTCGTGTTACTGATCTATTGCAAAACAATGATGCCGGCAATAGTGTTGATGAAATGTCGCTGGAGCAATTGATCGAACACCGAAGCACGCACTTACGCAAGTATCAAGGCAGCCGTCTAGTTGCACGATATATGGCTGCAATTGATCAATTTAGGGCATTGTGTGAATCTCGACACCTTGAACCACTAATCATTCGTACCATTGCTGATAACTATGCTCGGGTGCTGGCCTACAAAGATGAATACGAGGTTGCGCGCCTATACTCATCACCTGAATTTGACAAAATGATTACTCAACAATTCGATGGTGATATTAAACTCTCATTCAATTTGGCTCCGCCACTGATATCAAAGATTGGCCCATTGGGTAGGCCCAGGAAGCGAGAGTTTGGCCGTTCTGTTTTGTCTGTGTTTAAAATGCTAAGCCGTGCAAAGAGCTTACGAGGCACACCGTTTGATATTTTTGGTTATACAAATGAGCGCCGTCAGGAGCGCGCGTGGATTAAAACCTACGAGCAGGATATGCACGCCTTACTCGAACAAATTGCAAGCAACGATCAAACCGATGCAGCAAACACTATTCTGGCAATACCAACACTAATTAAAGGCTACGGCCCTATAAAGCTGCTAGCAATGCAAGAGGCTACTGCTAAGCGAGCACTAGCGTGGCAACAGTTTAACAACCCGGATACACTATCCCAAGTTAATCAGGCGGCGTAATTCTATGTTTAATGCAGGTCTACAGTTTGAGTTAAGTGATGAGCTAATCTCGATGCGTGATATGGTTCATCGATTTGCGCAGGATGAGATCGCGCCGCAAGCAGCTGCCATCGACAAAACTAACGAATTTCCAATCGAGCTTTGGCAAAAACTGGGAGAGCTCGGTTTGCACGGTGTCACGATTGGTGAGCAGTACGGCGGTGTAGACATGGGCTATCTAGCTCACTGTATATGTGTTGAGGAAATTAGCCGCGCATCAGCATCCGTTGGCTTGTCTTATGGTGCTCACTCAAACCTGTGCATCAACCAAATTTATCGTAACGGCAATGATGAACAAAAAGCACGCTACTTACCAAAGCTTGTTAGTGGTGAACACATTGGTGCCTTGGCCATGTCAGAACCAGGCTCAGGCAGTGATGTAGTGTCGATGCAGCTGCGAGCGACTAAAACAAAAAATGGCTATTTACTCAATGGCAATAAGATGTGGATAACCAACGGCCCAGATGCCAACACGCTAGTGGTGTACGCCAAAACAGATGCAGATGCCGGGCCGCGTGGTATCACTGCGTTTATCATTGAAAAAACAATGGCTGGTTTCAGTACGTCCCCCAAACTTGATAAATTAGGCATGCGAGGCTCCAACACCTGTGAGCTGGTGTTCGATAATTGTGAAGTGGCAAGTGAACAGGTACTGGGTATAGAAGGCAAGGGCGTTAATGTGTTGATGTCCGGTTTGGATTACGAACGAGTTGTGTTAGCAGGTGGCCCTGTTGGTATTATGGCTGCGTGTTTGGATGTGGTAATGCCTTACGTGCATGAACGTAAACAATTTGGACAAGCCATTGGCGAGTTTCAGCTTATGCAAGGTAAAGTCGCCGATATGTATACCACCGCTAGTGCCTGCCGCGCCTATGTTTATGCAGTTGCCAAGGCTTGCGATCGAGGGGAATCCACTCGACAGGATGCAGCGGGATGTATTTTGTATGCAGCTGAAAAAGCCACTTGGTGTGCGCTTGAAGCCATTCAAAGCTTGGGTGGCAATGGTTATATTAATGACTACCCCACAGGGCGCCTACTTCGCGATGCGAAACTCTATGAGATAGGTGCCGGCACTAGTGAGATACGCCGGATGTTGATAGGGCGTGAGCTCTTCGCCAATTCTTCAAGCTAAGCCGGTACGCAAACTAACTCCATGCAAATTGAATCCCCATGCGACACGCGCAGCGAAGCTTACATCGAAAATTCGCATCGTATGCGCAAGCTTATTACGCAAGTACAATCAGTTGCAGAAACGTTGCAACTTGGCGGTACGACAGCCTCTCGTGATCGGCATTTAAAACGAGGTAAATTATTGCCACGTGATCGTATTAATGGTTTGATCGATTCAGGCAGTGCGTTTCTTGAAATCGGGCTGTTTGCAGGGCTCGGTCACTACGATGATGCGGTTCCTTCTGCAGGTTTAATTGCAGGTGTTGCTCCGGTGTGTGGCATCGACTGTATGATCATATGTAATGACGCAACAGTTAAAGGCGGCACGTACTACCCACTAACTGTTAAGAAACATTTACGATCACAAGCTATTGCTCAGCAAAACCAATTGCCGTGTATTTATCTTGTGGATAGCGGTGGTGCCAATCTACCCAACCAGGATGAGGTTTTCCCAGATCGCGAACACTTTGGGCGAATCTTTTTTAACCAAGCCACTATGTCGGCAATGGGCATTCCGCAAATTGCAGTAGTGATGGGTTCGTGCACTGCTGGTGGCGCTTATGTGCCAGCGATGTCTGATCAAACGATTATCGTCAAGGAACAAGGCACGATCTTTCTTGCAGGCCCACCATTGGTTATGGCCGCCACCGGCGAAGAAGTATCAGCTGAGGTGTTAGGTGGAGGCGATACGCATACCAGGCTTTCGGGCGTGGCTGATTACCTAGCCAATGATGATCAGCATGCATTGCAGCTAGCCCGTGAGTGTGTGGCAGGCTTTAATAGGGTGCCACCTCAAACTCTCAGGCGGCAAAAGAGTCTGCCACCTCGCTACGATACGGAAGAGTTAACTGGTTTAATCCCTGCGGATTCCCGGCAACCATTTGATATGCGTGACATCGTTGCACGCCTAGTTGATGATTCTGAATTTAACGAATTCAAACCGTTGTTTGGTGAAACCTTAGTCACTGGGTTTGCGCACCTACATGGTATACCGATTGGTATCATAGGTAACAATGGTGTGTTGTTTTCGGATTCGGCCTTAAAGGGTGCACACTTTGTTGAGCTGTGCTGCCAACGTAAAATACCCTTAGTGTTTTTGCAAAACATTACGGGTTTTATGGTAGGGCAAGCCGCGGAGGCGGGCGGCATTGCAAAACACGGTGCTAAGTTTGTTACGGCTGTATCCAACGCGCAAGTGCCAAAGCTAACGGTCATAGTGGGTGGCTCTTATGGTGCTGGCAACTACGGCATGTGCGGTCGAGCTTTTGATCCTCGATTTTTATGGATGTGGCCCAATGCCCGAATAGCTGTTATGGGTGGTGAGCAGGCCGCTGGCGTATTAGCTACTGTTAAAGGTTCAGCTATCAAGCGCTCTGGTGGCGAATGGACTGACAAAGACGACTCGGACTTTCGACAACCCATTATCGATCAATTTGACGCTCAGTCTTCTGCCTTGTACGCATCCTCGCGGCTTTGGGATGATGGCATTATTGATCCAAGGATGACGCGCGATGTGTTGGGCTTGAGCCTGTCGATTAGCCTGAATGCTCCCATCGAAGACACGCGCTTTGGCGTGTTCAGAATGTAAGCCATGACCGACATAATCAACTACGATTCAGTACTCATTGCCAACCGAGGCGAGATTGCGCTGCGTATCACTGCGACAGTGCGTAAGCTTGGCTTACGCACTGTCGCAGTGTTTTCCACAGCTGATGCTAAAGCGTCCCATGTGGAATTCGCTGATGAAGCCGTCGAGATTGGCGGCGCGTTACCCGCTGAAAGTTATCTCAATATCGCAGCCATTATTGATGCGGCGGTGAGAACTAATTGCCAAGCCATACATCCAGGCTATGGTTTTTTGTCTGAAAATCCTGAGTTTGCTGACCGTTGTGCCGAAGCTGGCTTGATCTTTATCGGCCCTAAGAGCGAATCGCTGCGTGCGATGGGGCACAAAGATGCTGCTAAGCAACGCATGATTGATGCTGGTGTGCCAGTGGTGCCGGGTTATCACGGTGAACAACAGGACGCTGACTTTCTATTTGAACAAGCCGCCTTAATCACTTACCCTTTGTTGATCAAAGCGCGTGCCGGAGGCGGCGGTAAGGGTATGCGCTTGGTTGCAACTCCAAGTGAATTTCAAGCCGCGCTTGCTAGTGCTCGTCGCGAAGCGGCAGGCGCTTTTGGCGATGATCATGTCTTGCTTGAAAAATATATCATGCATCCGCGTCATATCGAAGTGCAGGTGTTTGGTGATCGACACGGCAATGTGGTGCATTTATATGAGCGAGATTGTTCGATACAGAGGCGACATCAAAAAGTAATCGAAGAATCGCCAGCGCCCGGGATTACTGATGCGTTTCGTCTGTCTCTTTGTACGGCTGCAGTAACGGCTGCCAGTAGTATAAATTACGAGGGTGCTGGGACAATTGAATTTATTGTCGACGCATCCGGTGCTATGAGCGCAAAACACTTTTGGTTTATGGAGATGAATACGCGGCTGCAAGTTGAACATCCAGTCACTGAAAGCGTCACTGGTCTCGATTTAGTGGAGTGGCAATTAGTTGTAGCAGATGGGCAAACACTGCCATTACAGCAGCAAGATATCCAATTAAACGGACATTCAGTGGAAGCTAGAATCTATGCTGAAGATGTGCCTGCTGGTTTTTTACCAGCGACGGGTTGCCTGGATATTTTACGTTGGCCCGCTGATGGAAGAATTGATAGTGGTGTGGTGCAGGGTGACAAGGTGTTGCCGTTCTACGATCCCATGCTTGCCAAATTGATTGCTACAGGGGGCAGCAGGGCGCAAGCGTTTAAGCAGCTTTCTACCATGTTGCGTGACACTGTCATGCTTGGCACCATAACTAATCGAGACTTTCTGCTTAGGCTATGTAGCCATGATGCCGTCCTGTCAGGTGATGTCAGTACGACGTTGATAGAGGAGCAGATCGACGACTTGGTAGAGCAAATGCCTTCAACTAAAGCAATTGCGATTGCTGCAATGGCCTGTTCACTCTGGCCGAGCACTGACGTTCAAACCGATATTGCGACCACTCTAGGCACGTGGCAACTCTGGGGCCAAGCCAGGCGGCTATGCGAATTGTGCCTCGACGAGCGCGATAGGTACCAGGCAACCACCCTGACTTTGGAACAGCAAGCCGATCACAGTTGGCTCGTATCCGCAGCGAATTTTTCTCATCGTATTTTGCCGATTGGCATTGTTGGTTGGAATGATGGCAGCGAGGCGGAGGGCCGCCCCGCGGAGGGCCGCCCCATTGAGATTGATGGCAGACGCTTGCATGTACATGTGTTGAATGAGCGAGAATATCTGGATATCCATGTGGGGGAGTGCTCTGCGCGCGTGTATAAACCCATGCATCATAAAAGCACTAGTGATGGCAAAGCACATGTTGAGCTGATGGCCGCTATGCCGGGGCTGATTACACAAATTTCGTGCACAGAGGGTCAAGCTGTTAGGGCTGGATTGCCGCTATTGAGCCAAGAGGCCATGAAAATGGAGCAAACACTGAACGCGCCGCATGATGTTGTTATTGCAGAAATTTGTGTAACGGCTGGGCAACAAGTTTCGCAGGGGCAGGTGTTAGTGCGCTTTGAAATTGACGGCAACAGCGCAAATAACGAAAACTAAGGGTTCTTCGGCACTGTTGTTGCAGCTAGTAAAGGGCGATTTACTGCAAAATGCCGCATCTTGGCCGTTAGGCTGATACAATGCGCGGATTAGAAGCGAACTCCCTCCATGAAAGCAACGCCTCTATGAGCTTAATTATGTGTTCTTATCATTTGTTATGAGCTTGATAGGCGTACGCGGCCACAGTACGAAGGTGGTCAGATAATCAGAAATTTAAAAAAGGCTCCCGTGGGAGCTTTTTTTGTTTTTGAGGTTATGTTTCTTGGTGCATATAACGTTGATATGACAATGAGCATGCTTCACCAACACACTAGGAACCGATTTTAAATGCGCCGTGCCTCGATAAACATTGTCGAAAAACTAGAGCCAATCGTTAGTGGTTTAGATTACGAATTTGTTGGAGCGGAGATGGGCCAAACGGAAAACGGCCAAACGCTACGCATTTATATCGACAAGCCTGAAGGCATTGATGTAGAAGATTGTGCAACGGTTAGTCGACAGATTAACGCCGTGATAGAAGTAGAAGAGGCCAATGGTTCGGCATTAATAAGCTCGGCCTATTTACTTGAGGTGTCTTCGCCGGGAGTTGATCGACCGTTGTTTACGACTGAGCAGTTTGCTCAGCACATTATGCAAACGGTAAAAATTAAACTGTTGTCTGGTGTAGAAGGGCGGCGAAATTTTAAGGGCAAGCTTGTTAGTGTCGGTATTTGCGATAGTGACGAAAGCGCAGTTGTAGAGGTTGATGGTTTGGATTACGTCATACCATTAAATGACATAGCTGAAGCGTATTTATTGTCGGCGGTGAAATTATCTAGGAAATTAGCCAAGTAGATATTGGTCAAGCAGTTATCGGCAGCAGAGAAGACTGCAGAGTTGGTAACCAAAAACATATTGAGTAAGTATTTACGATGATGTTGAACGATGACAAAGAGGTGCACATGGCACATGTGAAACTGGGATTCTTGAGAGCATGAGCAAGGAAATTTTACTCGTAGCCGAGACTGTCTCTAACGAGAAAGGCGTGGATCAAAGCATTATCTTCGAAGCTCTAGAAGCTGCGTTGGCGTCTGCTACGCGCAAGCGTAATGGCCTGGACATCGAAGTACGTGTATCCATTGATCGTGAAACGGGCGAGTACAAGACATTCCGGCGCTGGGAAGTCGTTGAAGATGATACTGAGCAAGAGTTCCCGCTACGTATGATCACGATTTCGGCTGCGCAAATTGATGAGCCTGAGCTTGAGCTGGGTGATTACACAGAAGACGAAATCGATTCGGTCGATTTTGGTCGTATTGCTGCGCAAACTGCTAAGCAAGTGATTGTGCAGAAAGTACGAGAAGCTGAGCGTGAGCGCGTTGTTGATGCATATAAAGCACGTGAAGGCGAGTTGGTTATGGGCATCGTCAAGCGTCTCGAACGCGGCGGTGTATACCTTGATTTGGGCAGCAATGCCGAAGCGTACATCTCACGCGAGGATATGATCCCGCGCGAAGCTGTACGTCCCGGGGATCGATTACGCGGTTATTTACGCGAAGTCAGAAGCGAGCCTCGTGGGCCACAATTATTTGTTACCCGTACCGCACCAGAATTTTTGATTGAGTTATTTAAGCTTGAAGTACCTGAAGTGGGCCAAGGCGTCATTGTGATTAATGGTGCCGCGCGTGATCCCAGCGCTCGTGCAAAGATCGCCGTTTCGTCGCTTGATCCGCGGCTTGACCCTGTTGGCGCTTGCGTGGGTATGCGTGGTTCGCGTGTGCAAACGGTGTCTAACGAATTGGCAGGTGAGCGTATCGATATCATTCTCTGGAATGAAAACCCGGCGCAATTTGTTATCAATGCAATGGCGCCAGCTGAAGTGAAAGGCATCGTTGTAGACGAAGACAAGCACAGCATGGATATTGCGGTCGAGGATGACAAACTATCGTTAGCGATTGGTCGTGGTGGTCAAAACGTACGCTTGGCATCTGAGCTAACTGGCTGGGATCTCAATGTGATGGATGAGGCTGCAGCGGAAGAGAAGAGCGAGCTTGAATCAAAAGAGACTTTACAGGTGTTTGTTGAACAGCTGGATGTTGACGAAGAAGTTGCGTTGATCTTGGTGCAAGAAGGATTCACCAGCGTTGAAGAAGTCGCGTATGTGCCGCGTCAAGAATTACTCGATATTGATGAGTTCGAAGAGAGCATCGTTGATGAGTTGCGCAGTCGTGCACAGGATTCCTTGTTAACCAAGGCGATTGCAACTGAAGAAAAACTCGATGGCAAAACTCCATCGCAAGAGCTAAAAGAAATGGAAGGGATAACGCCAGAGCTAGCACTGGAAATGGCTGGTCACGATATCCTGACAGTAGATGACGTAGCGGATCAATCAGTGGGCGACCTAATGGACGTTCAAGGTATGAATGAGGAGCTCGCCGCTAAGCTCATCATGAAAGCACGTGAAAGCTGGTTCGACGAAGAAGAAACTAGCGAATAGTGACGACTGTATAAATACAACACGGCATAGAGAAAGCAAAGAGAGTCATGGCTGAAGTTACCGTAAAACAGCTCGCACAAGTTGTCGGCACACCTGTCGAAAAACTGTTAGAGCAGCTTCGCGACGCTGGAATTGAAAAGTCCAGCGAAGGCGATTCCGTCTCCGATGAGGAGAAGGTGACCCTATTGACACACCTACGCACATCGCGTGGAGAGTCAACAGGTGGCGGTGGCAGCACCGGCAGCAAAATAACGTTGAGGCGCAAGCGTGTCAGCGAGCTCAAAGGAGATTCGTCTGGCCGTAAAAAAGTTAACGTTGAAGTTCGTGGCCGTCGCACCTACGTCAAGCCTGGTGAAGAAGTCGAAGCGCCAGCCGCAGCAGCTGCATCGCCAATAACGTCTGACGCTGCCGTTGATGAGCCAAGCCAAGCAAGCATTGACGTAGCTCCTGATGAGGGAGCGACCGAATTCGAAGCAACAGATTCAGTTGGCACGGCGGTATCGGCAGAATCTGCGGCTACGGCTGCAGAAGATGCGGTGGCTGCAGAAGTTGCCCAGCGTGTCAATGCTGAGCCTGAAGTTGAAGCAGCTCCAGTAGCGACAATGCATCCGGACGATATCGCGCGACAAGTGGTTGCGGACCAGATTCGTACGGCAGCGGAAGAGCAAGCGCGCTCTGCAGCGGAGCGGCAAGCTGAAAAACATTTTGCTGTTGAAAAACGCAAAGAAAACGCTGAAACCACTCGAATAGAAGCGGAGCGAAAAGAGCAACAGCGTTTGGCGGATGAGGCGCAGCGCCGTGCTGCAGTTGAGGCGCAACAAGCGGCCACATCAACTGATCGTGGAGCTGGGCGCAAAGACAATAACAACAATAGTAGTAAAGGACGAGGCAAGGGCAAAGGTGGCGGTGATACTCGCTACGGACGCAATCAGTTGCATGTCTCTAAAGACAAATCTGGCCGCCGTAAAGGTAAGCCAAGGCGTGCCCTGCCTGGTAACTTCGAATCCAAGCATGGTTTCGAAAAACCAACCGCACCGGTTGTTCGCGATGTAGAGGTCCCAGAAACCATCACCGTTGCGGAACTTGCCAACAAGATGGCAGTGAAAGCGGCTGAAGTGATTAAAAGCATGATGGGTATGGGCGTTATGGCCACCATCAACCAAATGCTCGATCAAGACACCGCGATGCTAGTGGTTGAAGAAATGGGCCACAAGGCCATTGCCATGAGCGACGATGATATTGAAGCCGCATTGGCTGAAAAGATCTCTGGTGATCGCTCAAGTGATGAGTCTGAGCCACGCGCACCGGTTGTAACTATCATGGGTCACGTTGATCACGGTAAAACATCGCTACTTGACTACATCCGGCATGCACGAGTTGCTGCAGGTGAGGCCGGTGGTATTACCCAGCATATTGGTGCATATCAAAGCCACACCGATAAAGGCACTATTACGTTCCTTGATACACCGGGACACGCCGCGTTTACATCAATGCGAGCACGTGGTGCACAAGCCACTGATATCGTTGTGCTGGTGGTGGCCGGTGATGATGGCGTTATGCCACAAACGATTGAAGGTGTGCAGCATGCGCGATCAGCAAATGTGCCACTAATTGTCGCGATCAACAAAATGGATAAAGAGGGCGTTGACCCTGAACGCGTACGTAACGAATTGGCGCAGCACGATGTCATTTCAGAGGCGTGGGGTGGTGACACTCAATTTATCCCGGTATCAGCACTCACTGGTGATGGCGTTGGCGACTTGCTCGATGCGATCCGTCTACAAGCTGAAGTACTTGAACTGCAAGCCTCACCCGAAGGCGCTGCAAGCGGCGTTGTAATCGAAGCAGCATTGGATAAAGGTAAGGGGCCGGTCGCTACAGTGCTAGTGCAGGCCGGTACGCTAAAGCGTGGCCAGATACTTATTTGTGGCCAAGAGACAGGTCGAGTTCGAGCCATGTTTGATGAAAATGGCAAGAGCATCGAAGAAGCTGGTCCGTCTATGCCTGTACAAGTTCTAGGTTTATCAGCAACCCCAAATGCGGGCGATGAAATGCTCGTCGCGCTGGATGATAAATCAGCGCGTGAGCTTGCTGAACTTCGTGAAGGTAAGCAACGTGATGCGCGCTTGGCGGATCGTCGCCCTGCAAAACTTGATGATGTATTTTCACAAATTAAGAGTGGCGAAGTACCTACTGTTAATTTAGTAGTTAAAGCCGATGTTAAGGGTAGCTTCGAAGCGATTCGGAGCTCACTTGAAGGCCTCTCCACTGACGAGGTGAGTGTTCGAGTTATCGGCGGTGGCGTGGGTGGAATCACCGAGTCTGATGCCAATCTTGCTTTAACGTCGGGTGCTACATTGGTGGGCTTTAATACCCGTGCAGATAACGCTGCACGTCGCCTCATTCAAGAGAATGATATTGAGCTTCGCTATTACAGTGTTATATACGAACTAATCGACCTAGTTAAATCGGTAGCTGGTGGTTTACTTGCACCAGAGGTTCGTGAAAACATTATTGGTACTGCCGAAGTCAAGGATGTGTTCACATCGCCTAAGTTTGGTTTGATTGCCGGTTGTATGGTTATCGACGGCGTTGTACGCCGCAACGAACCCATCAGAGTATTGCGTGAAAACGTGGTTATTTACGAAGGCGAGCTAGAATCACTTCGTCGTTTTAAAGACGACGTCAATAGCGTCAATATGGGTACCGAATGTGGCATCGGTGTTAAGAACTACACCGATGTGAAACCTGGTGATCAGATTGAAGTATTTGAACGTACTGAGGTGGCGCGTACGTTGTAATGGCAAAAAGTCATGTCTAAAACTAATCCACGCCAACATAGAATTGCAGACTACATCCAGCGCGAGCTATCACTGCTGATACGTAACGAGCTTAAAGACCCTAGAATTTCGCCGATGCTGACAATCTCATCGGTGGAAGTCAGCTCAGATTTATCTAATGCAAAAATCTACTACTCCACGTTTGATTCGGACGACAGGGCAGACACACAAGAGGCGCTTGTTAAAGCGGCTGGGTTTCTGCGTCGTAAATTAGCGGCTGCTATGACCACACGTTCAGTGCCGGTGTTACGTTTCTACTACGATGATTCTGCAGAACAAGGCGCCAAGCTTTCTGCACTAATCGATCAAGCCATGTCCACCAATACCACCAAAAGCGATACATCCGAAGGCGGCACAGAAGAGCCGGAAAGCCGGAGCCCCGGAAGGCCGGACCCCGGAAGGCCGGACCCCACCGATGGCGAGGAATAAGCGCGGCAGGCTACTTCATGGCCTGCTTCTTCTCGACAAGCCCACTGGAATTAGTTCCAACAAAGCATTACAGCAAGCCAAGCGCTTATTTGATGCGCGCAAAGCCGGACATACCGGCAGCCTTGATCCTCTAGCAACCGGAATGCTGCCAATTTGTTTTGGCGAAGCAACCAAACTCAGCCGGTATTTACTCAATGCAGACAAAACCTATTTGGCGCAGATCAAGCTGGGTGAGATAACGGATAGTGCCGATTCTGATGGCGAACTTATCGCAAGTCATCCAGTGCCTGTTGATTTGGATTTACAAAAGGTGGATCAGTTCTGTCAGCAGTTTGCTGGAGCTCAGATGCAAGTGCCACCTATGGTGTCGGCGATTAAGATCGACGGTAAGCGTTTGTACAAGCTGGCCCGTGAAGGCATCACAGTGGAGCGCCCGCCACGTGCAGTGGTCATCCATAACATCACCACAAAGCATTACGCCGATTCGGTTATCACGGTATCCGTGAGTTGCTCGAAGGGCACCTACATACGCTCATTGGCCACCGATATCGGGGAAGTCATTGGCTGTGGTGGGCATATTCAGTTTTTGCGGCGTTGCCATGTGTCGCCATTCGATCATCAGCCAATGGTCAGTCTGGAGCAAATTGAACAACATGAGGCTCCGGACGAACTGCTTTTGTCGCTTGACGCTGGAATAATGCATTTGCCACAGGCAGTGGTTTTAAACCCTGATTTAGCGTCATTCGGACAGGGCAGGCAGGTGCCAGCCAATTTTGACTCTGATGATATTCAAGCGCTCGATGACAGCTCAGAATCAGCCGATGTGCGCCCGATTCGAGTGTATTCGGAAGATAGCCGCCTATTAGGGCTGGCAAAGGTCGCAGAAGATGGCTTGATCGCCCCTCTGAAAGTCATCCAATGGGACTGATAGTGGTACAATTCCCCGCTTTCACCACCACTAAATTAACGTTGGAGACACATCAACAATGTCTTGCCTAAGCGCAGAAACAAAGGCGGAAATCGTCAAAGAACACCAGACCGACTCTACGGACACAGGGTCACCGGAAGTCCAAGTAGCTCTACTGTCCGCTCGCATTACGCACTTGACCGAACACTTCAAGGCGCACAAGCATGATCACCACTCTCGTCGTGGTTTGCTGCGAATGGTCAATCAGCGCCGCAAATTGCTGGATTACCTGCATCGTAAAGATGCATCTCGTTATCAGAACCTGATCAAACGCCTCGGCTTACGCCGTTAGTTAATCAAATCGCCTCGCGCAACAAACGTAAAGGATATCCAGTGACTGCTCACTCAAAAACATTTCAGTTTGGCGCCGATACTGTAACGCTCCAAACTGGCACAATCGCACGACAGGCTAGTGCGTCAATCATGGCTAGCATGGGCGATACCGTTGTATTGGTTACCGCTG
The DNA here is from genome assembly GCA_036478595.1 of Granulosicoccaceae bacterium. GTDB lineage: Bacteria > Pseudomonadota > Gammaproteobacteria > Granulosicoccales > Granulosicoccaceae > Granulosicoccus. The sequence goes on from JAZGEF010000024.1 coordinate 29,362, forward strand.
TTGGCCGCAAAGAAGCCAAACCAGGTCAAGGGTTTTTCCCATTGACTATCAACTACCAAGAAAAAACCTACGCAGCCGGTAAAATCCCCGGTGGCTTTTTCAAGCGAGAAGGTCGTCCAGCTGAATCAGAAACTCTGATCTCGCGTTTGATCGATCGCCCATTGCGTCCATTGTTTCCAAAGGGCTTCATGAATGAAGTTCAAGTCATCGCTACAGTAATGTCGCTTGATCCTGAAATCAGCGCTGACATTCCAGCGTTGCTGGGTGCATCAGCAGCTTTGGCTATCTCAGGTATGCCATTCGCCGGCCCAATTGGTGCTGCGCGCGTGGCTTACATCGACGGTGACTACGTACTTAACCCAACTGTTTCTCAACTAGACGAATCACAATTGGATCTAGTTGTTGCAGGTACTGATGAGGCCGTATTGATGGTTGAATCAGAAGCTGACTGCCTAAGTGAAAAAGTCATGCTTGATGCTGTTGTTTACGGTCATGAACAAATGCAGACAGCGATTACTGCTATTAAGCAATTGGCCACCGAAGTGGGTAACCCCGCTTGGGATTGGCAGGCGCCACCAACTGATGAAGCACTCGCCGCTAAGGTAACTGAAGTCAGCAAGGCTGATCTAACTAGCGCATACACCATTGCTGAAAAGCAAGCTCGCCAAGATGCTGTTGGTGCCGCCCGTACTAAATGTGTTGAAGCTGTAGCGACCGCTGATGGTTGGTCTGATGGTGATGTAAGCAAAGCCTTTAGTGCGCTTGAGAAATCTGTCGTGCGTAACCGCGTTATCGCTGGTGAGCCACGTATTGATGGTCGTGACACCAGCACGGTTCGCCCGATCTCATGTCATACCGGTGTGCTACCGCGTACGCACGGTTCTTCAGTGTTCACTCGTGGTGAAACTCAAGCAATCGTTGTTGCGACACTGGGTACTACCCGAGATGCACAAATCATTGATGCACTATCCGGCGAAACTCGCATGCCGTTTATGCTGCACTACAACTTTCCTCCGTACTGCGTAGGTGAAACTGGCTTCGTTGGTTCTCCTAAGCGTCGTGAAATTGGCCACGGCAAGTTAGCTAAGCGCGGCGTTCAAGCGGTTATGCCCTCAGACGAAGATTTCCCGTACACCATTCGTGTGGTATCAGAAATCACTGAATCAAACGGCTCGTCTTCAATGGCGTCTGTTTGTGGTACCAGCCTTGCGCTTATGGATGCAGGTGTCCCATTGAAAGCACCTGTCGCGGGTATTGCAATGGGTCTCGTCAAAGAAGAGGCAGGCTACGCTGTTTTAAGTGACATCCTCGGTGATGAAGATCACTTAGGTGACATGGATTTTAAGGTGGCGGGTACTGATGGCGGTATCACTGCTTTGCAAATGGATATCAAGATTACGGGTATCACCAGAGAGATCATGGAAAAAGCGTTGGATCAAGCCAAAGATGGTCGTCAGTTTATTCTGGGCGAAATGGCGAAATCACTCAGCGCACCACGTGAAGATCTATCTGAGCATGCGCCACGATTTATCACTATCAAAATCAACCCTGAAAAAATCGCAGCGGTTATCGGTAAGGGCGGCGCAGTAATTCGTGCACTAACCGAAGAAACTGGCGCGACTATCGACATCGGTGATGACGGCTTAATCAAGATTGCGTCAAGCGATCGTGCAGCCGGCGAGGAGGCCAGAAAACGCATTGAGTTAATCACTGCTGATATTGAAGTTGGCACTATCTACGAAGGCCGTGTTCAAAAGATTATGGACTTCGGAGCATTCGTTAACATCCTTCCTGGTAAGGATGGCTTGGTTCACATCTCTCAGATTTCTGAAAATCGTGTACAAAATGTTGCAGATGAATTGTCAGAGGGGCAGATGGTTACCGTTAAGGTGCTTGAAGTTGATAAACAAGGTCGAATTCGACTTAGCATGAAGGCTGTCAATGAAAGTGAAAGCGCGGCCGAAGCACCAGCTGAAAGTTAACCATCGCAGTAAATAAGGACTGTCCGCCAAACAAGCGGGCTAGGTGCCACCGGGGTGCTGGGTGTCCCCCGGGGTACTTGCCTAATACATCAAAAGGGAGCTTAGGCTCCCTTTTGTGTGTGTCGCTCACCCCTCCGGGGTATGATCATCATTTTTAAACCCATCTAAGGCTGAATAGTCGTACCGATGCTGGCTGAAGACACAAAATTCATGCAAGCCGCCTTGCAACAAGCTGAAAAAGCTGCTGATGAGGGCGAGGTGCCAATCGGTGCTATTGTGGTGCACCAAGGCGCTATTGTGGGTGAAGGGCACAATCAATCGCGTGCCCTCAATGATCCAACTGCGCATGCTGAAGTGCTAGCATTGCGAAACGCTGCCGCTAAGCTGGGTTCTTACAGGCTCACGGATGTATCACTATATGTCACCGTGGAACCGTGTTTAATGTGTAGTGGTGCCTTGCTAGAGGCACGCATCGGCCGGCTAGTATTTGGGGCTAGAGAGCCCAAAACCGGCGCTGTTATCAGCACAGCCGAAACCTTAATGTCATCAAGATGCCAGCACCGTGTAGCGGTGACAGAAGGCGTGCTACAAGCTGATTGCGCGCAACTGATGCAGTCATTTTTTAAATCTAAACGGTAGATCGGCGCGCAGATATCATAACTGCACAGATATAAACAGGCGGTGCTTGTTTGATACTGGAAATTATTCATGATGAATAGTAAAAACTGTACGCAACACCGTGGTAAAACCGGTTATTAACTTTACCCAAATAAGCCTTGCTGTGCTCCTTGGGATACCGTGATAACTTCTGATTCATTCGCTTCATTTAATTACGGTTTTTAGGCCAAGGCACACGCAATAGAATAAACGAGAATTCATATTTATATTAACTTACAGCGTTCCTGCCTAAACGTTCTCGTTCTAGTACTTGTTCGTGAGCACTGATTTGTCTAGCCAATAAATCTATGTGCTGGCGCAGCACATACAACTCGTGGGCATATCCTAGCGGCACTTCAACCGTTCTTACCTCATCTTCAATCTTATCCAGATTCGCAAGGCAAAGCTCGAGATTATCTTCAGTGGCCAGCTCGTTTGCGCTTTGATCGATAATTTGAATCTCGTCGTACCATTTGTATATCTTCTTCCTTACGGTCCAGCGATAGGTTGGTGGTAGGATTTTAAATAACGGGATTAGCAATGCCAGAAGCGGCACCAGCATCACCTTGAGTCGATCGAGCAGGGTGGCAGCCCAGAATGGTAGGTAACGTTGTAAAAACGGTGCGCCTGATTTGTAGAAGCGCAGCGCTTCTGAGCTAATGGGAAAATCGACGAACGCCGCACTAGGAAACTGGTCGGCTTCAGAAAACAAAGTGGATTGCGAGAATAGGCGATCACTGATTTGCAATAGTAAGTCGTTTAGCGCTGGGTGCAGATCGGTATGTGCAACAAGGGTGGCCGCTGCTGATATCAACACGACATCTTGTGGTGGTATGTTGCTATGCAAATCAACAACGCCTTCAGGCAAAATCATACTAGACAAGTACGGTAGGCGTTTAGCATAGGCAGGAGCGCGCCGGAAATTTAGTAACTCGGCATCGGGTTCATTCAACATTGCCTGAACACTTGTAGCGTTATAAGAACCAACACTAAAAATAACATCCAGTTGGCCTAATTTGAATGCAGTGACCGCGTCCATGCCACTGAGCTCAAAGGTCGACACATTGGTGGAGTCAAGCCGATTGTCTGCCAGTATGGAGTCAGCGACTGAGCGCGTACCACTACCTACCTGACCTACTGCGATTCTGGCACCGTTTAGCTGGCTTAATTGCTCAACGCCATCGCCTTTGCGTACAAAAACCCAGACCGGCTCAAAGTACAAACTGCCTAAGCCTTGTATTTCTGGATGATTCACGCTTTCAACTACGCCGCTTTGTATAAATGCGACCTGGGCTTTGCTAGTATCGAGTAGTTCGATATTTTCAATCGACCCAGTCGTCTCCAAAATAGTGAGCTCTATGTTTTCTTTTGCTAACTCCGTTTTAAACTGCTGCGCAAACGCATAGTAGGCACCATCGGTACGCCCCGTTGCGATTGTAAGGGTATCTGGCGGTGCAGGCTGCACAAACTGATAAGCAAAAAAGAATGCTGCGGCCGCTAATAAAAAAGCACCGCCGTATATTTTTAGCGTGTCTGCAAGGCTACGAGTTTTTTTAGGTTGCCGAGGTGTGTTGGGAGTCTGATCCCGAGATTCGTAATTTTTAGCGTACAAAGCGTACCAGGCCTTCTATGGTCGAATTGTAGGCAGTATATATCCCTTCAAATGATACGCGTGGTAATCTTTGTGCTTGCCCCCACGCTGCCGCTTAGAAGTGTCAAAAACCGATCAAAAGAGAATATTTCATATTGCTCAACAAACTGACCTGCTTGAGGCGCGGCAATCGGGGCACTATGTGTGTGATTCACTCAGCAGCGAAGGGTTTATTCATTGTTGCCTAAACGCCCAGCTCGAAGGCGTCATCGATCGGTACTATCAAGACGTAACCGGTCAGGTCCTGCTTAGCCTAGATCCAACGCTGCTTAACTCGGAGCTGCGCTATGAAAACACCGTCGGTGGAATCGAAGAGTTTCCACATATATACGGTCCTATCAATTTGGATGCAGTCGTCTTCGAACGCAAATTTTCCTAAACTGCCGCTTGTAAATAGAGGTGACTCAGCGCAGGCTTATAGCTCAGCACATAGCGTAACAGGCCGCTGTGATTGACAAATTATAGAGTCAATGCAAGACTTGTCTTTTCTAAAGACATGTCATGGCCGTGCAATACAATATTGGTTTGTTTGTTACCTGCCTAGTTGATCTCTATCGTCCCAGCGTTGCATTTTCCTCAATAAAATTGCTTGAATCTGCCGGCTGCACTGTTGGCGTGCCTCCTTCCCAAACGTGTTGTGGGCAACCCGCGTTCAATAGCGGCGATAACAAAACCAGCCAAGCAATCGCTAAATCCACCATCGAAGCCTTTGAGGTATTCGATTTCGTAGTGGCACCCTCTGGGTCTTGCGCTGGAATGTTAAAAGCACATTACCCGGCACTTTTTGATGAGGGTACTGATTGGCACAAAAAGGCCGTCGCGCTAGCAAGTCGGGTGTATGAACTCACTTCATTTCTTGTCGACGTGCTTCAATTGCCACACGAAAAAACGCAATTTGATAAAACCGTGACTTATCACGATAGTTGCGCAGGGCTTAGAGAGCTTGGCATTAAAGATCAACCGCGTAAACTATTGGCAAATTCAACCAACTGCACAATAACAGAAATGGAAGACACGGATGTGTGTTGCGGTTTTGGCGGCACTTTCTGTGTCAAGTATCCTGAAATATCTAGCCGCATGGTTACCGACAAAGCAGCGCTTGCCACACAAACCGGTGCGCAAGTTTTACTTGGTGGTGATATGGGTTGTTTGATGAATATTGCAGGTCGCTTAAGCCGTGCAGGTTCTGCGGTTGAGGTTAGGCACATTGCTGAGGTGCTAGCGGATGATCTAACTACACCTGCAATCGGTAAGGCTTGACCATGGAAGTACAATCATCAGAATTTAAATCAAGCTCCAGCGCTGCATTGCAGGATGAGCAACTGCAAGTCGCTTTGGGTAAGGTTAAAAGTGGCTTTGTTGAGAAACGCAGAAAGGCGATTAGCTTGATCCCGGAATGGGAGCAAATTAAACGTGATGCAAAGCTCACCAAAGATCATGTGCTACGTAATTTGGATCATTATCTATTGGCGTATGAGGCTTCTGTACAGCGTAATGGCGGCGAAGTTCATTGGGCCGAAGATGCAGCAGGGGCCGCGCAGGTCATCGTTGATATCTGTAAACAAGCGAATGCAAAAACGGTAACCAAGGGTAAGTCAATGGTCAGCGAAGAGGCTGATCTAAACAATGCCTTGGCGGCACATGGGATAGAAGCTATTGAAACGGACCTGGGTGAATACATTATTCAACTTGCCAAGGAACCACCTAGCCATATTATTGCTCCAGCGATACATAAAACCAAAGAGCAAGTATCGGATCTCTTTCATGAGCATCACCAGCGGTACGGCTTCACCGATAAACTAATCGATCGCACTGAATTAGTCGCCGAAGCGAGGCAGGTGCTACGTGACAAATTTATTGCAGCCGATGTGGGCATAACCGGTGCCAATTTTTTAATTGCCGAAACCGGGCAACACGTCTTGGTGACCAACGAGGGCAATGGTGATTTAACTTCCATCCTGCCTCGAGTACAAATTGTAATCGTGGGAATTGAGAAGGTGATACCCACACTTGAAGATGCCAGTAGCATGTTGCGTTTGTTAGCGCGGAGCGCAACAGGCCAACACTTTTCTAATTACACCAGCTTTATGAGTGGCCCTAAACGTGGCGATGATATCGACGGGCCGGATCAGTTTCATGTTGTGCTAGTTGATAGTAAACGTACTGAGATGATGGTGGGTGAGTTGCGTGAGATGTTGCGTTGTATTCGATGCGGTGCGTGTATGAATCATTGCCCGGTGTATGGCGCGGTGGGTGGTCATGCATATGGCTGGGTTTATCCTGGCCCGATGGGATCAGTGATCACGCCAGTGATGGTAGGAATCGAAAAAACGGTGGATCTTCCGCATGCCTGTACGCTAAATGGACGATGCGCGGAAGTATGCCCGATGGACATTCCATTGCCTAAGCTATTGCGCAAACATCGGCAAACAACGTTTGAGCAACAGTTGCAAACACGCCAAGCGCGTTGGGGTTTAGGCATGTGGTCTTATCTTGTGCGTCGGCCTGCGCTGTATCAATTCGCCACGTGCATGGCAATTAGAGCGTTAGCGTTGTTTGGATGTAAGCGCGGGCACTTTAAAAATTTGCCGCTGGCAGGGGGCTGGACCTTGTCACGTGATCTACCCGCGCCTCAAAGTAGTGCCACGTTTATGCAGCTTTATCGGAAGCGAAAACAATGAGCGGTGCAAAAGAGGCGATCCTAGCTCGGATACGAGCAGCCTTAGATGCCGACACTCCCGGCAGTGCTGCAGGTGAGATATTGCAACGTCGTTTCTCTTATGAAGAAGTGCAGCAACGTTTGAATGAACCGCGAGAACAACTTCGCCCAGCATTGTCAGGTGATAAGTTGGAGCTGTTGGTGAGCCAAATGGAAGGAGTACAAATGAGTGTGTCGCAATTGCAAACCTCTGGCGAGATTGTTGATCAGGTCAATTGGTATTTAGAGTCAGAAGGCTTGTCAGGGTGCGTCAGCGTGGCGCCGGCGTTGCGTAAGCTCGCGTGGTCGGCTGATACTCACTTTGGTGCGGCAACGAGTAAGGAGGTCGCTAGTGTCACAGATTGTTTTGGTGCAGTGGCTGAAACGGGCAGTGTGGTGCTGGCAAGTTCCAGCGAGTCACCCATTACCCTAGGCTTTTTACCCGATACTCACGTTGTGGTATTGAAATCTTCCGATGTTGTGGGCCATTCAAATGACATTTGGCCGTTACTGCGAGAATTACCAGAATTACCTAGGGGCGTTAATTTTGTAACCGGGCCATCACGAACTGGTGATATCGAACAAACTATCGAAATTGGTGCGCATGGTCCAAGACGGATGCATGTGCTACTAATCATGAACGAATAGGCAAGCTAGTGTAATAGCCACATGATTGCAAACCTTAAACAAGTGAAGGCCATATCGTTCGATTTGGATGACACGCTATGGGATTGCGCATCCGCTATACGGGGTGCTGAACGCAGCTGTTATGAGTGGTTGGTAAAATATGCGCCACGTGTAACCGAATCGGTCGATGCGGATGCATTGTTGCGTCGTCGTAGGCAAGTGTTGGAGCACCAACCTGAACTAGTGGGTGATGTGACGCGCTTACGCAAAACCATGTTAGAACAGACACTCGCCGAATTCGATTATGGCAGTGAGGTGGCTGCTGCGGCCTTTAATGCGTTTTACCTAGCCCGCAGTCAGGTGCAATTGTATGAAGGTTGTATTGACTTATTAGAAGGCCTGAGCCCGCAGTACTTGGTAGCAGCAATCACCAACGGTAATGCAGATCTTTCGCTGGTCGGAATTGATCATCATTTCCAAAGCGTGCATATGGCAGATTTGGATAATCCAGCTAAGCCGCATAGGCATATGTTCGATCAATGTCTGGAGCGGTTTAATCTGCCTGCTTCGGCGTTGCTTCACATCGGTGATAACCCTGAAGCCGATGTCGCTGGCGCTCAAGCGATTGGGGCTCAGGCAGTCTGGTTCAATAGTCAGAAAATACCCTGGCCAGAGGCTCTGCCCAGTGCCGAATTTGAAGTAGAATCGTTAGGCGAACTGCATGAGCTTCTGCTCAGCACAGCATAATCAGCTGGGGGCATCGAACAGAATAATGGGACGACTATGAGACGACTAATATGAGCCGTATTTTTTATGTGAATGGCGATTTTGTTGCAGAAGAAGACGCCAAAATTTCAGTACTCGACCGGGGTTTCCTTTTTGCTGATGCTGTCTACGAAGTCTCCACGGTACTTGCCGGAAAACTGATCGATAATAAAGCGCATTTACGCCGATTGACCCGTTCATTATCTGAACTCGCAATGGCCGCTCCATGCAGCGACGAGGCAATTGTGGAGGCACAGCGTAAATTGCTTGAGCTCAACGGCGTTGAGGAAGGCTTGCTGTACTTGCAGGTATCTCGTGGCGTCGCTGATCGTGAATTCTATTACCCTACTAATACACCGAGTTCTTTGGTTATGTTTACCCAAAACAAAGCACTTTTAGACAACCCCGCAGCAGAGACTGGCATAAAAGTTATCTCAATACCTGATCAACGTTGGGCGCGGCGTGATATCAAAACGGTAGGCTTGCTTGCACCGTGTATGGGAAAGCAGGCTGCTGTTGACGCTGGGGCTAACGATGCGTGGATGGTTGAGCACGGCTTAGTAACCGAAGGCACATCTAATAACGCTTATATTGTAACCTCAGAAAAACAGATCAAAACTCGCCAACTTGGCCATGAAATTCTCAGCGGTATTACGCGCGAGGCTGTATTACGTTTCGCCAGCGTGGCTGGATACACTGTCGTAGAGGAAGCCTTTTCAATTGCAGAAGCTAAACTGGCTGCGGAAGCGTTCGTCACTAGCGCATCAACCTTTGTAATGCCGGTGGTCAACATTGACGGTGCGAACATTGGCTCAGGAAAACCTGGCCCAGTTGCCAAAGAGTTGCGTAAAATCTACATTGAAACTGCAATGAGTCGGCAAGATTTATAAGTTGGTATTTTTACCCATGTGAATTCTCACAATTGTATACTGGCGGTAAGTATACAAATGTGATTCTAGGATGTACGCTTATTCAGATAGGTGCAACTACTGTACTGAATATTTACCCTGATCTTATATGGATGATGGACTCAACAAATCGGTGACAAAGCACCTTGGCAAGTTTGCTTTACGCGCGTGCGCTGTAGTCTTTGTCGCTACATTCCTAACAACGGGCATTACTGCCTGTAGTAGTCGCAATAGCGACGGTTCTGAATCAGGTGATTCTACCAACCCAGATCCTTTAGCTGATCTGAATTATGCTACTTCAGAAGAAGTACCGATAATTATCGGGTTTGAACCTGCCTCCGCTAGTGCTCAATTCACCATCATCAGCAATCCAGAGTTTGGACAAATAACGCTAGAGCCCGGAAACAAACAGTTTACCTATACGCCAGAGAAAAACTTCTTTGGCTACGATCGTATTGCCTACTCTGATGGCAAAAGCGACACTATTCTGAATGTATTGGTTCGCAACGTTAACGATGAGCCTTTCTTGTATGACGATGTGCAACGAGTTGCTGAACAAGGAGTTTTATATCAAATTTATTTAAACGCGGACGATCCTGATAACGATCAGCTGGTTTATTCGACCGAAAACTTACCAGTTTGGCTCAGCTTAAATTCTGATACGGGCGCGCTCAGCGGTACGCCGTCCCAGCGGCAGGTTGGTATGTTTGAAGGCATTGCGTTTAAAGTCACCGATCCGTTCGGAGAATTTTCCGAAATCCGCGACATTAGTATCGAAGTGCTTGATATTAACGATGCGCCAACCATTAACCCTGATCAATTTCCCTCTGAGATCCGGGCACGGGCAAAGGTGATGGTCAATGTATTTCCGGATGATCCAGACGGTGATTTTGTGTCCATCACTGTCGAACCAAACGACTTCGTATCGGTGGTGATCCAGGGCGGTTCGGTGGAGGTCACCGCAGCTGATGTGAGTGATGTCAGCTCAGTCAATTTAGTGGTGATCGCGACTGATTCGCGCGGTAACGTGGCACGTGAAATTATCCCGCTAACGATACTGCCACAAACCACATCAACTAAAGGCTTGACGTTGCGCGGTAGAAAAAAGGGTGCGGGTATTCACCTAGTGATTCTAGGTGACGGCTATCGTGCTGACCAACAAGGAGAATTCCGCCAACACGTAAATGAATTCGTTGAAAAACTTGAAAAAGATGAAGGCATTGCGCCGCATTTTGATGCATGGAATGTGCATATGGTCGAATCGATATCGATTGACTCTGGTATTGACGATGACTTTGCGTTTGACTTACGTGATACGGCGTTTGGAGCAGGCTATTTTTGCGCATCGATACAGCGACTGATATGCGCAGATTCTTTGAAAGTTATTGAAACTGCTTTTTCTGAGTATCCTGATTTTCAGCAGATTATCCTTATCGTTAATGACACGCGTTACGGCGGTAGTGGTGGACAATTCTCCGTTGCCTCTTCTTCATATCCTGAAGTGTCGCTGCATGAGCTGGGCCACAGCTTTGCTGGGTTGGCAGATGAGTACGTCGACGAAACCATTCCCAAGCTAAGCCCAAGTAGTTACACAGAGGGGCTGTACGCCAATATTAGTACATTTGATGACCCCGCAACTGTTCCATGGGCGCACTGGTTGACCTTGGATGACAACACCGAGGTAGGCATATATGAAGGTGCATTTTATCAAGCCAATGATTTCTATCGTGCTACACCTGATAGCCGTATGCGTTCGTATGATAAGTCATTTGGCCCTGTCAATAGTGAGCAGTGGGCCCTACGTGTATATGAAGCGGCCAAAGCTGTCATCGACTTTTCACCGGTTGCGTCTGTTGTAACGATACCGTCTGGGCAGACGCAAGAATTTAGTGTCGTGCCGTTGTTGAATACGTCGGTGCAACGCATAAGCTGGACACTCGATGGTGAGCTAGTAACAAGCCAGACTAACAACAGAATATTTACACAGCCGCTGTTGATTGGTGACCATACCTTGTCAGTTTTGGTCGAAGATATCACGGGTCAAATCAGAAAACCGACTCCACACGCGGGTCAGTTCATCTGGAATTGGAATATTGAAAAACAATGATTGTTGATTCAACTATACGTCAGCTTGGGCTCGCAGCCGTGTTTGTGATAACTTGCGCTATGCTGTTTTGTGCGACCGCCACTGCAGGAACCCGTGTGCTGGTGCGGTTTGATGAATCCGGTCACTACGCTCACCTTGTGCATCGCAGTGAGTCCACTAGTACACAATCAGCACTCACGTCGGCAACAGCACAAGCAGCGACAAATAGCGAAGTATCTTTAAGGTGGCTAGATAGCAATGGGAACCTGTTGGCCGCTACTCGCGTAATAGATCCGCGCATCACTCATGCTCCGTTGGAGCCTCATAGTACTGAGTTTGCTTGGGTCGTGCTTGAGGAGGGCGCCTATCTGGTGTCTGGCCCCGATTCGGCTGTGCAGTTAGAGATCTTATTGCCGGGCAGAAATACGCCCAACGTGCCTACTGAAATCTGGTTGCTCGATCTAAAATAGGACACAAACTCGATGTGCAAATTCTTGTCAATCCACCAGTCATTGTTTGTAGTGTGAATCCTTATAGATTACAATGATTTAAGTCTGTATTATAATGTGACGCAGTTTGCTCCACCCGCGAGATAAGTGGGTTATTGTGGGCGTTCAGACCTCGATATCCGCTACTATGGCGCATAGGCGCCACCGACATGTCAAAAACTGATCCCGACAATGATGATCCATCGTCCATGTTCGACTTTCTTCGGGACGATGAATCAACAGCAAAAAAGAACGCTCCTCCAAAGAAAGAGCGTGGCGAATCTGCCATGCCAATTATTCGAAAACCTGTACCCGTAGAAGAAAGCGCACATGCTGATTTAGCTGCTGCCAATTCCGCTTCTTCCGAAATACCCAAACCTCAGGCCGAGTCGGAATTCGACTTCTTGGATGCCGATTTACCGGTGAAGCGCACGAGGGGATCTGATGGCGATGATTGGGAGGGTTCGCTGGACCGTCCAGTGGCAGTGGCAGCCCCAAGTAAGCGCCGCGGCTTCCTTTGGCTATTTCCAATTGTCGGTTTATTAATCGGCGCTGTATACCTATTGGGTTACATGGATAGAGTGGGCCGGGATAAGATCGCCTCTGAAAATCAAACGGAATCGATTGATGTGGCTACACCGGTAGACAAACCGATCGAACCCTCTGGCAACGCTATTTTGAATAATCAGCCATTGGCAGAGCGATTTGCATCGACATTACTGGAGCTACGCACGCTGGTGCAAGCAGGTCGATTTGATGAGGCGCAAGTCGTATTGGATAATATGGATCGCACGCTATATGGTTATGGCCAACCAGAATTTGGTGACTTAAATAAGCAAGTGCTGTTACGAGAAGCAACGAATAATCCCGTAGTCAATGAAAACCAAGTTGAGCTTGATAAACAGGCTGAATTAGACGAATTAACGCGGCAAGCAGCATTGATAGAACAGGCTGAGTTAGATAGGCAAGCAGCGTTGCAACAACAAGAGTTGGAATTGCAGGCAATTCTTAAGAAACAAGCAGAATTCGCCAAGCAGGTAGAACTTGCCAAGCAGGCAGAACTTGCCAAGCAGGCAGAACTTGCCAAGCAGGCAGAACTCGCCAAGCAGGCAGAACTTGCCAAGCAGGCAGAACTCGCCAAGCAGGAAGAACTCGCCAAGCAGGCAGAACTTGCCAAGCAGGAAGAACTCGCCAAGCAGGAAGAGCTCGCCAAGCAGGAAGAGCTCGCCAAGCAGGCAGAACTTGCCAAGCAGGCCGAACAAATCGAACAAGCCGAATTAGCCAGGCAGACACAAGCCACTGTACAGGCGCGAGTTGCCGAACAAGCACAGGCCGACGAGACTGCTCGAATTGCTGAGACTGCTCGAATTGCTGAGAATGCTCGAATTGCTGAGAATGCTCGGATTGCTGAGAATGCTCGGATTGCTGAGAATGCTCGGATTGCTGAGAATGCTCGGATTGCTGAGGCTGCTCGGATTGCTGAGGCTGCTCGGATTGACGAGGCTGTCGAAGCCAGGCGACGTGCACAAGTCAAGCGGCAGGCAGAGCTCAGACGCCAGACGAGGATAGATCAACAAGTGGAGCAGGACAGATTAACTCAACTAACGTTGCGATCAGATCGCCAACAGGAGGCAGTGGAAGCCGCATCTAGTGAGGGTTTGATAATCAAACCTAATGTGCCTGCTGCCGTAACTGATGCAGATCTGCAAACCGTGTATAACAAATTTAATCGGTTAAGTAATGCGATTGAATCTAGAAATATCAGTACGGTGACATCGCTGACGCAGCAGTCATCGGCGGCGCGAGTACAGCAACTCCTTCAGCTGTTTCAAAATTCTCAAACTATCAATTCCAGAGTAACCAAGTTGGCCGCTCGCCGATCTGATGGTTCGATAATTGGAACCTTGGAAATCACCAGTGCCAAGAAGGCTGATGGAAGTAATGTTCGTGTGCCTGTTACACTTCAGTCTATTAAATTGTCTAGCCTGCGAAACGACTCAGGCTGGTCTGAAATTGATTGGTAATGCCCGGAGCATAAATGACCACATCTAACGTTCGCCGATTCACAACGGTCGCCATCTCAGTTTTCCATCTGCTGACCATGACGCTGTTTTCAATATCAAATACTGCCTGGGCGCAGAATCTAGATTCTGAGCCGCCAGTAATTGAACTGGAAATCGTTAACGAAGGTGTGCGCAGTGAGACGCAGGTTTTTTCCGCCACCGTAACCGACAACATAGCGGTTACTAGTGTGATGCTAAATTTTCGCTATGACGGTGAGCGAAGTTATTCGTCAGCCTCAATGACCCAAATACCCAACACATCTATTTATACAGCGTCGTTAGATCCCGGCCCCATCAATGCGAATGCTATTGAATACTACGTCGAGGCGCGTGATGCCGGAGACAACCGTACTTTACAAGGCTTCTCTTTTGATCCACTTGATCGCGCGCTCGTTACGGCGGACGCAGTAACCTCATCTGTAGATACACAGGGTACTTCCCTTTCCACCAATCGAAAAATAATCTACGGTGTGTTGGGTTTACTAGTGGTGGGCGCATTGGCTGCCTCTTCAAGTAGTTCATCGGGCGGTAGTACAGGTGGTCCTGGACCTGATGTGCCGACACAAATAATAGTTGAGCCGTTTCAATAGGAGGGGCAATGCGTACTTCAACTAATAAATTAGTAGTGCGAAAATGGGCTGGGTTGTCGCTGCTGTTGTCAAGCTTGTTGTTGACTGCTTGCGATAACTCTGACAGTGGCACAGTGAGCAGTGATGTTACTGGTGATACTGAATTGGTGTTCTCGCCTCCGGCGGCCTTAGTGCAATCTAGAATCGCATCTGCCGATTTGATTCTTGAGATTCTGGTTGATGGCACGCCCGTGCCCCTTAGTCGTAATGATTTAGGACAGTGGGTTGGTACAACGATGGTGCCCAGTAACTCGAACGTCGAAGTGGTTGTCAATTGGGCAGAAAGTTTTGAAGACGATAGGTTGCCCAACAATATGTTGCCATTGGCCACGGCAACTAAAGAACTTAATGTTGCGCCCGGTGCTACGTCCGCACAGCTGACGTTTTTAAACAATGAATTTGATACGTTTATCGATAACGACCTGGATGGGCGATCGAACCTAGCAGAGCGTAACGACAATTTTGACCCCCTAAGTGGCGATAGTCCCGGTGTGCCGGTAATCACTGTACCTGTCAGAATTGAATTAGCGCTGCCGGCCTCATTGAGCAATACACCAGACGCTGTTAAACAAGCTATTTTTGCAACGGTCAGGCTAAACGGCAATCTCGTGACCTTAACCCGACAAGCTGATCGTTGGTCAGCGGACGAATCTGCCGCCGAAAACAGCAGTGTGTTTGTTAGTGCAACCTTCTACGATTCAAGTCAGCAAGGCGCTCGCTTGGCGGTTGTACAACGAAGCCAGGATATTACCGATGGTGCTGTAGTATCGTTCGTAGCTGACGATTATGCAGATACGTTTGATGATGATAGTGATGGGCTGAGTAACGCTGCAGAAATTACAGCCGGTAGTAATCCAAAAGATTCCAACAGTCCGGCACGAGAGCCGTGTGATATTTCGCAATTCACCATTGGTTGTTTGACAGATACCGATGGTGATGGTGATCCGGATAGCCAAGAAACAGCGAGTGCGGATTCGGACGGTGATGGAAGGCCAAACTATCAAGAATCCTCGCAAGTTGATGCCGATGGTGACGGGCGATCAGCCGAAGCTGATGCCGATGATGGCAACGCCTGCATCCCAACAGTTAATGTGGCTGCATGCCAGGACACTCTCGACAGTGATGGCGATGGGACACCAAATGGTGAGGATAATTGCCCAATAGATGCTAATGCGGATCAAGCTGACGCAGACGGTGATGATATCGGAGACGTCTGTGATCCAACACCCGGCACGTCTGACACTACGGCGCCGACCTGGACAGGAGGGGGTTCAGTCAGCGTGACAAACGAAACGCCCACTACTTTGGATGTTAGCTGGAGTGGCGCCACGG
>JAZGEF010000025.1:0-22896 GCA_036478595.1 Granulosicoccaceae bacterium
CGGTAGAATGTCCGCCACACTTGTCGTCATGATTTTTCATGGAGACAAGCATGCCCTCTGAATCGATTACAAAGCGCCAGACATTCTGGCGCGACCATGTTCTGGCCGCTGCGGCGCACGAAGGCTCCATCGTCGAGTACGCAAAAGTTCACAGCCTTAAGACCAAAGACATCTACCAATGGAAAACGTCGCTCACTAAGCGCGGATTACTCCCAGTGGGCACAGCACCTGCGTCGAATGATTTTATAGCCGTGCAGTCCGTTGATCTGGTTGAAGCTTACGATCAGGCAGAGATGGCATGTCGCCTCACGCTGGCCTGCGGTACGGTGATTGAGTTTTTCGCCCCTCTGGATAGCACAGTTCTACCTAAACTACTTTCTGCAATACAACGCAACTGATGTTACGACCCACTCCTAAGTGCGGTACGGTTTACTTGTATCGCAAACCCGTAGACATGCGCAAAGCCATTAATGGATTAGTGGCGATTGTCGAAGGCCAGATGTCGCTGGATCCGTTTAGCTCTCGCCTGTTTGTGTTCTGCAATAACAACCGTTCTATTGTTAAGTGCGTTTATTGGGAGGGTAATGGTTTTGCTCTGTGGATGAAACGTTTAGAGAAGTCTCGGTTCCAATGGCCGACTCAGCTACCGATGGATGTGATTGATTTAAACGCTCAACAAATAAATTGGCTCTTCGATGGTTATGATTTAACCTTACTGCAAGGCCATTCGTTTTTACCGCATCACACTGTTTTGTAGTAGATTCAATAGTGCCAATACGCTATAATACAAGCATGAAAAGTGATTCTGATTCCACTCCTTCAGATATCAATGAGCTGACCAGCTTAGTTAAAGAGCTGCGTAAGCAAGTCTCCCATCAATCGTTATTTATTGACCAACTGCTCGAACAAATCAAACTTGCCCGGCATCACCGTTTCGGTGCCAAGAGCGAACAAATCTCCCCTGATCAGTTACGTTTGCTGTTAGAAGACGAGCAAAAACAAACTGAACCAGAAGAAGAAGTAACAGATGATCTTGCAGAACCAGCGACAACACCTAAGCGCCACAAACGAGGTCGGCGAAAATTACCCGATCATCTACCCCGTGTTGAGGTAGAGCACACGCTCAACGAACAGGCGTGTCAGTGCGAACACTGTCACGCTATGATGGAACCATTGAGTCAGAAGATCTCTGAGCAGCTCGATATTGTGCCGGCCCAAGTACGTGTCATTCGCCATAGTCGACAAACGTATCAGTGCCCGCATTGTGAAGGAAACTTAACAACCACCCCGATGCCGCCACAACCGATCCCAGGCAGCAACGCCACTCCAGGCACATTGACGTACTTGATCATCGCCAAATACCTCGAAGGCATGCCCCTGTACCGTTTAGAGCGGCAACTTGAGCGTTACGGGATGCCGGTACCTCGATCCACGTTGGCCAACTGGATGATCCAGAGCGGTCAGCTCATTCAGCCTCTTATCAACTTGATGCGAGAACACCTGCTGAGCTACGACATTGTCGCGATGGACGAGTCGCGTTATCAAGTGCTCAGAGAAGATGGAAAAACAGCGCAAAGCCAATCCTATATCTGGGTACAACGTGGTGGTCCTCCAGACACACCGATCATTCTCTATGATTATGATCCGAGTCGAAGCCAAGAGGTGCCTATACGGTTACTCGATGGGTTCAAAGGTTTTCTACAAACCGATGCATATGAAGGCTATGCGGCTGTGTGCCGACAAAATGGGCTAACCTCAGTGGGCTGTATGGCGCACGCTCGGCGAAAGTTCGATGAAGCATTAAAAGCACAGAGCGCCATCGATCCGGAAAAGCAACGCAGCACACTCGCTGCAACGGCGTTGAAATACATCCAGATGCTGTACCGGATCGAACGAGACATCAAATTATTGTCGGCAGAGGCAAAGCAACAAGCACGGCAGTCTCGATCAATACCTGTACTTAACGAACTCAGAGATTGGCTGGATATCAATCTGCTGGTCGTGCCACCAAAATCCACACTCGGTAAAGCGATGAATTATCTACACAGACAATGGGACAAGTTAACGAACTACACCACCGACGGACGACTGCGCATTGATAATAACCTAACCGAGAATGCTGTTAGACCCTTCGTGATGGGAAGAAAAGCGTGGCTATTCGCTAATTCCGTGGCCGGAGCAAACGCGAGTGCTAACCTATATTCACTAGTGGAAACAGCAAGAGCGAACGGTCATGAACCTTATGCGTATATCAAGCAAGTATTGACTGAACTGCCAGCAGCCAACACGCTCGAAGACATCGAACGGCTATTGCCATTCAACTTGAAACCGGCTGTAATCATCGCCGCTTAAAATGCCAATTCACCGCTTACGTAGTACGTATTGCTCCCGAATCCGCAAACACGCTTCGTTCCACGCTCGCCAGTGTACGGATTGTAGTTACCCTCAGTGGACCAGTTGTCGCGTTTAGTGTAATTCGGATCACTACGATAGTGAGGATCAAGCAACGTATGTGCCGTCACTTTTATAATAGCCTTGGACGTAAGTGTCGGCAACCGCTGTCGAGGCAGACGCAACAAGAAAAAGGAACGCTACAATTATTCTAATTTTCATAAACATCTCCATCCAGCGCGACTTCAATGTCGCTAGAGATGTAGCGGCTGTATAGCTAACCATTTTTAGCGCGAATTTGCGACTTGACACTAGATTTGTGACGCTGTGCGTCTGTCTCCATCGCAAGTTATGGCGGACCATAGGCGTATACTCAAGCTTCTGATAATATCTCACAATGGATCACGATACGGCGGTGAATAGCCCCGGGTTTGTCGTCATACAAATGAGAATTCGCGATGAGCTTTGGCTGAATAGTCATGTCAGACGTAAATTGTGATGTGAGGCATGAGTCGCCAGCATCATTGTGTAAAATAACTGAATTAATAATCAGTACGACGAGATCGGTTGCCCGTGTGCTATGAAAGTATAGGAACTGATTAAAAAGCTTGAAACTGATGGATGGGTCCAGGCAAGAATGCGGGGTAGTCACCGACAATTCAGACATCCGACAAAGCGAGGCACAGTTACGGTTGCTGGAAAACCCAGCGTGGATATTCCACCTGGTACGCTCAACAGTATTTTGAAACAAGCAGGCATTAAGTAGCAGGAGAAAGATAATGAAATATACAGTTGTAATTGAAAAAGGCGAATCCAGCTACGGTGCGTTTGTTCCGGATTTGCCCGGCTGTATTGCAGCGGGTGAATCTAGATCTGAAACGCTGAATTTGATTAAAGAGGCTATAGAATTTCATATTGAGGGAATAATCGAAGCAGGCGAATCAGTACCTTCACCGCATTGCGACATTACTCATGTTGATGTTAATGCTGCCTGAGGGTAAAACTAAATATATATCCGCGAATAAATAATTTATGATGACTACGAAAATTGGTAGGCACAAAATACTGATACTTGCTTATTTGGCCAACCCTGCACTAATCATTCAAAGACGCACATAACCATAAGCTGCAGGCGGAAGTTTGCAGCCCCTTTTCGGCGGGCTAGCGCGATCAATGAGACCGAATATACTCTGGCAGTCGTTACCTAAAATTCTAAGGTCGTTGTGCTTGCAATCGGGGAGGAGTCCGTATACTCACGTGGCAGAAATACAACATGATCCTCGATGCTTGTCGCTTTCCGCGAAAAGAGGATTTCAGGGTGACTTCGGTGCTTTAATGTTCACTGAACTGGCTGGCGAGCCTGTTTATTCGGGAGCCGGATGCGATAGTGCCGCACGTCCGGTTCTGAGAGGGTTCGGTCAGAGTAATCTGGCCGTTCTAGTTACACAATACCCCAATTGCCGGGTGTTTATTGAGCCAGCAGGCAAGTAGAATCAAGCTATAGAAGCTGTGTCGCACAGCTGAATTGCCACCAAATACCGTATTCCGGTCGGTCTAAATGGTAGAATAATCGGCTAACTTCATTCTCGGTACGCGCGTGTACCCAACCGCAGGCCCAATCCTTTGCTTACCGCTGCTAATGTTACTGTCCAATTCGGCCCCAAGCCGCTGTTTGAAAATATATCCGTCAAGTTTGGTGGCGGTAATCGCTATGGATTGATTGGTGCGAATGGCTGTGGCAAATCCACATTCATGAACATCCTGTCGGGCGAGCGCGAGCCCACTAGCGGAAACGTATCCCTAACGCCCAATGAGCGCATCGGTAAGCTAAGCCAGGATCAGTTCGCGTTTGAAGAGCATACGGTCATTGATACGGTCATCATGGGTCATGCCGAGCTTTGGAAGATCAAGCAGGAGCGCGATCGTATATACGGTTTGCCTGAAATGACTGAAGCTGAAGGCATGGCTGTCGCAGATTTAGAAGTTGAATTTGCTGAGTTAGATGGCTACACTGCGGAAAGCCGAGCCGGTGAATTTTTAAGCGGTGCTGGTATCGATGTATCACTACACAACGGCTTAATGAGCGAAGTTGCGCCAGGTTGGAAGTTGCGCGTATTGCTTGCTCAAGCATTGTTTGCATCGCCTGACATTCTGTTACTCGACGAACCCACCAACAATCTGGATATCAATGCTATTCGTTGGTTAGAGGGTGTGCTGGCCAATCAAAAAAGCACCATCGTTATTATTTCACACGATCGTCACTTCCTCAATTCTGTTTGCACCCATATGGCTGATATCGATTATGGAGAATTGCGAGTTTATCCGGGTAACTATGATGATTTCATGATTGCAGCTACAGCAGCCCGTGAGTTACTGCAAAATGAAAATTCTAAAAAGAAAGTAGAAATTGCTGACCTCCAGGCTTTTGTCAGTCGTTTCTCTGCAAATGCATCAAAAGCGAAACAAGCAACGTCACGTGCTAAAAAGCTTGAAAAGATAGAATTGCACGATATCAAACGTTCAAGCCGCGTCAGCCCCTACATTCGTTTCTCGCAAGAGAAGAAACTATTTCGGCAAGCGCTTGTGCTGGAGAATCTTTCAAAAGGATTCGATGAAGGCCCATTGTTTGAAAAAGGTGAACTCATGTTAGAGGCGGGTTCGCGTCTTGCCGTAATCGGTGAGAACGGCGTGGGTAAAAGTACTTTGCTACGTTGCTTGTTAAATGAAATGGATGTCGATAAAGGTGAAATACAGTGGTCGGAAAACGCAGCCATTGGTTACTGCCCGCAGGACAACATCGCTGAATTCAATAGCGATATCTCTTTGTTTGATTGGATGAGCCAGTGGCGCAAGGCATCTCATAATGATCAAATCGTCCGTGCAACCTTAGGTCAGTTGCTGTTCTCATCTGATGATTTTGTGAAACCCGTTAAAGTGTGCTCAGGTGGCGAGAAAAATCGCTTGTTGTTTGGCAAGTTGATGATGACATCGCCCAATGTGCTCATCCTTGATGAGCCAACCAACCATATGGATATGGAAGCCATTGAAGCGTTAAACCTCGCGTTAGACCACTACGAAGGTACGATAATATTTGTTAGTCATGATCGTGAATTTGTCTCGTCACTGGCTACACAGATCATCGAAATCAAAGACAAGAAGCTTTTGAATTTTGCGGGTACTTACGATGAGTATTTGGCTAGCCAGAAAATGGGGCAGCAGGCCGTGAATTCATAAAGTGCTGCGTCTGCGCAAAATTGTAGAAAATACAGAAATGGAGGCATTTAATTTACAATCCTCCGTTCTCAATTAGAGCTAGTATTTACAACTCAAGCAAACAATGTTGGGAATGACGGGTACATCATCGTGTTTACCTGCGATAATTTCGGTAATGTCATTACCTGGGGCCTGTAACCGTCATGGGCGTTTACACAGAATGGTTTACAGTCTCAACCAACGCCGCGTGTCAATTACCGGTGAACTTC
Organism: Granulosicoccaceae bacterium; assembly: GCA_036478595.1. Lineage (GTDB taxonomy): Bacteria > Pseudomonadota > Gammaproteobacteria > Granulosicoccales > Granulosicoccaceae > Granulosicoccus. Next base: position 5,874 of record JAZGEF010000025.1, read on the forward strand.
TGAACCCACGCACAACAGTTTCCAGGCGATCACCTAATCTTCTGATGCTTGTAACGGCCTATATTCGATTCCATGATCTTTTTGTGGACTTTCAAACCATCAAGCGTCTGTTCGTTCCACATTAGCGCACCAGATGTCAGCAAAAAAACTTCTGGTACTATGACCCATTCGGCAATCCACACTCCCCCAGAGCGCTCATGTTCGTGCAATGTCACTTCGTTGATTTGTTCTGATCTTTGTCGACCCAATCTTGCGACAGCCTCTCCGTATTCGGTGGCTCGCTGGTTCTTTTTGTGTGCCATTGAAGAGGATACGCCTTTCCCGGTTTTATAGTCTTCCGAAAGTTCGCCGATATCCGAGGATGATAGCAAGTTTATGTTGTGGGCTATTTTGCAAAGTGTGGCGCAAAGTGCGCCAAGCGCCGTAATAATGTCCGCTATCCCGTCGCGAGCATTTTGCCAATGTGGCTCCACCGTGCCTAAACCAAGCGCCTCGGCAACATTTGCTTTTACGAGAGTGCCTGCGTCGTTTTCATAGAGGCACAAATCACCAACTGGACCTCCGATTTGAACTATAATTCCTCGTTTTGCAGCTTGTTTTAGGGCTGTTATTCGTCGTTGGAGTTCCGCGATCCAAACTAGAAATTTTGTGCTGAACTTAATCGCGATTGCGTACTGTCCATTGGTTCGCCCCATTGCCGACGTGTCTTTGTGCTTGTTGGCATGATCCACCAGTAACGCAATTGAGCGGTCAATGCTTTCAACTATGTTTGCGAGGCCAAGCTTCATTTGCAAGACCATGGCAGTATCCATAATGTCCTGAGTGGTGGTCTTGTAGTGGATATATTGTCCGTTTTCATTGCCAACCAAAGTCCGCAACTGTTTAACAAGCCCAACGATGGGTCGACCAACCAGATTCATTTCCTCAATCAGCATAGGCTGATCAAGTTGGTCAATTGAAATCTGTTGTAATTGAGAGGCGGCTTCTACTGGAATGAGATCTAGTTTGGACTGACAATCTGCAAGTGTTTTTTCAACCTGGAGCCATGTTTCAATTGTTCTCGACTCAGACCAGACGTCCCTCATTGTTGAGGTGGAAAAACTATCCTGGTAGAGGGACCAGTTAAGCATCTTCCAACCCACCTTCAGCCACTTTACGCTCTTTTAGTATGCCGCGGATGCGAAAACAGATTGCTGCCACGCCGAGTAATAAAAACCCCAATGCGATTGGCCGCTCAACGAAAATCAACGCGCCCCCATCAGACATCAATATCGACTGTCGAAAAGTTTCCTCAGCTCCTTTGGCAAGAACAAAGGAAATGATAAATGCTGCAATGTTGAAATCAAATTTTCGCATCAGCCATCCTGCAAAACCGGCAAGGGTCATAACGCTCACATCAAATAGTGAGCCACGGGCAGCGTAAGAGGCGATGAATGCCGTCAAAAAAATCATCGGATAGAGCACATTTGTCGGTATTTTTAAGATAATTTTTGCAACCTGCGTAGCACCAAAATACCCGATGGTCCCGTAGGCAACAATTCCGATCATGCCGCAGGCAAATAATTTGTAGATCAATTCTTTATCAGTAATGAACAGGGTTGGCCCAACTTGAATGCCATGAATAAGAAACACTCCGAGAAGAATAGCACCTATTGTTGAGCCCGGAATACCTAGCGTGAGCAGGGGTGCCATGGATGGGCCTGATACCGCGTTATTGGCTGCTTCAGGTGCGGCAACGCCTTCTAGGGCACCTTTCCCCCATTCTTCTGGATTTATTGCGCGGCGCTTGCCTTCTCCGTAGGATATAAACGCAGCAAGGGCAGAACCCAGTCCAGGTAATATTCCAATGCCAGCCCCGATGAGGCCACCGCGAATAGCGTGCGGCAAACAGGGCTTATACTCTTCCCATGATAACGAATTATCATCGCTATCGCCGCCAACTACTTTTGTATCGCCGTTGGAATTTGCACGCTCTTCTATTTGTGAAAAGACTTCGCCTAATACAAATACTCCAATCATTAGAGGAACAAGACCAATTCCATTCGATAGTTCAAAATTACCAAATGTGTAACGCTCTTCACCGGAAATTGGGTCAAGACCAATCATTGCGACCAGGATCCCTAGCAAGGCAGATGCAAGTCCTTTGAGGATTGATTTTCCTATCACTGAACCGATGACTACAAAGGCTGAAAAATAAATTGCGAAGGTTTCTGGGGGGCCAAGTTTAAGTGCGAGTGCCGCAATATAGCCCACGCCCACAACCAGCATGATATCACCCATAAAGTCTCCGATAACCGATGAAATAGTGGCCACTTTCATGGCCTTGCCAGCCTTACCTGCCAGAGCCAGGGGATAGCCGTCTATTTGTGTGGCAGCTGAAGCGGCGGTGCCCGGGGTATTGAATAATATGGCGGCAATAGAACCGCCATAACGACCAGATTTGCCAATCACATACAGAAACGCAAGCGCAAACAAAGGCGACATATAAAGAGTGATTGGAAGCAACATTGCAATCGCTGCTGAGGCAGTCAGACCTGGTGTTGCGCCAACAATCATGCCGACAACCGCAGCCATGAGGATCGCTGCCAGAAGTGTCGGATCAGTAATTACGGATAGCAGTGCTGGAAATATTTCCATGGTTTAGCCCTGCAACTTGCCCAGAAGGTCAAAAACCTCACCAACGGGTGGGAATACTCCTAGAAGCTTGAAGAAAATAAGGTGGAATGCGAGTGGGCAAACAATGATCGAAAGCGCTAACCCGACCCAACTACGAACGCCAAAGGAATAAAGCAGTACAGGGGCAACGATTGCTGTTGGCAACACGTAACCAAACCAGCGAAGCGATTGCTGGTAAATGATGGAAATTACAAAAAGTAGCACAACATGAATTGTGCCTTTGTTGTTGGATGCGCTGCTTGCCGCATTGGCGCCTACCTTTAGGCCACCAATTGTAAGCCAGATAGAAATGACTAAAAGAGCGAGTGCTGCTCCCATGGGAACGACACCCGCCCACGTTTCACCAGGAGTGGGCGAGGGAACCTGAATTGCTCCCCAAATAGCCAGCGCACTTACAAATGCCAAAATCAAACCTTCGATAAATGCGCGCATGGCTACCTCCCCCCACTAGCCATTAGTTGTTGAGACTTTCGATAAGTGGTTTAGCATCAGCCTTCATCGCCGTCACGCCGGACTTGGCATCCGCGCCATTTTGATAAACCGGTCCAGTTCCGCGCTTAACCAACAAATCCGAAAATTCTGGACTGGCGGCAATTTTCTTAAGAGCAGATTCCATCGCGGAAATAATTTCCACTGGCGTCCCCTTTGGTGCGAAAACGATCACTGGAGAAGAAACCGCAGCAAACGGTATTCCCATTTCACCAAACGACGGCACATTTTTCATGATCGCGTCTCTCTCTTGGCTATTTACTGCCAGAGCACGGAGTTGTTTTTCAAATCCTGCAAGTTGCTGCACCCCGAGAAACCCAAAATCTGCCTGTTCGCCAATCAAGGCTGCACGAGTTGGGCCACCACCTTTGAATGGTATGTCCTGTGCCTTGATGCCATTTTTTGACAGAAACCCGAGTCCTCCAACAAAGTGAAATCCACCACGACCAGAATGAGCCCAGCGCAATGAGCCTGGTTTTTCCTTGGCGGCCTTAATTAAATCCTGAATATTTTTGAATGGGCTATTATTTGGTACCATTAAGGAGGTTTTTAATTGGCCGACTTGGGCTACAAACTCAGATGATTCAAGAGCATCAATGTTGGTTTTTCTCATCATGGTCGATAAAAGAAATGAGCCGCCGGATGTCATCATCATTGTGTAGCCATCAGGCTTTGCACCAACCACAACGTTGGCCCCGTTCAACCCCCCAGAGCCGGGCTTGTTTACCACAACAATTGGAACATTGAGCACCCCCTTTGCTGCTGCCGAAATTGCTCGAGCATAGGCATCAGTGCCGCCGCCTGCTTTATAAGGAATAACAAGATTTATGGGCCTCTTCGGCCAATCAGCTGCAAAGCCAATGGTGGTGGATAGAGCAATTGCAATAGCTGCCCCCGTCGCAACGACGAAAGATCTACGTTTCATGAGAACCTCCTGAGTTAATTATCGTTTCAGATTACACGTTAACTTCGTTGTGTATAATGCAATTATTCTTTATTCAGTTGCAAATATAGAAAGTGTTGAGTGCGTGAAGTGAACATCAAAGCTTTGAGAGCATTTAGGGCAACTGTGTCGGAGGGATCTCTTGCTGGTGCGGCTCGTATTATCCATTTGAGCCAGCCAGCGGTCAGCCGATTGATCTCCGGACTTGAAGCCGAACTGCACCTCGAACTATTCAACCGTATGGGCCGGAACCTGACGCCAACAGCTGAAGCCTTAATTTTTTTTAGAGAAGCAGGACGCATCCTCAATAATCTTGATGAAATCCCTAAAATTGCCGCAGAGATAAGAGCGGGAAAAACAAATAGTCTTCGCATTGTCGCAATGCCGCGGATAGCACAATCATTAGTTTCGCCAGCTGTTGCCGACTTCATTGTTCAATATCCTGAAACCAGTATTAGCTTGGATATCCGCGCGCGCCGTGAGGCTAACAAATGGCTGGCTGGCCGGGAATATGACATTGGTGTTGGAGCTTTGCCAGTAGAACACCCTGAAATCGAAACTGAGCTGCTCCTGCGAGTACGTGCGCAGGCCGTAATTCCAAAAAACAATCCCCTTTCTGAAAAAGAGTCAATAACGGTTGACGATTTGTATGGCCAACCAATTATCAGATTGATGCATGGCCTTCTTCTGCGCGATCAACTAGATGATATGTTTACTTCCGCTGGCATCGTTCCAAATGTTGTATGTGAAGTAGCGTCTTCGCAATTGGCCTGTTCACTTGCCGCAGATGGGGCGGGAATTACAATTGCGGATGAGCTGGTTGCTTCTCAGGTTGAAAAAAATAGCTTCACTTTGGTGCCAATCGAACCCGAGAGATGGATGTCTTTTGGGTTATTATTTCCAAAAAATATGGAGCGCTCTGAAAGTCGGGATATGTTCGTAGAAACATTAAAAGACAGGGGGCGGAATCTATCAATAACAAGTGCTGGAATAAAGCTCTCCTGATCAATTCATTAGAGCTGTGCATTGATGATAGATGAGAGCAGGCGTTCACACGCACGACTTGTTGTGCCATCTATATCCAGTTGCCCGTTCCACCCACTGAATGAAACTGCGCATAGCGAATTTTGTGAAACGAATGTTGAGCACTGCTTGATTGTGTCTTCAAGGCTAGGGCCACCTGCCACAGGGTAGGGCCACCTGCCACAGGGTAGGGCCACCTGCCACAGGGTAGTTATTGGCAGGAACTTCTTTGGCATTAATAATGTCATTGTCAATGTGCAGATGAACTGGCCTGTCGAATTTCAGGCTATCCAATGCGTTAAATACCATACGGGTTACGCATGATTTTTGAAGTGTTATTTCTTCGAGCGGATCAGCTTCCGGGCTCCAACCAGCCAAACAGTCTCTTCTGAATCGGGAGATTGCCCTGAATGTTGAGGCAGAGACAAATCACCACGCCCAACCATCATTGCTAAGGGCATTCCTCCCAAAAATCCCGAAGGTCATGTCTCAACGGTATTGAAGTCACCATGGGCGTCAAGCCATACAAGGACAGGATAGAGGCCAGCTTGTTGCAGGCCAGCCATGACCGGTAAACTCGCGGCACAATCACCTGCGATCGATATAGGCACCTCATTTTGTTTAACGGCAGACAAGACAAATTCCGCAATTGGGCGATGCACTCGAGCTAAATTTGGAATAGATCGATCCACGACATCTCCCACATCATTTATTTTGAAAGAAGCTGAAGGCGGGACTGCGCCACTCAAGGCCGTGTCATGATCATCAAAAAATACGGCGTAACCAGCCACGAAACATTCATCAAAGCTTCCTTTCACTCGCCATTAAGTTTAAACCCACCGCCGGATACATCAAGGATAGCCCCGGTTACAAAACTGGCTTCATCAGACAACAACCAAAGGATTGCGGCGGCTACCTCTTTTGCCTCGGCAATCCGCCCCATGGGGATTGTGGCCTCAGTCATGGCTTTTACAGCAGGATCATCCAGTCGGCGGGTCATTTCAGAGGTGGTCATACCCGGCCTGACCGCATTTACTCGGATGCCGTCATGGGCAACTTCACGCCCCAATCCCATGCTCAAAACATCAACCGCACCTTTGCTGGCGGCATAGGGAACATCACCATGTCGCCCGCCGATACTGGTTGCCATTGAGGAAACATTTACAATGGTTCCGCCAACTCCGCCACGACTGACGGACATCCGTTGAATTGCTTCTTTTGTCGGGTAAATCGTTCCCAAAACATTGATCCGCACAACCCGCTCCAGTGTTTCAATTTTTTGTTCTATCAAAGGGACTTTATCGTTTGGCACGCCGGCACTATTGACCAATCCCCACACTGGCCCCAGTTGGTTTTCAATCTTATCAAACATCATTTGTACAGCCTTGGGGTCACTCACATCACCCCCGACGCACATGGCTTCACCACCCAATTCTTGAATGGTTTGAACCAGCTTTTCTGCGCCCTCTTTGCGGGTATTATAATTTACAGCAATACGGTAGTCTTTCTTGGCTGCGCTCAGGGCAACGCTCGCGCCAATGCCACTTGCACCGCCCGTGACAAATATTACGCGAGATTTATTTTGTGTCTCGTTGTCATTATCCATCTTGTTTCCTTGCGCTTCGGCATGATGCTTGTTGCATTCCTACAAATAAGTGGTCGTGTTTAAGGAGCACGCTCTTATGTAAACTGGCACTTCCAATCAGGACCATACGCTTCTTGCCATAGCCATGGTTTGTCCGAACTTGATTTTGCCACGCCTCCTGACCAAAGATCATATCTTGGGTCTGCGTTGGTGGCGAAATAACTATTTATCCTTGCAATCAGAAGTGACGATATGTCTGCGTAATCATCATTACGTGCAAGATTCACCCGTTCTTTTGGGTCACTCTTCAAGTCATAAAGCTCATCAGGAAATGGCGGGTTTGGTGCACCGGGGAAGCGATGTTTACACAGCCAGTCTTGGGTTCTGATGGCACGGGTTTCTTCCTGCTCCAAGAACACGGCATCGCGTGATGCGTATTCCCCCCCCGCCAGTAGGCCCGCAAAACTTTGCGCGCCAGTATTTATCGCCTGCTCAGATCGTGAAACCCCTGCCAACGACATTATGCTGGGAAACAAATCAATCTGCGAAATCAGGTCGTCCGACACGCCTTTTTTTAATTGATCTCCCTGCCGCACAATCAACGGAATTGAGAAACTCTCTCGATGGGCATGGGCAGGTAAAGTTGCCTGTGAGTGGCCCCAAATACCATGATGGCCCAAGGAAAATCCGTGATCCGTCGTGTAGATAATCAAGGTATCATCATAAATACTCAGGGACTTTAACGTATCCATCACCCGACCAACCCCATCATCAACCATAGTCATTTCAGAGAAATAGTTGCGGAGAGTTTCAAGATCATTGGGGACGCGCAGCTCGGTGCTGTGATCAACACCGTCCACACTGTCCGTTACTTTACGTAAAAATCGCGCAATTGCATTTTTATGCAGGCCTTCCCGAGGGATTGAATACATGCCCGTTTCATCATACATCGCCCGAAATTTATTACAGGCCCTACCTTTCAAGGCGGGCCAATGTCCGTAGGGCGCGTTGTAGGGTAAAAAAGCGAAAAACGGTTCTGATGTCTCTTTGGAATTCTGCAAGAACTCAATCATTTTCTCGGTATAAAAATCGACACTATGACCCGCATAGTGATGCGTTTTGTCATTTTCGATATAATCTTGACCCCAGAAATCCGTCACATGTCCATGTGGATCAGTCACCCAATGCTGAAACCCGTTCTGCGATTTTTCGGGTGCACCCATATGATATTTACCGATCAGGGCAGTTCTGTATCCTTGGTCTGCCAGAACCTCCGGTATAGTTTCAAATTCGTCAATGGCATTCCAATTTTCCGGCCATAGATGCCGCAACCTATCATCAATCCAAGTGTGAATGCCGTGCTGAGATGGCATCAGGCTTGTCATAACAGAAGCGCGACACGGCGAGCACATCCCGTTTACGCAAAATGCATTGTCAAAACGAAATCCGTCACCTGCCAGTGCATCAATATTTGGCGTATGGCATTCTGCATTGCCATAACAGCCTAATAACTCAGCAGGCTGGTTGTCGGTCATGATCAACAAAATATTTGGGCGTTTCGTCACGTTACTATCCTTGTCTGGAGCGTGGACAACTCAGTCATCTGTACGATTATCCTATATCCAGCAGAGTGGAAACTCTTGTAGAGAACAACCGATATGATGATCCGGCAACGAAAGCTTTGGATTGGAAACAGTTCTCGTGTACCGTGTGTTTGTATCTTTACAGACTCTAACCTAAACGTGGCGCGAAGGGCGGCCTCTCGACACGTGATTTTCGAGCCGGTGGACTTCATCGCCTTTTAAAAGAGACGCATGAACTAAGTGACGAACAGGTCCATTCTGTGGTTGTGTTTATCGGCGACAATGCATTCAAGACTGATATGCCAGATAATGTGACTAACGGCCATGGCAGCATCCGCTACATTAAGTCAAAGAGCGACGAAGTGCTTAGTGATGAACCAATGGAAAACTGGTTTGCAAAAATAGAGGCAGATAAACAGAATCTATCGATCAAAACAAACCGCGAACATATCAAACTTGTTAGCAAATCGTAAAGCAAAAGGCCATTACCAACAGTGGATTAGGTCAGTTTTAGGGTTTTACCCTACAACGTCACCAGATGTACTTGCCTGGCTGGAGGCGCTACTGAAGTGTCGTTCACCTGTGGCAATGTTTCCTATGGCCCGCTAATGTGGCGCTAGGCCTTTACCTACCAGAGAATTTCCATCGGCTATCGTTGAGTGATAGGGGTTTAAAAGCCACTTCAGATGGACTCAATTCTCTGGCGTGGGCCGCCATGCCGGTTTAGGCTCGACTAATCGGGCTAGTTGTAGGAAACTGCGTCTGAACCCAATGCTTACTTGGGTGTACTTGGAGAAATAGAATTGAAACCGATTAAATCATTGATAGCGCTTAGCCTCTCGGCCGCGCTGTTTGGCACTGCCTCTCAGGCGGTGGAAAATCTGACAGGCGAGACGGCATCACCTGGCGGAGCCATTCATTTGTCTATGTCCCATCTGGCGGAAGTGGCAGCGGCAGCGGGTGTTGCCAACATACAGGTTGCTGATGGTCAAACCTTGACAAATTCGATCCAGAATGTGGCGGAAGGCAAAACCGATATTGCTGGTACACCTTATATCTTGCCCTTCTTGTTGGCGAAAGGCCGGGGGCCTTACTCGGCACTGGGTGAGGAGAAAGGAGCAGAGCTTGCGAGCCACTTGCGCACGCTTTATCCGGTAACGCTCGGCTATTTCGCATTGTATGCCTATGACTCCAAAGGCCTTAAGGGCTGGGGCGATTTGCAAGGCAAAAACATTTATAACGGCCCGCCACGCGGTGCCGCACTCAGCAATGCGCGCTCCATTATTCAATTGGCTACCGGGCTAAAGGATGGCGACGGCTACAAAGGTGTTCAAGTGAATTGGGGTCAGGCCGTGAAAACCATCACAGATGGTTCAGCCGATGCAGTGGTTCTTCCGGTGTTGTTTCCCGACAGTCGTATTACCCAAGCCTTGGCTTCAGGCAATATGACGGTATGGTCGGTGCCAAAGGACAAATGGGAATCTGAGCCGTTTCAAAAATACCTTCGAGCGCCTGGCTCCGCCCCACTCGAACTGCCAGCTACTGAGGCTCGATTTGGTGAAGGTGTCACGGTTATCTCTGACGACGGAACGTTTCGAGCACTGGCCACAATAGGTGGCGATATCGTGAACAAAAATATGTCGTTTGATTTAGCGAAAGCCTTGACCAAAGCACATATCGACACACTCGACCAACTCAAATTGAAAGCGCCGTTTGCAAAATATGCTGGATATGGGCTGGTGGATATAGTGAGATCCGGGATGTGTGGCCCCAATCCGCTTAAATATCACCTCGGCGCGGTCGCTGCGTGGGAAGAGGCTGGGTATAAAATTGATGACTGTGCGAAAGCGGATAGTTAACACCATTTCAAATTAACAAGGGGCTCACACCACGAGCGTCCTTGTCAGGTAGATTTTTCGCTCCACACGAATAACCGTTGTAAGAGCTCTATATGTCGAATGATTCGCCACCACGCGCAGAGCGTGGCGATATTGGCCAGCAAATCGCCTATGGCTTGGCCCTTGTATTTGTCCTTGTGGGTCTTTTGAATGCGATGCCTGGCATCCCTGGTATCGATGATGCCTTCGCCGGATTTCTAGGGTTTAAAAACTTCACTATCCGGAAGTATCCCTACGAGTTTTTTTATCCAATAGCGTTTTGCGTGATGATGATCATCGTTGTGTTAAAACACTCGGTTTGGCGCGAGCTGATCAACAGCACCCCCGCACGCCGGTGGCTGGGGCTCGGGATGGACGGTGCGTTGCTGCTGGCGGCGTTGGCGATAGCATTGACCTACATGATTGAGATCGAGGCAGTCTGCCTGATCGATCAAGTGACTGGTGAGCGGGCAGCGTTGTTAGCCAAAAGTTTGGCCGCAGAGATACAGTTTGCTCAAGATTTTGGTTTGCCGGTACCTGACTCGGTGGATGACCCGCAGTGCGTAAACACCACCGGTGCATGGCTTGTGGCCATTATCTTTTTTTCCGTCACCGTGTTTCTTGCCTACAACGTAAAGGTGTGGGGGTTACCACTGGTGTTGGTGGCCATCGCCATGGCGCTATACACAGCCGCGACCGTGCTTGTCTGGTATTTTCACGGACCAGATGACATCAACAAATATTTGATGACCAAATTAGGAGGCGAACCGCGTTTGCTATCCGATGGAAGGCCTCGACTGCATGATGCGCTGGTCAATAATTCATCGGGCTTGCTGGGCAGGTTCATGGATATTATTTTAAACACGGTGTTTCCGTACATTGTGCTCGGTGGGTTGTTTGGTGTCTCTGCCGGTGGGCGATCACTGATCAAGCTCGCGTTTCTTTGGACACGTAAACTGCGCGGAGGTCCTGCTCACGCAGCCATCGTATCGTCAGCGATGTTTGGCACCATTTCTGGCGGCCCTGTTGTGAATGTTCTGTCCACCGGTGTGTTAACCATCCCCATGATGATCAAGCGCGGGTTTTCAAAAACATTTGCTGGTGGCATGGAAGCGGCAGCGTCTTCGGGTGGTTCGATTATGCCACCGGTGATGGGTGTGGCTGCGTTTGTACTCGCAGCGCTGACTGCGGTCCCGTATAGGGAAGTAATCATTGCAGCTGTGATACCCGCAGTTGCTTATTTTTTCTGCATGTTTTTATCGGCAGTTTTTCAGTCCAGAAAACAGGGCATTGAAGCGATTGGCGATGTTACTGATGACATGAGGTTGTCGCGGGTAGATAAGCTAAATTTGATCATGATTTTTGGCCCCATATTGCTCATTCTTTTTTTTCTGTTAACACCAAAAGAGGCCGTGGGATGCGGGTTTGTCGCCTCATTGTTTGGTGTGGATACCACCAATGAAAATGGCCAATGTCTGGCAACTAACTTACCGTGGTTGTTGGAAGTGGTGCAAAATTCTGCTGGGGATGCAGGCAGTGCCGGCTGGTGGGCCGTGATCTTACTGTGTTTCTTGTTATTTCTTGATCGTGATATGCGTCGTCAACCCGGCAGATTACTGGATGCGTTTTCGGCTTCAGGCGTGTTGATTTCGACGCTCTACTTGATGTTTCTGGCAGTCTCAATAATTGATTTTTGCCTAAACTTCACCGGGCTGTCAGATTTTATCGCGCTGGATGTGCTCGGTTGGTTGCGCTCGCTGGATTTAGGGGGCAGTGGTTCAGGTTTGTTCCAATTTGTAGCTCTGCTCACCACGATGGCTTTAGCGGTGCTATTGGGCATGGGTATGCCTGCGGTTCCTGCTTATATTAATGTGGCTTTGTTAATGGGGCCTGTTCTCTCAGGATTAGGTTTGTCTATATTCACCGCGCATATGTTCATATTCTATTTTGCGGTCGCGTCTGCGATCACGCCGCCTGTAGCCATTGCCGCGTTCACAGCGGCCACTATCACAAAAGCTGAGCCCATGGCGACAGCATTTTCAGCCGTGAGGTCAGGCATAGTGATGTTTATTATTCCGTTTGTGTTTGCGCTCTATCCGGAATTGTTAATGATCGAGGCTGCTGTTCTTGATCCTAAAGCGCTTCCATCAGCTGGCCAATACCTCCCGGGCTACGACGGTACGTTGCACTGGGGGCCTTTGCTTTGGTTAATTGTCAGGCTAATCATTGCGCTTTATCTGGTTGCCAGTGCTCTCGCGGGTTTTGATCGCAAATTATTAACGGCCCTTGGGATTTTCTTGCGACTGGCATTGGCCGTGCTCGTACTATTCAAACCGGTTGAAATCTATCTGCCGGCCCTCGTTGCAGCAATGGTGCTGCTGGGTTTCCATCATTTGAAAAGTACGCCGGGTGAGGCGAGGGCGTAGTGCAGTGATATTGCGCCGCGCTGTGTCAGAGAAACGACTCTCACTGACCCGGCTGAGCAAGGTGCGATACCCGTTGAAGTCACCATATCGGGACGGCGCCACGGGGCGGCCTGCCACCGAACAGTAAACACCGAGCCTTGGTCACATCGGCACAGCGAGGCAAGTACAAGCGCAGAAACTCAGCGCGCGACACGCCAACGCTAGATACATCAATCCAATCACAACCTAGTGCTTCCAACGCTGTGCTAAACACAGTCGCTTCGCCGACATTCCAACTACTAGCCGCGTCCCAATCGCTTGCTGATATTCTGACCCGCATTGGTTTGTTATCAGGCCAGGACTTACGCATTGCTGCAAATAGCTCAAGAGGGAATCGCAGGTGGTTCTCCAGCGAACCACCGTATTGATCTGCTCGTTGATTCGAATCAGGCGAGAGGAATTGATGCATTAAATAGCCATGCACACAATGCAATTCGATTGCATCAATGCCCAGCCGTTCAGATCGTTTGACGGCTGCGATGAATTTTTGTTTGATGGCGTCGAGATCATTGATGTTTAATTCACGTGGTGGTGTTTCATTTTCGAGTTGTGGAATCGCACTGGGTGCAACTGCTGCCCACCCAGCTTGCTCAATTGGAATTTGTGAGCCGCTGTTCCATGGTTCGTGGCTGGAGGCTTTTCTGCCTGCATGGTTTAACTAAATGCAAAGTGGCAAATTGCTAATTGGATTTAATTGGCGTAGGTTCGTAATCAGTGTTGATAGTGCAGCTTCATTTTCATCGCTACAGCAAGACTAAGCAACCAGGTGAAATGCGGCCGATATCCTCTACGGCAGTTGCCTCAATTATCAGCATACCGGCTGACGATAGCGCCAGCTGACCCAGGTGCACTGTATGCCACGGTTGAGCTGATCCGTCGAATGCGGAGTATTGGCTCATCGGCGAAACAACAGCACGATTAGCAAGCGTTAAGGAACGCAGATTGATTGATTTGAATAGTTTGGTCATTAGGAAATTGTTTGTTTATTGCCGTTGTCAAGCCATCGATGAATGTAGGGCTTGTGCTATCGACTCACTTGCGGCCCACCGAACATAATTATTTAAATTCGCTTTTTTTGTATACAATCGAATATCCACTATATAGCAGGTTCCTTTGGAGGAGAGATACATGAGAACAACCTTAATAAGTTCGATAGTATTAGCTGGTGCGTTTTTTACGGCCGGTACAGCTCATGCGGCTGAATTACGTCTATCACACCAATGGTCGAATAAAGATGTCCGTCACCAGGTGGCACAAATTGTCGCAGATGAAGTCGCTGCTGCCAATGTCGATCTGGACATTAAGATATTTGGATCTAAGTCACTATTTAAACCTCGTGAGCAATACAAGCCGTTAAGCCGAGGGCAACTCGATATGACCGTATTGCCTCTAAGCTATGCTGGTGGGCAACAACCTGCTTATAACCTCACGCTAATGCCTGGATTGGTAAAGAACCACGACCATGCAGCGCGCCTTAGTGAATCTGATTTTATGGCTGCGCTAGAAGAGAAAATGGCGGCTGATGACGTCATGGTTTTGGTGCACGGATATCTGGCAGGTGGCTTTGTCGGTAAGGAAAAATGCATTACTAAGCCTGACGATGTAAAAGGTTTGCAAACACGTGCAGCGGGTAAAGCGTTCGAGCAAATGCTGGTCGGGGCAGGTGCTTCGATTGCGTCGATGGCATCATCTGAAATTTATAACGCTATGCAAACTGGCGTTCTAAATGCGGCTAATACATCTTCATCTTCGTTCGTTTCATATCGAATTTACGAGCAGGTTAAGTGCTATACGCCAGCAGGCGACGTAGCCTTATGGTTTATGTATCAACCTTTGTTGATGAATAAAACGGCATTCGAAGGTTTAACACCTGAGCAACAGGCAGCGATTCTCTCTGGTTCCAAGAAGGCTCAAGCTTTCTATTTAGAGGAAGCTAAAAAGCAAGATGCGGCATCTGTTGAGGTTTTCCGTAAAGCGGGTGTTGAGATCGCAGAGATGTCTTCAGAGGATTTTGATGCTTGGCGTGCGATTGCACAAGAAACATCCTACAAGAAGTTCGTTGAAGAAGTGCCAGATGGTCAAGCTCTACTTGATATGGCTTTGTCTGTAGATTAACGCCTGTAGAGCACTTAACGAGTAATCGAAATGGCCGTAAGCCAAACCAACGGCGATCCCGCAACAGCGGGTATTTGGTTCATACGGCTCGTAGGATATCTGTCGCGATTATCCGGGTGGATTTCCGCCGGGATGATCGTTGCGGCCGTTGCGATAACTTGTCAGATGATTTATGTCAGATCAGTTAAGAATTTATCAACTGTATGGCAAACCGAGGCCGTCGTGTATCTAGTGGTGGCGGCTACACTGCTTGGTTTACCCTATGTCCAGCTTTTGCGTGGGCATGTTAATGTCGATTTGGTGCCACTCTATTTGACGATGCGTTTCCGCAAAATTCTTCATGTCTTCACGCTAACTATGTCTTTAATTATCATAGCGGTGATGGTGTATTACGGTTATGAATACTGGCATTTCGCACTAGAGCGCAATTGGAAGTCAGACACAGTCTGGGGCGTACGTTTGTGGATCCCCTATTTAGCCTTGCCAGTAGGTTTCGGTTTGCTCTTTTTACAGCTACTAGCTGATCTTGTAGCGGTAATTATTGGTGCAGACAAACCGTTTGGCTTGGAGCAACCATAATGGATCCTCTGCTACTCGGTGCATTAGTTGCCGTGGTCACCATTTTTGTATTGTTTTCGGGTGTATCAGTTGCGATCGGCTTATTGGTAGTATCCGCTGGTTTCTTGATTGTTTTTGACGGTGTACGGTCGTTAGAGCTTATGCCTGAAATATTTTTTGGCAAGCTCGATAATTTCGCTTTATTATCAATTCCAATGTTTATCATTATGGGGGCATCGATATCATCGACTCGAGCTGGCGCTGATCTATACGAAGCGCTCGAACGATGGTTAACACGTGTACCAGGTGGTTTGGTTATATCCAATCTGGGTGCCTGTGCGTTGTTTGCAGCAATGTCTGGATCGTCTCCAGCAACTTGTGCCGCCATTGGTAAAATGGGCATCCCAGAGATGCGTAAACGCGGTTACCCTGATGGCGTTGCTGCAGGCTCGATCGCTGCTGGTGGCACGCTTGGTATTTTAATACCTCCTTCAGTCACCATGATTGTTTATGGTATTGCCACCGAAACATCAATTGGTCGTTTGTTTTTAGCAGGTGTCTTTCCTGGGATTCTGTTGGTTGCCCTGTTTATGGCGTGGTCGCTATATTCGACCTTAAAGTCCGGTAACACCGAACTTCTTAACAGTGCTTCTTACACTTGGCGTGAGCGGTTTGAAATTCTGCCACGCGTGCTGCCGTTCCTGGCAATTATTATTGGCGTGCTCTATGCTATGTATGGAGGCATAGCGACTCCGTCAGAGACAGCGGCCGTAGGCGCACTACTGTGCTTGGTTATTGCCGTCGTCATCTATCGGCTCTGGCACCCAAAGGCTTTATGGGATGTGTTACGCGATAGCACGCGTGAGAGTGTGATGATTCTGTTTATCATTGCAGCCGCTGGCGTGTTTAGCTACATGCTCTCCAGCCTATTTATTACTCAGTCGATCGCCGAGTGGATCGGCACACTTGATGTCAATCGCTGGGTGCTGATGTTGGCGATTAATTTGTTTTTGTTAGTAGCAGGGTTTTTTCTACCACCCGTCGCCGTTATTTTGATGGCAGCTCCCATACTACTTCCCATCATCACAACAGCGGGCTTTGATCCAATTTGGTTCGCTGTGGTGCTAACGATCAACATGGAAATAGGGTTGATCAGCCCGCCGGTTGGGCTCAATTTGTATGTGATTAATGGAATAGCGCCGGATATATCTCTAAAAACAATATTGCTGGGTTCACTGCCTTACGTTTTTTGTATGGTCATCGCTATTTTTCTTCTCTGCCTGTTCCCAGGCATTGCGACATGGCTGCCTAATGCGGTTATGGGCGGCAGCATTCAATAAAAAGGGCGGTGGGAATTGTAGATACCCGCCGCGCCGCCTTTCGGTTTATTTGATGCCAGACATCACATCAAACACGATGCCGGTAAATACGTCCGTTTTCATAAAACCATCACCCCAAGTTTCATCCAATTTACCTATTGGTTGAGCAGGCAATCCATCATCTCTTGATTGACCAGTTGCAACCTAAGGCGTCATTAAATGTCACTACCGGGAGTGCGATATCAGGCGAGGGTGGTACTTCACGGTTAGTAGTGGACCCCAATAACTGGACAGCCGCTTGTGCGCCTTCCAAAGTTAAGCAGCCATCTTGGCTGCGTGTTGATTGTATACCGAATCAGGCGTCTGCTCATCTAGCGATTGATGCCGTCT
>JAZGEF010000026.1:0-31395 GCA_036478595.1 Granulosicoccaceae bacterium
TATTAGATAACAGCTAACGGCTCACGAATATAAGCGAGGCTTAAATAAAGAAGAATGCGATAAATCGGTATTGGCAAACGGCGCGGACGCTGCCGGTCACTTTGTTTTTGCTACGACAAATTCCTTAAAGCTCTCTACTTCGCCGTTTTTGGCATGTTCGTAACCCGCGGTATAGTCGTCGGTGACTCGCTGCTCTTCTAGTGGTGGATTGCCCAATGCGCCGCTGGCCCAGCCGTGATAATACGCCTCACTGACCCCTGCGTCGGACATGGCTTTTAGCGTTGAGTGGTAGAGTTTTTTATCCATGCTCTCATTGTAGTGGAATATCAATCCAGGTTATATATACCTTTAGTTATAAATATCGCTAAGCCCTGCCGAATAGTCGATTCAGCGATTTCACGTTCTGATCAACGATCTCAGGTGCATCAATGTCAATCACCTGATCGATTACCCAACGGTTGGTTTGATCCTCGCCTAACAGCATGAGCACAGAATACCCGAGAAAACGAAGTACATCGTAGCTTGGGCGGCCGTCCTTATAGTCAAAGGCGGCGTATTGCGTGAAACGTTGATTAAGCAGCGCTATAAAAGGTGGACGATATTGCCCCTCGCCGGCTATATCCTCAAGGTTGTCCTGGACTTGATCGGCCACTTTGCGACAGATTTCCGAGATCAATATCTCACGTTCAATATCAGCCAAAAAGTCACAGCTAAGCCGATCTACTAGCTGAATTTGAAACGCAAGGTATTCTGAAATTACGCCAATGCGCTGATGGTCATCATCGTAGCGAAAATCCTCAGCGTGCAAATTGATCGCGGTGTTTAACGCAGTTTTCCACTGGATAAACGCTAAGGCACTGGCTTGATCCTTCAGTGATTTTTCGGTCAAAACCGCTCGTGTGGAATCCTCTGGCGTGGAGTTATGCCATTTATCTTTAATGCGACGTATTACCATATTCTTTCTCCAATCCGCTGAGCTGTTTTGCGCTAGTGCCTACCTACCCTCTTGGTTTTATCGTGGGCTTGCACAGCGAGCAACATGCTATTCTAACCTCATGTCCATACTTTCCGGCCCGTATCTGACCACACTTTGTGAAGACGTGCAGTTTAATTGTACGGTTTCCGATGCGCGGTACGCTCGGGATTATTCCTTGTGTATCTATTTGTTGCGCATGCGAGAGTTCTACCGGTGGCGATTCAACATCCCTTTGTTACACCGTCTAGATACCGACATCGTTGGCGATTGGATCAGTGATATGGAGATGCACTGGGATGACATTGAGGGGTGCGAATTCAAACCGATTGTTATCGGTGGCGTCACATTCGGTCCATTTGAATCGGATGCGATTAACCTGCAACTCCAATCTTCGGGTTTGATTTACAGCGCAGGTTACGGGCGGTTAGGTCAACCCCACTTTGTGCTCGCCGAGCTGATAGATAAAAAACGCGACACCTCCATGGTCAGCTATGAGTGCGGCAAAGAACTTGCCCGTGACAGTATCACTCTGCCGGCCATGGCACAAAATCAATCTGTCTACATCCGGCACGACAGTATCAAACGGTATATATGTCAAATGGTTGATGAATGGCGTTTGCAAAAGCCAGTAGGCCCACTGGCAAGAGTTGTCGAACATTACCAACTCATTGATCCAAATACATTCGAAGACCAAATAGAAAAAGCCGGCACTCAGTTAGGCCCACTCTTTCTAGAACACGAACGCGGTGAAGTCGCGGCCGGCGCATTGCTTGGCGAACGCTATCACCAGCTGCTGATTAAAATCGCTGGCTCCCGTGGTGAATTTTATCTTCGCGCCGTACGAGACATGTTGGCCGATAGTCTGAAAACGTGGCCCTATATTCTGGCGCAAGGCAACGAGATCAAACTTGATTTTTGGCTGGCAAGTGTGTCCGGAGCGCGTCTTCAGTTGTTGAGAGCCTCAGGTTTGGCAACAGTGCTACAAGCGGATGCGGCAGGCTCACGGTTTGAACGCCTATCAGGTATTCTAGAATTCGAACAACAACGCTGGTGCTCGCTCGCTCAGTCTTTACTCACCTACTGCGAACAGAATCCCGACGACATTGATATTGAAGCGCAGTGTTTATCCTTTTTCCACGTCTCACAAAGTGCATCACAGTGAAAACTCATACGCTTACAGAAATTAAACCTGGCTCGCATATTTACGTTGCCAACAATGTGTTGAGCTCGGATTTTTGCCACGACGCGATTAATCGTTTTGAACAAGCAATTGACGAGCAATATCAAGGTCGCATTGGACAAAGCGAAGTTGAGAACGCGGATATAAAACGTTCAACCGACTTGGTGATCAGCGGCAAAGATCATTGGCACGATGTCGATCGTACCTTGTTTGCATCCTTAGCTGGTGCGCTTAATGTGATGCGCTCACAGCATGAATTTTTCCAAGGCCGCTTCAAAGACTACGGTTATGCCATTCAGCGCACCCAGCCTGGTGAATTTTTTCATTGGCACGTGGACGGTGGTAGCCATTCGTTCGCTGATCGACAACTGGTGGCGATATGGTATTTAAATGATGTGGAAGGCCCGGGTGGCAACACTGAATTCAAACATCAGAGCGTGAGCATCAAACCAGAGCTCGGGAAGCTCTTATTATTTCCACCCTTCTGGACGCATGAACACCGCGGCGTGACGCTTGAACAAGGCGTGAAATACATCGCCACCACTTGGGTTCTGTTCGCTTGATAAGCAGCACTGACATTAACCATGCTAAATGAAATTAACAATATACTAAGCGACACTGATCTTGAACATATTCAACTGCTCATCGCCGATGCACAGTGGTTGCCCGGCGTGAGTAGCGCTGGTGCACAAGCGCGAGTCAACAAAACCAACGAAGAGATGGATCAACGCTGCGATAGTTGGGCCAGCATCAATCAACGCGTGGTCTCCCAACTCTATGTGCATCCGGTTTTTCAAAGCTTGGTATTACCGTTGAAAGTATCGGCCGCCTTCGTCTCACGATGCCAACCAGGAATGCACTACGGACAACACATCGATGATCCGATCATGGGTTCTCAGAACGCGCGTTATCGAAGCGATGTCGCAGTGACCGTATTTTTAAACGATCCAGATGCTTATGATGGAGGCGAATTAACCATTCAATCACGCTTTGGCCCGGTCTCGATTAAGCTACCTGCGGGCAGTGCTGTTGCGTACCCTGCATCGAGTTTGCACGAAGTGATGCCAGTCACACGAGGAGAACGCGTGGTGTGCGCGCTATGGGCGCAGAGCATGATCCGAGATACTCAACAACGCGAGTTATTACACGATTTAGATGAAGCACGCCAGGCATTGGCACAAACCACACCGAAGGCATTAGTGACACAACAAGTTGAACACGTCTATGCCAATTTATTGCGACTCTGGGCTGATGTGTGATGCGCGTTAGTCATAACGTTTGTGATAACGCCGCCGCGTGCCGGCACGTTGAACAATAACGCCCACTATTTCACTTAAATCATCCGGTGTCGATTCGCTGGGATAGGCGTCGTTCAGCGCACACAATTGCCAAGATTGATAGTCGTCGCGGCGTAATTGACGAAAGTGATATTGCTCCACCAGTTTTTCTGGCCCTTCACTCTCAGTGTGGTTGGGGTCGGTAGCTTGCTTACGCTGAGCAAGCACATAGCTGCCGTCAGTGGCATGGCCGGTAGGGTCAATCACGATCATGCAATCTTGGCGAAATTCTGGTTCCATGCTGTCGTCTAGCACCTGAAGTACAAACGTCTCGGCTTCAGTACAAGTTGAAGGCTCCAAGCGCTGAATATCGTCGGATGCTTTTTTGTCCGACAGACTTTTAAAAAATACAATTTTATTTTCAGACATACTTAAAACGCATTAGGCCATCTCTCTCCACGGCACGATGATGTCTGCAATACCCGCCATTAACGAACTCACTCTGCCTCGCTCATCCATACGGTGATACTGCACGCGCATTGTTATGGCAGAGCCGAGCATGATGCACAGCGTGGCAACGATCGAACCCACCGCCAGTGTTGATATCCCGGTGACACCCTGCCCAATGGTACAGCCCAAAGACAGCACGCCACCTATTCCCATCAACGCACCACCCGTCATTTGGTTAATCATGTCACTGCGAAGGCTAAAGGTTTCGATTTTGAATGTGCGCGTGATGACTGAATACACAAAAGATCCCGCAATCACACCAAATACCACAGCGATCGCGAAACCGATCGAGGCACCCGTGTATGTCATTAAATAGCTAATGGAGTTGCCGATCGGTGCGACAAAGCTAAATCCCTCTAACGGCACTGGATCAAAATCGTCATAACCGAAAATACCGGTTATCGCCCACGCTGCCACCACAACGCCACCCACTACTAGTCCGCTAAACCAATTGTCAAAATTGCCACGAAGCTCTTTGATGCTCAGTGCCAAACCAATCAGCACGACTGCGGCAACAGCTGCAAACACACGTCGTAGCGTATCTGTAACTTCAACATCAAACCAATGTAGCACCACGGTCGCCAATCCCTGCTCTTCTAAACCTTTTTCGCTCAGGTCGATCGAGAGTGGCTCTATTAATTCCAACCGGGCAACGCCGATAATGCCGCGCAGCGTCATATAGGCGCTTAATCCCAATATGATAAATACGACCAATGATTTTAAATTGCCACTGCCTACCCGAACCAGCGTGCGTTGACCACAGCCACCGGATAAAGTCATTCCCGCACCAAACATCAATCCACCGATGATGTAGCCACCCAAGCCCAGTACCGATGTACGATAAATACTTTCGCCCAAATCCAAGCGACCACTGAGCTCAAGAAACTGTGCACCGGCAATGGCTACGCCCATTGCCAAAATCCATGCGCCCAAACGGCCCTTTAGCCCCATGTTCACCCAATCACTGACGGCGCCCATGGTGCAAAAATTGGTTTTGTTTACCACTACACCAAACACAAACGCGATTGCAAAGCCAAGCCCTGCCACTTGGTGAATATTGGTAAATTCCATAGAAAATTTTTGTTTAGGTTGGAGAGTGACCGTTCAGCGGGTCATCGTGCTCTTTTAGTCTGGGGTATGAGATTGTGATCGATTAGCATTCTCGGCGAAAAAACCGAGAGCGCCCGTGCCCGTGTTTTATCCTTTCTTCTTCAGTCGGTATATAAAGGCTTCACCTTCAGTTGTCGACTCTAGCAATTCATTGCCGGTTTGCTTGGCGAAGGCTTCAAAATCTTTTACCGAGCCTGGATCGGTAGCGGTGATTCGCAAAATGTCGCCAGCTTGCAATTCTTTGAGGGCTTTTTTTGCTCTTAATATCGGCATCGGGCAGTTTAGTCCCGATGTATCGAGTTCTTTAGTTACTTCGCTCATGGTTATGCTCTCGTTCAGTGTTAGTCGTGTTCGCCCATCGGGCGTGCTTCTCGTTTCTCTTTCAGCAGTTTTTCGGCTTGGTGTATGTTTTCAGCAAACATCATGCGAAACAATGTGCCGGCCGCTAAATTCGGTTTTTTACGGTATCCGTTAACGAGTTTCTTCGCCTCTCTGTATTCCGCAACACTCTGCAGGTGGCTCAGCTGGCTGAAGGCGTTGATTTCAAAAATATGGTAATCCAAGAAAATCCACTCTTAAACGATCAATACATAGCAGTAAGCATATGCGTTGTTTACCATTCATTCTATATATCTAAAGTAATAGATCGGAGCCAGCAGATAATAACTCGCTATCTCATCTGAATGGTTCACAGCACCCCTAAGAACCGGTATCGTACCAGCGTACAACTCTCAAACACCGTTAACATGCGATTATACCCCGTCTTTCTCTCCCTCAAGAGCCGTGATTGCTTGGTTGTAGGGGATGGCCCCAATGCCCGCAGACGTGCCCGAATGTTGATGCGATGTGGAGCTTTAGTCACTTTGATGGCCAAGGATAAGCCACCGGCATCGTTCGACGGGCTTCACCGCCATCTCGACCGACGTTTTCGAGAAGAAGACCCCGCAGATTACTGGCTGGTGATTGCTGCCATGGAGGACGTGGCCTCAAACGCCAGTATTGCCCAAGCTTGCCAAAAACATCGCACGTTTTGTCACGAAGTCACCAGCCAAGCAAACAGCTCATTTGTATTACCTGCGATTATCGACCGCTCACCGCTTCTCATTGCCATTAGCTCTGGCAGTGCTGCCACCGCATTGGTACTGAGTTTGAAAAGAAAACTCGACGGGCTCATACCGGCAGCCTATGCGCAAATGGGCGAGTTGATGGATCAGCATCAGGGTAAGCTCGAGAAAATGATACCAAAACAGTCAGAACGCGCGCTGTTCTGGCGGCCATTACTTGATGGGCCCATAGCGCAGCATGCAAGCTCAAACACGGCGGCTCATTTCGAGCAATCGTTAGAAAAAGCAATGGCTGAATACGATCACAAGGTGGATGCAAAAAAGCGCACTGGATTTGTATCGCTGGTTGGGGCTGGCCCAGGTGATCCCGATTTACTGACACTGCGAGCACTTCAGCTAATTCAATCGGCAGACGTTATTGTTTATGATCGTTTAGTCAGTGAGAGTATCGTCGACTTGCGCCGAAAAGACACTCAAATGCTTTACGCTGGGAAAGCAAAATCCGAGCATTCCATGCCACAGGTCGCAATCAATCAGTTACTCGTAGACCTCGCGATCAAAGGTCATAATGTGGTGAGATTAAAGGGTGGGGATCCATTCATTTTTGGTCGTGGTGGCGAAGAGATTGAAATGTTGGCCAAAAATAATATTCCCTTTCAAGTGGTTCCCGGTGTCACCGCAGCAACCGGTTGCTCTGCCTATGCAGGCATTCCGTTAACACATCGAGACCACGCGCAGTCCTGCGTTTTTGTTACCGGGCATCTGAAAAATGACAAGATTAATTTAAACTGGAAGGATTTTCACGACCCAACGCAAACAATCGTTTTTTATATGGGGCTGACTGGGCTGACTCGTATTTGTGCCACACTGATCGAGATTGGTCGCTTAGCTGATACACCGGCTGCGTTGGTTGAACAAGGTACCACGGCCAACCAGCGGACTCACGTCGGCACACTGGAAAGCTTGCCTGCTCTCGTGGAGCATCGCGCGGTCAAGGCCCCAACTCTGCTCATTGTTGGTAGTGTGGTCAGTTTGCACAAGACGCTCAATTGGTTCCAACCCGATCAATCACAAGCCGATACCACCCAATCTCACTTTTCCAGTGAAAAAAGCCACCCCTGACACCGATCATCGGCTTGATGAATTAAAGCTTGGGCTGAAGTGGGCATATCGTTGAATCAGAGCCACAACCGTTTTGAAGCGTATTGACTGGGTCTGTCATGAAAGCCATCATCTTTTGCAGCATGACTCCGCACAAACTACCCGCAGGTTTCAATTCGCCGGATTGTAGATCTATTCCTTTAGAGATAGTACTTATAGGGCAGATACCACTGCCAGAGAGCGGGCCGCATTTTGCGTGAGCAGTGCCGCTTATGGATAAGACTATTAGAAATACAGCTATTTTCATTGGGCTGTCCGGTTGCTAATTTAGCTAGCTCGAAGTAAGTGACTGACTATCGGCCGAGAATTTATATATCTTAGTTGATATGTGTTAAATATTGTAACTAAAGTAG
Organism: Granulosicoccaceae bacterium; assembly: GCA_036478595.1. GTDB lineage: Bacteria > Pseudomonadota > Gammaproteobacteria > Granulosicoccales > Granulosicoccaceae > Granulosicoccus. The sequence continues at coordinate 7,632 of JAZGEF010000026.1, forward strand.
AATGCCGGGGTAGAAGGAAGATTAACCACGTTTAGGCACTCAATTTAACGAGTGTAGCCTATCACGTAACTAACAGGCTTTAATGAAATGTAAAGATACGTGCCAATGCTCGGTTAAGTGTTACTAACTGCCGCTGCAATACAGAGCCGTGATCGCCGAACACATTTAAACATAGGTCAATCCAGTTAATCGCTACAGCTGAATATACAACGAACATTTGCAGTATCAGTAAGCAAACTTACAACTGAACAAACTACTAACGTAATAGGGGATAAGCACAAATGAAAAAGGTAATGCCGAAATTAAAAAAAATGTTTCTGGTGTCAGCAATAGCGGTTAGCTTGAGCGTGGTTGGCAATGTTCAAGCTCAGGATACCAGCAAGTTCAACACCGAAAGCTTCACTAATCCAGCATTTACCGATGGGTTCTCATCGATGATGGATCCGACGATGATGGCCAACTGGATGAAGATCATGGCTAACCCGGCCATGATGGAAGCCATGATGAACATGGTTGACCCGAAAATGATTCAATCTTTCATGACGATCATGACTAACCCGGATTTCATGAAGACGATGATGAATTTTGGCGACCCAAAAATGATGGAGGGTTGGATGGGCATGATGACCGATCCCAAAATGATTGAATCCATGATGAGCATGATGGACCCGTCAATGATCGAACCATTTATGACAGCCATGATGAATCCCGCCATGATGGAAAACATGATGAAAATGGCGAATCCAGAGATGATGAACTCATGGATGGGCATGATGACCAATCCGGAAATGATGAATTCCATGATGAGCATGATGAGCCCAGAGGCGATGGAAACCTGGACGAAGATGATGACAGATCCTAAAATGATGCAGTCCATGATGGGCATGATGGATCCCGAAATGATGAACAGCTGGATGGGTATGATGACAGACCCTAAAATGATGGATTCCATGATGAAGATGATGAATCCGGAAATGATGATGAGTATGATGTTCTCGATGATGTCAATGATGAATACCATGCCGGATATGACGAAAGGATTCATGCCTGAATCTGAAGAAAGCGATGCGACTACCGAACCCGAAAAAACAGAATGACGGGATGGGCTAGGTTGTAATTCGGTAAAATAACTCGTCAGAGCGTAGAGATGTAGGCTTCAAGGTGAAGTTTACATCTCTATTTTCAGAATATATTCACGCGCAGTGGGGTTCAATAGAATGACATTTATTCGAAACATGCTAAACATCGGAATGGCTCTGGCACTAATATCGTCTAATTCGCATGCTCAGGAAGAGAATGATGAATTCACACGGTTTAATGACAGATCCTACCTAGAAGAAACGCGAGCGATTGAACCTATCACTGGCGCTGCGACTTCATTTATCCCTACTCGTCCAAAAGAAGACCACGTGCCCAATACCATGCTGCACCCCCTTTCAGCCGAGGCGAAAATGATATTCATCCAAAGCATGATGAAGGGCAATCCGTTCAGCCTTCGCGATATGCTCAATATGATGGTTGCAAAGAAAAAAGCCTTACCCGAGTTAAGTTTTGACGAGGTTGTAGAATCCTTAAAATCCAAAGCGCTTGATTTAAACATGCGTGAAGTTGGGCACAATACCCCGTACAAGGTGCTACGGGAAACATACGATCCGGATAGCCCTAGGCTAGAGATTTTAAGTTTTTGTGATCTTGTGACCATGCGAAAAATACTCGATTATTCGCTAGAGTTTTCAGCGTTTGTTCCTTGCAAAGTCACGATTTTGGAAGATGCCAATAAACAAATATGGCTAACAACTATTGACTGGGATGTACGTTGGTTCGATACCAGCCATAACCCAAATAGAATACCTGATGACCTTCGAGAATTAGCCATCAAGGTACGTACGAACATTGAAGCCATTATGGAAGCAGCTGCAACGGGTGATTTCTAATTGCGATTCTACCATTGAAAGCCGCGAGAACACGTTGGTTGCATGTTCAATGGCAATTGCCGTTGAACATGCAACCAACTGAGTGCGCAGTTTCACGATTAGTTAGCCGCTTACTTTGCAATTTTCGTTCAACACATGCGATTTTTTTACAACCAATTGATGTCGTATGAGCAGGGCTCCTGGACATCGTCCACACCTGAATTTAGAAACGCATCTAGGGCCATTTGTCCCGCTTGTTCAGCGATAACCCTTGAGGCGAACACACCTTGTATCGCCTGATCGTAATAATCTGAATAAGAGTTGATGAGTGCAACAGAAAATTTGTTCTGTTCAAGTTGTGTTATTCGAATGTCGTATTTACCTTTCCCGTGGACGACGGAATTAAACAGCAAACTGGTCGCTACCACCATTACTATTGCTACTACCTTCATAACCGTTCTCCGCAAACGCTGAAAATCACTCAGCTACGGATGTAGCGTAAAGTTTATCGATATATAGAATTGGTAGATCGCGCTAAATTTTTCGGTATTACTACCATAATTCTCTAGAAGCAGGCAACGGCTGCGCGACAAGTGGTGTGGGCGCGCCAGGCGTATCGCCGCTGAGCCCATTGAGCGATCCGCAAATCATTGGCTTGATGCGCTACTACCAGAAGCGTAGGTACTGAGCTTACAATCGCTAATCGTGCGTAATGCAAACTATGGAGCGCAGATATTTCCAAGGTTGCATGCAGCATACTCAGATATTGACTCTCTGCAACCGTTTCGCATTCCTTCTCCTGTGACTTAGTCACAAAGGCTTGCACTAATATCGCTTAACATCGAACTTATTCAGTTACTCCCGGTCAATCCCGGTCAATGGAAACGACATTGGAGATTCAATAAATGACACACCCCACCCCACCACTGCCGACCAACCGGCGCAATATGCTCGCACTCACCACCGTATCAATTGCAAGCCTGGTTTCAGCGTGCGCAACAACTGCCGCAACACAAAACTTGGCACAACAAAACTCAACGGCGCTTGATCGACACAAGCCGTATAAAAATTATGGCGATGTGATCGCTACTGCACCGTTTGGCGGCGCTGTATCGCAATCAATCGCTAACTACAATCGCGCCTCCCCCTATATCGCCAACGCCGGGCTGCTGCACAAAAATGGTCTGCAAGAAGCGAAAGATCTTGGTTTCAAGTCAGTGCTAGATCTTCGGGGCAGTGACGAAGACGGCGTAAGTGAAGAGGCAGCACTTGCCGAAAGAATTCAAATAACGCGCATACATTTGCCGGTTACGGATAGAGCGCCAACCGATGCTCAAGTACGAACATTTGCAAAACTGGTAGAAGACACCAGCCTTTACCCCATGTTGGTGCACTGTGTCTCTTCAAACCGATCAGGTGCACTCTGGGCATTATACAGAGCAAGTGTGGGTGTCGATGCTGAAACAGCTGTTGAAGAAGGCCGAGCAAATGGCTTGGGAAGTCGCGAAGCTGCGGTACGGATACGCTTGGGGATAGCGTAATTTAATTAACATTCTGCATAGGTACCGATCGGTACCGTAAAACCATTTTTCCTAAATACTAAAGGCAATATAATCATGTTTAAAGTCGCAAACGTTGGTAGCGCTGATCGAATATTCCGAATCATTCTTGGTTTGGCATTAGTTGCATCACCATTCCTGCTCAAGTTGGCCCTATGGGAAAACCCGGCAGCAAAATGGGCCGCAATAGTGGTTGGGCTTGTACTCATTGTCACGGCAGTGGTTCGCTTCTGCCCACTTTATCGCGTTGTCGGTGCGAGTACATGCAAAAACCCGGCATCATAATTTCCGCAATAAAATAATGTAGGTGGGAAGCTATAAACGTTAACCACAGGGATGGTTTTACCATCTTCGTTTTTGCTTACCACCGTATTGCTGTGCGGCCATAATGAAACATCGGTATACCGTACATCGACTCATTTATGACTAATCCACATGCAGATTTGCCCAAAGAGCTCGATTTTTGCAAATCGGTTTCACTAGCAAAAGGCACTAAAATATTCGAAGTCGGGGACAAGTGTCGTCAATTCGTTTATGTGGTCTCTGGGAATATTCGTGTGGACTTGGCATCCGAATCAGGAAGTAGCCTATTATTGTATCGATTAAATGCAACCAACACCTGTGTGTTAACCACATCATGTTTGATGAGCGGCGATCAGTACTGTGCGGAGGCGACTGTAGAAGAAGATACATCGTTACTCATTATGCCGGCCGATCAGTTCTTTATTTCTATAGAACAGTCTGCAAGATTTCGATCATTTGTATTTTCTTCTTTTTCCCAACGTCTCACGGCCCTGATGGCCAAAGTGGATGAAATTGCTTTTCGTTCTATAGAGCGTCGCTTGGCAGGATCGCTGCTGCATCATGCGAAAGGCGGAAACAAGGCAGCAGTCACTCACGAGCAATTGGCCTCTGAGATTGGCACGGCCCGAGAGGTTGTCAGTCGTAAGTTATCACAATGGCACGCGGCAGAAATTGTCACGAAAGGTCGAGGTGAGATTCAGCTACTGACAATCGAGTACTTAAAATCGGTTGCGAATGATACTCACTAGCCGCTGCGCCCCAACCTCTTCTTTGGCTGGGGAGCAGAGCGCCAAGCGATCGCTAGTTGCTTTGAACGCCACTAACACAACGCAAGCCAGCATTACCAGGCACGGCTTGACTAATTGTTCCAGGCGATGATGAATTTTCTGTCAATACCCAACCATCACTGGCGGTCATAACAGCACAAGATGTGTTGATATAATTCAATTCAATCGCTTCATCTGCCACTACTGCAACAATGAGCGCGGACATTTCTTCAGAAGTCGGTATGCGCCAGTCAGATACGCCACCGACAGTAGCATCGTTGAGTGCCGCACAGTTGTTAGCCGTAGGGTCTGTCACACCTGCAAAACACCATCGGATATCGTTCACCCAGGTTAAACCAGACTTCGTATCTCTCAGCAGTTCGACTTGATCATCCATCGCAAGCTCTGTGATTAATTGCGCAGGCTCCGTAGTTGAATCCATATCTTCAGGTGTAGTAGACGATCCGTCACTACTACAGGACGTCATTACTAAAGCGGTTGCAACAGCTCCGATTAGTTGATAGGTGTTTTTAATATTCATATAATTTCCGATTGGATTAGGCCACTAGTAACACTGCCGACGTATTATCAGTACAGGGTAATTTAAGCAATCGATTCAACAATAACAGCGTGGGCTATTTTTTAAGCGTGACTTTGTCACCCAGCAGCTTCAAAATCAACAGGCTGGGTGCTGCGCCATGCATGAGTAGATCCAATATGTCGGTTGTATTGGTGAGGTTTCCTGTTGCCAGGAGTTTTATCTTTTCCCACAAATGAGGTTCCGGCACAAATGGCGCCAATCCTAATGTCAAACTGATTACAACAAGCGGTAGTAGCGGTAACTTGTCCAGTATTTTTAGCACGGTGCGGTTCTCTGTTTACGAATTAAAAGTGGGAATTTAAAATGTGATTTCGTCAGCTAATATCATTGGACATATTTAGATCAAGAAAATGATCGTTAATTTCTCACGCCCGTCGCGCCAATCTTTTTATAAAGCCCGATTGCAGAATGATTATCGTCGGGTGTTTGTCATTGTATACGAGTGCACGACTGATCAATTGCAAGCTCTTCGATGGTTCTCACCACTTTCCTACCTAACCCCTCCCTCGCGTATGTCACCGGAGCGCATCTATTCAAACTCCATTTCTTTAAACATTCTATCCGCGTTTAGCCCAGACAACTGCTCAAAGGTATCAAGATGCTGGTAGGGACTCTGATCTATTTGGTACGCTTCGATCAAAGAACCACCTTCGTCAAGTATCGCGCTAATTTTTTCGCGCATATATTTTAGGTACCCCACCGTATAGGTTGTCACCTCCTGCATGTTAGTTGGCTCGCCATGCCCTGGTACTACAATCTGTGCGTCAAGTGCAGCAAACGTATCCCAGGTTTCTATCCATTCAGCGGTTACGGTGTGCTCAAACACAGGCAACAAGCGTTGATGAAACGCCATATCACCACTTATCACAAGCTTCTGCTCGGGCAACCAGGTCACGATATCCCCTGGGCTGTGAGCCGGCCCGAGATTTTTTAGCTCAATACGTACACCACCCAATTCAAGGATGTATTCTTCATCGAATTCTTCATCTGGCTCTGATAAAATGGTACCCATTGCTTTATCACGGTTTCGGCGCTGCATGCGCTCAAGAATTTCATCTCCGTGCAGGCGCATTTGATCAGCGGCATCTGCATGGGCAATCACCATTGCACCCTGAGTTTGCCAATAATCTGTGCCTAGCATAGCGTGACCTTGGCCGTTCTCTAATACGACGTATCGCACGGGTTGATCAGTTAAGGCCTCTATTTCGTTGTGCAACGCTTGCGCCAGTAGAGCGTTATCACCAGCATTAATAACGACCACGCCATCGCTTGTTATGATGAATGAAAGGTTGTTGTTATGGCCCGAGTTTTCATAGGTCGCAGGCGCTGTTGCACCAATAGCGCTGTATACGTTCGGGGATACCTCTTGCGGCTTTTTAAAAAGCATGGTGCCTGGTGCTTCATCGGCGAACGTCATGGGTAACCCGGCATCTCGCCATGCAAACACACCATCAGCGTAGTTCTTGATATTTTTATAGCCCATTCTTGATAGTGTTGCCGCCGCTAACGGGCTTCTTTGATTAATACCGCAAAAGACTACGACCGGTGTATTTAAATCTGGTACGGCATCGCCGATCCGAAATTCCAACCATCCGCGATTAATATTGAGATCTGTACGGCCAGAATCTATCGTGCCACCCAGGCTAGCTATCTCTTCCGCCATGCGCACGTCTATGAGCACAAGATTGGCTGCTTCGTCGATCAGCGATTGCAGTTGTTGGGTGTTTATGTCGTCCACTTTTCCAACCACTTCAGCTAGAAAGGCATCGCCATCTGCTAGCACCTCTTCCGCAGGCACTGCCATAGAAAACAAAAGCGGAAACCCTAAAACTATAAAAACGACAGCCTGCCGCAGTGTATTCATTGGATTCCCCTATATTCAAAAAATGACTCTCGGGCGAAATGCTCAGGCCACTTTAGTTAGTTTTCGCAATTCACTACGTTGCGGCAAGCTGTTTCAACGAATCGGTTTGCACAAGTTTCACAACGCCTCGTGTCAATTCCAATCAATCCCGACGTTCAAAATCTTTAAGTTGCCGACTATTCACTCGCGCGCGCGATCAATCGTTGCGCTGGGCGAATATCAATGCCTTGAAATGCCGCTTCCTCGATAATTCGCAACAAGTCAGTGATGCGCCACTAGCCACTTAATGCATCAAACTAATCGCTTATTGCTTAATTTGCCTTGAACTACCGATACAGTTCAACAGGCGAATTAGCGAAACTAAAGGATCGTAAGAGCATCAGAGCAACCGCTCTGGACGGAGCGACTGACCGTTTAGCAAATAAAGGCTATCCCTTTGCGGCCCACGCACTGCACCAAGCCTCTGCTCCAACCTTGACGCCTTGGAACAGTGGGCAGCTACCGGCCGTTTCATCACCGTTTTGGTACAAGGCGCAATTAACACAGCTCTGGCCTTCTGTCGTGGTTTTGGCGACGTACTTGAGTGCAGCGGCCTGCGCAGACTCAGGATCGACCATTTCGTCCGCAGCCAAAACCCGCCCACTCATGATCGCTGCCGAGGGAATGAACACCATCGCGGCACCCGAATGTTTAAGAAAGTGTCGACGCCGCGCTTGATTTTTAGATAGCTTCAAATTCTATTCTCCAAGTTATTGATAGTTAATGATATTTCTAGTTTTTTTGAACACACCAAGTATTCAATATGATTGACTCATTGCTTCTGCAGGTACCACTATACCGAGAATGCGAGCCGTTGAAAAACCTTTGGCAGCTCATCGAACGAATCGATGACTGCGTCACTGCTCAATTGCCCTGCGCCTACGTTTATCGGTACGCCGTGGTTATATCCATAACTGACGCTGATTGACGTGAATCGTGCCGCCCTAGCCGCTTTAATATCCGATATAGAATCTCCTATCAATACGCTGTGCGCAGGCACCGCCATATAGCGGCGAGCGGCTTCCAACAACGCCGCTGGGTGCGGTTTTTTTTCAGCCACATCATCGCCTGCTACCAAGCAATCGATATATCCGTCTATCTGCAGTGCCTTAATCAATGGTTCTGCAAAGCGACGTGCTTTGTTCGTCACCACCACCATTGGCGTATCCAGCCGTGCTAACCACTGCAAACCTTCAACAACACCTGGAAACAACCCAGAGTAACTGCCATTACACTGCGCATAAGCCTCTTCAAATAAAGGCATACCCATATCAAACAGGGTAGCAATTGCATCGCCATCCATGCTGTTAGTCAGCGCTCGATGCACCAAACGCTCTATTCCGCTACCCACCCAATTGCGAACTTCCGTTTTTGTCGAGATCTTGCGATCCATCTTTTGCTGCATCTTTGTTACAGCGAAGTGTAAGTCTTCTACTGAGTCCACCAATGTCCCATCCAGATCAATAGCGATTAGATCGAACGGCGTGGTTATCATTTCCATCGCCATTAGTAGGCCCCTGTACTCTTTAGTGAACCAACACAGCTACTCATGAGTAGCGATCAGCCATGGCTTCCAATGGCAACGGTTTTATACCGGAGGCATGGCCAGCGCAGCCGAACGCTTCGAACCGATCGCGGACTATTTGCTCTGCGCCGTCTCGCGCGGCAGCCAGTGCCTTTCGAGGGTCGAATTCTGCAGACTTCTCGCAGAACAATCGACGCATCGCACCACTCATTGCGAGCCGGATATCGGTATCAATGTTAACTTTTCGAACGCCAACTTTTATCCCGCGCTGAATTTCTTCAACCGGTACGCCGTAAGTCTCTTTGATTTCTCCGCCGTTCTCCCGAATAATTTTTAACCACTCTTGTGGCACGCTGGATGAGCCATGCATAACAAGATGTGTGTTCGGCAGCTTTTTATGTATATCCCCGATTCTTTTGATATCCAGTATGTCGCCATCAGGCTTGCGGGTGAACTTATACGCACCATGACTCGTACCAATGGCAATCGCCAACGCATCCACGTTGGTCCGCTCTACAAAATCCATGGCTTGTGTTGGATCAGTCAGCATCATGTCGTGCGTCATAACACCTTCAGCGCCGATGCCATCCTCTTCCCCTGCCTCGCCAGTCTCCAGCGATCCAAGGCAACCTAATTCGCCCTCAACTGATACCCCGATTGCGTGTGCCATCTCCGATACCTTAGCAGTAACGTTGACGTTATAGTCGTAATCGGCGGGTGTTTTTCCATCGGCCTCCAATGAGCCGTCCATCATCACGCTGGTAAAACCTGAACGCATGGACTGTTGGCACACCGCTGCGGAGGTTCCATGATCCTGATGCAGTACCACGGGTATGTCAGGATGGCTTTCCACTGCTGCTAGCATCAGGTGTCGTAGGTACGGCTCGCCTGCATAGCTGCGCGCACCGGCCGAGGCTTGCAAAATCACGGGCGCATCCAATGCCTGCGCGGCCTGCATAATGGCTTGAACCTGCTCAAGATTGTTAACGTTAAAAGCAGGTACGGCGTAGCCATACTCTGCAGCGTGATCTAACAATTGTCGAAGTGAAATAAAGGCCATGTCTCTTTCCTGGTCAAATTACAGTTGTATGGTTGAGTGCGACGCTGCTAGCAGCTTGCTTAATAGCGGTAGACCTACCCGCTCAGCCCCGTACGCATTTCCTTGCAAACACGCAAATGGACTTTCAGGTGTGCCGATGCCGTCAACGACAAGAGCAGCCCCTTTAAAATTATCGTCTCGGGTGTAAGCATTTGCCGTTATGACGGTACACAAATTAGCGGCCAGAGATGATTGGAGTCCGTTTGCCGAATCCTCTATCGCCATGCAGGAATGTGCCGGTAGTCCAAGCTTGTCAAGTACGTAGTGGTAAATATCAGGTGCAGGTTTTTTCTTGTCCACCATGTCGCCTGCGCCAATCACTTCGAACCAATCCAGCGCCTCAAGCCCCAGCGTAGCTGTAAATAACGCAATGACATTGGCAAGCGTTGTGGTGGTCGCTATGGCTATTCGTACATCCGCGTCTTTTATGTCGCTAATTAAGCGCTCGACGCCGGGTCGTAACAGGATTTGCCCGCGACAGGCCATATCAACGTAAATTTCCGTCTTTCGTGCATGCACAGATTTGGTAAACAAAGTAAGGTCTGTTGGGATTTCTTCGCCTGCTACATAGTGTTCGACATAATGTCGTATGCGTTCCTTACCACCGGTGATTGCCAACAGTTGCGCGTACATGTTTTCATCCCAATCCCAGGGAACATCAAACTCGTGGAAAGCGCGATTAAACGCTACTCGGTGCCCATGTCGTTCGGTATCGGCAAGCGTGCCATCGACATCGAAAATGATTGCTTTAAGTGATGACATTTCTCATCCAGTTAGCGACGCAAATAGCGAGGGCAATTGCTCTGGCAGGCGTTCAACATTGTCAACTATGGTGTAGTTGTTTTCACCGAAAATGCGCTTAACGTAGCGATCAGCGTCCTCGTCAAGGGTCAAGCAATAGGTTAAAACACCTTGTGATTGCAACTGTTCTACCGCCTTTTTGGCGTCATGGCGTAAATGTTGTGGATCGCGCTCATCGATATCCGCAGGCTCCCCATCAGTGACTAGCAGAACCAAGCGCCTGCGCTCACGCTGATGCGCTAAGTGGCTTCCAGCATGCCGTATGGCGGCACCCATTCGCGTTGACAAACCGCCTTGCATACCCGCTAATCTTGCCCGCACCTCATCTCCATAGTGCTCACCAAAATCCTTGTATCGATAATATTGAACATCCTGCCGGCCATCGGATGCAAAGCCGTGTAATGCAAAGTTGTCTCCAATACCCTCGATGGCGGTAGCAAGCAGTACAGCGGCTTCACGCGTCAGGCTTAATACGGTTTTTTCGCTGCCGCGTAGCGTGTCGTTCGTAGACTCTGAGAGATCCAGCAATACAACCACCGCAAGATCGCGTTCGTTAAGCACATTGCGCATCGTGATGCGCGAATCGGGTTGCTCGCCCATACGGATCGCAATCATGGCATCGATGGCAGCGTTCAAATCAATTTCATCACCATCTTCTTGATTACGCATTCGCTGCACACCGACGGGGGTCAGCAATTCAATAATTTGCCGGATCCGATGAGTAATCGGCTTGTACTCAGTCATTATGGCGTCTATCTGAGCAGGATCACCTAATGGCTGACGTCGCTCATACACGCTGACCCAATCGGGTCGGCTCAATTGCAATTGGTAGTCCCATTCGCTGTAATAGTAAGGATCGGAGACAGGCTCGTTTCCCCACATCTCATTAAAACTCTGCGTGGATGACAGGTCGTCTTCATAGGGATGCAGTTCATCAGCACAGGTCCATATTTCTTGTGCATCATCATCTGCTAATTCATTATCAACTTCGTTCACCATTTCCATCAAACCTACTTTTCGTCTAACTTGTCGTTGGCTCGAAGGAATGTAATCTGAACCCCGATCAGCGCTATACCCATCAAACTGCCAAACGATTCGATTGTCATCTCGATAGGGCAAGTCGAGTTGTTCAAGCATACGCAGGCTCGGTACCGCACGCCGCGATGCGAATAGATTAAATAATTCGATACCGCGCTGCCAACTCAAGCGATTATCTCTCTGCCGGTCGCTAATCTCTGCATGCCACAGCTCAACTATGCTGCACACCTCAGTATCATCCACTGCATAGTTAGAATCAGCCAACATTAATGCGGTTTGTTGCAGCAGTACCAAGGTGTGCCTGGCAGAGTATTGTTTTGCCGCACTCGCTCTTGCAACCGCATCTGCATCGGATGCCATGGTTTTTGATACCGCGGCACTAAGTAGCTCACACCACAGTTTGCCGATGCCTGGAAACGCCTGAGTCGCGATGTATTCCACTCTTGCATCTTCAAACAACGCAATAAAATACATCTGCGCAGGGCTTAGCTCTTCGGCACTGATCGCTTTCTCAGCGTAGCGAAGATGAGCCGCCATATGTATCACGGTTGCTCGATAGAATTCGAGCCCGGATACATCCCCAATGTCATCAACAGCGTCGGGTAAATGCAAGACGTGTTGATCAATGTATGATCGTGAGTCGAGGTGATCGCTTCCGGTGGGACGCAGAAAGAAATCCACCCCCCATAGTGAACGCAAATAAAGATTCAGCTTACGTTGCACTTTAACGAATAGCACACCGCGCCGCTCCTGCTGAAGCACGGCTTTAGCGTCGGCGGATTCCAACGCAAAGTACTGCAGCAAATTTTTGAAATCGCGGCGGTAGGCTTTTGCTCCAAAATCTGCCCAACGCCGTAGGCCTGTCAACGTGAGCTTAGCGAGCAGCTCATCCATATTTAGCAGCATGGGCCGTAAGCCGCGCGCCGCAGTGGATGCAAACCGATGTAGAAAGGATAAGTAACCACGCAACAATTCGGCATCACCCAAGTTGCGAGCAACGGAAGGTAGGCTTGAAAACGTCATCGCAATCACCTCCCCCGATGTCATCGAAGACATCTTCAACGCTGCGCTCAGGCAATCAATCAACACATCTTCTCCGCACTCACGCGCAACCTCTGGCATAGACTCAAGCCAGGCAACAACGACTGCGTCGCTACGACCTTGTTCTTGAAGTGTCTGAGCGCCAGTTAGCCAGATATCAAAGCCAGCGGGTGATAGTGTGTGAGCCGCACTTGATTGGCTGCGCACAATCACAGTAGCGATTTCATCAGAGGCTAGTAACAGCGGGTGATCATCTGGAATGGGGTGATTCATGATCGCATCGCATTCACGCGCGATTCAATCAAAAAACGTTGCGACGGCTGCCAGCAAGGTGTCACGCATGTCGGGATCGTCGGTGATGGGTATCACCAAGGCCATCCGGCATGCGGCAGCTGGTTCAATACCCTTATTTATCAACTGCCCTGCGTAGACCAAAGAGCGCGTTGAAATACCTTCATCCAAACCATGTCCTTTAAGGTTACGAGCTCGATGAGCAATCTGCACAAGCTTCATTGCGGTGTCCGCCGTCGCTGATGCTTCGCGCTGAACAATTTCGCATTCACTCTGCGCATCCGGGTAATCAAAGTCGAGCGCGCCAAAGCGTTGTTTGGTCGACGGCTTCAGATCTTTCATCAGACTTTGGTAGCCGGGGTTGTAGGATATAACCAACTGAAAATCATCATGTGCGCTGACTAATTCGCCTTTCTTATCCAACGGTAGAATGCGACGGTGATCGGTCAGCGGGTGAATCACTACCGTTGTATCTTGACGTGCCTCCACGATTTCATCGAGATAACACAGCGCACCTATTCTCGCAGCGGTTGTTAGGGGACCATCTTGCCATTGCGTGCCATCAGCATCGAGCAAAAACCGACCGACCAAATCGGATGCCGTCATGTCTTCATTACATGCAACCGTAATAAGCGGCCGCTTAAGACGCCACGCCATATACTCGACGAACCGGGATTTACCACAGCCCGTTGGCCCTTTTAACATCATCGGCATACGGGCGTCGTAGGCTGCCTCATAAAGCGCAATTTCATCGGCTACTGGACGATAATAAGGCTCGGTGGAAATCGTGTACTCCATAGAATGATCAATTTGCATTACTGTTCATCCTCCGTCTCCAGCTCACCACTCCATCCGGCTGCGCGTGCAGTAGCAAACGCTTTAGTATGTATGAATTCATATCGAGCAAGCAGATCAACGGGTAGATGGCTGGGCAGGCAACCATACTTATCCCACTCGACGTTGACTTTTTGTAGCAACGCATCAACACCGGCAAGGTTCCAACCGGCGCAGGTCTCCTCATCCGGGATCAAACCAAATACTTGAGCATCGCGTACAAGCCGGCCAATGGTGGTCATGCCTCCATGTACATCGTTGTCAACACCCACATAGCGATCTGGTTTATTAACGCTCATGGGCCCTACACCGGTATGCCGCGATAGATAACCATTGAGGCCCCTGCCGACTGCTTGTAGTTATCAAAGCCCAGTAGTCGCACGTGATTCTTCGGGTGCGCCTGATGACAAGCGGTGCATTCAGCCAGAATACGATCTACATCGGTTTCACCAAACAACGGCAGTTTCCACATGTACCAATAGTTGTCGGTCGCATTTTCAGGCTCGGTGTGTTCGATACCCGGATTCCAGCCTTGCGCCACAATGTATTCAATTTGCTGGCGTATGGCCTCAGGCGACATTTCAGGCAAGTAGGAGAAGGTTTCAAATTTACGACTCGACACATCAGTCAAATTCGACGCGTAATCTTGTACATCATTACTCATAATGTTGTTCCTTTTGAATGGCAGACGATTGGCTAGCGATGCGCTACGTCCAATTTATCAACGGTATCGAATTCGAATTTGATCTCTTTCCACGTATCCATCGCAGCGCCAAGCTCCGGAGAGTGTTTTGCGGCGGCAATTAAAATGTCCTTACCCTCTTTCTCAAGCTCTCGACCTTGGTTGCGAGCTTCGACACAGGCTTCAACCGCAACACGATTGGCGGCTCCACCGGCAGCGTTACCCCATGGATGACCCAAGGTGCCGCCACCGAACTGCAGCACTGAATCATCACCAAAAATACTGACCAATGCCGGCATATGCCACACATGGATACCTCCCGAGGCGACGGGCAACACACCTGGCATGGAACCCCAGTCCTGATCGAAGAATAATCCGCGAGAACGGTCTTCTTTAATGTATGAGTCACGCATGGTATCGATCCAACCCAACGTTGCATCGCGATCACCTTCCAGCTTGCCAACCACCGTACCTGAGTGCAGATGATCACCACCGGAGAGTCTGAGCACTTTGGTTAGGACGCGGAAGTGAATCCCATGATGCGGGTTACGATCGAGAACCGCATGCATAGCACGGTGAATGTGCAGCAACATACCGTTGCGTTGGCACCATTGGGCAAGCTGAGTATTGGCAGAGAGTCCGCCGGTGAGGTAGTCATGCATGATAATCGGTGCACCGATTTCCTTGGCGTATTCAGCGCGGCGCATCATTTCATCTGCGGTGGGCGCCGTTACGTTCAAGTAGTGACCCTTGCGCTCACCCGTTTCTGTTTCCGCTTTGGATATCGCCTCCATCACGAAATCAAATCGATGCCGCCAGCGCATGAACGGTTGTGAATTGACATTCTCATCGTCCTTGGTAAAATCCAAGCCGCCGCGTAACCCTTCATAACACGCTCGACCATAGTTCTTTGCAGACAATCCTAACTTGGGTTTAATCGTGCAACCCAGTAGTGGCCGTCCGTACTTGTTAAGTAGATCGCGCTCAACTTGAATACCCTGCGGTGGACCGTTACAGGTCATGATGTAGGCAATCGGAAATCGTATATCTTCCAATCGTAACGCTCGCAATGCTTTGAACCCAAACACGTTACCCACAAGGGATGTCAGCACATTAACAACTGAGCCTTCCTCAAACAGATCAATCGGGTAGGCGACAAAGGCATAGAAGCAGGTATCGTCACCGGGTACATCTTCAATCGCGTAGGCGCGGCCCTTGTAATAGTCCAGGTCGGTTAGCAAATCCGTCCATACTGTAGTCCACGTACCGGTCGAGGACTCAGCGGCTACTGCTGCTGCAACCTCCTCTCTGGGGACACCATCTTGTGGCGTGATTTTGAAACAGGCGAGAATATCGGTCTCTTTGGGTGAGTACTCCGGCATCCAGTACGTTTCACGGTATTCTTTAACACCTGCGCTGTAACCCTTGGCCATCTCATCTCTCCAGAAAATTCAGTCATCACCCTACCTGTCTGATGGTGATCAGTAAATTTTAATCTTCTGATTGAAATGCTAAGTATTTACTTAATCATTTAGGATTGAACAACACGCCACTGCTCTGCACAGCAGCGCATTTTATTCTTGTGATTGGCCAGCGTTAGATCGGTTGCGGTGAATCAATGGCGTGCCGCACCCGCAATACAATCGCCTGCGCTGTTAGATTGAAATGATCGAACAGGTCACCTGCCGGTGCGGACTCACCAAACGTGTCAACACCCACCGCAGACACACACCCATATTGTCCCCACCAACTGGTCACACCGGCCTCGACCCCGACTCGTGGTAAACCCTGCCCAAGCACCGATTGCTTGTAAGCCGAATTCTGTTTATCAAAGATGGAACTTGAGGGCATAGATACAACTCGCACCGGTACGCCTGCATCATCTAGCTCACGTTGTGCATCCATGGCCAGCCCTACTTCGGAGCCAGTGGCCAAGATCACGGCTTGCGCATTCGATCGATCACTAAGAATGTATGCACCGCGCGACATGTCCGAGAGTTGCTGCGTGTCTCGCGTTTGTGCTGGCAGGGCCTGCCTGGACAACAGTAATGCCGACGGGCCTGATGTATTATCAATGGCACTCGCCCACGCTTGCGCCGTCTCAGGCCCATCGCACGGTCGCCAAACATCAAGGTTAGGAATCAATCGTAAGCTGGCAGCATGCTCGACAGACTGGTGTGTGGGTCCATCTTCACCCAAGCCAATACTGTCATGCGTGAATACGTGCACCACTCTGCGTTTCATCAGCGCCGCCATGCGTATCGCATTACGGCTGTAGTCGCTGAATGTCAGGAAGGTGCCGCCGTAGGGGATAAACCCACCATGCAAGGCCATGCCATTCATGATGGCAGCCATTCCAAACTCACGAACGCCGTAGTTGATATGACGCCCACCGGCCTGTCCTCGCCGTACCGCACCGCAGTCTGGAAAGTCGGTCAAGTTAGAGCCAGTGAGGTCAGCGCTCCCGCCGATCAATTCAGGAATAAGGGGTGCAATCGATGCCAACACTTGTTGCGACGCTTTGCGAGAGGCCATCGTTTCACCCAACTCGCTCATCGCTTTAATGGTATCGCTAAACAATGCAGCGCTGGCGTCTGCCAGTTCACCAGACAATCGACGTTTAAATTCGGTTGCAAGCGATGGGTAAGCTAGCGCATAGTTAGCGAATCGATTGTTCCATTCACCTTCCGACTCCGCTCCTTTCTCCCTGGCATTCCACTGTTGCTTGATTTGTTGCGGTATCTCGAACGCTGCATACGGCCAATTAATAGCAGCGCGCGTTGCGGTAACTTCATCAGGGCCCAATGGTTCCCCGTGTGCTTTGGCTGTACCGTGCCGTGCAGGTGAGCCCGCCCCTATTGTCGTGTTGCAAACAATGAGCACCGGTTTATCTTGCGACTGCTTCGCTAGTGTGATCGCATCATCTAGCGCGCGTATGTCGTGTCCATCTACCGACTCAACGACCGTCCAGCCGTACGCTCTAAAACGCATCGCGGTGTCATCAATAAACCAGTTTTTAACGTCACCATCGATACTGATGCCGTTAGCATCATACATCGCCACAAGCTTGTTCAACCCTAAGGCGCCAGCCAGTGCACACGACTCATGACTGATTCCTTCCATTAAGCAACCATCGCCCAAGAAAACCCAGGTGTGGTGATCAACGATGTTGTGATCCGGTTTATTAAACTCATCTGCCAAGAGTTTTTCAGCCAGCGCGAGCCCAACGCCATTACTGATACCTTGCCCAAGGGGACCAGTCGTAGTTTCAACACCGGGTGTGACATCAACCTCCGGATGGCCAGGCGTCTTACTATGCAATTGGCGAAATTTTTTAAGCTCCGCAATAGGCAGCTCATATCCTGTTAGATGCAGCAGCGCGTACATCAACATTGAAGCATGCCCGTTGGATAGCACAAACCGATCACGATCTGGCCAAAATGGATTCGCTGGATTATGTTTCAACTGTCCGTGCCACAACGCCACGGCCATTTCGGCCATACCCATGGGCGCTCCCGGATGGCCCGACTTAGCTTGCTGCACTGCATCCATGGCCAAGGCTCGGATTGCGTTAGCAAGCTCGCTTTCATTGCCTGGATTTCCACGTAAGACGCGATCGGATGACAAAGATGCCATTATGGTTTCCCGTAAAGTATTATGTTTAGAAAACTGCAACCAAAGTTTTTATTTTAACTTTCGATCAGTATTAATCTGCACTACCCGCGAGCCTGCTTACGTCGTTCCATCATGCGCCACACAAACGGGGTAAAAATGAGCTGCATCGCTAGTTCCATTTTTCCACCCGGGATCACAATGGTATTCGCCCGTGACATGAAACTATCAGCCATCATGGACAACAGATACGGAAAATCGATGCCCTTAGGATCGGCGAAGCGGATGACCACCATGCTTTCGTCAGCCGACGGAATATCTTTGGTAATAAATGGGTTACTTGTGTCAACGATGGGGACACGCTGAAAGTTCACATGCGTGTGTTGGAATTGCGGACAAATATAATTTACGTAATCTGGCATGCGGCGCAAAATGGTGTCAGTAACCGCTTCGGTTGTATAGCCGCGAATATTTTTATCTCGCCATAATTTTTGAACCCATTCCAAATTGATCACTGGCACAACACCAATTAATAGATCGCCATACCGTGCAATGTTTACCGTGTCATCAACTACCGCGCCGTGTAGCCCCTCATAGAACAACATGTCAGTATCCGGGTCAATTGGCGTCCAGGGCGTGAATGTGCCGGGCTCTTGCTTGTAAGGGGCAGCCTCGGCAGGATCGTGCAGGTATTTACGCGACTGACCACCCCCTGTATCGCAGTAAGCTCGAAATAACGCTTCCAACTCAGGGAATAAGTTGTTATCCGGACCAAAGTGACTAAAGCGCATATCCCCTTCCGCATCCGCTTCAATCTGGCGTTCACGCATCTCTTTACGATTGTATCGGTGAAAACTGTCTCCTTCAATAATCGCAGCCTTCACGCCTTCGCGACGAAATATATGCTGAAACGTTCTAGTTACAGAAGACGTACCGGCTCCGGACGAACCAGTGATGGCAATAATGGGATGTCGAGCAGACATGGCAACCTCCTGATAATCGATGCAACGATGTCCATTGCAAAACGTGATTTGAAATACGCACTAATCTATAAACAGTGTGCGGCTAGTAAATAGCTGATGCAATTCGCCATTGTCTGTTGGCTCAGAATGATATCGCTCGATGCGTTCCACTTCGTTGCGCGATCCAAAAACAAAACCAATTCGTTGATGCAAACTCACTGGCTCAGCTTCAAGCACGGGTGAAATGCCGGTACTGGCACGGCCGCCCGCCTGTTCAATTAAAAACCCGACAGGATTTGCTTCGTAAAGCAATCTCAATCTGCCAGGTTTTGACGGATCTTTAGTGTCTCGAGGATATAAAAAAACGCCTCCGCGAGTGAAGATACGATGCGCTTCTGCAACCATGCTTGCAATCCAGCGCATATTGAAATCTTTTTCTCGCGTGCCCGAAATGCCAGCTAAACATTCATCGACATAGCGCCGGACCGGCGGCTCCCAAAAACGCGAATTACTGGTATTGATTGCGAATTCCTGCGTATCTTCCGGGATTTGTATGTGCTCGCGAGTCAGCATAAACTCACCCGTATTGGGATCAAGTGTGAAACCGGTAACACCGTTACCTACCGACAACATCAATATCGTGGTTGGACCGTACAAGGCGTATCCGGCTGCAATTTGCATCGTGCCCGGCTGTAGAAAATCATCTTCAACAACATCGCGTCCACTGTCGATCACGTCTTGGGGCGCACGCAATATTGAGAATATACTGCCAACCGAGACGTTGACATCGATATTGCTGGAGCCATCGAGTGGATCGAACACAAGCAAATAATTGCCGCGCGCATACTGCCCGGGAATTTGATAAGGCTCTTCAAGCTCCTCTGAGCCCATTCCAGCTAAATGACCATTCCATTCATTCATATGCAGAAATATCTCATTGGAGATGATATCCAATGGCTTCTGCACTTCACCCTGTACATTGATTGAACCGCCATTGGTATCCACATTGGATGTAATCCCGGCGCCATAATCGAGCGTACCGAATGAGACTATTCGCGCGATGGACTTGCACGCCAGTGAAATATCTAGCAACAAAGCATTAAGCTCACCGCTGGCTTCCGGAAAACGTCTTCGCTCTTCTATCAGGTATCGAGTTAAGGTCCAACGTTGTAATAATGGCATGAGATGTGTCCTCAACTAGTTAATCTAAACCCAAACGCGTTGTAGTCATTTTGCTTTCTCACTAAGTCGAGATCGCATTTCGTTAATAACGACATGATAATTCGGCTGTCCAAATATTGCGCTGCCTGCAACCAACGTATCCGCCCCCGCATCTGCTACCGCTCGAATGTTTTCGACTTTGATGCCGCCATCGACCTCCAAGCGAATGTCTCGACCTGATGAGTCGATTAACTTACGCACCGCTTCAATCTTGCCGTACGTACTGTCTATAAAACTCTGACCGCCAAAACCGGGGTTAACGCTCATCAGAAGAACAATGTCGACTTTATCGATAACCCATTTAAGCGTATCCAACGGTTCAGCCGGGTTAAACACGAGACCTGCTTTACAACCTGCATCTCGAATCAACTGCAGAGTTCTATCAACGTGCCGCTCGGCATCAGGATGAAACGTGATGACGTCTGCACCTGCGTCGGCAAAGGCCATCGCCAACGCATCAACAGGTTGCACCATCAAGTGCACATCCAATGGCACTGGGGTACCATCGGCACAGACACAATAGGGCTTAATGGCACGTGCTATGTCAGGCCCTATCGTTAAGTTTGGAACATAATGATTGTCCATAACATCAAAATGTATCCAATCGGCCCCCGCTGATATAACGTCACTGACCTCCTCGCCAAGGCGTGCAAAATCCGAGGCAAGAATTGAGGGCGCAATACGTATCATGAGTGCTCCAAACGGGATAAAAGCTGCGAGCCTTCACCAGAGACAAAGCTACGAAGGATCACGATGAAACCATCGTACCCGTGCCAATAGATTAATAAAAGTGAGCCTTTCTTCGCATCATGTTAAGCTATTACTTAATATGAATATCACTTTCCGGCAGCTAAAAGTATTCAGTGAAGTCGCACGTCTTAATAGCGTGGTACGAGCCTCAGAGGCACTCCATCTCACCCCGCCTGCCGTGTCTTTACAAGTTAAAAGCATTGAGAAAGAAGTCGGCCATACCTTGTTCGATCGCGCTGGAAAGCGGATGACGCTCACCGTCGCAGGCGAATATTTTGTTGTGCACGCACGTCGGTTGCTGGCAGGTTTGAAAGAGGCGGATGAAGCAATGTTGCGCTTCGACAATCTGGAATCCGGGCATCTGAATATCGCCATGGTCAGTGCGGCAAAGTACTTCCTGCCACACATGCTCTCTAAATTCCACAAAGAACACCCTTCGGTGGACATACGGCTTAAGTTAGGCAGCCGCGATCAAATAGACGAAATGCTGATCAACAACGAAGTCGATCTGTGCCTTATGGGTCGGCCTCCACGCAAGGTACCGGTCGTGGCACAAGCTTTCGCTGAACATCCACATGTATTAGTTATGTCACCAAAACATGAGCTTGCGCGCATTGATTTCATCCCGGCCAACGCTTTAGTGAACGTATCGTTTATCGTGCGTGAAACCACTTCAGGTACGCGCTCAGCGTTCCAAGAATTTCTAGACCAACATCAGCTACAACCCAACATCACCATGGAGATGGGCAGTAGTGAAGCCATCAAACAGGCGGTGATAGCCAATATGGGAGTCAGTTTTTTATCCCAGCATATACTCGCACAGGAGTGCGCCAATGGCTCATTGATCGTGCCCAAGGTGGAGGGACTACCACTGATGCGTCACTGGCACATTGTGAGCGCAGCGTCCAAACAGCTTTCGCCCGCTGCAAGTGCGTTTCGTCAGTTTGTATTAAAAGACGGCGAAGCGCACATAGACGATATGCAGCTACAGGTAAAGGCGTGAATCTACTAATGATCTGTAAGTCACTAGCGGCAACAACACGCCGCTAGTGACTCGCTTCATTTTTACTATTTGAACATCGAGCTGGTCATCGCACTGTACCAACCGTCTGCCTCAACCGCGGTCATCATACGATCTTCAGCCGTCTCGTCGCCTTTAGATAGAAACTTGGATTCACCAATGGCGGTGATTTTGCCATCTTTAGGCGCATATTGAGCACCGACTTTAACGCCATCTTTTGTTGCAATTAAACTCCAGCAGGTGTTACTGAATTTAGCGGGAAACACTTTTGATTCAAGTAAATCGCCGCGTACATTCATTGCCGCAACCTTTCCCTGACTGTTGGCTGAAAATCCAGACTTAGGCATATCGCCCGCTATACAGGCATCGCCAACAACAAAGATATTGGCATCAACCGTAGAACGCATTGACGTCGCCTCAACTGGACAGAAGCCTGTGTCGTCAGTTAATCCAGCAGCATGCGCGATTGCGCCAGCCGTTTGCCCTGGAATAATATTGAGCAACGCGCCTTCGAAAGTATCCAGATCGGTTTCTACAGTACCGGCCTTAGCATCCACTTTGATAATGCCACCATGCACGTCGGGTGCAATCCACTCAACCATACCCGGATAGTATTTTTCCCAGCCGGCTTGAAACAAGCCTTGTTTTGAAAACTTTGGCTTCACATCCAATATCGTTATAGTGCTATTGGTAAAGCCTTTTGACTTAAGTAAATGCGCCATCATCGATACGCGCTCATAAGGTCCTGGTGGGCAACGATACGGATTAGGCGGTGGAACCATAATGATATTCTGTCCATCCTCTAGCGCATCTAGCTTATCTTTTAATATCTTGGTTTGAGCGCCAGCCTTCCATGCATGCGGAGCAATCTCAACATCATCTTCGGTATAACCTGGCACACTATCAAATTTAAAATCGATTCCAGGTGCAATCACTAAGCGATCGTAGCCAACACTGGTACCGTCCGCAAGCATTACTGTTCGAGCAGCTCGGTCAACTTCTGTGGCTAAGCCCACCTTCAAATTGATACCGTAGTCATTGATTAAATTCGCATAACTATGAGTGATGGATTTGAAGTCACGAAATCCACCCAGATACAAATTGGAGAAAAAACAACTGGTGTATTCAGGCGTGTCTTGAACTAAGGTAACGTCAATCGCACCATCGGCATCTTTGGCTATAAGGCGCGCCGCTGTCGCTCCGCCGGCACCACCACCAACAACGACAACACTGGGTTTGGATTGTGCTCGAATGCTGTAAGGCACGGCAATCGTAGCAGTGGCTGCTCCTATTAATTGTGCGAATCTTCTTCTGCTTAACTTCATATCATCTCCTCAACTACTACCTATTACTGGGAATCGACCTGTGAAAAATATTCTGCGAGTGCTGCGATTTCTTCGTCGCCCAGCCCACTGGTAATTGATGTCATGGCCGCGTTAACTCGACTACCGTTTTTGTACAACAACAATGAAATAACAATATGACGCTTACCCATACCTTCTATGACGGGCGTGCCTTTATTTTGTTCTGACTGATGACAACTCGTGCACCCTTCCGCCAAGTAGGCGGCGTATTCTTCATCCACTGGCTGCGCCATTATCGTCTCGATTTGCTCGCCGAGCTCAACCGCGTTTAACCCAGGCACCACAGCCCACAGGCTTAGCACCAACAATGCGTTCTTGATAATGTTTGCCGTCATGAACTATTTCTCCTCGCGAAAGTGTACGGGCCTGAATAATTTTCGCTCACCATGAAGAGAGGAAATACCTTCAACGCTCTTTACTAAATTATTGTCGAACGGCTGGTGTTTCAACCGATAAGCCGGTACCACGCCAGGTGAC
>JAZGEF010000027.1:0-45368 GCA_036478595.1 Granulosicoccaceae bacterium
TTCCGCAAACCGTTATGTTTCAAGATGAAGCCTTATTTCCAGCCTTGTTCGATGGCGTACGCCTGAACACATCAATCGTTATACCAATCATTTTTACCATTGGCATTTGGCTATTTATGGAGAAACACTTCGGCGGTTTTAAATTGATCGTTGGTGGGCTTGCACCAAGTGCTGCAACCTATGCAGGTTTCAATTCTAAAAAGGCCGTATGGAGTAGTTTGCTATTAGCAGGATTTGCTGCGGGTATCGCAGGCATGAGTGAGATCGCTGGACCGATTGGACAGCTACAACGATCAGTGACGTCTGGCTACGGATACTCTGCCATCATCGTTGCCTACCTTGGTGCGCTTAACCCCATAGGGATTATCTTCGCTGCATTCTTCTTGGCGGTCCTGCAGATTGGTGGCGATGTTGCACTGGTATCAGCAAACTTGCCCATTAGCGCCGTCCATGTTTTTCAGGGTTTACTGCTAATTTTCTATCTCGCGACCTACACCTTCGTGAACTACCGATTGCGAATCGTGCGACCTATCACTCAAACAGCCCCAAAGTTGACATCGTGAGCACAATTGAATTTTTCCTAGCGGGGACGTTAAGTGCTGCCACCATATTTTTACTTGCAGCCTTAGGCGAGCTAGTGGCTGAAAAGTCTGGTGTGCTGAATCTCGGCGTCGAGGGGATGATGGCCGTCGCTGCAGCTGTTGGTTTTGTTGTGACCTTTGAATCCGGAAACCATCTTTTAGGGTTTGCAGCGGCTGGTGCTGCGGGTGTTGTGGTATCACTGGTATTCGCTACGGTATCGATAACGTTTCTTGCAAATCAGGTAGCATCGGGCTTAGCGGTGGGTATTTTAGGATTAGGGTTATCTGCGTTAATCGGTCGTGACTACGAGAGCCTTACCATTGCGTCCACTGAGGGGATATCTATCCCTTACTTCAGCAAACTACCACTCATTGGCCCTATTCTCTTCCAACAAAACATCGTGGTGTACCTAACGTTCGCACTGGCGCTTTGCATAGGCTTTACGTTTAAACACACTCGGCTTGGGCTGGCCATTCGCTCCACTGGAGAAAACCCGCACGCAGCACAAGCACTTGGGCTTCCCGTTTTTCTAATTCGATATTGTTGTGTGGCCTTTGGCGGTTTGTTAGCAGGCTTCGCTGGGGCATACGCATCAACTATTTACACACCCCTATGGGCAGACGGTATGATTGCCGGGCGTGGCTGGATTGCAGTGGCCCTGGTTGTGTTTGGCACATGGAAGACGGGGCGTATCGCATTTGGAGCGTTATTGTTTGGTATGGTTTCCCTGGGCGAGTTAATCGCTCAATCCATGGGGGCAAGAATTCCGTCGCAGTTGTTGTCCAGCCTGCCCTATATCGTCACCATCGTTGTTTTAGCAATTATCTCAACCAATGCTGCACGCATGCGTTTGCATGCGCCATTCTCATTAGGTGAGGTGTTTGACGGATCTGAGTCACGCTAAATGATCCCGTTAATTGACAATCCCGCGCGTGTATCGTAGTTTTCTTGCAACAGATTGAACATTTAAAACGCGATGTTCAAAACTGCACACATCATATCCATCTGGCCATAATTTTATGAGCAATTCTGATCAGAGCAAGCTCGATAAACTGGTCGCAAGCGCGAGGGCTGATTACGCGACTCGCGAAAATGGTTATCGTCAACGCGCGCTAAAACTCTACCCTTGGATATGCGGGCGATGTATGCGTGAGTTCACCCAAGCCAACCTTCAAGAGCTAACGGTGCATCATCGTGATCACAACCATGACAACAACCCGGCCGATGGCAGCAACTGGGAACTATTGTGCGTCTACTGTCATGACAACGAACACCAACGCCTGACAGAACAGGCGACGTCCGGTGATCGAGAGCAAGTTGAACAGGCAACACACAATCCGTTTGCTGATCTGGGATCACTGCTAAAGACAAAGCCATCGCAGGATTAACAAACTGACGACATCGCTTTGCGATGTACAGATGAAAGAAAGGCAGGCTCGGTAATGGATACCCGAGCTAGCGAAAATAATCTAGGCTACATCAACCCACGCTCCGCTAAAGATGTTTGCACGCCCTGACCAACGATTAAATGATCCAACACTCGCACATCAACCAGGGCCAGAGCATCAATTAACTTCTTAGTCAAACGCACATCGGTATCAGATGGTTCCGCAACTCCACTCGGATGGTTATGCGCAAAAATCACAGCGGCCGCGTTGCACGACAAGCACAGCTTAACTACCTCCCTTGGATAAACTGCCGCGCTATCAATCGTGCCGCGAAACAATTCCTGGTACGCGATAACGCGATGCCGATTATCAAGAAACAACGCTGAAAAAACTTCGTGCGGCAAGCCTGTAAGGTTTAGCGATAAGTAGTCGCGTACATCTTGCGGAGAACTAAGCACATCGGTATTTTGAATTGACTCAAGCATATGCCGCCGACTCACTTCCATTGCCGCTTGCAGCAGCGTATAGCGTGCCACACCAAAACCATTAAACGCACAGAAGGATTGTTTGTCGCTACACAGTAGTTTGCTCAAATTACCAAAGTGGCCCAAGGCTTCGCGCGCAACATCTACTGCGGAGCGGCCAACTGTGCCTGATTGCAGAAATATGGCGAGCAGTTCGGCGTCGCTAAGGCTAGCAACTCCGTGGTTTAGCAGCTTTTCTCTTGGCCGCTCGGTGATGGGCCAGTGTTTTATGGTCATGTTCAACATCCTTGTTGGTCATTGTTGATTTAAGGCACCATCATTGTGCCGTGCGTAAACGCAGTTCAGTGAACCACAAACCAGCCGCAATTGCCATGTATATGACAAAGCTAGAGTCATACGCTAAAAAAAGTTAGCGGCCCAAATTATTCAGCAGGGCTCAGATCGTTAACGTATTGATTATTAAATCTGACATAGTCATTTTTTGTAACACTCAAGTACGCCTGCACCATTCTATGCAGCTCACCCAAACAAAAAAACGGTACCATCGGATAAGCATGGTGCTCCATATGATACTGCCTAAACCAAGCAGCGGGCAACTCCAGCACTTGCGCGCACACTAGCGCGACAACATCGCTAATTGGCCTGGTATAAAGTCGCGATGATCCATGCCCTAGCTGCGCATACGCGCACCGTTTGGATCAAACAAGGGCTCAGCTTGAATACGTGCAGGATATCGCTTACCCAGTATTTCAATTTGAAATTGATCATCGCCCAGTAACGATGCCAACGCTGTAGGTATGTAGCCTTGCGCAAAGGAGGCTTTAACGTAATGGCCATAACCACCCGAGGTAACCCAACCCACTACGCGCCAATCACCGTCGCGCTGCGATTCAACGGCGGGTGTTGCAGTGCCGCTACTATCGAAACGAGGTGCGCCGTAACCGTGTGGCGATAAGATTGTGCCGTGGTCTTTGTCGCCTATTTTTGCCCAGATGGGCTCATCTCCCATCACCTCCGCAGTGTCGGTATCAACAACGAAGGATGTACGTGTGAGCCTTGGCCCATCGTTGAATTCACGGGTTGCGGCTTCTTTCCCGATAAACTCTGGTTTATCTAACTTAATAAAACGTTCCATCCCTGCTTCAAACGGGCCGTAGATTGGCCGTAACTCGGCAAACCAGGTGGGGAAGTTTTTCTCTAAGCGCATTGATAACAACGCACGCATTCCAAAATCAACAATTCCATGAGCCTCACCTGCTGATTTAATGCCGTCATATATCACGCGTTGGTATGACGGCTCCATCCATAGCTCGTAACCTAAATCACCACTAAACGTAATGCGGTTAGCCAAACAAGGTGCACCGGCCACATCCATCGATCGATGATCCATAAAACGAAAACCGTCGTTGCTGGCATCAATATCACACAGCGCGGTTAATACATCGCGCGAGCGCGGCCCAGTGATGGATAGCCCCACTAAGTTGGCGCCAAATAAATTAATCGCAACCGAATCATCACTGGGTAGATGTTGCTCAAACCAGCGCTGATGATATTTTTGCGCAGCGGTAGAACCCCACATATAAAAATGATTATCGCTAGCTTTTGCAATAGTGAAGTCACCAATTAGTTTACCTGCCTCATTAAGCATTGGCGTTAACACGATACGGCCAACTTGGGGCATAGTGTTAGTCATTAGTGTTGATAGGTATTGTTCGCTACCGGGGCCAGTGACTTCGTATTTAGCGAAGTTGGATATTTCTGTTACACCCACCTTCTCTCTTGATTGGCATACTTCTCGAGAAATAGGCTCAAAATCGTTTGAGCGATGGAAGCTCACCACGTCATGCGCCTCATCTGCCGATGGTGCAAACCACAGCGGGGTTTCTAAACCCCAGCTATCACCCATTACTGCATGGTTTTTATCCCTCATCACATCATAGAGTGGCGTGGTTTGCTGTGGACGTGCAGCGGGTAGTTCTTCGTTCGGAAAGCTGATCGAGAAACGCCTGGAATAGTTTTCACGCACTTTTGCGTTGGTATAACGCAGCGTTGCCCAATCACCAAAACGTGCAACATCCATACCCCATAAGTCATAACCCGGGTCACCATCAACCATCCAGTTAGCTAAGGCATGCCCAACGCCACCACCTTGAGAAAATCCTGCCATCACTGCACAGGCACACCAAAAGTTGGTTAAGCCTTGAACTGGACCAACTAGTGGGTTGCCATCGGGTGCAAACGTAAACGGTCCATTAACCACTTGTTTGATTCCCGCTTTTTCAAACGCTGGAAAATGTTTAAAGCCGATTTCAAGCGATGGTGCAATACGGTCAAGATCCGGCTGTAACAACTCGTGCCCAAAATCCCACGGCGTGTTAACTGGCGACCAGGGTTTGCACGCTTTTTCATAGGTACCCAGCAACAAACCATTACCTTCTTGTCGCGTATAAATCTCACCTTTAAAATCAATAACGCCCACTAGCTCTCTGTCAGTGGATTGATTGAATTCAACCACCTCAGGTATGTCATCAGTGAGCAGGTACATATGCTCCATTGCCAACACAGGTAACTCCAAGCCCACCATCCGTCCCACTTCGCGTGCCCAAAGGCCACCCGCATTGACGATGTGTTCAGTTTTAACGGTGCCTTTTTCGGTCACCACATTCCAACTGCCGTCCGTCTCTTGAGTAATGTCCATAACGCGATTGCGTAGCTCGATTTCAGCACCGAGTACCCTGGCCGCTTTGGCGTAAGCATGCGTGGTGCCGGATGGATCCAGATGCCCTTCTACCGGATCCCATAGCGCGCCAAGAAAATTACTCTCCTCCATTAAGGGAAACATCGCTTTGGCTTCTGAGGGAGTGATGATTTCAGTCTCCATGCCCAGGCATCGGCCGCGGGCATGCGTGAGCCTTAAAAAGTCCATACGCTCTTCGGTATCAGCCATCATCACGCCACCGGTGAGGTGCAAGCTGCAAGACTGCCCCGAGATTGCTTCAAGCTCGTCGTATAACGACACGGTGTACGCCTGCAGCTTGGCAACGTTCGGATCGCCATTTAACGTATGAAACCCACCTGCCGCATGCCACGATGACCCAGAGGTCAGCTCGGAGCGTTCGATCAATAACACGTCCTTCCAGCCAGCCCGCGCTAGGTGAAACAACACGGAGCACCCGACGACGCCACCGCCGATAACTACGGCTCTGTATGAATCTTTCACGGCTAAATTCCCTTTGAATAAGTGTGTTTAAGCGAGATTTTTAGAGAAAATTCGCTACTTTCCCGGCACGATCGTTGCGCTGTCAGGATATTGTCTGCTTTTTGGCTTATTTAAGTGAAGCATATATCGACGCCGTTATCCAATGGCTCGCAATCAACTGTTAACATTCACCTATGTCAGCTGCACTTCAAGGCAAACAAATCCTGCTGGGAATCACCGGCGGTATCGCCAGCTATAAAAGCGCCATCCTTGCTAGGCGCCTAATTGATGCTGGTGCAGATGTGCGTGTGGTTATGACACAGGGCGCTCAGGCATTTATCACCCCGCTGACATTCCAAGCCCTTACCGGTAACCCGGTACACACCGATTTGCTAGACTCGGCCGCGGAAGCTGCCATGGGGCATATCGAGCTGGCACGCTGGGCAGACTACGTACTGATTGCCCCAGCCACTGCAAACGTGATGGCACGGCTAGCGAACGGTTTTGCTGATGATTTACTGACCACCTTATGCCTCGCAAACGAAGCACCACTAACAATTGCGCCGGCAATGAACCGCCTGATGTGGAGCAACCCAGCCACGCAAGCTAACTTGGCAACTCTAGTGTCTCGTGGCACAACGGTTATTGGCCCAGGTGTAGGTGAACAAGCTTGCGGTGAAGTTGGCGAAGGTCGAATGAGTGAGCCTGAAGCAATACGCGACGCCTTGGCCGCAGCCATTGCCGCAGCCCCCGCGAGCAACGAACTACAGGGCAAGTCATTTGTTATCACAGCAGGCCCAACCATCGAGGCGATTGATCCGGTTCGCTTTATCAGTAACCGAAGCTCGGGCAAGATGGGTTTTGCTCTAGCCACCGCTGCACAACAGATGGGTGCTGATGTGACGTTAGTCGCTGGCCCTGTAGCGCTGGATACTCCACCACAGGTTAAACGCATTGATGTTAAAACCGCTGACGACATGCTGGATACCACGCTAAACGCGGTGAAGAACGCTGATGTATTCATCGCTGTTGCAGCGGTGGCCGACTACAAGGTCGCTAAATTCTCGAGTGAAAAAATCAAAAAAACGGATGATGAACTGACACTTGAGTTAGTCCGAAATCCCGATATTCTCAAAACCGTTGCAGCGCTTAAAAACCGCCCTTATTGTGTAGGCTTTGCAGCAGAAACGCAAAATCTGGAAAAAAACGCCCAAGGCAAACTAAAAAAGAAAAAACTCGATATGATTGCAGCCAATCAGGTTGGTCAGGCAAACAATCCGGTGTTTGGATCAGATACCAATTCCCTAAGTGTTTACTGGGGTAAAAATAAGCAACAGATCGCACCTGCTGCCAAGCTTGACGTGGCTCGGCAACTACTTACGTTAATCGCTAAACAAATAAACTGACCATTGGTTTAACCATGCTGCAAACAATTGACTACACCGTTATTGATGACCGTATTGGTAACAGTATCGACCTACCCGAATACGCTAGTGATGGCAGCGCTGGGCTTGACCTACGAGCCTGCTTAAGCGACGACCTGACGCTCAACCCAGGCGAAACCAAACTACTGCCTACCGGCATCGCTATCCACATCAAGGATCCTGGCTACGCGGGCATACTATTGCCGCGATCGGGTTTGGGCCATAAACACGGGATCGTACTGGGAAATTTAGTCGGCTTAATCGACTCTGACTATCAAGGCCAGTTGTTTGTGTCTTGCTGGAACCGCGGGTCTGAATCCTTTTTGATCGAAGTGGGCACCCGAATCGCTCAATTGGTGATCGTACCGGTTGCGCAGGTACAATTTAATCGCGTAGAAACCTTTGACAGCAGCGAACGTGGGAGCGGTGGTTTTGGCTCCACAGGCCGCGGCTAACACCCTTTTCGCAATCTGACACAACTCACAAGGCATGGGTGTTGCACTGCAAAGTAATACGTCGGAATCACAGTGGCTTGTGAGCCCGAATCAGCCCCACAGGAAATAACAATGAACATATCACCGGCTATTTTTCGCGCCTATGACATCCGCGGCGTCGTAAGCGATACGCTAACGCCTGACGTTGTCAGGCAGATTGGTCGTGCATTTGCTAGCGAATGCCTGGAGCGTGACATCAGCAAGTGCGTCTTGGCACGTGACGGCCGCTTATCAGGGCCTGATTTAATTGACGCTTTAAGCGACGGTATTCGCTCTTGCGGCATGGACGTAATTGATATCGGCATGGTGCCAACACCCGTGCTTTACTACGCCACCCATCACTTGGAAACTGGCACCGGTATCATGGTAACGGGTAGCCACAATCCGCCCGAATATAATGGTTTAAAAATGATGGTTGGCGGTGACGCTTTATTTGGTGACGGCATAACTGCATTATACGAACGCTTGCAAGCAGACAATTTAAAAACCGGCAAAGGCGGTTACTCCACAATTGATGTGCTGGACGACTACCTACAACGCATCACAGGCGATATAAAAATCAAACGCCCCATGCGTATTGCATTTGATTGCGGCAATGGTGTAGCAGGCACTGCTGCTCCAGCATTGTTTGACGCTCTACAGTGCGAAAGTAAAAGTTTGTACGCCACGGTTGACGGTACTTTCCCTAACCACCACCCTGATCCTGCCAAACTGGAGAACCTGCAAGATCTAATAAAAACCGTTATTGACAATGAACTGGAAGTTGGCTTAGCGTTTGATGGCGATGGCGACCGGGTCGGCGTTATCGATGACAAAGGTAATGTGATTTGGCCTGATCGACAAATGGTGTTGTTTGCACAAGACGTACTATCACGCAATCCTGGTGCAAAGATAATCTATGATGTGAAATGCTCAAAGGTACTCCCCGAGGCAATCACTGCCGCTGGCGGCGAGCCCGATATGTGGAAAACTGGCCATTCATTTATCAAGGCCCGTATCAAAGAAACCGGCGCACTGCTAGGTGGCGAGATGAGTGGGCATTTGTTCTTTAAAGAGCGTTGGTACGGTTTTGATGACGCACTGTACGCTGCTGCCCGACTACTTGAAATTCTCTCTGCAACTGATCGCAAAGCAAGCGAGATATTTGGTGAAATACCTAACAGCATCAACACACCCGAACTCAACGTGGTACTCAGCAAGGATGGCGCACAGCATGCGTTTATCGAAAAATTTGTAGAAAAAGCTAGTTTCAAAGACTGTAAAATCACCACCATCGATGGTCTGCGTGCAGACTTTAAAGATGGCTGGGGTTTGGTACGCGCATCCAACACCACGCCTTCATTAGTGATACGCTTTGAGGCTGACACTGAAGAAGCACTAGAGCGTATCCAAAATGAATTTCGCGAAACCATGCTTGAGACTGACAGCAGCGTCACGCCTCCGTTCTAAGTTTGCAGTACGCGGCACCTTGGCGCGCCAAAGGGTGCATTCATGAACTCATCGACACAAGACGATACCACTAAAAACATCGCACAAAATTCTGCTCGCGATACTGCGCGTGTTTTAAACGAAGCACTCCCCTACATCCAACGCTATACCGGCCAAACCATCGTCATCAAATACGGTGGAAACGCGATGACTGACGAACACCTTAAACGGTGTTTCGCACAAAACATCGTTATGCTAAAACAAGTTGGTATTAACCCGATAGTCGTGCACGGAGGTGGCCCTCAAATCGGCCAAATGCTAGCCAAGCTGGATATTAAAAGTGATTTCGTTGAAGGCATGCGAGTAACCGATCGCGCGACGATGGAAGTAGTCGAAATGGTACTCGGTGGTTTAGTTAATAAGGATATCGTCTCTTTGCTTAACCAAGCCGGTGGCCGCGCAGTTGGCATTACTGGCAAAGACAGCGGCACAATACAGGCCAAAACAATGCAGCTTGAGGGGCAAGCTGAGGATGTTCTGGGTTATGTCGGTGAAGTCGATCAAATCAATACCAGGCTGGTGAATCAACTGTTACACGACAATTTCATACCGGTTATTGCACCCATCGGCACCGATGCTAACGGTGCAAGCTATAACATCAACGCAGATCTAGTCGCCAGTGCAATGGCCACAGCATTAGAAGCATCACGGCTACTACTACTAACCAACACACCGGGTATTCTTGATAAAAGCGATCAGCTGCTCACGCCAGTATCAACTAGCCAGGTAAAAAAACTGATTGCGGACGGCACACTTTACGGCGGCATGCTGCCTAAGGTCCAATGCGCCGTGGATGCTGTTAAATCAGGCGTTGGCAGTGTTGTAATATTGGATGGTCGAGTAGAACATGCGGTGCTACTAGAATTATTTACCGATGCCGGTGTCGGTAGTATTATTAATACGGGCTAACAATACTGGCTGATTTGATGGTGTGGCTTATTGCTACAGTGCGCACACAAAATTGCAGCTCACGGCCATAGTATTATTTGATAATTATCCAGATGTTTTCCGATCATCAGGGTGAGTTTTAAGCTCACGATAACGCTCTAAATCAGATTCGAATTTTCCCGCCACATTAGAACGCTCAACCGCTTTAGAATCAATCAACGACCATGCGTTTTCAATGTTGCGTTGGATGCTATACTGTTCTGCATACATAGTTTCAGCAGCATTACCCACGCCCTTCGTTTTTTCCATCATCTGTATACGCTTATCAACAACCGTTAAGCGATCGGAGAGTATGCGGATTCGATCATCAAGACGACCAATCAAGCCGTCAATCATTCCGATTCGATCATCACGGGTTCGAATTAAGTCATCTTCAGTGGTAAACGTAGCCAGAAGCGCTCTATCTCGAATCCTAGCTAGCTCTGCCTCGCGCTGCCGCTTGCGTTCGTGACGGCGTTCATCGCGACTCAACACTTCACGCATCACCACACCTTGATTGTTCAAGATGCTGTGGCCATCGTCCTGCTGTGAGCTTGGTGCTCGATCTTGGTAAACAATGGAACCGTCGTCCCTATATTTGTATACCTTCTCAGCCATCACACTTGACGAAGCCATGCATAAGCAAGCAATCGTTACCGAGATGGATACGGCCCTGATGCGTCCTTTCATCGCAGATTGTACAATTGAGTTCTTATCCATTATTTGCCCTGTGTGGCGCTACAGCCTAAAAGAGCTTTGTGCGCAACTTCACGTTTTATATTGGAATTCGTAAATTCTCTTCCTACTCATATCGTCCATAAGTGAAGCTTGGTAAATAGCAAACTTCCTTTCTGTGGACAGCATCAATCTGTAAGCTCATATAGCGCAGCAGCACGCCCTATCAGCCAGCCAAATTAAGCCCTAAAGGCCAAACCAGTGGCAAACCCCACACTATTTATCTCGGTGTACACTACTAAACATGCGCATCGTTACCGCCAACCTTAACGGCATCAGATCGGCCGAAAGAAAGGGGTTTTTTAGCTGGCTAAGTCGGCAGAAAGCCGATGTCGTGTGCCTGCAAGAAACAAAAGCTCAGCAACACCAGCTCGAGGCACCGGAGTTTCATCCTAAGCAATTTCATTGCTTCTATCATGATGCGATAAAAAAGGGATACAGCGGTACTGCCGTGTATGCGCGCGCCAAACCTGACAAGGTGCTAAGCGGTATCGGCGTAGATTGGATCGATAACGAAGGGCGCTATCTGGAAGCGCGTTTTGGCAAACTCTCGGTTGTATCGCTTTATCTACCTTCTGGCACCACAGGCGATATCCGCCAAGACTACAAAATTAAAGTAATGGATCATCTTCTTGAGCATATGAAAAAGCTCAAGCGTGGTGGTAGGCAAGTGGTTATCTGTGGCGACTGGAACATCGCACATACCGAGGCTGACATACGTAATTGGCGCGGTAACAAGAAAAACTCAGGCTTCTTGCCAGAGGAACGTGAATGGTTAACCGCGCTATTTGAACAACACGGCTATGCGGATGCGTTTCGGGCCTTGCCGCAAAAAGAACATGAATACACCTGGTGGTCTAACCGTGGGCAAGCTTATGAAAACAACACCGGATGGCGTATCGATTACCAAATAATCACTCAAAATCTAGTGC
This sequence comes from Granulosicoccaceae bacterium, assembly GCA_036478595.1. Taxonomy (GTDB): domain Bacteria; phylum Pseudomonadota; class Gammaproteobacteria; order Granulosicoccales; family Granulosicoccaceae; genus Granulosicoccus. The sequence continues at coordinate 11,655 of JAZGEF010000027.1, forward strand.
CGAATGTTAAAGCTACTCGCGTTTATCGCACCAAGCGCTTCTCTGACCACGCACCTTTTATCGTCGATTACGAGGGGATTTAACCAGCTCCGCCACAATAGCCTTATGGCTTACCGACTTCGATGAATCGTGCGCTTGATTCATACTTCGAGTTGATGCCAGCCTACTATCAGCTTGGTTATCCATAGCCTGTTGCAAAGCGGCATGAAGCTCCTTGGCGGCAAGCTTGCCAGGTAGCGCTAAGGTTACTGTCTCACCATCGTTAAAGTCTACCGTTAGCTTGTGTTTATCGGCTTGTACAAACGCAATATAAGATGAAACGATCATCAACACGATGCAAGCAATCAGCAAAAGCAAAGCAATCGCCTGCGGCAGAGTTTCTCGAAATATTTGAATAACCTGGACAATGGTTAGCAGCAAGCCAATAAAGAAAACAATCATCGCCACCTTGCGCGGGGGTGAGGATTCCTCTAACGTTAAGCGGCGTAAATAGTGTATCGCATGGCTTTGCCTACCCATCCTAAACCAATGGCGAGTAACAACAATGTCAGCCCCTTCGTGATAAAACAGATGGTTATCATTCATGCCGATCCCTACCCCAGTGGTTACTCACTCTCAATGCAATACGGGAGGAGTATCGAGCAAAGCCTCAAACTCTTCGAATTCATCTATTTCTTCGTCGAGTAGGGAATCAGGTTCTGGAGATGCATGGTGCAGCAGCATGCGCCAGCCGCCATCTTCAAACTGATAAATATTAGTGGAAACAACCGAGCTCATGAATTCTCCGCCCACCTCGACATGCTCACGTATCAGATGTATTGCCAAGCTATCCGTGCCGGTTTGCAAGGTATCCATCAGCGAAAAGCTGAGCATGGGCGACTCCATAAACAGTTCGATAAAACTGTCGAGTACGGGCTTTCTACCTTCAATGCGATCAGAACCAGGATGAATGCAAACGATGTTTTCATCATCTGACCATACCTGCCCGAGCGCGTCGATATCGCTGCGCTCAATAGCTTCATAGAACGCGATTTCGGCCTCTTCCGGTGAGTGGAATTTTTTGGTGGTCAAATCGGCTGATCGTGAGAGGAAAAAGGCATGATACCTCAAGCTAGCGTTGTATCCGCGAACTATTTGGCGCAGATAGCCTGGCCGCTGGTTACCATTTTGCGGGATTTAACCCGCTATAGATATTTCTTCAGGAACGCAATCGGACCAATTGAAGGAGGCATCACCAAACACCAGAAAATGAGGATTCAATAGTGATTCACGCGTGTTGTAACGTAGCTTACACAGCTTGGTATCCGTGAAATGGCCGCCGGCCTCTTCAACGATACACTGCGCCGCGCCTGTATCCCATTCTGATGTAGGCCCAAGCCGTGCGTAAACATCGGCGACGCCTTCGGCCACCAGGCAGGATTTAAGCGCCGCTCCCATCTGAATTTCATCATGAGAGCCCAGCTTATCCAGAAATTTCTGAAAACTCCGACCCACGGTAGGACAACGACTGCAAGCCACCATTGGGCTAGTTTTAGGTAATGTCCGCACATGGATCTCGATTGGCTCGTAACGGCCATGTTGCTTCCATGAACCGCAAGCTCTGGCTGCAAAATAAGCCACATTCAGCACCGGCGCGGTTATCACTCCAATAACTGGACGTCCGTCTTGAATCAAGGCGATGTTGACAGTGAACTCACCATTGCGTCGTAGAAATTCAGCTGTGCCGTCTAAGGGGTCGACCAACCAATACATTGGCCATTGGTGGCGCTCTGAGTATGGGATTTCATCGGATTCTTCTGATAACACGGGTAAGTCTGGCGTAAGCGCTCGGAGCCCATCAGTGATCATGCGGTGCGCTACGAGGTCTGCATCGGTTACCGGCGTGTTATCCGCCTTATAGGCTACTTGGCAGCCTTCATCGAAGCTACGAACATACACATCCAAAATGCGATCGCCAGCATCGTGCGCCAGCTTAAGCGCTTGGTGGGTAAGAAATTCGGTTGTCTCGGGGGTGAGATGCACCGTTCAGCTCCGTCTAGTCTAAAAAACGTAGCGGACGAACACGCAGTTTATTAAATACCCAGATAACGTTTTGCCGACTGCTACCAATACTGAAGACAAGGCCGCGATTTTTGAGCCGTGGTTTACAAATCAGATGAATGGCACTTAGAGAGGAGGTTTACAAACGGTTTACATTGCCGCGCTGCACCCATCGAAAACGCCCTTGGGCATCCCGGCGAGCAAATTGGCTAAGTGTATTAACAATATCAGGAGAAGCTGAGCTTGTAGGCGTAAGGAGCACATCAGCATTGAAATCACCCTGCAAGGTAATCGTCACTTTGCCTTCGGCATCAACCTCGCCACCTCGCGCCTTAATGTTAGCAATGTGCGTATTTTCAGCTTCTGGTTTGATATCCAGTTCTACCTTGCCCAGTGCCATCTGTACTGGCAGCGTCAGTTCGGCATCTTTCCAAATAAGCTGGCCAACAAACTCTCTCATCAGCTGGTTTTTAAGCTGCAGAGATTGCACCGCACCTGATACATCGCCCTTCAGGCTCGCGAACGGCAGCGTTAACGAATCGAATTCAGGCGCTTTGGCGGTGAAGTTCATATCACTAACCGACATATCGCCATTCCAGGCGCGCTTAACCAAACCTTCGCCACTACCACCGTATCCATCAAACTTGATGTTCATACCACCACCCGTTGGGATAGTAGAGGGTGCAAGTTTCCAACGCACGTTTTGAAATTCCAGTGGGAGTAGATCGTCTTTATTTTCAACTAATCCGACAGTGCCGTTGTACAACTTACCGTGAACATTACTTAACGTAATTGGTGCGATGTCAGCTTTGATTTTTGTCGTGACATACGAGGCTGGGAACAACACCGCAATTGAAATCACAAACGCCGCCATGCAAAGCAGACTTAAGAAAATGACGCGCATCATTTGCGTACCATCGTCATACGAGCTGATACATAACCAGTTTCTTTTTTACGCGTAAGGTTAGCGGTATCGATTTGAATACCGTAGCGCTCCATTGCGGCGATAACAGATACGAGCTTATCGAATGCAACGTTGTTAAAGTTCATCCGCACTTTATCGTTACCCACCGGCTCCGCCCGCTCAGGCTTTCCCGAGCCAACTTCATCGGTCACTTGATCGAGTAATTGAAACGGCGACTTGTCAGAATCTATCGTGCCTGAGCCGTTACCCGCATCTCTAATTATTGGAATACTTTTACTCAAGTACGCCAGATCTTTAGTTTTAGATTCGATTGCAGAGCGCTGGCTACTGATGCTGCTATTAAGCGGGTACCACACAACTGCATATAACAAGCCAATAAGTGTCAGCGAAGTAACCGAGATGACGATCATTCTGTCTCTGGGTGATTGTCTTAAATACCACTCTTTCATTGTCTTGTATTCAGTTGCGCGTTATCGTTGTGTATGACCATCATTCGATCCGAATGCGGCTACGCAAGCCATCGCCTTCACGATTAGCTGATTGTGTGGTCATGCTCAAGTTGCCGCGCTTCTTAAGTTCTGCTGTCAGCAAATCAAGACTGGGTATCGCATCGGTGTTGATATCCAGCTCAAATCGCCCACTTCGAAAATTGATTGATCGCACAACAGTTTGCGGCTGCTCTGCCAGTGCCCCAGTAATATGGTGCAGGCTATTAATAAACCCCTCCGGTGCGCCACCACTCAATTTGTTAATCTGCGCTTTCACCTGCCTAACTGGGCGCTGCATCTTGACCCCAGGCATGGCTGTTTTAAACGCTGCCGTAATTTGGCTTTCCAAATTAACCACTTGGTGCTTCAGTTGTTGCTGCTCCATCAGCTTCCCGCCTAGAAAAATAACGCCGAGCATCGCCGCTAATACCGCCGTCCATCGCCAGGGCTTCCAGTTTCTATTGAGTTGAGTTTTTGGGTTGTACTCACCTTGCTGCAAGTTGATACGCGGCGCAGATGCCAAACCGCTTGCATAGAGGCTTAGCCTACTATCGCATTCGCGCGCTTCCATTTCGATATTGCCAAACTCGGGTATTGAAACGCCTGGGTCCGTACGGAATACCACCATCGATGCATTGATATCGTCTGGTAAATCCTTACGCGCACCGTCCAGCATAATGCCAGCCATCGACGCATCAGTGGCAAAACCGGTGTAGCCATTTAGCCTAACCACGGCTTGCTGCTTATCCAACAAGGCTGTCCACGCTGATTCACCCACATCAGTGCCACTGAATTTTGGCAAGGCTAAGGTTTCAGGTACGATTTCGCTAACGCGTAAATCAGCATTAGCACATTGCTCTTTGACTGTATCCATGGTTTGGCGGCCAACAACAGCTACCGGATAGCTATCATCTTTACCTTTGCTGCCAAGTGCAAAATGCAATTGATCCACGTCATCTGCAAGTTGGTCTTCGAGAGCGTAAGGTACGGCCTGCTGTGCCCGTGCAGCCGAGCCACCAGGTACCTTAGCTTCTGCAAGCAGCACATCATCGCCAGGCACGATCAACATTGCGCGCCGACCATCAACGAAGGCTGCAGCTTCGCTCAGTGTGCCGGTTGATTGTTCGCTAGTAAGCAAACCCTTGTCATTGGACACAGCCCAATGCGCAAGGTCTTCCCCAACAACGGGTAAATGAATAATGACGTTCTTTGCCAACTTATTTAACTCTTTGTTTAGGTTAATCAGCATGACCAACCTGCTATCAATAACACTTTTGGTATCGCCTACGATATCGCTCAGCCATACCGCTCAAAGAACATCCCGCGAACGAGATATCACTCTGACCTTGCCATCGTCTTGTCTTTCTAACAACGTAAACTGCGATATTGCCAAGCCTTCCGTTGCCATATCGATACGCAGCTGGTAGTAGCGTGACCGGACATCGTAGCTACCCGCTGGCGCTACCTCTTCTCCAGCGCCCGGCGCTGCTTCGGCATCAAAGAGCTGCACACTTTCATACGGCAGCAACTCATCATCTTGCAAAATAGACCCAGCAGTTTCTTTCGCATCTAGATCAAAAATATCTTCACACTCTGGATAGTCTTCATAAGCACCCGTATCCCAACGCGACAAACTAGCACCAAGCGACTTTAAAAACGGTGATAACGATGAAATGACTTCAGGTGTTGCCGTATTAACATTCACTGCCGTCGCCCTACCATCGTGAGGCAACGCAGCTATATGCGGTATCAGCAATTCGTAATCAGCCTTTTCTTCCTCTACGTTTGCGCTAAACCCCTTTACCAGCAACAACTCGCTGACACTATAAAAAGGTTGGTTCGCCGCACGATATGCAGGCGTTAAGCCAGTGTAATAGTCATCCTCAGCGCCATCTGGCACGGTTGCATTTACGTCTTTATCAACCCAGTCAACAATAGCTTCGGCTTTCAACTGATCAATACTCAGTTCGCTTAGCAAGCTCTTAAGCTGCACGACATACTGTTCTACCAGATCACCTTCTTCGTTGATCAGGTTATTCAAATTAAACCGACCTTGCATGTCCACAATGCAACCTTTGATGGATGCGTTGTCGATCGGTACTGGCGGTATGGTTTGTGCCCAATCATCATCTAGTGAATCAGAATTGTTGCGCATACCCTCTTTTCTGTCTCTATAGAGCATTGCCACCGCAAAGCGTTCGCCACTAATCGAAAAATCCCGGGCCATCTGGATCAGGCCTTCGTTCTGCTCTCGCTGCATATCAAATTGCTGACGAGCGGCTATCGCTACTACAGTTATAGTCCCTAATGCCACAATCAGCATGGCTGTGATAACGGCGATACCTTCTTGACGCTTCAAATAGCCCACATCCTTATCCGGGTAAGGCAAACAAACGACTAACCGTGCCAAAGTCGTCTAGCTCAAAGGTGAATTCTATCGCTCTTGGCATGCCAGGGTCTTCCACATCCAGAGGAGGCCAGTTAGTTTTCCATTCGCCTTGTTTATCAACAAAACGTAGTGTCAAATTTTCAACACCATCAAGCAGCCTTCGTCTTTTTGTTGGTTCCTCTTCGAGTGGATCGAGATGATACCAATAGCTGCGATAAAATCCGTCACCCTCAAGTGAATAACGAATACGCTGTAAGCTTGAACGAGTGGGTGACACATCATCCGCGGGGTTAGCCCAACCAGAACGAGTGAACTCCATCAAGGCGCCACCTTCTAGGCTGAACTGTATACCCGGAAGATTCGAATCAAGTGCCGAGCGCACTGGTCGGTCGATCACTTGTGTGACGTCTTCTGCCATCCAATAAAAGGTACGTTGCAAACTGTGTATGCGATCAGATTGTTCTTCGATGATTCCGCGTGCGCTATTGATTTGTGAGAGCATCTTAAAACCGGCCGCCCCCATAATAGAAAGCAGAAACATCGCCACCAATAATTCGATCAGCGTAAAACCACCGCGGCTTTTTAAGCCTGCCGGCAAATACATCGAAGAGCGGTTCATGGCCGCTGTTCCGGATTGCCAACAAAGCCCGCTACCTTGTAGATATAACCGTCTTCGTCTTCTTTTAAGCGTACCTCTACATCTAGGCGGCGCAAATCACCGTCGGCCACTTTTTGAGTTTCAGTGCGCACGTACCAAACCGTGCTACCCATTTCCACCTCGGTATTTTTTGTACCAAATGATGGCCAACCAGGCGATACCTGCATAAACGTAAGATGATTACTCGCAACCCATCTACCCATTTCCCGGTCGCGCAGAACACCCGCTCTAAACGCGCTGGCCCCTGACGACGACACCAGGGCTGCAACACCCACAGCCAAAATAGCCAAAGCGACCATCACCTCAATTATGGTAAACCCGTTAGCACGCCGTGCCATATCAGTTGAGTTGCTCTACAACGATGGGTTCTTCCTCTCCAGTCATTACCTGATGCGCAATATCGCTATCGGGATCAGCAATAACCACCCTAAAATCAGGCATTATCTCGCCGTTTGATAAAAACATGACGTGTGGCTTGATGGGATCTTCGTCTGTAACATTAGCCAATTCATCGCTCAGCGTTTCGAGCACAATAGGTAAGCCCGATATATCAACAGCGATATCAAGCTTCTCAGCAAGGGCTTTAAACTTAAGCTTATCGTCCTCCAGTACTTGCCAAGCCTGTTTACCTTTTTTATCCGCTTCTAAAAAGTAAAACTCATACGACTCAGGATGAAACCGAATACCAAGCTGTTGGCGTGTATACACGGCTTGATCGGACGCTAAGCCCATTAGCAAATAGGTGCGTACAGCCGTATCTTTTATGTCTCTAGCCGGATTTTTAACATTGATTTTGAGCACAACCGCACCCACTAGAATCGCGATAATGGTGATAACAACCAATATCTCGATAAGAGTGAAGCCGGCGGATTGTTGTCGATTGCGCATCGAGTGCGTGCAAATCAAAGAAATTAATTATTAGCAAGATCGGCATCGTAGCGCTCGCCACCCTCAGCACCATCGTTACCCAGTGAGATAATGTCGTAATCTCCGTTTTCACCTGGGCTTAGATAAAGGTACGGGCGGTTCCACGGATCTTTATTCAAGGTTTGGATATAGCTATCTGTCCAGTTGGCAGGCTCTGGATCACCAGAGGGCTTTTCAACCAAGGCTTCTAGCCCTTGCTCGGTTGACGGATAACTATAATTTTGAAGCTTGTATAGCTCAAGAGCTTGAGCAAAGTTATTGATGTCCTGCTTCGCTCTAGTGACTCGAGCATCATTCGGGTAGTTGATAACCTTAGGTACTACGGTTGCACCCAGGATTGCGATAATGGCCACTACCACCATGATTTCGATCAATGTAAAACCGCGCTGGAGGCGGCGTACAGACAGCTTATTGTTCAAGGGTATCTCCTGTTAATTCTTTGGCGCCAAAACGCACTATTGCTGCTATCAAGAATAGCATGTTGGTGTAAAGCCACAGAGCAATCGGCTCACAAGCTAGCGGGCATAAAACCGCACGACAAGCGCAATCTGACCTACATTTAGCCCATGGCATCCGCACTTCAGCAGTACTTACGCAGCCCGGCTTTATGGTTAGCCATTGGCATAGCCGTGCTGTGTGTTGTATTGCAATTCTCCGGCCTCGAGCCTACTTTGCGCTTTGACCGTCAAGCGATCGCAAAAGGTCACTGGTGGTTGTTACTTAGCGGTAACTTTGTACACCTTAGCGTCAGCCACCTGGGGATGAATATGGCAGGCCTTGCACTTATTGTGGCGCTAGTGTGGACACAATTCAATGCCTGGCAATGGCTACTAATTATCCTGTTTTCCAGTGTTTGCGTGGGTCTCGGCCTGTATTTTTTTGATGGACAGGTCGATTGGTATGTGGGGTTTTCAGGCACACTACACGGTTTAATCATCGCCGGTAGCCTTGCCGATCTGAAACGTTATCCACGATCAGCCGCAGCATTATTGATCATGGTCAGCGCAAAATTAGTGTGGGAACAACTGGCCGGCCCATTGCCAGGCAGTGAATCAGTGGCCGGGGGCAGCGTTGTGGTTAATGCTCATCTCTATGGTGCAATCGCCGGATTGGTGATCGGCGTAGCAGTACTGGCCATCCGCTATCGCCGGGCTGATCCTGCCAACACTTAGCCAAACTGCCTGGCCGACAATCAAACCCCGCCATAGTCATGCTTCGTATCCCCTATCCAACGCCTAATCAAGCCATGTACGTTTTCAGGGTAGGCCTCGAGCAGGCGATCACCGATTTCGCTAACGGTATCGAGAAGATCACTATCTCGGCCGAGCTCCGCTATACGAAATTCTGCCAAGCCGGTTTGCCGCGTACCTAGCACTTCTCCTGCACCCCTGATATCAAGATCCTTTTGGGCAATGACAAAACCATCGTTGGTTTCGCGCATGATACTAATCCGCTGGCGTGCCGTTTGCGATAACGGGCCCTGATAGAACAATATGCAATGACTCTGAGCAGTACCACGGCCAACTCGCCCGCGAAGTTGATGAAGCTGTGACAAACCTAATCGTTCGGCATTTTCAATTACCATCAATGAAGCATTGGGTACATCAACACCCACTTCAATGACTGTAGTGGCCACTAACACATCCAGTTCCTGATTTTTAAAGCTTTGCATGATGGCTTCTTTTTCTTTTGGCTTTAATCGTCCATGCACCAAAGCAACACGCCTGTTGGGCAAAGCCTCTTGCAATGTGGTAACTGCATCTTTAGCGGCCTCTGCCTGCAGTGACTCGCTCTCTTCAATCAAGGTACAGACCCAATACACTTGTTGCCCGCCAGCAATAGCGTCATCCACTTTTGCTACCACTTCGCCGCGCCGGTTGTTTTCAACAGCAAGTGTGGTAACTGGCTTTCGCCCTGGTGGCAGTTCATCTATCACCGAGCAATCCAGATCAGCGTATGCCGTCATGGCAAGTGTGCGGGGTATCGGGGTGGCCGTCATGATGAGCTGATGTGGTAAAACGTTGGAATGCGCGCCCTTATTACGCAAAGCCATACGCTGGTGCACGCCAAAACGATGTTGCTCATCGATAATCGCCAAGCCTAGGTTTTTAAAAACAACATCGTTTTGAAACAATGCGTGCGTACCAACAACAATTTGCTGCCGGCCCATCGCCACCGCTTCAATCGCATCTCTGCGTTGAGCCGCGCGTAACTTACCGGTCAACCAACCTACGTCAATACCGAGTGGCTCAAACCATTGAGCAAAATTAAGTAGGTGTTGCTCAGCCAAAATTTCAGTCGGCGCCATCATCGCTACCTGATAACCTGCCTCCACTGCTTGTGCTGCTGCTAAGGCGGCGACAATTGTTTTACCTGAGCCAACATCACCCTGCACCAACCGCAACATAGGCTCTGGTGTTTTCATATCAATCACCACCTCTTTCAGCACTCTGCGCTGTGCGGCAGTCAAGTTAAACTCTAGCGATGCAAGCAATGCCCGCGCAGTTTTACCCTCAGGCGTAATTTGAGGGGATTCGCGTGTTTGTGTACGCAACCGTAATAATCGTAAACCCAGACGATGCGCGACAAGTTCTTCAAGTGCTAAGCGCCGGTGTGCGGGGTGCAAACCATCCATCAATGCGCTGACGTCGGCATCAGGTGGCGGCCTATGCACTATCAACAAAGCGGTAGCAAGGTCTGGCAGCTTACGACCATCAATCAATGTCGCAGGCAGCCAATCGGTCACCCGATTGCATTTTAGTAACGCTAAAGCTTGGTCAGTTAATCGACGCAGTGATGCTTGCTGTACGCCTTCAGTAGTGGGGTAAAACGGTGTTAGGGTTTCTTCAAGGGCTGCCTCTTGAGACTGCATACGGTATTCAGGATGCACCATCTCAATTGAACCTGGGCCGCGCCGCGCCTCTCCAAAACAACGTAACTTGTTACCGCGCTTAAATTGCTCTTGTTGTTTTTTGTTGAAGTGAAAAAACCGCAAAGTGAGCAGGCCAGTACCATCCGACACTCTAACCAACATCGAACGTCGTTTACGAACCACTACTTCGCACAGCTCCACCTCTACTTCAATCACGCCTTCCATGCCCGGCCGCAGGGAACCTATTTTGGATATGCGCGTGCGATCCTGATAACGAAATGGTAAATGAAACAGAACATCTTGAACCGTACGAATACCAATACCGGCAAGCTTGTCGGCCACTGCCTCGCCCACGCCTTTAAGCTGGGTGACTGGAATTTGATCCAGCGCAGTGACCTTGGTTGAAGCGTTAGTCAGTTGAGCGCCCTCCACAGCTTCTCAATTAGCCCAGATGCATAATGCCTTCAACTTCAACGGCCACATCCTTAGGCAACGATGCCACGCCGATCGCTGCGCGTGCAGGATAGGGCTCTTCAAAACGATCAGCCATAACTTCGTTGACGATAGGAAAATGAGCCAGATCCGTTAGGTAAACATTGAGCTTGACCACATCGGCAAACGAGCCACCGGCTGCACGGCACACAGCATCAAGGTTAGTAAACACCTGCTCTACTTGAGTACGTACGTCCTCGCTGACTAATTCCATTGTTTCTGGTACTAAGGGAATAGCGCCTGATAAGTAAACGGTATCACCGCATTTAACAGCTTGAGAATAAGCGCCGATAGCACTGGGTGCTTTATCTGTTACTACTGGATTACGAGCCATGTGATACCCCTTATTGATTAAGGCATCAGTATAACGCCTGCGCTAGCGATCGCGCTTAACGCCACGCACGACAGTTAAATTACGTAAACGACGAATGATACGGGCAAGGTGTAGTCGATCGCTTACTGAGAGTACAAAGCGGATCTGGATATCGTCCTCGCCGCGTTTTTTAAAATCCAATTGTTCGATATTGACGTTCATCAATGACATAGTGGAGGTGACTCGCGCTAACGCACCAGGCTGATTCATAAGCTGAATAGTCACTTCAGCCTCAAACACATCTGAAATATCGGGTGCCCATTCAACCGCTACCCATTCTTTTGGCCGGCGCCTGAAGCGGCGCACATTACGACATCCGGCGCGATGCACCGCAACGCCCTGCCCGGCGGTGATAAATCCTTGCACATGATCACCAGGAATGGGGCTACAACATTTGGACAGGCTCACAACAGATCCTTCGCGGCCTCCTATCAGTAACGGCGCCGTATCTCGAGTGGGAAAAACCTGAGCGCCATCATCTCCAGCTGTTTTGGGGTGCAACAAGCGCTGTGCGATTTGACTGGGCAGATGATTACCAAGGCCGACATCGATAAACAGATCATCGATTGATTTGAAATGAAATTCAGCAAGCAGCGCGTTAAGATCCTTATCGGGCACATCAGCCAATGTGTGCTCGTACCGGCTTAAAGCACGCTCAACCAAGCGTTGCCCAAATTGTTGAGCTTTGGCTTGATCAAGGTTACGTAAAAAATGACGAATGGCGGTACGGGCCTTTGCTGTCACAACAAAGTTAAGCCACATCGGGCTAGGTAGTTCGCTGGGTGAGGTTTCGATTTCAACTGTTTGGCCAGACTCAAGGGGCACGTTTAACGCGGTAGTAACACGATCCACCTTGGCACCCACGCAAGTGTTACCCACATCAGAATGCACTGCATAGGCAAAATCTACCGGTGTCGCATCACGCGGTAATTGGATAATCTTGCCCTTGGGAGTAAAAACGTAAATCTCTCCAGAGAACAGATCAACCTTGACGCTTTCAACAAACTCAATCGTATCGCGCGTATCACTGTGCATTGATAAAAGGTTGGCCAACCAATAGGGTGTTTGAGCTTGGTCAACTGCGGTGTCGTTATTTTTATACGCCCAGTGCGCTGCAACACCAGACTCTGCAAACTCATCCATCTCACGAGTGCGTATTTGCACCTCAACCGGTATGCCATCAACGTAATTAAGCACGGTATGCAAAGACTGATAACCGTTAGCTTTTGGCACTGCGATGTAATCTTTAAACCGTTTGAAGATAGGTTTGTACAACTTGTGAATGATACCGAGAACTTGATAACATTCATCCTCACTTGCCACCACTACACGCAAAGCAAACATGTCAAACACTTGCTGAAACAACAATTGCTTTTTGAGCATCTTGTTGTAGAGGCTATATAGGTGTTTTTCGCGCCCAGCCACTATTGCCAAAATCCCTTTCTCGCCAAGGCTTGCAGTAATGCGTTCCTCAATACGTTTAACTAACTGATCACGGTTACGATGCGCTTTGGTCACCGTGCTGTCTAGAACCCGGCTGCGCATTGGATACAGGGTTCGGAAACCTAAATCTTCAAGCTCGTTTTTAACCTTGAACATACCAAGGCGGTCGGCAATTGGGGAGTACACTTCAAGTGTTTCACGGGCTATGCGCTTCTGACGCTCACGAGAAATCGCATCAATAGTGCGCATATTGTGCAAGCGATCGGCAAGCTTGATTAAGATAACTCGTAAATCGGTTACCATCGCCAATAGCATCTTGCGAAAACTTTCGGCTTGAGCTTCTTCTTTGGTTTTAAACTCAAGATAGTTAAGCTTGCTTAAGCCATCGACAATCGTCGCGACCTCATCACTGAATGCATTAACGAGTTCCTCGCGTGTCGCGCGGGTGTCCTCGAGCACATCATGTAGCAATGCCGACATCACACTGTAGTGGTCGAGTTGCATCTCCAGCGCAATACGCGCAACGGCTATTGGGTGTGTTATGTACGGCTCGCCGGAGCTGCGTGTTTGGCCTTCATGAGCATCACGCGCAAATGTGTAGGCCTGCGTCACCTCAGCAATTTGTTCAGAGTTGAAGCGAGACTTCATCTCGTCGAGCAAAACTGAATACGCTACGAGTTCGGGTTTATCACTGGCTGCTTGCCTGGAGTCGCCACTCGCATTTGAAGATGTGGACGACGCCATCGCTTAGGCCGCCTTAAGTGAAGGCGACCAAGCGGTACGCATAATGCGGTTGTTCGGTTTACGGGAAATCAGAGCGCAGATCTTGTTCAAAAGGAGCAGGCTCAGCCGGGGCTGGCGCCATTACTGGTGGCGACGCAGCTTCGTTTAAGATTTCTTCACCAACCAAACCATCAGCGATTTCGCGCAGCGCGATCACTGTTGGCTTGTCATTTTCGGCTGGTACCATGGGCTCAGCACCCATTGAGATATTGCGCGCACGCTTTGAGGCGATCAATACAAGATCAAAGCGGTTGCCTACGTTTTCGAGGCTGTCTTCAACGGTAACACGAGCCATTAGTGGCGATTCCCAAGTTTTACGAACCTTCTAGTTTAGCGAATATTGTATGCAAACACCACACCCAAGCCTCTTAAACTAAGGTTTCAGGCTAATTAAGCTCTCAATTAGCTCTGCGTGAAGCCTGCCTTGCCTCGCTTGATCCAATCGCTGGGACACAATGATGGCCTTAAGCTCAGATAAGGCCTCGTCAAAATTGTCGTTAATAATGAGAAAATCGGCATGATGGTGCTGGCGCATCTCGTCTACTGCCTCAAGTGTACGGCGCTCAATCACTTCCTCGCTATCTTGGCCTCGGCTGGTTAGCCGCTCAATCAACGCTTCGCGAGACGGGGGCAGGATAAATATCGCCACAGCGTCGGGAAGGGTTTTTCGTACCTGTTCTGCACCCTGCCAATCGATTTCCAGGATCACATCAATCCCAATACCTAACATTGCCTTCACGACATCGATACTGGTGCCGTAATAATGACCAAACACGTTGGCATACTCTAAAAACTGCCCCGCGCTGATCATCTGCTCAAATGCATCACGATCAACAAAATGGTAATCCTCACCGTCAACCTCTCCGGTGCGTATACCGCGAGTGGTGTGCGATACCGACACAGAGAGCTGAGCGAGCTCTTTGACAGTACGGCGCACCAGGCTGGTTTTGCCTGCGCCTGATGGTGCTGAGACAACGAATAGTTGCATGAGGGGTCTCTAGGTTCCGTGTCCTTATTATATGGCACAAGTACGAATTTATTACAGCCTGTAAGATTGCTCTATGTCAGCGACGCTCATATCGGTGCTTATGCCTGTGCGCAAAATGCGCGCCTACACCCACCTGGCCATTTCCAGCATTCTCGACCAATGCCATCAAAACCTAGAGCTTATTTTGATCGGCCAAGCCGACCAAGCCTTGCCAAGCGAAATGCAGCCCAACAAGCGCGTTCGCTGGATTACCCGCGAACAGCCGGGTATCGTCGGCGCGCTTAATACCGGGCTCGCTAATGCCAAGGGTGAATACATCACGCGAATGGACGACGACGATATCGCCCACCCTGAACGCCTGAGTATTCAACTCGACCACTTGCTTACGCATCAACTGGATATTTGTGGCGCTCGTGTTCGGTTTTTTAACGAAAGCGAGCAAATTGGTGAAGGCAATCAGCGTTATGCCAAATGGCTAAATGGCTTGACCTCTTCAGACGCTATTAATCGATCCATATTTATCGAAAGCCCAATTCCTCATCCCACCTTCTTTGCACATAAACGTGTTTGGCAGCAACTTGGCGGATATGAAGATAACCATTGGCCTGAAGATTATGACCTACTACTGCGTGCATGGCAGCTGGGCTTATCAATGGGCAAACCTGAACAAATTTTGCTGGATTGGAGAGAACACCCAAACAGACTGACTTACACCGACAGTCGTTATAGCAGGCAATCGTTTACTAATGCGAAGGCTGCAATGCTATGCGCAAGCATTGACGCATTTGGTCTGGACAAGCGACCAATTTGGATTGCCGGTACGGGCCGCAATTCTCGTAACTGGTTTGATGCATTGCAGAATAACGGTGTGAAAGCGGATGGCTTTGTTGATTTGGATCGAGCTGACATTAAAAGCTCCAAACGCGATAAACCCGTTGTTAGTTATGAAAGCTTTCGGGCTGAGAGCGCGGATCGTTTTTTGATTATTGCTTTAGGTAGTGACGAGGCTCGGAAACAAGCCGTTGATTGGTGCCTTGGTGTAGGCATGATGGAGATGGCGGATTTTGTTGCAGGATGACTCAATAGAAGGCTAGCACTAGTTTAATCTAATTAAAAAACACCTCTGCGGAGGTGTTTATGGCGAGCGTATAATTGCTAGCACCAACATGACCGGCTTTTTCGATCAGCAATACGGGATCTTCCTTAACGAGTAGAAATAGCAATGACTTTGTTGTCGTTCATCATCGGTACTAACACCATGGCTTCGCTATTAATGACGCCAATATCAGCACTGCCTTGATTCATGTCCATCAATAATTCAGCATCGCCGCTAGCATCAATGCGCAAAAGCGCGCCAGCCATCCAATCAGTGGTGATCCACTTACCTTTACCGTCAGACTCCAGGCCATCCAGATTACCTACCGGCTCCCCTGAGCCCACGGTGGAGATCGCTTTGGTTTTTAAATCCACTGCAATCAGGTGGCCAAGCACCGTAGTACTGAAATCATCTTGCAAGTCTTTACCCCATGGCGCAATAAATAAACTATTGCCATCTATTTGTAAGCCGTTGGGATGCTGCAAAGCTTTATCTTCTAACCAGAGCGAAAAAGTGTCACCATCGAGTAGGTAGATCCTGTTGGTTAGCATGTCAGATACATAAATGCGTCCACTAACATCTACCGCAAGGTCATTCAAAAAAACTGCTCCCTCAGCATCCCATTTACCACTGATTTCGCCGGTATCAACATTGATCGC
The DNA here is from genome assembly GCA_036478595.1 of Granulosicoccaceae bacterium. Classification (GTDB taxonomy): domain Bacteria; phylum Pseudomonadota; class Gammaproteobacteria; order Granulosicoccales; family Granulosicoccaceae; genus Granulosicoccus. Next base: position 27,788 of record JAZGEF010000027.1, read on the forward strand.
TACTAATTGGTCAATGTCAGATACATATAAAGTATTGTCGTGCTGAACCAAACCTTTGGGCGCATTAAGCCCTGTCACCCATTCGGCCTCCACCATTGTGCCGTCCATGCCAATTTTTGAAATATGCCCAGCATTATCTTTGTCGGTTGGCCCGCCATTGACGTTTGAGACATAAACAATATGACGAACACTGTCATATAAAGCACTTTCGGGATTCATAAATCCGTCGGTACTCCAAAGCTGTGTCGCAGGATAAGCTAGCGAAGACAGCATTAAGGCAACTGCTGCCAGCATTATTTTTGCAGTTAATAATGTACTTGAGCGTAGATCGGATGTGGTAGTGGAATAATTCATCTGTTTTTCTCCTTGCGCGATTATCGGAATTGAAGCGAGGCAATTCCGATAGACAAGCGGCAAGTGAGTACTTAATTGAGTCGTCAGGGCGGATCTGGTTGCCGCATATAATTAACGGGGCTAGCCCATCAATTTCGAATCAATACTAACCTAAGGAAGTGCGCACATCCTAATGAAAAATACTATCTATTGTCGCGTACACCACATATTGCGTTAATTCGTTGCGCCATTACTTATTGGCCTACCCATTTGTGCTAAGGAAACTTTAAAATAGTCGCCGCCCACGCATCATGCTACTAACAAACACCGCCATATACGCTGATGATGTTGCAGCGCTAGCCAAATACGTGAACGCAGCTGCCGTCAACATCGACTTGGCGCCCTTATAATCAGATTCATCAACAAGGTTTAAACGAGTCAGCTCATCCAGTGCACGCTTACTGGCATCGATCTCTATTGGCAATGTGAGTAACTGAATCAATATGCCCATAAAAACCATGCCTAAACCTAGATTAACCAACAGGTTAATACCCAACATACCACCTGCAATAACACCGATTACACCAAACTGATTACCCATCGCAGCTGCTGGCATCAGCACGGCTTTAAGCTTTAGCAAGCTGTACTCAGTACCGTCTTGTATTGCATGCCCAACTTCGTGTGCAGCCACCGCTATTGATGCAATCGATTTACCGTTATTAATGGAATCGGACAAGCGCAATAGATCCTGGCTGGGGATGTAGTGATCGCTCAACTGGCCTTTGGATATCTCCATCTTTACGTGCTGGAGATTATTAGTATCCAAGATATAGCGCGCTACCGACTCACCGGTATGCCCTAGCTTGTTGGGCACACTGCTCCATTTGGCGTAGGTTCGTTTCATCCACCAGCTTACTATTGCCGATAGGCCGATGGATGCAATGCCAACGATTAAAAACATAAGTTTAGCCGTTACTAAGAAATAAGGCTGGGGCGCCGGGTTAATTGATAGCATAGTTTGAGCAGCAGCTCCCTCGCGCTACTACCCATTGATATACCGCGGATAGTGTGTATCCGCAGCTGCTGCCATAAACTCTCTACCAACCCGTCGCCTGTTTAACTGCCAGGCCTAATTCAGCAGGTGAACGCGTAATGGTGACGCCTGCTGCTTCAAGGGCTTTAAATTTATCTTCAGCCGTACCCTTACCACCAGCGATGATCGCACCGGCGTGACCCATGCGCTTACCTGGAGGCGCAGTGACACCCGCAATATAAGCAGCGACTGGCTTTTTAACGTTGCTAGCAATAAATTCAGCGGCTTCTTCTTCAGCAGAACCACCAATCTCGCCCACCATTAAGATGGCTTCGGTTTGCGGATCAGCTTCGAACAAGGCTAATGCATCAATAAAGCTTGTGCCCGGGATAGGGTCACCACCGATACCGATACAAGTACTTTGGCCGTAGTTCAAATCAGAAGTTTGCTTAACGCACTCATAAGTGAGCGTACCAGAACGCGATACCACACCAACCTTACCTGCATTATGAATGGCGCCCGGCATAATGCCGATCTTGCATTCACCCGGCGTGATGATACCCGGGCAATTTGGCCCGATTAGACGAATACCGTTTTGATCAGCAGCGATTTTCGCCTCCAGCATATCCAGCGTTGGCACGCCTTCAGTGATGCACACAACCAGTGACACACCCGATTCAGCTGCTTCAATGATGGAATCTCTACAAAAAGGTGCTGGAACATAGATTACCGATGCATTAGCACCCGTCTCCTCAACCGCTACGCGCATAGTATTAAATACAGGTAAACCTAAATGCTTTTGGCCACCTTTACCGGGTGTAACACCACCCACCATATTAGTGCCGTATTCGATAGCTTGCTCAGAGTGAAATGTACCCTGGCTACCCGTAATACCCTGACACAACACCTTCGTATCCTTATTAACTAATACGCTCATGATGCGCCTCCTACAATTTCTACAATCTTTTTGGCAGCATCTCCAAGATCGCTTGCTGATAACAAGTTCAGCCCGCTCTTGTCCAGTACTTCGCGGCCTTCTTTAGCACGTGTGCCTTCAAGACGCACCACCACCGGCACCTCAATGCCGACATCAGCAACCGCTGCAATAATGCCCTCGGCGATTAGATCGCAACGCACGATGCCGCCAAAAATATTAACTAAAATACCTTTAACTGCCGGGTCGGACAAAATAATTTTAAGTGCTTCGCCGACACGTTCTTTAGTGGCGCCGCCGCCTACGTCCAAAAAGTTAGCCGGTTGGCCACCTTTTAATTTAATGATATCCATTGTCGCCATGGCAAGGCCAGCACCGTTAACCATGCAACCAATGTTGCCTTCAAGCGCAACGTAGTTTAGATCCCACTCAGATGCTCGCAGCTCGCGCTCATCTTCCTGAGATTTATCACGCATCTGTTCAAGGTCTTTCAGGCGGTACATCGCATTACTATCAATGTTGATCTTGCCATCAAGACAGATCAGATCACCTTCTTTAGTGATGACCAAAGGGTTGATTTCAACTAAGGCTAAATCTTTTTCGTGAAATAGTTTCATCAAACCGCCCAGCAATTTACTAAACTGTTTGATCTGGTTTTTATCCAAGCCTAATCCAAATGCTAAATCACGGCATTGGTAAGGCATTAAACCGACAAGAGGATCAATACTGGCTTTAAGAATTTTTTCAGGGGTGTCGTGCGCAACTGTCTCGATTTCCATACCGCCTTCAGTAGAAGCCATCACCACAACGCGTTGGCTCGCACGATCGATGACCGCACCTAGATACAATTCGCTCTCGATGTTGCACGTTTCTTCAACCAGCATGGTGTTAATTGGCTGGCCCTCCGCATCAGTCTGGATAGTGACCAATTGCTTACCGAGCATACTTGCGGCGTATTCTTCAGCCTCCGCTGGAGAATCAACCAGCTTTACGCCACCAGCCTTACCACGGCCACCTGCATGAACCTGCGCCTTAACCACCACCCGGTCCGTGCTTAGTTTTTCAGCAGCCGCTTTTGCGTCGCTTGCGGTTGTAGCAATGATGCTCTCGGGTACTGGCATACCATAGGACTTAAACAGCGCCTTGGCCTGATACTCATGTAGATTCATGGATGATCCTGATGATTTGATGAATTTTTGATCAATATCTGCGGCTTACGCGCTGTGCGCATGCAGCGGGTATTGATAACGGTAGCGGTATTGTAACCGCTACAAATAATACAACCAGTGTTACGACTACCGTTTACGATTAGCGATGTGTATCGCTCTGCCATCAGCACTGAGCGCGGCTTCGTGCATAGCTTCTGACAGTGTTGGATGAGCATGAATAGTGTGCGCGATATCTTCAATGGTGGCATCAAACTCTAACGCCAGCACTGATTGGCCGAGTAGCTCTGACGCGGCCGGCCCTATCAAATGCGCGCCCAACACACGATCAGTGTTTTTATCTCGAATAATTTTGACCAGGCCACCCGTATCACCCTTGGCCTTAGCGCGGCCGCTGGCAGCAAACGGGAATGTGCCCACTTGATACTCAACACCATCACTTTTAAGTTGTTCTTCAGTTTTACCCACCCAAGCAACTTCAGGGTGTGTGTAAATAACATTTGGCATGGCATCGTAATTGAGTGAGCTATTTTTTCCTGCTATTCGCTCAGCCACCATGACCCCCTCTTCGGAGCCCTTATGTGCCAACATCGGACCACGCACAATATCACCGATAGCATAAATGCCTGGCACGTTAGTTTCACAATGATCATTAACGTGAATAACACCGCGTTCATCGATACCAACTCCGACTTCATCAGCAACTAAACCGTCGGTAAGTGCTTTGCGCCCTACTGCCACGATTAACTTATCAACTTCCATGCTGTGATCACCGTTTTTATCATGATAATTGACAGTGACTTTGTTGCCCTTCACTTCGCTACCGGTGACACGAGCACCCAGTTGAATGTCCAATCCTTGTTTCGTGAACGCGCGTTGCGCATCGCGTGCAATTTGCTTATCCACCATGGGCAAGAACTCATCCATCGCCTCAAGCAATACAATTTCTGAACCCAAGCGTCGCCATACACTACCTAACTCGAGCCCAATTACACCAGCACCGATAACACATATTTTACCCGGGATAGCCTCCCAATCCAAAGCACCAGCTGAATCAACAACAATGTCGCTATGCAAAGGTGTAATGCCCAACTCGACGGGTACTGAACCGGTCGCGATGATCACGTTATCCGCGGCATAATTGCTTGCAGCACCATCAGCCGCAGTCACAATCACCTCGTTTTTACCAAGCACTTGCCCTGCACCTTTTAACCAATCAATTTTGTTGGCTTTAAAGAGCATTTCGATACCGCCGGTAAGCTCGCTAACGATTTTATCTTTGCGCGCAATCATTTTGGGTACATCAACACTTAATTCCCCGACATTAATGCCAAGGTCTGCAAATTTATGTCGCGCTTGATCGTAAAGCTCCGTTGATTCAAGTAACGCTTTTGAAGGAATACACCCAACGTTCAAGCAGGTGCCACCTAAGGCTGGTTTATCCTGCTTGTTAATCCATTTTTCAACACAAGCTGTTTTAAGCCCCAGTTGCGCAGCTCTTATGGCAGCTACATAACCAGCCGGGCCTGCACCAATTACTATTACGTCGTATTTTTTATTCATTGTGATAATCAGTCATTACATTCCTGCCGAATATTAAGCGGTGAAATTACAATCAAACATCAAAAACAATCCGTGCAGGATTTTCAACTAGCTCTTTAATTGTTTTCAGGAAGGTGACAGCGCCCTTGCCATCAACAATACGGTGATCATAAGACAATGCGATATACATCATTGGCCTGATAACAACCTGGCCATTTTCAGCAATCGGACGATCTTGTGTGGCATGCATACCCAAAATCGCACTTTGCGGCGGGTTAAGAATGGGCGTAGATAACAAGGAACCAAACACACCCCCGTTTGATACGGTAAACGTACCGCCGGTCATCTCTTCAATTGATAGTTTGCCGTCACGCGCTTTGCTCGCATATTCAGCGACTGTCTTCTCGATAGTGGCCAGGGACATGTACTCAGTGTTGCGTAGTACCGGAACCACCAAACCACGCTCAGATGAAACCGCCACTCCTATATCACTAAAGCCGTGATAAACAACATCGTCACCATCGATCGATGCATTAACATCCGGAAATCGCTTAAGCGCTTCGGTGGCTGCCTTAACAAAGATCGACATAAAACCCAGTTTAACATCGTGGGTTTTTAGAAAATCATCTTTGTACTGCGTACGTAGATCAATAAAGCCCTGCATGTTGATTTCATTAAAGGTAGTGAGCATCGCTGTGTTTTGCGAAGCATCAAGCAAACGCTCTGCAATACGTGCACGTAAACGTGTCATCGGCACGCGACGTTCTGATCGCTCGCCTACTGGCATAGCTAAGGCAGCCGTTGCACTAGAGGACGTGCTGGCCGGAGCTGCCGGCGCACTGGCTCCGCCCTTAGCCACATGGCTCTCAACATCCTCTTTCGAGATGCGACCATTTTTACCCGAGCCTTTAACCGCACTGGCATCTAGGCCATGCTCGACTAACAACTTGCGAACCGACGGGCTAGTTTGACCACCATCATCGTTATCACTGGCGGCGGATTCAATCGGTGCCGCTGGCGCTGGCGCCGCAACTTTCGCGGAACCTTCGTCAATTATGCCGATAACTTGATGCGCGACAACCGTTGCGCCTTCGTCTTCAACAATCTTACCCATAACACCACTTGTCGATGCCGGGACTTCCAGCACAACTTTATCGGTTTCAATATCCACCAGAACATCATCTCGCTCAACGGCATCGCCTGGCTGTCTGTGCCATGTAACCACCAATGCATCGGCGATAGATTCGGGTAGTGTTGGCACTTTGATCTCGGTGCTCATGCGTATTCCTGCAATTTGTTAGTGAATAACATTGACGATTATTTCGCCTGTGTATTGGATGTTAACCCCAGTGCTTCTTCAACCAGCCGTTTTTGTTCAATAACATGCTGACTGTTGTAACCCGTCGCCGGGGACGCTGAGGGTAATCGCCCTGCAAATTCAACTTCGTGCCCTTTTGGCAGCACGCGCTCTATGCGGTGCCGATTGGAACGCCAAGCACCTTGATTACGTGGTTCTTCTTGACACCAAACAATCTCTTTAACATTGGGATACTGTTTTACCACTTCTGTCATTTCGACATAAGGAAACGGATAGAGTTGTTCGAGTCGCGTTATGGCAACGTTTTTTATTCCCGCATCACGGCGTCTTTCGAGCAAGTCGTAATAAACCTTACCGCTACAAACAACCAGTCGTGTCACGTCGCCGTCTTCCAGCTCATCAATTTCTTTAATAAGCGGTAAAAATGTACCCTCGGCTAAGTCTTCGAGTGTTGATACGGCCAGCGGGTGACGCAGCAAGCTCTTTGGCGACATAACAATCATCGGGCGGCGCATGGCTCTAACCATTTGTCGTCGCAACATGTGATAGGCCTGTGCTGGTGTGCTTGGCACACAAACCTGCATGTTGTCTTCTGCACAAAGTTGCATAAAACGTTCGATACGAGCAGATGAGTGCTCAGGCCCTTGCCCCTCATAACCATGAGGCAACAACAGCGTTAAACCACACAAGCGATCCCACTTGGTTTCACCTGAGCTAATAAATTGATCGATTACCACCTGCGCGCCATTTGCAAAGTCACCGAACTGCGCCTCCCAAATCACCAGTGTATTTGGATCAGCAGTCGCATAGCCGTATTCAAATCCCAATACCGCTTCTTCAGATAAAACCGAATCAATAACAAGAAAATTTGCCTTGTCATTACCCAGTTCACGCAATGGCACGTAGGCCGACTTTTCTGATTGATGGTGCAATACTGCGTGTCGGTGTGCAAACGTACCGCGTCCGCAATCCTGCCCAGACAATCGAACGGCATAACCGTCATTAACTAGCGTGGCATAGGCTAAAGTTTCAGCGTAACCCCAATCAATAGACATGGCACCTGCCGTCATTTTACGGCGATCTTCGAGTATTTTTTTAACTCGCGATTGCAAGGCAAAACCATCGGGTATGGTGGTTAGCTGATTAGCCAAGCGTTGGATAGTCGAAAGCTCAACAGTTGATTTGTACGTCGCCCGCCAATCTGTTTCTGAATAGCTATGCCAATCAACGTGCAATTCTGGTGCTTCATTAATACCCACCACAACGTTGGGTGCAACCGTTTCGCCAGCATCCAGCGCGTTACGGTAGTTGTCGATCATCTCATCAGTTTCAACTGCCGATAGAATACCTTCGTCTACTAGCTGTTTTGCGTACAACTTACGCGTAGTAGCCAATGATCGAATAGTTTTGTACATGATGGGTTGTGTGACTGATGGCTCATCGGTTTCGTTATGGCCGTGACGACGATAACAAACCATGTCAATGATCACATCCTTTTTAAACGCTTGCCTGAAATCCAGTGCTAATTGCGTAACGAAATAAACGGCTTCAGGGTCATCACCATTAACATGGAAGATCGGCGCATTAATCATTTTCGCCACATCCGATGCGTAGGTGGTAGAACGCGCATCATCGGAATTACTGGTAGTAAAACCAATTTGATTGTTCACAATAATGTGCACAGTACCCTTGGTTGAAAACCCACGCGAATCCGCCATATTGAAGGTTTCCATGACAACGCCCTGGCCTGCAAACGCAGCGTCACCATGAATGGCAACCGGTATAACCAAATTACCGTCGTGATCGCCGTAACGATCCTGACGTGAGCGAACAGAGCCTTCAACCACTGGAGACACGATTTCAAGATGCGATGGGTTAAACGCCAATGCCAAATGCATATGGCCAGTTGCTGTTTTTAGATCAGATGAAAAACCCTGGTGATATTTGACGTCACCAGAAGACAAGTTTTCATTGTTCGAGCCCTTATGCTTGCCTTCGAATTCTGAGAATAGTTTGGCAGGGTTTTTACCCAAAATATTAACCAAAACATTAAGCCTGCCGCGGTGGGCCATGCCGATAACCATATCTTTTACGCCTGCAGCTCCTGCACGGCGCACCAGCTCACTCATCACAACAATCAGGCTTTCACCACCTTCTAATGAGAAGCGTTTCTGCCCGGCGTAACGCGAACCCAGGTGACGCTCTAGGCTTTCGGCTGCGGTGACACGCTGCAGAATCCATTTTTTGGTATCAGGATTAAGCACTGGGGCCGAAGCCACGCTCTCAACGCGCTGTTGTAGCCACTCTTTTTGAGGTGTGTGATCGATGTACATATACTCGTAACCGATCGAAGAACAGTAACAACGCTGTAAGTGACTAACGATGTCACGCAGCGATGCTTGATCGATGCCTTCTAATGACGGCGTCGGAAACACGGTATCCAAATCAGCATCCGATAAACCGTTTTCATGCAAACGAAGTTCGCGAACACTGGCCGTGGTCTCTTCTCCCAAGGGATCAGTGGCAGCCAATTGGTGACCACGCACTCGATAAGCATTGATCAGCTGGTTAACAAAAATTTGTTTTAATTGATGAGCTGCCGACGCATCACCAGCGGTAGCAACTGGACGCGTTGAACCGTTGCGCGTGAGATTATAAAAGTGCTCACGTATTTCTGAATGTGGGACGTCACGCGCATGATCACTCACCATTGGCAGAGCCGCGAAGTAATCTCGCCAGCTTTCATCCACGACATTAGGATCGCGAAGATAAGCTTCGTACATGTGCTCCAGGTACGGTGAGTTTGCACCACCCAACATGCTCGATTCGAATTTCGCTTTCATTGAAGTCATGAGCTGATCTCTGTGCGTTACTGCCGGCTACAAATGAGCTGGAATGCTGTCTATGACAACCTTGGTAAATTCGTCTGTGTTCAACTTGCCACCTAAATCACGCGTGCTTTGACCGGATTCTATCGCGCCGAGTAAGCCCATACGCAAAGCATGGCCCAAATCATAACGGTCAACGTGATTAAGCAACATGCCAAATGCCAATAGTACAGCTGCTGGGTTCGCTACATTTTTACCCGCAATATCCGGCGCAGTACCACCCGCCGGATCAAACATCGCAATATCAACTTGATCGTCCTCATCAAATGAGTAGTTGCCACTTGCGCCAGTGCCTAAGCTACCGACCAGGCCCGATGCCATGTCAGATAGAAAATCACCGTACTCATTAAGCACCAACACCACTTCGTACTGAGTTGGATCTATGATGATCTTGGCCAACAAGGCATCGAATAACTCAACGTGATGCACAACATCAGTATTTTTTGCGGCAACATTTGCAACAACCTCCTCAAACAGGCCATCGGTGACTCGCTGAATAGTGTGTTTCGACGACGACGTAACACTGTAATGACTATCACCATAAGCCATGCCCTTCCGGCGAGCCAGATCAAATGCGAAGCGTGCAGCTTGTTGGCAAGGCAGGCGTTCGACCATACGCAGAGAAACCGCTGCATCCTTGCCGATTAATTGACCCGGATCGTCGTAGGTACCGCCAGTGGCAATACGCACGATGTGCAGATTGACGTCTTCCTTAAAATTGGAGTGAATGCCTTTAATTGAGATGGCTGGTCGATAAATAACACTAAAGTTGCAGCGCTTTCGAATCAACGCATTTGGGCTGCGTTTGTTGGTCACCGTTGGATACTTGACCGCAAGCTTCGTTTTTTGCATCGAATTGAACGCTTCATCAATTGCTGCATCGCCCCGTGCTTCACGGGCCTCTAGGCTCCAATCCACGGGTATGAACGTAAAGTCGACTGGCAGTGAGTCAGCAACCTGATGCACCGACTCGGCCAATTCAGGCCCGATACCGTCACCTAGCAGCTCAGTTATTTCAATAGTGCTCACCGCACACTCCTAAATTCGTATATGAAAGTCATTCGACTAAGGATAGTCAGAAAGCACCAAGAAGGTGCGATATACAAAGGTGCAGTGATGAGGCTCTGAGCCACGCGGTATCCTAAAGGCAGGTTCCAGAAACTGGTGAATTGTATTTGCTGCACATACGTTACACCAATTCACACATCATGCCCATACAGAAAGCCCAGCGGCCAATGCTTTAATCATCATTAGTTAACGAGTGTTATATCGCTCTGGATGGGCCCAGAAGCGCGAATTTAACCAATCCGGCGCCTGTTTATAGTTTTTTAGGCGATATTCGTAAAGCTGATATTCCGATCCGTCACTGGCTGAGCGCAGTGCCAGCCTAAATCCCATTGCAAAGCAGACTTGTCTAAACTCAAGTGCCGCCGTTTTGTCATTTATATCGTGTTGAAGTTCAATCAGTACCTGGTTTGGGAAACGTTGGCAAACGGTGCCGAGCAGAATGGGCAGCGTGTCGATTGCATCGGGCCTAATCATCATCAAAACGCTAGAAGCCGGCATGCTGGTATCCGGTTCAAGACACTGCTTGATATCAACATAAGAATATACGGTTGTATCAAGCAACAATTGTTGTAGCTGAGGGTTAATCTGCCCAACGGTGCATAACTCTACCGCGGGGCTATCCAGCAGCGCTACCAGCTCTTGGTGATATAACTGGCGGCTAATCATCGAGCAGGGAGGCCTGACAGGGCTATATCAGTTGTGTTTTTTGGCATATTCGGCGCGTTGCTCGGGGGTTGCCTCTGTTTGGTACCGTTTTTTCCACTCTGCGTACGGCATACCGTACACCCGTGTTCTGGCCGCTTCGTAGTCGATTTCCAATCCGCGAGACTCAGCTTCTGCCGCATACCACTTGGATAAACAGTTGCGGCAAAAACCCGCCAGATTCATCATATCGATATTTTGAACATCCTTACGCTCATCAAAATGCGCGAGCAAGCGCCTAAATGCTGCCGCTTCGAGCTCTAGTTGAGTTTGTGCATCAAGATTATCGGCCATGGCGATTCCAATTGTTGATTAAATTCTATTATTAGGCCCTATTATAAGGTGTCAGCTGTTCGGCAGTACAAAGCCGACACTTTTTATGGAGCCAATGTGGTCGGAACAAGCTTTTATTGGAGCCTACTGATGGTTGCCATACCCGCAACTGCGGTGACGTTATGGTGGTCCGGTATGCGGGCTAAGGAGGCTGCTGTCGCTATTGCGCGCCTGGCCTGCCAACGTGAAGCGGTGCAATTGCTGGATCAAACGGTCGTACTTAAACAGATGCGCCCAGCGCGGGATTCTCAGGGGCGGTTTTGCTGGCGTCGCGAGTATCAGTTTGAATTCACCTCCCATGATGCACATCGCGATCGAGCTCAACTCGAGCTACTGGGATTGAAAGCCAAGCAACTCCGGTTTCCGTATCAGCGAGATGCAGACGGCAATCGCATCTATCAACATTAGCTCGCAATATCCGCTAACAACAGCCAGATTGACCTCCTAATGAGCATTACAGGCTCAGTAACTAGCCGTTTAGGATAAACTATCGATCGAACAATTTAACTGGTCTATCGCTATGTCGTCTTGTCCGTGCGGCTCCGGAGCTGAAATTGCTCAGTGTTGCAGCCCGATAATTGAGGGTGCCGTCGCCGCCACCACTGCCGAACAGCTTATGCGTGCTCGCTACACCGCGCACACCTTGGCCAATATGGCGTTTATCCTTAAAACCCACCACCCAGCCAAGCGTACGGATATTGACGAAAACGCAACAGCCCAATGGGCGCGCGAGTCAGAATGGCTTGGCCTTGAAATCATCGATGTGGAAGGTGGCGAGGAATACGATGGTGAAGGTCGCATTGAATTCCGTGCACGCTATCGCGACGCTAACAAACAACGCTATACCCATCACGAGATGGCGCTATTCCAAAAGTACAATGGCGAGTGGTTTTTTAAAGATGCCGAAGTCCCACAGGTACAACAGTTTCGACGTGATGAAGCTAAACAAGGGCGTAACGATCCATGCGCGTGTGGCAGTGGAAAGAAATATAAAAAATGCTGCGGTAAAACGGCTTAGTTCAATTAGTCAGACCAAATAGTGAAGTATTCCTGCGCGGGTTGTGTGTAGCGCATCAATCGTTAAAACTTGGAGGAACACCATGGATTCTAAGCCGTGGCTCAAATCATACCCGGAGGGAGTCCCTGCGGAGATTGATCCAAACACCTACAGCTCAGTAGTTGATGTATTTACCACATCCATCGAGCAGTATCCCAACAACCCGGCTTTTACCAACTTTGGTAAAACCATAAGCTACAACGAACTAGATAAAGCCACACAGCAATTTGCGTCTTGGCTACAACACGAAGCTGGCTTGGTGAAAGGTGACCGCATCGCCATCATGATGCCTAACTTGTTGCAATATCCCGTTGCAGTATTTGGCGCTTTACGCGCAGGCCTGGTGGTGGTTAACACCAACCCTCTCTACACCGATCGCGAGCTCGAACATCAACTCACAGATTCTGGCGCTAAAGCAATTGTGGTGGTTGAGGCCTTTGCCCACACCGTTGCTGATGTTATCGGGCGCACCGACGTTAAAACAGTTATCACCACACGCTTTGGTGACATGCTGAGCTTTCCAAAATCGATGATCCTGAACTTTGTCATTAAGCACGTAAAGAAAATGGTTAAGCCGTTTAGCTTGCCCGGCTCGCATTCGTTTAAAGATGTACTGGCCAAAGGCGCAAGCTTGCCAGCTGCCACTGCGGATCTACACCATGACGATATCGCATTCTTGCAGTACACAGGCGGCACAACTGGTGTAGCTAAAGGCGCGATGCTAACGCACGGCAATATGACAGCCAATATTACTCAGGCCTATCATTGGATTGCAGCATCCGATCCTGACGAAGGTAACGAGCTCATTATCACAGCGCTACCGCTGTATCATATTTTTGCACTAACCGCTAACTGCCTAACTTATATGAAGCTCGGCGCACACAACGTGTTAATCACCAACCCACGTGATATGCCCGGCTTCGTTAAGGAACTTAAAAAGCATAAGTTCACGGCATTTACGGGTGTAAATACTTTGTTTAACGCGCTGCTTAACACGCCGGGGTTTAGTGATCTCGATTTCTCATCTTTAAAGCTAACGCTAGGTGGTGGCATGGCTGTACAACGGGCAGTTGCAGATGAATGGAAACAAGTCACGGGCAACCCCTTAATTGAAGCCTATGGCCTAACCGAAACTAGCCCAGCAGCTTGCATCAACCCGTTCAGCCTAGATGGCTTTAACGAATCAATCGGCCTGCCGTTGTCCTCTACCGACGCATCGATACGTGACCCTGACAACAAAGCTGTGCCTATCGGTGAATCTGGTGAGCTTTGTATTCGTGGCCCACAGGTGATGAAAGGCTACTGGAATAAGCCCGAAGCAACGGCTGAGACTATTGATAGCGAAGGCTGGTTACATACGGGTGATGTGGCTATCATGGATGAAAAAGGATTTTTCAGAATCGTTGATCGCTTAAAAGATATGATTTTGGTATCAGGCTTTAACGTTTACCCCAATGAGATCGAAGCCGTATTGGCGATGATGCCAGGTGTGCTTGAATCGGGTGCCATTGGCATACCGGATGATCACTCAGGTGAGACGGTAAAAGTGGTTATCGTTAAAAAGGATCCGAGCCTAACTAAAGAGCAAGTACTTGCGCATTGTAAGGAAGAGCTCACAGGCTACAAGCGACCAAAGGTTGTGCAGTTTGTTGATGAGCTACCTAAAACTAATGTCGGCAAGATCCTACGGCGCGAGCTGCGCGAACTGTAAGCTCAATTCGGGTTGGCGAATCACTTAAGCCACTTAAATCAGCCGTTGAATATTCAGCGGCTCGCCTGGCCGGCTTAGTATATCCGCGTAGTGCACCTGCACGGTTCGCGCTTCGCACATTTCGTAGTAGCGATTGAGCGTTTCGGTCACCACCGGAAACGCCAGCTCCTTCCACGGTATTTCATCTTCTTTAAAGAGCTTTACTTCGAGCGATTCATACCCTGCTTCTGCAAAGCCATTGCGAAGCCGGCCAATAAACATCAAGTACACCTGGCTGATTCTGGGTAAGTTATAGACACCAAACAAACGGAGCTTGTCGCACTCGGCCCTGGCTTCTTCATAGGCTTCACGGGCAGCACCATCCAGCGTTGTTTCGTTATTCTCCATAAAGCCTGCCGGCAGAGTCCAGTAACCGTGTCGAGGTTCTATCGCGCGCCTGCAAAGTAATACCTTGCCTTGCCATTCGAGCAAACAGCCAACGATATTTTTAGGATTGTCGTACTGAATAAAACCGCAATCGGTACACACGCCTCTTTCTCGGTCGTCGCCCTCAGGCACTTGCTGGGCCAAGGGCTTACTGCACTGACGGCAAAATTCAGTTACGTTTGTATTCATGATAGCTGTGGAAGCATTTGTCTGATGTTATCTGGTAAGGGGGTGCTTTTATTGTTGCTGATGTCCAACCACACCACCTTGGCTGAACCGACTGTGTAAAGCTGTTTGTCATCGCAAATAGTGTAACTAGTGACAAATGAGCTTCTACCGGGTGTGTGCCCACCCATGCTAACGGTAATATTTGCAGGGTATATCAACGGCTTTAAATACTCAGCATGATTATCGACAATGACAAACCCGGTGGGTTCCGTACCCAATGCTGTGCAACCCAATGATTCATACCAATCGAGCCGCGCCTGCTCAAAATAACGAAAATACATGATGTTATTAACGTGCCCAAGCGCATCCATATCTCCCCAACGAATCGGAAACGATAACTGATACAAAAGCTTGCCCTCAGGCAGAATCATGTTTGACATTACAAACGATCACCACGCAGCGCTAAGGTTTTTTCTTCCAATAACGCCAAGGTCACATCTTTTGGCGCGATTGGTTCACCTACGTTCAAGCCAATCCTGGCATTGAACCGACGGGGCATTTTAGCCATCGCCGGGCCACCTTTACGGCTAAACAAACTACCCCACAAACCTTGCAATGCCATCGGTATTACCGGTGCTGGTGTTTTTTCAATGAGATTAATCACGCCGGCTTTAAATGGATTCATTTCACCATCATGCGTTATTTGACCTTCGGGAAAAATACACAACACATCGCCATCATCGATAGCTGCTTGCATTTGCGCAAATGCACTGGCAAACATTTCTGGATCTTCTTTAACACCGGCGATGGGTATAGCCCTTGCTGTACGGAATATAAAATTAAGCACAGGAATGGCAAATATTTTGTAGTACATAACAAAGCGTACGGGCCGCCGTATACAACCACCTACAATAAGCGCATCAACAAAGCTAACGTGATTAGCAGTAACAACCACCGCGCCTTCATGAGGTATGTTTTCCATGCCGGTTTTTTTAACACGGTACAGGGTGTGGATTAATAGCCAGATCAAAAACCGCATCAAAAATTCAGGCACTAATCTAAATAGATAGATCGCCACCAGAGCGTTCATCACGGCCATGGCCAAAAACATTTGCGCGATTGAGAATCCAAAGTAGATCATCACGCCAGCCACGACTGCCGACATCACCATGAAGATGGCATTCATCACTGAGTTACATGCGATGGCTCTAGCCAATTTTGAGCGATGGCTACGCTGCTGAATAAGCGCGTAAAGCGGCACAATATAAAAACCACCAAACAGGCCGATAAGCAGTATATCCATCAATACTCGCCATGCACCTGGCGAGCTTACAAACGCCCATACACCTAAATCAACACCTAAGGGTGCATCAGGGGTGGCAAAGTAGAGATCGAGCCCAAACAAGGTAATACCCAGTACACCAAATGGCACCAAGCCAATTTCTACCATTCCGCCAGAGAGCTTTTCACACAAGGCTGAACCCAACGCGATGCCAATTGAGAACACGGCTAGTAATAAGGTGAATACATCACCACTTCCGCCCAGTACGTCGCTGGCGTAAATCGGAAACTGGGCAAGGTAAGTTGCACCCATAAACCAGAACCACGAAATACCCAAAATCGCCTGAAAGATAACGCGGTTTTTTTTGGTATATCTCACTAGCCGAATAGTTTCGCCAATGATGTTGTAACTCACTTGCAGCTCAGGATCCCCTGGCGGTGCCGCGGGAATCTTGCGGCTGGCAATATAACCAACAATTGCAACCGCCAAGATCGCAATAACCAATGGCAACGCTTGGCCATCAGTTTTTAAAATAAGTTGAGTGCCGACGATTGTGCCAAATAGTATTGCCAGGAAGGTACCCAGCTCCACCATGCCATTACCACCCACTAGCTCTGACTCATCCAGATGCTGCGGCAGAATACCGTACTTCACCGGGCCAAAAAACGTAGATTGCGTGCCCATCAAAAACAACACAACAATCATAAGCGTAAGGCTGTTAAACAGTAGCGCTGCCGCCGCAAAGGCCATGATCACCATTTCGCAAATTTTGACCTTACGAATCAGCGCAGCCTTATCGCATTTATCAGCCATTTGGCCAGCGATTGAGGAGAACAGAAAAAATGGCAGTATAAAAACACCTGCACACAGATTGATCAACAGTCCCTGATTAAGGCTGGAGTTGGCAAGGGTTGCCGGGATAAACGCAATTAAGGCGACAAGGCCATTTTTGTAGAGATTGTCATTAAACGCGCCCAGCACCTGAACCATAAAATACGGTGCAAATCTGCGCGTGCGCAGGAGGTCGAACTGATTGGGTTCACGCATGAGGCCCTACCGGGCTATTGAACATGCTTGAGTATAGGCAATAAACTGACCACAACACCCATAGTGCCGTTATCGAGGCCGACGATAGCCGCCTCAGTGGTATTTGAGTCATGCCGTCAGTCGTTCGTTAGGAACGGCAAACGTTAGCGTATTGTTTCAGCTCACTACGGGTGACACGGCTTCAACTTCAGAGGCTTGCCAACCTTTGTCGCCACGCGTTGCTACAAATTGAACCTGCTGTCCTTCAGAAAGAGAGCGATAGCCTTCTCCGACAATGACACGATAGTGTACAAACACGTCTTCGCCCTCAGGACTGATAATAAAACCATAGCCCTTAGCGTTATCAAACCACTTAACTATTCCGTTTTTTCGTTCTTCGGTCATTGTACGTCCTCGCATGGCGTTACTACACAGATCGTGATCGTGACGACCTGTTTCACATCTCCACAAAACGTAGCATGGCGGATCGCATCCATTGGGTTTACGAAGGGGCATGTTTAAGTTGTTTACAATCTTGATAGTGAGTGTCAAATAGATGCGTACAAACGACAATTTCTGTCGCCAAAACGCTAA
>JAZGEF010000028.1:0-8918 GCA_036478595.1 Granulosicoccaceae bacterium
TAGCGGCAGTGACAAACAGTGCACGATGGCCTTTTGTGACTGCACGATGTGCAAGGTTCAGTGCCAGCATGGTTTTACCGACACCATTGGGGCCCACCAGTATCACGTTGGTGGTGGACTTGATAAATGTTAATGGCCATTTAAACTGACCCACTATCGGACAATAATTTTGACCCACCCTTCCGGGACCTGGGCACTGTTGCCCGTACTCTGCACCTCTGACAAAACAGAGCGTGGAGAACATCTTGAAGGAGTGGGTTATGATCCATCACATCAAATCGTTGTACGCCGATGGTCAAGGACTATCGATCCGCGCTATTGCGCAGCAGTTGAAGATTTCCCGTAATACAGTACGCAAGTATTTGCGCCTGGACGTAACACAGATCAGCCATCGCCAGGAAGATCCATCGCGTAGCAAGCGGCTGGACACTTACCGGGACCAGATCGTCCATCAATTGCAACAATACCCTCGTCTGAGCGCCGTGAAGGTGCTGCGCAAATTGCGCGCACAGGGCATGGATCTGGACACCTCTGATCGCACCATGCGACGCTACATTGAGATGTTACGCAAGTCCGTTGCCATCAAGCAGGCGCGCTACTACATGCCGGTAATGGACATGGTGCCAGGGGTTCAGTGCCAGGTCGACCCGGGAGAGCTGCGGGGTGTGTCAATCGGTGGCAAAGAGCAGACAGTCTATTTCGTCGTGTTCGTGCTGTCCTACTCACGGTTGATGTACGTTGCTGCCTCGGATCGACCCATTACCACCTCGATTTTCATCCGCATGCACGATGCCGCATTCCGCTATTTTGGTGGTTGCCCGGAGGAATGCGTTTACGATCAGACCAAACTGGTCGTTGTTCGTGAACAATACCGCGAGCTGACGCTCAACTACCGCTTTAGCGAATACGCCACCCATGCCGGTTTCAGCATCCGCGCCTGTGAAGGCTATGACCCGGAAAGCAAAGGCAAGGTGGAGGCCGGTGTTAAATACGTAAAAGGAAACGCCCTGTATGGCGAGAAGTTCAGTGATTGGTCGCACCTGTCCAGCTACCTGTCTGAGTGGTTGGATACGATTGCCAACGTGCGCTGCCATGGGACAACCGGTGTTGCGCCACAGGCGCTGTATGAGGCTGACGAGCAAGTGAAGATGAGCGCTTATCTGAGCCCCGCGCAGTTCGACTCGGAGGATCCCATAACACGCAAAGCCGACAAGACCGGGTTAATTGCCTGGAAAAGCAACAAGTACTCGGTACCCATGGTATTCCAGCGCTGCCGCGTCGGTGTCCGTGAAGCGGATGGGCAGCTGCTGGTTATTAGTCTGGAAACAGGCGAACAAGTCGCCTGCCATACCTTATGTCTGGAGAAAGGCCTTGTCGTGCGCAACACCGATCACTACCGCGATCGTGAACAGCAGGTGAGTGACCTGGAGGCAAGCATTCGCGAACGCATCGGTGCCGAGCTTGCCCAGCCACTGTGTGCAGTGCTCAAGAAAACATCGCCCAAGATCTACAAAGATCAGCTGGTGGGTACTGATCGTATTCTCAAGCAACACGAAGAGCTACCGGCGGTGGTGCTGGAGCATCTGGTGGCGCGTCCACGTTTGAGCGCCACCGGACTGCAGCTCTACCTCGAAGCCTATGCCGACAATGCCGAGCGGCTGGAGGAGCAGGCGTTCGCCGATGAGCCGCTCAGGAGCAACCCGGACTTGAATCGTTACGCAGCGTTGTCCACGCAGGAGGCGACACATGAGCTCCATTGATCAAGTGACAAAGCAGTGCAAGAGCCTGCGTTTGCACCACCTGGGCATCGCTTTGCCAGACATGTTGAGTGCAGCAGAGGCCAATGATTTATCGTTCCTGCAGTTCGCGGACTCATTAATGAGTCATGAGATCCAGGCCCGCAGCACCAAACGTATTGAGCTCAACCGGCGCAAGGCCTGTATCGCTCTGCCAAAGTCCCTGGAGGAGTTCGATTACCGCCATCAGACAACGATCACCAAGCGTCAAGTCAATGATCTGCTGGACTTCAGTTTCATCGACAACCGCAGCAACCTGGTGTTCATCGGTCCACCTGGGGTTGGCAAGACACACCTGGCCACTGGTATTGCACAGAAGGCGATCGACAGCGGCTACAAGGTGTTGTTCAACACAGCGCTGACGTTGGTTGAAACGCTGGAAATGGCGGAGCTCAAAGGTGAGCTAAAGAAGAAAATCACCAGCCTGGCCAAGTTCGATCTGATCGTTATTGATGAGCTGGGTTACTTGCCGATGAACAAGCAGGGCAATTACAATTTATTCCAGCTGATAAATGCCTTGTACGAGTACCGCTCCATCATTCTGACAACCAACAAGGACTTTACCAGTTGGGGCGAGTTCTTCATTGACGACAATGTGGCGGTGCCCATCGTGGACCGCCTGATCCATCATTCACACATTTTCATGCTCGGTGGTGAAAGCTACCGACTGAAGCAGAAATTGGCCAAATAACCCTGGAGGCAGGTGGGTCAATTTTATTGTCCGGTAGTGGGTCAAAATTAATGGCCATTGACAATCGACCCTCGCGCGTTAGGCGGAAACGGTGATCACTTTGAACCAGAATCGCTGATCACTTTGACCGGAATATACAGTGTCCACTTACTTTGATAGTGGACACCTATTTTAAGACTGAATTTATGAATGGCTAGGGTGTATTGCTCGGAGGCTTACGATGCTTAAGAATTGACAATAGTTCAATGTGGGTCAGTGCGCCTGGGTATCAAAAATATAACAAAAGGTAATGAAGATAAAATAAACAGTTCTCTGCCCAAATATGCATCGCCCGATTTAAGCATGTTTGCGAAAATGAAGGAAAACATAAGTATTGATCCGCAGGCTAAATTGTGTGAATATTTATCGCTAAGAAGAATGTTATTAATGCCTACATACGCTACTTTTAAAATAAATAGTAAGAGAAGTAACATACCTAGTACTCCTGCATCCACCCCAAACTGTAAAAATATATTATGTGGATGTCCGTCGTACATCATGTACTCACCAAGTCCGTTTCCAAGTATTGGGGCTTCGCTGATTTTCTGAATTGCTTCGCTAAGGAGAGAGCCTCTATTGCCGTCGTCTATTTCGATATCGAAATCCTTAAACAACCTCTCCCAACGAGATTGGTTCTGGCCAAGTGACATAAGCTGTTGATAAACAATGGGGGAGAAACCCACGATAAATACCGCTATTCCAAGCCGTTTTAGAATAGTCATTGAGCGATTCCGGCTAAGTAAGATAAAAATTAGATAGGCTGCGGAAATTACAACACCAAATAGAAATGCGCCGCGGCCACGGCCAAGTGCCAACCCTAACCAATTCAAAATAAATAATACTATATGAATTGGGATGAACTTTTCAAATATTAAATACATACCCGCAATGCAGCCAAAACCTATAGCAACACTAACGGTGATGTACCCTGTTTTTTCTGTGTCTGAAGCGTAATCCAGATCGGCATCCGTACCGAGGTACATCATGGTATTGATTGCGAGAATTGCCCCAAGGATTGAGCAAAAAAGAAAAAATGTATCGATGGAATTTTTATCCCATGGGAAAAGTATAATTAATACTGCTAGTCCGCAGTTGGCACCAATTTTAATTAACAGCGTAAGTTCTTGGGCGTCACCTATAAAGAAGGCGATAAATGGAGGTAGGAAAATAAGTATGTACGACAATGAAACGTATAGATGTTTAAGAATGGATGTTTTAAGGACTAAATTTGTAATTATCACCGCCGCTGAAAATAGGGCGAATGGCAATAGATAGATTAAAACATCAGATGTTTCGAAGCGTGATTTTATTGCAGGTGCAAAAAGCATAACTGCAACGCATGCCGCCGAAATATGTGCGATGCTACGCACCGACAGCTATCTCATATGATAATACTTTGAACGCGTACATGCGTAACTTTATGAAACTACAGATCGGGCAGCATTTGTTGAAGCGCTTTTGGCAGTGTTTACGTCAACGTCAACGTACACTGATTCAATCTGCTTTTTCTTGGCAGGCTCTTCATGGTGATTCATGTCATAACGATCCTCATGACGAGTATAGCCGTACATGTCATAGTATCCCTGATAAAATTTATCGCCACCGTACTTGGATAGACGTTCAATATCTACGTTAGTAATAATTACTCCATTGATTGCAGCATTTGCCTGTCTCAAACGAGTGAGACCTTGTTTGACTTGATCAATCTGCGTTTTGTGGGATGAGGCTATGTAAATAACTGAATCGCATAGTTTGCTGATAACTATAGCGTCAGCAACAGCATGCACAGGTGGACTATCAATTATTACTTGATCATATTCAACGGCTAGTCTCGACAGAAGCTTGGAAAAATCCCTAGAGAGTAGGCTTCTAAGTGGGTTGTCAGGTAAAGATCCTGCTGTAAGAATATCGAGATTGGAGTTCAATTGCCGGCGTAGAATCAGTTGAGAGGCGGTATCAGGATCCCGAATTGCGTTGCTTAGCCCGAATGCATTGTCAGATACGCCTATGCTGCGTGCAATGGTTGGTCGCCGCATGTCAGCGTCAATAAGGAGCACACGCTCCTGTTGCGCCATTGAATGAGCTAGGTTGAGTGCAACGGTAGATTTCCCCTCTCCTGGCTCAGAAGATGTGATCAACAGAATTTTATGCAGTACGTCACTATTTGTTGCTAACAATTCAGCCCTTATGGAGTCTATTGCTTCGGTAAATGCTGCTCTACCCTTTGATGGAATACGCACCGGATTTAGTGGAAGTTTTCTTTGTCGGTTAAATATTCCAAATTTAACGATAGGAACAATGCCTATTAGCTTGGCACCAATTTTTAGTTCTACGTCAAGAGTGCTGCGAATCGTGTGGTTCATCTTTTCCAGAAGAAGGCATAACAGCATGGAAAATATAGTTGAGGTAATCGCTGCCAGCGTAACAATAAGTACTCGCCTGGGTTTAAATGGTGCAGCTGGAGGTACCGCGAAATCGGTAATGCTTGCATTTGTTGTTTCAAGACCATCAGCAGATTTTGTCTCTGTAATTCGAACAAAAAATGTATTGTAGAGTTTTTGATTCGTATTAACTTCACTTTCAAGAGCCTTTAGTTCCAGTGCCTTTGAATATATTTCCTGCATGCCAAATCTACTTTCAGTAATACTTGCTTCTATTGACGCTACCCTTGATTGAGTTAATTGATGATTTTGTTGCAATGTGCCGAGCACGCGCTGGATATTTACATCCAAGAGGTTCTTGAGTGCTTTCAGTTTTGAATCAACATCCACTACTAATGGGTGTTTTTCTCCATAGCGGTTTGTTAGTTCTCCCCTATGTTGTTTGGCAATTCCTATTTCGACCTGTAATCGCTGTATTATTGAGTCATTCTGGAATGAGGCTAGAGTATTTAACGCTCCAGTAGATGTTTTTAGGGAGCCAGCTTCACGCAGTACGTCATATGCAGCTGCTTGTTCACTTTTGGCATTAGATAGTTCTTTTGTAAGAAGTAGCAACTCTTGTTCATTTAGTCGGCCGACGCGACCACCCAGATCAACCAGGCCAGTAGCTTTCTTGTATTCTATTAGCTTCTGTTCAGATTCGCTTAGTCGTGATTTAAGAATTTTTAATTGTTCGTTTAACCAGGAAGATGCTTTATTGGTATTGAAGTTTTTTGCATCTCTGTATCTTGCGATATATTGAAGGCCAATGGCACTTGCTATTTGAGAAGCTAGTTCAGGGTCAGCAGATTCATAGCTGATTTTTACGACCTTAGTTTTTCGAACAGGATAAATTGTTGTTCGCGCCATAAGACGCTCTACAGCTCTATCACGTCGAGCTTTCTGCGATAGTTTGTTGGCATCGCTTTCAATAAGAATTTGAGGTGCATTAGGATCTTTGCTTTGAGTTGCAGTTTCTTCAGTTGTGGCGATAGTTTCCGAAATTGGATCGCTGTTTTCTATAGGTGGCTGCTCGCCATAGGCGATGTATCTGTATTTGTAGAGTGCTGAACGACCGAGTCGTATTGAACTATCAACTATGCTATCGAGAAAATAGAATAGCGATGGTTTTTTTTGTTTGTCGGAACTTTTATTGCCAATGAGCTCCGGATGATCCCAAAGGTTTAGTTTATCGATAACACGTGTTGCTAAATTTCTTGACCGTAGAATTTCAATCTGAGTTAGAAAATACTCTTTGTCTTGTGTATCTACACGATATAGCTCATCAATTGAAACTGCATTTGTCGCTTGCGTTTCAATCAAAAGAGATGATGTTGCGCGGAAAGCAGGAGTGACATTGTATGTGTAATACGCTGCTAGACCGGTGAATACGCTTATGATAATCAGGATCAGGTACCTAAATCTCCGAAACGAAGTCAAGATCGTTTTCAGGTCGAGATCATAACGAGTACTTTGAGGGCTGATCCTCATTGTATTTGCACTACTTGTTTCCGCTGATGCGTTTACAGTCCGCAGCATTGTTTGTTCACACTCTGTAAAGTTTATTTTAGACAGGCATGTCATCAAGCCTGTTCATGGTCGTAATTCTAGTCTTTCTGATTAGTAAGCATACAGGTTACAGGTACAGATATTCATCAAATGAGACTCGTGTATCGCTTCGGGTCATGAATGTTGCAGCTGACGCCCAAAATTGAGTAATTGCACGTAGTATCTGCATCGAATTTGGTTATTCGTTTTGGCAAGCGCTTGAATATCGACGCAAAAACTCAAGAAATGGTAGGAATGTTTATATTGCGAGACATTGTAATATTTAATATTTAGGTAGTTCTTCGATGCTATTTTCATAGCGGCCTCTGAAAAATAGGCGCTGGCAGTCTTGATGGTACCCATTTCTGTCTGCAAATCTAATTATACGCCTTTTGCGGCTTCAAGTCGCGGTAGCTCGGCGGTATTTGCGACAGACAGCGGGCTTTTTGCGTAACTCTGAGATTTTATTTGCCGATCATTGCTATTGGTAGCACACTGTTTGGTATGTCCGATCTGATTTCGACTAAAAACTCTACTTGCCTGGTCATACGGTTTTGCTACTTATACATTTCAAGACGATAGTGGTTGAGAATATCAAATCTAACCCAGCATTAAGTCTAGGTGTATTAAAATGCATACTGTGTATAGCCCCAGTTTCAATCATGTTTTCCTTGTCGTCACCCCGAACAGTTTATGAGAGATGGGTTTTGTTCAGCGGTTGAGCGCAACCAAACTCAACGACGTTTGGACGTGGGGTTTTTCCAAATTGGCCACTACCATCAACATTGTTTAGTTGACGCAATACGTCTTATTGGGTCTGTTCTGTCGTTTCATTCTTGCCTGGATGATCCCCACCAAGAAGAACAGCGCACTGACTTCCCAACTGATGCACGAAGGGTTATTGCAATGGGCAATAACCCACGGGGCAGCTCACCATTCATCAGGATGGTGATTCTCCGATGAAGGCGCATCGATCAAATTGGGTCTTGCTGTGGCTTAATTCATAGGCGACTCATGGTTGAGTAACGACAATGCGTACAGCGAAAGCCAATTCAAGGCTCAATAATATCAACCCGACTATTCTGGCAATATCAGTCAGCTTCCAGCGCTCGCCATCGGTACGGCGAATACATTCTTTGGTATGACGACAAGCACCGTCACTACGGGATGGCTGGTTACACTCCAGAGCGGGTATTTTCCGGCCAGTGGCAGCGAGTGGTCGGATCAATAAACAGACTCTGAATGTTGTGTATCAGCTCCACCCGCATTGTTTTCCGGCAGGGCTCCGGATACCAAATCATCGCCCTAGATCGTGAGTATAATCCCCATTACCATCGAAGAGTTGGCCGAAAGTGCCACTGATATGGTGAACGTCCTAACACTGATTATTGTAAAGGACAAGCTACAAGCAAAAAGAAGTTATCTTTGAATCAGCTGAATGCAACGGGTTGACAAATTACGCCTGCTACCTCAGAACATGATTCAAATAAGGGGTGCGTGGAAGAAAGTCGCATCGTAAGAATTGCGTACAAGCATCTGCACAGTTGTCTCAAACGAAGTGGTCCCGGTGCGCCGATTATGGTAAATCCGAGCATTTTTCGGTCGTTGTATGCGAACGCGTTATGCGCACCTGATTAACTATTGAATTGCTACTCTGGTGCGTCACTGTCACTGTTACGTCACGTTGTCTGTCTCGATATCAACGTTGTCTTGCAGCGTGGCTGGATCGACTCACTGAGCTTTGCTGGTAATATTTAACGTTCGCTGCCTCGTTTCTTCTCCAGGGAGGCCTTTGCGTTCAGGGCAATCGCTTTCACAAACGCCTATATGAGGTTGACATGTTCCGTACTTCAACCGCGGCTCTGTGCGCAACATTAAGGAATTACGAATGACGTAAAAACAAACCGGTTATACGTCTTGAATTGGCCCTGTCCGCAGTCTGCAATGCGGATGTGAACGATATTCCGTGGCACTAAGCAAGCGTGTTGGCACCGGTGGCAGTTGACGTTCCTTAACCGACAGCCGTTCAAATTCATCGGGCGGTAATGCATCTTAGAACGGTTTCGTATGGCGCTACGTAATATTGACAAGTTTTGTCAGAATTCTGGCGGATAATCTGCGGGTAAAAAACTCATCCGATCAGGTACCGTCGTGCGATATTGAGCTTGCTGGCAATATAGTGGCAGCAGGCTTGATTCTACCGGTTCGCGCTTAGGCCAGCATTTTTTGAAAATAGAGCCTGTTAAGCAATCGGCCAATCGAGATGAGTACGATTAGCAGTACGGGAGGTGACTAAACGTAAGCGCCAACGATTCAGGGTATCTGGCGTTTCTACCTGTCCCTATTTCATATTCCACGGCATGAGCACATCGAGTGCCTCACCCGTGTCCGCAGCGGCGATATGGCCGATAACATATTGCAGGT
>JAZGEF010000029.1:0-23817 GCA_036478595.1 Granulosicoccaceae bacterium
TTCAGTGTAGGTAACGCCGTTAACAACAACCGAAAGAGATTCACCTGCGCCTAACGTGGCAGAACCGTCGATTATCGGTAAATTTGTATTTTGTATACTACTGGCAACCGTCGGTACTGCCGGTGCACTAACATCCAGCGTAACGCTCATTGTTAAGGACACAGCAGTATTACCCGCTAAATCAGCCGACGTAGTTGTTATGGTGATATTGCCTTCATCAAGCGATTGAATATCTGCTTCATTACCTAACAAGGTATAGATGCCAGTCGCATCTGCAATCACCTGTACTGTGACATCCGGATTAATACCATCGCTCAGTGTCACCACCATCACACTGTCAGCTTCAGCAGCACCCGTTACCAAAACCGCGGTTTGTTCCGCGGCATTAATGACATCGTCAATTGCAATTGGGCTGTCGATTGTCGGCACTGCAATCACCGTATCGACAGTGACACTTAATGCAGGTGACAGTGCGCTTTCATTGCCCGCAGGATCGCTAACACTGTATTGAATCGCGTAAGTTGCATCCGCCAGCGTCGTAATGTCCGCAGAGAATGATCCATCAGCTAATACCGTCGTCGTACCAGAAGCCATACCATCTGCAGAAAACGTGACGGTATCACCAGCCGTTAAGGTGCCTGCAGGCACAGCAAACTCGCCAGTGGCATCTTGGGTAACGTTGTCCGTATCAACACCGCCGGTGTCGCTAAGCGTTATTAGATCGGGTGCGATAAGCGGGTCGGCAGGTGCTGAAAGATCAACAACAACCTCGTTAGATGTCTGATCTGACGCCGTATTGCCCGAAGCATCGGTGACAAGCGCTGAAATTTCAAGCACACCTTCTGGTAGTGTTTGAGTAGCTGGAATAGTAAGCGCCCACGTACCATCGGGATTCACGACAAGATCACCCATCGCGTCAGTGTAAGTCACACCATCAACAGTGATTTGCAAACTATCGCCTGCCACCAGTGTGGCCGTACCCGTTAACACGGGTTGCACATTGTTCGTTAATAGGCTGGTCACCATTGGCTCGGCCGGCGCTGTAACATCATGGATAACATCAGCAGTTGCAGTCGTTGCAGCATTACCCGCTAAGTCACTGGCATTCGCAGTGATTTGCTCCGCAGGATCGAGCAATTGCGCGGCGGCTGCGGGTAACGTTATGCTCCAGCTATCGCTATTAGCGATGTCGCTATAATTGGTGCCATTAATCGAAACGGTCACTGTCTGACCATCTTCAAGGCCGGCGCTGGTGCCTGACACGATCACATCGGTGTCATCTTCCAAGGCATTGATAATGTTATCGCCTGCAACCAACGCAATGCTTAGCGTAGGTGCAATATCGTCAAAAATAACTGATACAGGCACCGCAATTAGTGAGGCATTGCCAACTGTATCTTGAGCTGCACCAATCGGCACAGTCACGCCTACATCGCCAACACCATCAGGCGTTACTCCAACCGTGAAAGTTTGGCTGTCAACCGCTACAAAGTTAGCAACAGTACCGTTGCTCACCTGGATATCAGTTAGATCAAAACCCGTCACAGGCTCATCAAAGGTGACGGTCATCGGTAACGCAGCAGTGGTATTGATCCGGACCGGTAAACCAGTAATCGCAGGCTGTGGCCCGGCAATATCATAAACAGTTGTCGCTGTATTACTCAGAGTGTTGCCGTTACTGGCTATATCGATTGCCGAGCCTGCTGGAATGCTAACCGCAATATCACCATTGCCATCTGGCTGCACTTCAACCGTATAGCTGTTTCCATCAATGGCAGTAGCAGCCACAATGGTAGCGTTTGTAGCACTTAAATCCACAGCATCAAAACCAGTGACGTCTTCACTAAATTCCACAGTCAGTAAATAACTGTTTGTGGTATTAACTACATCAGGTTGGCTCGAAATGACAACCGTTGGTGCCGACAAGTTCAGTATCGTTGTCCCGCTGGCTGCCAGTGTTTGATCTATGCCTGCTGTGTCTTGAGCCGCTCCATCTACTACTTGTAACTCCACATTACCCGTGCCATCAGCTAGAACATCTGCTGTGTAGGTGTTACCGTCAACGATTACAAAATTCGTCGCTGTACCGTTGATAACCGTAATATCGCTAATATCGAAACCGATAACATTTTCTGAAAATTCAAACGTAACGGTATAGGGGCTACTACCTGATGATTGAGCAGGCACATTAAGCAAGCTTAGATCTACTGCGTTGACTTCAAAGATAGCGGTTTGCGTTGCTGTCGCTGCATTAACATTGCCCGCGCCGTCTTGAGCGGCACCGGCAACTACAGCTACTACTACATCAGCAATACCATCAGGTGTTATGATGGCTGTGTAAGCACTGGCATCAACACTAGTTAAACCACTTGCAACACCACCGATCACAGACAGGTCAGTTAAATCTACACCGGTGACATCTTCATTAAACGTAAGCGATACGGTAAACGGATCGGTGTTGCTAATTAAGCTAGGCACGCCGGACAAGTTCGCTACCGGTGGTGCTGTATCACTGGCTGTGACGATACTGCTATCAGAAGCGGTATTGTTACCTGTCGTGATATCGATATCTTCCGATGTCATCACCAGGTTGTTAACCAGTGTTGTGCCGATAACCTGACTGATTGGATCGGTCACAAAACCAAATATCGTGGAGTTATTACCCGCATTAGTTTGTATGGGCACAATGCTTTTACAGGTGATATTTTGTGGGCTAGCCGCATCTGACAGGCAGGTCCATTCTGCTGCATTGGGTCCAATTTCTATGACAGATTCTGCAACTCCGCCATTCACTGTCACTCCAGCAGGTAACGTATCGACTATGGCCACCTCGCGCCCAGTGGGCGATGGGCCGGTGTTGGTTACAGCGATTTCATAGGCAATCGGATTACCATCCACGACCTCTGTCAGGTTATCTGTTTTATCAACAGCCAGATCAACATTTGCTGGTGCCTGTAATATTTCAAACGAATACTTATCGATAAGCAACCACGAGTTGTACGTTGCATCACCACCATCCGCAATACCAAATCGTATTGTGTTGGGCACACCAATATTTACTGGCGCTGTCCATTCTAAACGATGAGTAAAACCATCTGATGCTATGTTGATTGGTGTAGGGTTGCCATCATCGGATGGATCGTTCGACACAAAATCGGCGGAATTGAATGTTTCATTGACTGTATTTATCGAAACATTTTCACCTGCGGCAGTAAGCGAATAGTTAATGTCGTTAACAAAAAACGCCATGACATCATAGTATGTATTACCAGCGCTAAGCGCACCTGCAGTTGGCGCATATTCGTTGTACTCTTCTGAGGCAAATACAAACGAACCGGTGATTGTATTCTGTTGGGGTACAAATGTTATTGTGATGTATGTAGCGTCAAAAGTGCCTTGCGCAGCAGAGGTAAGCGCATTGAACTGGGGATCATTATCCGCACCCGTAAGGAACGTTACGTTGTTCCCTGTGCCATCAGCTGTATTCGGTCCTGCAATCGAAACCGCATCACCCGTACTTAACATGATCCCTTCTTCAAACGCAATAAACCCCGGTACGCTTAAGCCGTTGGTAAACGTTGCTATCTGGCCATCGACTCCAAATACTTCAACGTCGGTCACTACAACATTGGTGTTTGATGGGTCCATCACCAAGTCGCGCAAGATGTTGCCGTCTAAAGTTGGTGTCATAATCAAATTCAACGTTGATTGGTAATCCTCTACCACGATCGGATCAGCTGTAGCATCAGTTGAAGCAACCTCTAATTGCCAATCACCCGCCAATTCGTTTGCACCAGTAATATCATCCGATGCCCACACATCCACGCCGCTTGCATCAGCGAGTTTATTGACCAGGCTTTGCCCCGCATCGCCTGCCGCAAAATTACAACCGTAAAAATAGATTCCGCCCTGATCGCCCAGCTCTTTACCAATTGCAGCCAACGTGCTGAGTTGTTCGTCTGATAAATGCTTGATATCGAGCGTTTGGCTACCAATAAACAACTGGCCGGCATCGGCATGAGAATACAAATGAAGATTGGTGACGCCTGGATTAGCCTTGAGCCGCGCTAGGATAGCTGCCAAGGGTTGTTGATGGCTATGCAGTAATTCTACTGTGCTTCGTTCAGCAAGTGAGTTGCCGAACTCATGTGCGTCAGCAACTCCACTATCAACCAGGCTGAGCTGTTGGTATTTTGGCAGAAGCGCTGGATTGGCCTGTGCAATACCACCAAATACGGCTATGCCCCATAAAGCAAATACGGTTGGAACAAAAAATAACTTCACAGTATTACCGTTATTCGTAGCAACTAACAGGCATTATGTGGTGCAATTCCTACGCCCATATAACCACTCAGGTTGATCAGCAGGCCGCATTTTCTCTGCGTATCAGCAAAAATGCGAAGCGGTTCCGCATCCGTTACGCAACTACACAACTAACATTGAAGCCAAATGAGAGTTTCGTGTAACAGCGAAAAGCAAGTCCATTGCTGCAATTGTTAGAATGCGCGTAACCAGGCAACGCACTCAAATAGATTAGCAAAAGCCATCATAACGTCAGTTTATCGGCGCATCACTGGCTACTATGACCTCCACCAAGACCGGCGTAGTTTATTATTCTATAAATTTGACCGTACCAATATACGGCAAGTTTCGATTGCGTTGCGCATAATCGATACCGTAGCCAACAACGAATTCGTCGGGTATTTCAAATCCCACTAAATCAGCTTTTACATCAACCTCGCGGCGAGCAGGCTTATCGAGTAAGGCACAAACAACTAAGCGCGCTGGATCTCTGGAATTAAGTAACTTGATCACGTGCTGCAAGGTGTGGCCGGTATCAACGATATCCTCCACTACAAGCACATCCTTATTTTTTATCTCACCGCGCAGATCTTTCAATATGCGCACTTCTCTGGATGATTGCATTGAATCTCCGTAGGAAGAGGTTTCGATAAAATCAACTTCGACCGGTAAATTTAATTCTCTAACCAGATCGGAGATAAACATAAATGAACCACGCAACAACCCAACCACCACGAGCTGCTCGCTATCTGCAAAGATCGATTCGATTTCAACCGCCATAGCCTCAATGCGGGCAGCGATTGCTTTGGCAGAGATGAGATCTTTGACGACGTACTTACTGTGGTCTGGTTCGGACATTTTGTAGCTTGTGTTTACTAAGACAACCCGTATTTTAGGACAATTGGAACAAAATCAGGTGCGATTATCCAGTTGTTGTGGAAATTTGTCACATACCGATACGACTGGGCTAGTATTACCACTGCTCAACGGCTCCCAATAAGCAGGCGCGCTGAATGCTAACTATCTATACAGGGAGCTCCAATCCATGGCAAAAAAAGTATTAGTCACCGCTGCTGGCAGTGGAATCGGCTTCGCAATGTGCGAAGCGTTTGCTGCTGAAGGCGCAGAAATTTGGGCAGTAGATATTGACAATGATGCATTGGCAAAATGCCCTGAGAGCTGGCATCGCACCGCGCTAGATGTTACTGATGAACCCGCGGTCAAAAAACTCTTTACCGAGCTAAGTGCAAGCTGGGGATCCATTGATTGTTTATGTGCCAATGCTGGTATCGCAGGCCCCACCGCCTTAATTGAAGATATCGATCTTGTTGAATGGCAACGCTGCGTGTCGGTCAATCTAGAAGGCGGTTTCCTATTTTGTAAGTACGCCGTACCGCTGATGAAACAAGCGGGCACAGGCAGTATAATTTTAACGTCATCAACGGCAGGCCTGTATGGCTACCCAAGCAGAGCGCCTTACTGTGCAGCAAAATGGGGCGTGATAGGGCTTTGCAAAACACTAGCAATGGAACTGGGCCCATTTGGTATTCGTGCCAATGCCATTTGCCCAGGCGCGGTAGAAGGAGACCGCATGCAAGGCGTGCTGGAACGCGAAGCTTCAGCTAAAAATGTGACCACGCAATCGTTATATGATGGCTATGCATCAGGCACGTCGATGGGCAAATGGGTAACGGCTGCAGACATCGCCGCCACCGCAAGCTACTTAGCCGGCGGGCACAGCCGCATGGTTAGTGGCCAAGTGATTGCAGTTGATGGCCACACGGTGAATCCAAACCCTTGACAGCTAAACCTACACAGATGTTTGCCATGCTAGTGGCGCGATTGATTGTGCCAATCCGCACTTAATTGCACGCCAGCGCTCAAAGTTATGGTACTTATGTAAGTTAGTTTACAAATTATATTGCTTGAACAGAGAATTACAAGCATGCATTTACGTATGTTGTTGTGATACTCAGCGAAAATTGGGCGGTTGCGCAGCTTCAACGAATGGAAACGGTAGTCAGGTATAAATGGTCCGTAAATCAAAACAGGAAGCAATGAAAACCCGCAGGGATATCCTAAGCGCGGCCATTTCAGTGTTTTTAAAAAAAGGTGTAGCCAAAGCAACTGTTCACGAAATCGCTGACGAAGCGAACCTAACCCGTGGCGCGGTCTATTGGCATTTCGACGATAAAGACGATCTCGTCACTGCAGTTTTTGAAGAAGCCATCAACGTTATTATTGGCATTACCGAAGATGCGGTGAAACAACCTGGTGCAACATCACTCACTAGATTAAAAGCCTTTTTACGCGGCCCAATCGAACAAGCGATTAAGTCAGAAGACGTGCGCAATATATACACCGTGTTGATGCACTTTTGCGATCATGGCGACGAAGCCGCTAATGCATTTCGTTTAATCTTCCGTGCACAGGGATACTACGAAAAACAATTGCGTCACTTACTCAATCAAGCGATAGACGATGGTTATCTTCGTTCTGATTTGGATATGGAATCCACCATTTTTATGTTAATGGCCTCTATGCATGGTCTAACACTACGTTGGCTTACACCCGGTCAACCGATAGTGTTCGATCTGCCGGCCAACCTTAACAAAATAACTGATAGCCTGTTATTGGGTTTACAACACCCTCAAAGCAACGTTACGCCAATCTCAGTGCGTAATATACCGTCTCAAGGCTAGTCATTTCCGCTCAGTCGAACAGGCTATCACTCAGCACTAATATCACGCTGCAAACGCTTAAATTCAGGGTGTTCCAATACCAGTTGTTCACCTGCCTCTATCAAACTCGTCACTTGCTTGTTTGTTAAATTAAATGATGTAGGCACGTTATTAAGGTACTCGATTAACTCCGGATTCACGAGCTGGCTAAAATTTAGATCAATAAAATAGTAATCTACTATATTTTCATCGGTGGAAAGATCAGCAGCCCATTCTTGCAATACACGGTGTGTTAACTTTTTAGTCGCCACATTATATCGATGTAGCTGTATACGGCTAATCGTGTTGACAGTGCTACCAACCGAAGGCCGTTTAAGTGTTTTGCCCATGGATGATGGCGTACTAGCGCTCGAATCAACCGATATAACAACAATACGTTTTGGCGTCTTGTTACCTACAACCTCTAGAAATCCCTTTGCACCACCTGCAATTTCTACAAAATCGTACATGGCTCGCAAACCTAAGTTGTCCGTAATACCGCCATCTACAAAATGCGCGAATGGCCGTGCCTCTTTATCGTAGTAATGAATCATATTGTTGATTGTTAATGACAGCTCAGGATCATCTTGTGCTCGCTTGCGCGCCTGCTTCAACCATTTAGGCACGCCTTTTGAGCACCCTCCATAGTTTTTTAACACTAAAGGATTAAACACCAATGGGACAGCGGAGGAGGCAGTGACCGCTCTTGCCACCGAGTAAGATGACAAATCCGAACATAACAAATCAAAGTATTCTTGGACAAACGAAAAACGCACCTCATTAGCAATGTCAGTTGCGTTAATCAGTATTAGTGGGCCGTCAGCTTTTTCCAAATCTGCATAGGTAGCGCCGTTAAACACGTGTTTGTCGTAAAGTTTGATGGCTTCTTCAGTACGATCATCCCCGTTAAACCATTCAAATGGATTCAGTATCGATTTCAACAAACCGCCCTGAACATTGCGGCGTAAAAAAGCGTCTTCAAAATCGTCGAACATCTTGTCGCCGAACAAACCGTAGTAAGCCGCTGTGAAGCTACCACCCGACACCGAGCTGATCGCATCTACTTCATCCAACATACTGAAGTTGGTCGACAACTTAGAGGACCGAGTATTAGACAAAGCCTGCATTACACCATATGAGAATGCAGCTGCCCTTGTGCCACCACCTGAAAGCGACAAGGTGAGATGCACATCGTTATATTCTTTCTCTCGTTTTGATGCCTTGGTGAGTGAGTAACCTTTTTCATAGCGCAGCCGTTGCAGCTCATCATTGCGAATTTGGCCGTAACCACCACAAGCAGTTAAACTTAAACATGCTGCCATGCTCAAAAGAGATAGTTTGGCGTTGTGACACGGCCTGAATGACATCTGGCTTACTCGACGGTAGGGATCGTGGGCAGTTTATCCGATATTGGGATTATTAAGCTGGCACCTCTAGGACGAGCGAGTCTATTTCAATTATTATCTATGGTTAGAAGCACTTCATATTCTCAATCTACCCGAGACCAAATTGACACAGAACTACGACTACATCATTTTGGGTGCTGGCTCCGCCGGCTGCGTACTGGCCAATCGCCTATCTGAGGACCCATCCACCAGCGTACTGCTACTAGAGGCTGGCCGTTGGGCACCCTGGTGGGATTTCCGGGTTCACATGCCTGCGGCCTTAGCGTGGCCCTTAAACGGCAAGACATACAATTGGGCGTATTGGTCTGAAGCTGAGCCATACATGAACAACCGCAAGATCGCGCATCCACGTGGTAAAGCGGTCGGTGGCTCTTCCGCCATTAACGGCATGATTTACGTGCGCGGCAACCCCGGTGATTACACAAAGTGGGCAGCCGAAGAAGGCTTGGAGCACTGGAGCTACGAGCAAAACCTACCTTACTTTAAGAAGATGGAAACATGGCTAGGTGGCACAAGCGACTACCGCGGTAATGATGGCCCATTGCATGTCAATGTGGGCAAGTGCGACAACCCACTATTTAAAGCTTGGTTTGAAGCTGGACAACAAGCTGGGTACCACTTCAATGACGATCTAAACGGTGAGCAGCAAGAAGGTGTTGGGCGTTTCGACAGTTCGATATATAAGGGCCAACGTAACAGCGCATCACGTGCCTATCTAAAACCTGCGTTAGAGCGCCCTAACCTAACCCTTCGGCATAGCACCCATGTAGCTAAGCTAATTCTGGAAGGCTCGCGCGTATCACAAGTTCAGTTAGCCAACGCAGAAAAGCTAAGCGCTGGCGAAATCATATCGTCCTTAGGTGCGTTTGCATCACCTAAATTGCTGCAGCTATCAGGCATTGGCGATCCAGCAGAACTAGAACAAGTCGGTGTCAAAGCGCATCATGATCTTCCAGGTGTTGGTAAAAACCTACAAGATCATCTAGAAATCTATCTACAACAAGCCTGCACACAGCCAGTGTCCTTATACCCTACCCAAAAATGGTATAAACAAGCGCTCATTGGCATGCAGTGGTATGCCAATAGAACGGGTGTTGGTGCATCCAATCAATTTGAGGCCGGTGGTTTTATAAAATCTAATGATGATTGTGCATACCCGAATCTGCAGTTTCACTTTTTACCCATAGCCATTCGATACGATGGCACTGTTGCGCCAGAGCACGGGTTTCAAGCACACGTAGGCCCAATGAATTCAGATGCACGCGGCTGGGTAAAGCTACGTTCAAACGATCATCGCGACGCACCACAGTTTCAGTTTAATTATCTATCTACCGATCAAGACAAAAAAGAATGGATAGAAGCCATTGCTAAAACCAGAGAGATATTCTCACAACAAGGTTTTGATGCCTTTCGAGGTAGAGAATTATCCCCAGGTCATCACGTGCAAAGCGAAACCGACCTATTAGAATTTGTCCGCAACAACGGCGAAAGCGCTTACCACCCTTGTGGTACCTGCAAGATGGGTAGTGACGATCAAGCGGTAGTAGACGGATCCCTACGCGTACACGGTGTGGAAGGGCTTCGCGTAGTGGATGCCAGCATCTTCCCCTATATTCCGAATAACAATCTAAATTGCCCCACCATTATGACCGCTGAAAAATCGGCGGATATTATTAAGGGTAATAGTATCTAAAAGTCGCCAGCGAGAACTACGCGCCCTTCGGCATAGGCGGGCCGGGAGCCCTAGGGGCGAATGATTATCGACCCTTCCACACCGGATCACGCTTTTCGGCAAAAGCCTTCGCACCTTCCAGATTATCTTCCGAGCCATACAGCACATCGACTGTTTTCAGTTGGCGTTGTGTTATACGATTCATTGCATCTTGAAATTTAGAACCTTCAGCATCTTGGATGATTTCTTTGATGGCGGCATAAACTAACGGCGGGCCTGACGCTAGCGTCTCAGCCATTTTCCGGGCAGCTTTCATTAGCTCTGCCTGCGGATGAATATGATTAACAAAACCCCAACGATGTGCCTCGTCTACATCTAGCCAGCGGCCAGTTAAGAGCATTTCCATTGCTATGTGATAAGGGATACGCTTGGGCAGCTTGATCGATGCAGCATCAGCAACGGTACCCGAATTTATTTCAGGCAATGCAAAACTTGCCGTATCTGACGCTAGAATGATATCAGCTGATAAAGCCACCTCCAAGCCGCCACCGCAACAGATGCCATTAACAGCAGCAATCACTGGCTTGTTTAAACCGCGTAGCTCTTGTAAGCCACCAAAGCCGCCGACTCCATAATCGCCGTCAACCGCATCACCACCGGCAGCAGCCTTCAGATCCCAGCCTGGGCAAAAGAACTTCTCGCCTGCGCCGGTGAGTATCGCTACGCGCAAATTATCATTATCACGAAACTCTGCAAAGACTTCACCCATCTCGCGGCTGGTGTGCAAATCAATTGCGTTGGCTTTGGGCCGATCTAGTGTTCCCTCTATTATTGCGCCTTCTTTTTTTACTTTGATTGAGTCGCTCATGGATCTTCCTTTAGATTAATATCGCCAATGATTAGGGCATCTGCAGCAATAACTTGGTCCGCCGTACAGATCAGCGGATTGATTTCGAATTCGCTAAGCTTGCCAACATTGCTAATGACAAACTGCTGGATATTCATAACAGTTTCGATGAGCAATGGCCAATTAATACCACTGGCGCCACGATAGCCGTTTAATATTGGCGCTATTCGTAATTTACTAAGTGCTTTCTCTACCGCTTCTTCAGTTGCTGGTATCAATAGCGATTGCGTATCTTTCGCTAACTCTGTTTGCACACCGCCCGCACCCAATGTGAGTAGATAACCATGAGCCGTATCATGAGTTACACCCACTAACAATTCAGCCACGATGCCAATGATTTGTTCTTCTAGCAGATAGCCACTGCATTGCATACCAGTAAAAGCGGCACGCAGGGCGTGTTCATCGCTGATATTAAGTTGGACGGCCCCGGATTCGCTTTTATGCGCGAATCCCTCACCCTTTAGCACCAAGGGATAGTTCAATCCTTTGGCGGCAGATAATAACCCTGCTTCGTTGCTCACTGACGCATTCTGCGGCACGCTAATCATCGCTTGCTGGAGCCATGCTTTGGCTTGGGCTTCTGTCAATGTTGTATCGTTGCCAGCGGCTTCGCCTTGCAACACAGGTTCGGGCATTTCCATACCAGACATACCCGCAACACTCGCAATAGCGTGTACAGCCTCATCTATTCCATGAAACGACAGCACGCCTTTTTGCATCATCTGTTGGCAAACCGATTCGGGTAGATTCTCAGGCAAGCTTGCCACTAGCGCATACGGTCGCAACGTCTCCGCTGCTGAATCCAGTACCGCATCTACGGCGATATCCCAATCACTCAAAGAGCAACGATCACCGCGCGGGAAATCCAATATCAAGACCGTTAAGTCGATCTGCGGGCCGGACATCGCGCTGAACACGTTTTTCAGTGCATCATAGTTACGCCAGATATCAGTGTGGTAATCCAGCGGGTTGGCTAACGCCGGTATCGTGCCTAGTTGCTCAGTCAGTCGAGTTTTGGTTTTATCATTTAATGGCGGAAAGCTTAGGCCGCCGTCCGTACTACCTGTGCCCATTGATGCATTGACAACTTCAACCGCGTCAGCGATCAAACTAGCCTCTCCACCAGAGCAACTCAACGATGCCAAACGACCACCCATACCGTGACCATGTAAATGTACAATCTTTAGCTGATCAATAAATTCGACTAGATTGCCGGCGTGATAAACACCTAAACGATCAAGCAATGCTTGTGAACCTGCAGTAGTGCCGGCCAGCGATGCCGTATGAGATTGGGTAGCCTTTTGCGCCAACACTGATTTACCCACCTTCAGAGCCACTACGGGTTTACCTAATTTATGGGCTTTTGC
Organism: Granulosicoccaceae bacterium; assembly: GCA_036478595.1. Taxonomy (GTDB): domain Bacteria; phylum Pseudomonadota; class Gammaproteobacteria; order Granulosicoccales; family Granulosicoccaceae; genus Granulosicoccus. The sequence goes on from JAZGEF010000029.1 coordinate 12,375, forward strand.
CATCAAGCTCTCAAAGGCTGCGATATCACCAAAACCCTCTATATGCAAACCCAATGCGGTTACCCGCTCATCATCAAGCACAGTTTTGCCGATACTCGCAAAGTCCTGCTGAGCCTGGTTTCCTGTGGTCAGCAAATACCCTACCGGCAAACCGCGCTGCTGCATCGATAGGTTAATCGCTATATTGGATGATTGAGTAAGGATGGCTACGCCGCTATCAACGGGAACACAACCGTGCTGATCGGGCCACAAGGCAAATTGATCAAACGCATTGATCAGTCCGTAGCAATTGGGGCCAAGCACAGCAAGCGAACCGGCTTTGTCGAGCAAAGTTTGTTGCAGGCCTTTAGCTTGAACATCAGCCGTTTCGTCAAACCCGCTGGCGAAACACACGGCACCACCTGCATTTAACGAATCTAGTTGAGCGGATATTTCACAGCTTAGAAACCGATTAACACCAATAAATGTAGCATCAGGTGCTTCAGGCAAGCGATCAACGCTTGCAAAGGCTACTAAACCACCGAACTCACTCTTATTCGGGTGTACTGGCCAGATGCTGCCTGCAAAACCAAAGCGCTGGCATTGATCAATAACCGCTTCACACCAGGCGCCACCACCGACCACCGCAAGGTGCCGTGGCCGTAACAAGCGCGATAGTTGCGTGCTCATTAAGCACCCAGGGGGCGCAGCAATTCGCGCGCGATAATGTGACGTTGAATTTCGGAAGTGCCATCCCAAATGCGTTCCACCCGAGCATCGCGCCAAAAACGTTCAATCGGCAATTCACTCATCAATCCCATACCACCAAACACTTGCAAGCTAGCATCGGTTACCTTTGCCAGCATCTCTGAGGCGTAAACTTTTGCGCTAGCGATTTCACGGTTAGCGGGTATGCCTTGATCAAGCCGCCAGGCAGCAGATAACGTTAACCAATCAGCAGCATCTATCTCGGTAATCATGTCAGCAATTTGGAAACCGACACCCTGAAACTTACCGATTTGCTGACCAAACTGTTTACGTTCGGCAGCATAATTAAGTGCAAGATCGAAACACCGTCTGGCGCGGCCTACACACATGGTGGCAACGGTAATACGGGTGGCGTACAACCATTCGTTCATTACAGTAAAACCACCGTCTACATCGCCTAGTACTTGCCCGTCAGATAAATTACAATCATCAAAGTTAAGCACCATGTTGGCATAGCCTCGATGTGATACCGACTTATAACCCTCACATACTTCAAAACCTGGCGTGCCGCGATCGACTAAAAATGTAGTAATGCGTTTTTTTGGGCCACGCGGAGTATCGTCTTCACCGGTTGCTACAAAAACAATAAAAAAGTCCGCGTGATCAGCGCCAGAAATAAAGTGCTTTGATCCGTTAAGCCTCCACCCATCTTGGTGCTTAACGGCAGAACAACTCATTCCGCGAACATCAGAGCCTGCACCTGGTTCAGTCATTGCCAAGGCATCCATCTTCTCACCTTTTACAGCGGGTGTTAAATACTTCTCTATTTGATCGCCCTTGCAAGCCATCAAAATGTTTTGCGGACGCCCAAAGAAATGATTAAGCGCCATGCTACCGCGGCCAAGTTCTCGCTCAACTAATGCAAAATCAACATGCGACAAACCAGCACCACCTACTGATTCTGGAAAGTTGCAGGCATAAAAACCCATCTCCAGCGTTTTCTCTTTTATGCTTTGCGCAAGCTCAGCTGGCACCGAGCCTTCGCGTTCAACTTGTTCTTCAAATGGGTAAATTTCTTTTTCTACAAACTGGCGAACCGTTTTAACGATCAGTTCTTGTTCTTCGCTTAACCCAAAATCCATTTTCTTAAGCTCCAGGGTGTGGCAAATCAGCGTGCAGCTGTGCCAGAATATTTAGTTGATTTAATACCTCGCCTTCAGGCACGCTGGATTTACGCGTTTTTAAGTCAACGTGTAATAACATCTGCTCACCAGTTGCCAGCAAACGATCATCATCTGACATCATTTGATGAAACAAACGAAGCTTCTTGCCCTCGCCTAGCAACACTTGCGAATACACCTTTATGTTTTCGTGCGCCAGCGTCTCTTCCATAAATTTAATATGTATATCAACGGTAAAGTAGCTGCTACCGCCATCGATATACGCCTCATCGACACCCATCATGCGCAGCACGCTATCCGCAGCATCTGAAAACACCTGCCCGTAACGGCTTTCATTCATATGACCGTTGTAGTCAGTCCAATCGATAGGGATGGCACGGTTGATCGAATTAATTAGCTCACCACTCTTCGAACTAATGTCAGGCAGCGTTTTTCGATCATGGTCATTAAGTAATTTACCTGCACCCCAGCCTCGTGCCTTAAGTGCGCGCATCATGCCAACTAAATTATCGTCACGGATACGTTCTAATTCTCGTATGGTGTGCATACCCGATTGCTCATCCGATTGAGCAGCGATCTTGTTGATCAACTCCTCGGTCAGCTCAGGCACATCCATTAGTTTGGTCCACGGCCACTCAAGCGCCGGGCCAAACTGCTCGATAAAGTGCGCCATACCGGCTTCACCACCAGCTATACGATAGGTTTCAAACAAGCCCATCTGCGCCCAACGCAAGCCAAAGCCAAAACGAATAGCGTCATCAATTTCTTGTGTTGTAGCGATACCATCTTTAATCAACCACAAACCTTCTCGCCACACCGCTTCAAGAAACCGATCCGCAATATGGGCATCGATTTCTTTACGGACATGCATGCCATGCATACCAATTCCCTGCAATACGATTTGCGCCCGTTTAACTGTGTCAGCATTGCCCACAAGCTCAGCCAACGGCAATAGGTAGACAGGGTTAAACGGGTGCGCAACAATGATCTGATCAGGGTTATCAGAATACGCTTGTAGTTGAGATGGTTTAAAACCTGAGGTGGATGAACCAATAATGGCATCTTTTCTGCAATGTGTTTGCACAAGCTTAAGTACATCGTGTTTGATGTTTAGCCGCTCTGGTACGCTTTCCTGAATCCAGCTAGCCTCTTTCACCGCTGCAGCGATGTCATCGGCCCAGGTTAAGGTGCCCATTGCAGGTAGGGCATGTTCAGACAATGCTGGCAACGATCGCTTAGCGTTGTTCATTACTTCATCGAGCTTCGCTTTGGCATCAGATGCTGGATCGTATACAACTACATCCCAGCCCATTAGTAAAAATCGAGCGGCCCAACCACCACCGATTACACCACCGCCGAGTATCGCAGCTGTACTCATCGCGGCGCTCGCTTAATCAAACCTAATTTCTTGCGGACAGCTTCAGGCCCCATAACAGTTGCACCCATCGCCTCAATAATCGTCACTGCTCGGGCCACCAATTGTTCGTTAGTGGCAAGCTCACCTTTAGCCAGCCATAGATTATCCTCCAAACCCACTCGCACGTTACCACCGGCCAACACTGCTGCCGCAACGTAAGGCATTTCGTTACGGCCTAGCGAAAACGCAGACCATATCCACTCATTCGGCACGTTATTAACCATCGCCATAAAAGTGTTAAGGTCATCAGGTGCACCCCACGGTACGCCCATGCATAGTTGCACTAGTGCAGGGCTATCCAGTATGCCTTCATCTACCAGCGTCTTGGCCAGCCACAAGTGGCCTGTATCAAACGCTTCGATCTCGGGTTTAACACCCAAGGCCGTCATCTGGCTACCCATTGCGCGAAGCATGCCTGGTGTGTTGGTCATCACGTAGTCGGCTTCAGCAAAATTCATTGTGCCGCAATCCAAAGTACAGATTTCTGGTAAACATTCCGCCACGTGCTCAACACGTTCTGTGGCTCCCGCCATATCAGTGGAGTTGGCTAACGGGAGGGGTTCTTCAGCAGAACCGAATATCAGGTCACCACCCATGCCAGCTGTTAAATTAAGCACCGTATCAACATTGGCATCTCGGATGCGTTCGGTCACTTCACGGAACATTTTTACATCGCGTGATGGCGCTCCTGTTTCCGGATCGCGTACATGACAATGCACGATAGCGGCTCCAGCCTTAGCAGCGGCTATCGCACTATTGGCGATTTGCTCAGGGCTACGGGGCACATGCGGGCTGCGATCCTGGGTAGCACCTGACCCAGTTACAGCACAGGTGATAAACACCTCTTTGTTCATTTCTAGTGGCATGTGTTTCACCTGTTTAGATAAACTGTTGAATTGGCGCTATTCTAGCTCCGCCACTAACAGAAATGCTAGCAGTTTGTTGGCTCGTGTTGTTAGCCGCCGGGTCAATCCAGATCGCTAAATGTCGGTAGATCTGCACCATGTCGAGTACAGGTGATAGCGGCTGCCTTAAGCGCTGTGTCTAGGCAGGTGGCCAGGTCAATCTCAGCAATGCCAGGCACCGTACTACCGGTTGCGTATTGTCCCAGGTAGTGCAGTAGAAATGCCTGGAAGGTATCCCCTGCACCCACTGTATCAACCACATCAACCTTATAGCCCCGAGAATGCGCTTCAGCGCCATTGTTGGAAAACGCAGAACCACCATCTGGGCCTCGAGTAATAAACACCAGTTCGCTACCTGCTTTTAGACAAGCTTCCACAAACTCATCTTCACCGCCCACGCCGAATAAACCAGCGATATCTTCGTCGCTCGCTTTAACCACGGAGGCAACAGATGTAAAGTGTTCAAACGTCTCTTTCCACACCTTGAGGCTAGGCTGTATCGATAGGCGCAGATTTGGATCGTAACTAATCAACGCTTTACCGTTAGCTTGCTTTGCCAACTGCTTCAGCGCACTGGCAGTCGGTTCGATCACTGTGCTGTAGGAACCAAAATGTAGAAACTTCACAGTAGCTGGTAACGGATTAGGTAGTTCAGATATCTGTAGCCCTGTATCCGCTGCGCCTTCAAGATAAAACACATACTCAGCAGAGCCATCTTGATTTTTCTCGATGATGGCTAAGGTTGTGTTGCGATCAGTTTGCGGGCAAAGAGAAAGATCAACCTTGTTGCGGCTTAAAAACTCACGTAACCGCTTTGCATAAAGATCGTTGCTGATGGGGCTTAAAAAAGAGCTCTTGTTACCCAATCGTGCTAAACCGAACGCTACATTCATTGGCGATCCGCCCGGTCCACCGTTTAGAGATACCTTTTCAGCTTGCTCACTATCGGCTTCTACGAATAGATCAAATAGAGAATCACCACAGCTTAGGAACACGGGCCAGTCCTTTTAAAATTTGTATTTTTGTATTATTGTCATTATGCCGTAGATTCAACCCGTAGGGCGCATAGCACCTTGTAGGACATCTGGCACCCATGGGGCAGCCAGCTAGTCTCGCGGAAACTCGTTGCTCTTCGGGGTATGACTGGCTCAGGTAACCGATTTACGCGCGTGGAACTCCGGTTTGTCCCACGATCCAGAATCAACAATAGTCCGTATTATTTCGACGGCTTTGAGGATATCGTTTTCATTTATAAACAGGGGCGTAATGCCAAACCTAACAATATCCGGCGCCCGGAAATCACCAATAACGTCAGCAGCAATTAACGCCTGCATCAATGGGTATCCGTAACTGCAGTTAAACGAAACCTGCGAACCACGCTGATGCGGATCAGATGGAGATGCTAATGTTAGAGACGGGCAACTACTGGCCATCTGTCTGATAAACAATTCACTAAGTTTAATCGAACGAGCGTGCACATCGTTGATATCAACTTCAGCCCAAACATCGAGTGCAGCTTCCAAGCTTGCCATAGCTAACACAGAAGGCGTCCCTACACGAAAGTGGCGAATACCTACCGCCGGTTGATACTCAAGGTCAAACGCAAAAGGTTGTGCATGCCCTAACCAACCACTTAAAGCCGAACTCGCCGTGTCGATTAAATGAGGCGCAACATAGATAAATGCAGGCGACCCTGGCCCTGCATTCAGAAACTTGTAAGTGCAGCCCACGGCAAAGTCTGCTTTGTTCACATCCAAGTTGGTCGCTATCGCACCAGCGGAATGAGCAAGATCCCAAAGCGTTAACGCGCCAACATCATGTGCACCCTGGGTTATGGCTTTCATGTCATGCAAGCGGCCAGTACGATAGTCAACCTGGGTTAGCATCACCACGGCTACGTCTTCGCTTAATGCGTCTGCTACGTCCTCAGGCGCAACCACGCGAAGTTCGTAATCGCTTTGAAGCAAATTAACTAAGCCACCAGCCATATATAAATCAGTTGGGAAGTTACCGCTATCACTGAGGATGACGCGCCGCTCTGGCCGTAATGCCACAGCCGCTGACAATGCCTGAAACACTTTTATCGATAGGGTATCGCCGGTGGTAACCGTGTTTGGTGTGGCGCCAATAATAGCGGCTAAACGATTACCGAGATTGTCTGGCTGATCCATCCAACCGGCGGAATTCCATGCCTTAACCAGCAGCAAACTCCATTCATTCTCAATTGTTTGTAGCACCCGTTTGGCTGCAGCTTTTGGAGCAGGCCCTAGTGAATTACCAGCAAAATAAATCTGACCATCAGTTAGCACAAACTGCTGACGGGTTTGTTCAAAGTTACTCAAAATGATAATTCCAATAGCTTGATTTATTTGCGAACGACTTCGTTCTCTTCACTTAGCTTGCGTTCCAGCCAGCGCACTCCCTGACCAATAATCAAGATGATGACTAGGTATTCCAGTATCAGTACAGTATAGATTTCAAGCGCTCTGTATTCGGTTACGATCAACTCATTGGCACGGCGCGTAAGTTCTTGCAAACCAATAACGGATACTAAAGCCGACATCTTAACCATATAGGCAAACTGGTTGCCCAGCGCTGGCAAGATACGCCTAACAGCTTGTGGCAACACAACATAACGCATGGTCTGAAAATATGTTAAGCCCACTGTTCTACCCGCCTCTGCCTGACCCCTTGGTATTGATTGAATACCGGCTCTAAATATTTCCGCCTCAAAGGCACTGTCGGATAGCGCTAGTGCAAAAACACCCGCCCAAAAATAATCAAACTGAATACCCGCTATTTCGGGCAGGCCGTAGTACACCCACAAAATTAACGGTAGCAATGGAATGGAGCGAACAATCTCAACGTATACAACATTGCTGCTACGAAGCGGTTTGCTTTTGGCGATACCCGGTATCGCAATTAATAAGCCTACAAAAATCGATATGATCAATGCCAGCACCGACATCAAAAGCGTGCTCCAAGTGCCATCGATCAGAAACTTTAAGTTAGTACGGCCCTGCTCTGTGAAGGGTGATACTACATACCATTTGAGATTCTCGAACCTTGATTTTTTAGGCTTGGCTTCTGCGTCGGAATCTGAAACTACTTCAACTACTACTTCAAGGTTACTACCAGGATCATTAGCTTCAGCTCCACTTAAGCCAAACAACAATAAAGCCACTACCAAGGCAGCTAAACCAAGCATGCGCAATAATACGTAAGGCATTTTCTGGAATTGATTCATTACTTGCGTCATGGCTACAATCCGTATCGATCAGTGCGACAATATTTGATCGAGAAACTGCTTACAACGCTCAGTGCGTGGCGCTTCAAAGAATGTTTTCGGGTCACCTGTTTCAACTATCTTGCCTTCATCCATAAACACCATTGTGTCAGCAGCTTTACGCGCGAAACCCATTTCGTGCGTCACCACAACCATTGTCATGCCGTCTTCGGCGAGCTCCAACATAACCTCTAACACTTCAGAGATCATCTCTGGATCCAGTGCCGATGTGGGCTCGTCAAACAACATGATCTTAGGTTCCATACACAATGATCGAGCAATAGCCACACGTTGTTGTTGACCACCAGATAGCTGACCAGGTTTTTTATCCGCTTGTTCCGGGATACGCACTCGTTCTAGCAAAGCCATTGCTCTATCGTCGGCGTCCGGCTTCGTTAAACCACGTGACTTGATTGGCCCAAGGGTGAGGTTTTCAAGCACCGTTAAATGTGGAAACAGATTGAACTGCTGAAACACCATACCCACTTCGTTTCGAATGGCAGCAATAGCTTTACGGTTGTTACTTAGTTGCATGCCATCAACATGGATAGTGCCCTTTTCGTGTGTCTCCAAGCGGTTGATGCAGCGAACAGCCGTAGACTTGCCTGAGCCTGAGGGGCCACAAATAACCACGCGCTCACCGCGACCGATGTTCAGGTTAATGTCTTTTAACACGTGGAAGTCGCCAAACCATTTATTGACATCGATCATCTCGATTGCCGCAACAGATTTGCTCATGACTTGGATTGATTGATTAGCCGGCCGTTGCAACGAACGTATTGGCGATCAGTATTCGTCAAAGTGTTGCTACCGGTTTGAGTGGGTAAGCCCATCCGACAAACGCCGGATGAGCCAGTCTTTCTTGTGCGAGTGGTGCGATCTTGGCGTGGAGCTTATAAACCCCAATCGGTGCGAACCTTCTCAAAAAAGCCATTCATCGTTTTAACCTTAACCCAGTTATTCATGTAATTAATCCACACTTGATCGTCTTGTGGTAGCAACATTGAGATAAGCGCAGGAGAGCGAGCTTCAGCATTAGGCACTCGAGCAATTGGAAATTTCTCAACTAGAGTCGCGCCTTCGATGTTTGATGTGATGAACACATCAGCGCGGCCGGCAAACACTTCGTTGTAACCGCGAGCGGGGGCTTCAACTACTTTTATCTCAGCATTCGGAAACCACTTTTTGACCAATGGTTCGAAGCTGGTGCCCAGTGTTGTAGCAACCGTTACGCCTGGCTGGTTGACTGAATCCCAACCATCAAACTTTGATGCTTTATCTTGGGTGGTAAAAGGGTACATCTCGACAGAAATGTAGCTTTCGGAAAAACCTGCCACCTTCATTCGCGCTGGCGTAATGCTGGCAGAGCCCGTCATGTGATACTTACCAGATGTCACACCGTTTACCAGTGTTTTCCAGTCGGTTGGCACAAACTCAAGCTTCACGCCCAGATCGTTTGCCAATTCAGTCATGACGTCTATATCAAAGCCTTTGTAGTTATTAGTGGCTGGGTCACGCAATGTCATTGGGTTCCAGTCGCCTGTTGTGCCCACTTTAAGCACGCCTTCATCCAGAATTTCGGCGAGCGCCGATTGTGCCTGTGCTTGAAGACTGGCTGCGCATAGCAGTAACGCGATGGGTAACGCCTTGAGAAACTTAATCATTTTCAATCCTCTGCAGTTGATTTGATAGTATATCAGCCCGCACGAAGGGAAGCATCACGACAAGCTTACGATTCAATACCAATGGAAAACAGCGGGTTTTCATACAGTTGGGCCAACCTTGAATGCGAATCAAAGAGTTTTTCGCCATTGGGTATGCGTTTTGGATATATCACGCCGTCCTCCCATACCGGCACACCGTCTAGCTTGATGGTTGGATCGACTATGGTCCAGGAGATTTCACCCGGCGCATATTCGCCGCAGGTGTGGAAATGCAAAATACGCGGATTACCAAATGCACTACCAGACCATCTCACGATATCACTCTTAGCCTCATTTTTGAACACACAGCCTGGGTGCATACCCGCGTGCCATGAGTGGGCGAAATACGGGTTGATGTCAAACTTACTCGACACTAATTCGTAGTGTTGTCTGATTTTATTAACTTCATTTTCATCACCGCTGAAGTCAACTATTTTGTTTTGTTCAACATAGGCCGTGACATTGCCTTCTAGTGGCAATAAATACGGATCGTAAAACTGGGACCCTGTGCCGACTAAAAAACGGCTTAACACCACTTTACCGTTAAAGCCTTCACACGAAACCGGACTGGGTACCAGCATAGGGAAGCGATTGATCGATACATCACTAACGGCTTCATCACGTTGTGCACAACCATTAAAATCTGTACCCAATGGGCAAGTTACTTGAATTTCTTTAGCATTGCTTAGTGCTACGTCAAGCGCATTTTTAACTTCACACAAACCGTGATGGCAAGCTGTCCCAAATACTGAATCAAGAGACTCACGCGCCAATGTGTAGCACATTGTGGCAGGCGGTATAGCACTGAGATCACTAAAGCGAAGTTGATCACCAATGCGTGCAAAAAATATGATGTGGCAGTAACCAGATAACGACTGAATAAACTTATCTATTTTAACTGGACAGTCTAGGTAGCGTTCAACTTCGATGATACTGACATTGGCATTTTGATCTCGCGCCAGTGCCGCGGTAATTTCAGGCGCCGCTTCATCGTAGTACTCGCTACCCTTCTTCTCTTTGATAATCAACAAGCACATGCCTGGCACAACACCTACGCAATCACGCAACAAGCTCAAGGCCCCCGCAGAATGTGAATGCGGATCAAATCGGAAATTGGCAATGGAGCTGACAGACATGAAATTCTAGTATCGAAACAACAAATCGAAGTTCGAATCTATGGCACTAAGCAGCCTTCTGTCAATAAGCGAGTCGTTATTAATAAGGTATCATTAACTATTTGAGGAACAAAACTCCAACATGACCCACAACAGCCCATACCCTAAACCTACTCGTCGCTTAAAACTGGGCTTTGTTGGAGGTGGGCAAGGTGCGCTGATTGGCGAGGTTCATGCCAACGGGGCACGTCTATCGAATCGCTGGGATATCGTGGCTGGCGCGCTGTCGTCCAATCCAGAACGTGCTAAAAAATCGGGCGAGAATTGGATGCTTGATGAAAGTCGCGTGTATTCCGATTATAAAACAATGGCCCTCGAGGAATCAAAACGCAGCGATGGCATAGACGCCGTGGTGATTGTCACGCCCAATCATTTACACCACCCCGTTGCCAAGTGCTTTATGGAAAACGGTATCGATATCGTATCCGATAAACCACTCACTAAAACTGTCGATGAAGCTTACGAGCTTCTCCGGTTACAACAACAAACCGGTTTAGTATTTGGTGTTACCTACGCCTACTCTGCGCATGTCATGGTTCGCCAAGCACGAGAGATGATAAGCCGCGGAATGATTGGTGAGATACGCCAAGTGCACGTTGAGTACTTTCAGGAATGGGCCACCAACATTACTGAGAGCGGAGACGATGCACCCTGGCGTTTCAAGCGCGAATTCAGTGGTGACAGCATGACCGTTGCCGACATCGGTACGCATGCCGCTCAATTGGCTTCCTTCGTTTGCAACAAACCTATCACATCAGTGGATGCAGAGTTTTTGGTAACTGGCACACCCAAAGAACTAGAAGATACCGCCTTCATGCGCCTAAAATTAAACAAAACCATCCCCGGCACACTCATGGTATCGCAAGCGGCAGCAGGTACTCAGTGTGGCCTACGCATCCGAGTGCACGGCACTGAAGCATCAATTGACTGGCAACAAGAAAACCCAGAGAGCCTCAAATACACCAAGCTTGACTCACCTACACAAATAATAGAACGCGGTTACACCGCGGGCATGCTAGCACCCGCCACTCATCTAGTCAGGATGCCACGAGGCCATCCTGAAGCACTAACCGATGCATGGGCCAATCT
>JAZGEF010000030.1:0-36882 GCA_036478595.1 Granulosicoccaceae bacterium
TATGTCCTTCGCGATCTTTTTGGCTAACTGACGTATTGCGTCTTCGTCCACGTATGTATCCATGATTCAGTCCTGTTAATAGGATAAAGTGAATCACGAGCATTTACACAATTGAATTTACAGTCTCAACGTGGATGGATCAGCGGTGCCACGTTATTGCCGTTTTCAAGATTTATTTGACCCTCCCCTTGGCTGTCAGCTCCCGTTGCGTCTCCGATAGCGCCGGGCGGGAAATATACTGGCCAACAACACGCCTACGGCCCGTAGCTGTCATCATTGAAACGAACACACGTTTGATCTACATCAATAAAGAATGATTCTCGATGATTATTATTTACGCATGGAAAATGCGATGACTGCGCACCTTTGTGTAGACGCTACAGTCTATTGTCGGAGAATTAAGTATGACTAGTCAGATTCAAAGAAGTGCCGAAGGTTACTTGCTCAATCCTGACGATTGGAGCGAGACGGTAGCTGCCGCATTGGCTGAAGAGGAAGACATTGAGTTGACTGATGACGTATGGCCAGCACTTAGGTTCATCCGATCTTATTATAGAGAGCACGGCATCACACCGGACGTACGTCACCTGATAACTTATCTCGCTGATGAAGGAAAAATCGATAAAAAACAGGCGAAAAAGTTAATCTTTCATATATTTCCCTATGGGTATGTTAAGCAGGCCTGCAAGATCGCTGGTATGCAACAACCGCGCGCCTGGAGTACTGGCTGATAGCCAACCGTGAACCGGGCAACTCAACAGGCGTGTTGGGCAATATAATTGTGCTGCAGGGTCGAAATAGTGTAAAAATACACCATGAGCAACTCTCCAAAATCTGGCGTCCAAAGTATCGACGCCTCTCAGGTAAAGAAATGGCTGGACCAGGATAAAATTGTCCTTGTTGACGTGAGGGAAACCTCCGAATATGACCAGGAGCATATTCCCGGGTCCATGCTGTTACCGCTTTCAAAATTCGATCCAGAGATATTTCCAACCGTCCCTGGCAAGATGATTGTTTTACATTGCGCCGTTGGCAAGCGATCCGAATCGGCTGGCAAAATGCTGATTAGCGAGGGGCATACAGGCGCCGTGCATTTAACAGGCGGTATAGAAGCCTGGAAAGCGGCTGGTTACGCGACAGAGATTCAAATAACGCCACCGCCTTCGCCGTCTGAACTCAAAGCCCAACAACCTGTTTATCTTTGCCCACCACCGGGAAATGTGCTCAACGAAGAATATCTCGAACCGCTCTCCATCGCGCCAGAAGAGCTGGCCAAGCACATCGGTATGGTGGATACAGATATGGCGAAACTGATTAATGGTGAACTTAGCGTGAATGTCGAAATGTCGCTACGCTTGGCGAGATACTTCAGCACCGCAGCAGATTTTTGGGTGCATCTGCAGTTGGAACACGATCTGGAATTGGCACGTCACCAGTTCGGTGCTCAGATCAAACGCGAGATTACGCCCAGAACTGCCACTGAATAATTAGCGTCGGCTATTTCACTGATGCCTTGACTGCGTATCTGAGCTGGGTGAAATTCACGGCGATTTAATAAAATGCGAATGCCAATTTTCAGAGCGGATAAGTATTCTATGGCCCTGTCAAACAACGATCTCGGTTGGGCCCACGCTTGTGCGTATTCGCTGAGATCTATTGCCAATGCGGCGCTATGTCGTTTGCTCTCCCAGCGCTGATAGCCTGCTAACTCGAAAATGCGATGATAGATGCGGATACGAGTTTTCTGAGTCAAATTGAAAGGACTCAAACCAGAACCTGGAAAAACTTCTGAGCACACATATTTTATGTCATGCTTAATCTGATGGTAGCCGGGGCTCAGGGTAACGGGCTTGACTTTGAAGTAGCCCAGCAACACAAACATGCAGCGTTGATCACGCCTACGAATTTTCAGACCCTGCGCCAATTCGATTTCATTGAGTGTGAAGAAGAAACGTTGATCGTTGGAATTGAGAATGGGTGGGCCGAATAGTTCAGTAGTCTCTGCTTCGGTGAGAATTTTAAGTCGTTTTTCAGTGGCCATTATCGATGCCTAAAGGCAACGATATTAGCCAAAATACCCCGAAATGATGAGAAGCCGAAAAATACCCCCCTCGGGAAACCTAAGCAGGGTAAGGGGTGTAGACGTTTTTGTCCGTTTACGAGGGAAAATCCCTTGTACCCCAATGGGAAACTGTTATCAGCTAAACCTAAATGGCGTGAGTGATGTAGGGATGCGTAACGTCAATATGAAGGCGCACCGGCTGTGCAAAAATATGCTTCATCGGCATTAAGCCTTGATTTTTGGAAAGAGCAGGTATCTTATAAGAGCATGAAATCAAGTTCAGGATAGAGCTGTGGATCAAAACCGAAAAATCACGTCTATAAGCGCTAAGTTCCATGAGATTGTTGACTCGGTCGGTAATCTACTGGTGGACCTGTTCCACTATGTGGCTCTATTTGCGATTGGTGGATCTATCGTGTGGTCGGCCGCAGTCGCATTTATTGGGATGAGCTCACAAGGCCACGCAACGATTGAGGATATTCTGCTTCTTTTCATTTATCTTGAACTTGGTGCGATGGTGGGTATCTATTTCAAGACGAATCACATGCCGGTTCGATTTTTAATCTACGTTGCAATCACCGCCTTAACGAGGATGCTGATAGGCGATATACAATCCAATCACGAGCCTGATCTTGGAATTCTGTATATTACGGCGTCAATTTTGTTGTTGGCTTTTGCGAATTTGGTGGTTAGATATGGATCTTCTAAGTACGCCTCCTGAAGATCGCAAAGCAACGATGGTGCCGGTGTCAATTAAAAGAAGATCGTAGGCTTCAGTTTGCTTAATCAACATCAACACACAGCCACCGGTTGTGAGGCTGTCGGGGTTGATCTTTCGAATCTGCTGACAGATATAGTCACCGATCAGATTGATGTGCTGCCAACCCGGCTAGCAGTGTCGCACTGTGGCAGTTGTCATCAGATACACCGGCTCTGCCATTGCCCACCTGATCGGTACGATACGCTTCCCGCCAATCGCTGGCCAAAGCAACGCTATATGTTATTGTACCTACCCTATAACCCATCTATTGCGTCAGGAGGTCCGTGATGCTTCCTTTGCTACCAAGCCTGTCATTGTCGGCACGAAAGACACCCAAACTCCTTATTATTTTTTTCGTTTTCTGCTTTGCATTGTTCCATGCATCTGTACAGGCTAACGAGACAGAGTCCAAACGTGGTGAATTTCTCGGCGCAATGGAAACCGTTTACCCCGACTGGTTCAAAGTCAGTTTTCTAGAACTCGAAGAGGACGTAGCCGAGGCTGCAGCGAACGGTAAAAGGCTGATGTTGTTGTTTCACCAGGACAGCTGCCCCTATTGCAATGCGTTTGTTGAGCGCAATCTTACTCAGAAAGATATCGAAATGACACTCAAGGAAAAGTTTGATGTCATCGAGCTAAATATGTGGGGCGATCGGGAAATGGTCAGCGTAGAGGGCGAAACATACACAGAAAAAGAATTTGCCAAAGCAGTGAGTGTACAGTTTACGCCTACGATTCTGTTTTTAACTGAAGAAGGAAATCTATCGCTGCGTCTGAACGGTTACCTCAACCCTGATCGTTTTCGTCTCGCGCTGCAATATGTATCCGACAAGATGGAGTCCAAGGAATCGTTTACTGATTTTGTGACGTCAAGAAGCGACGAGCCCAGTTCCAAAACACTGATTGTAAGAGACTACTTCACCGGGCCGATAACCAAATTCGTCGAGCGACCGGATAATGCGTCGAAACCGCTGCTTCTCATGTTCGAGCAGGGATCATGCAGAAACTGCGAAACATTGCACGATAGAGTTTTGTCCCTGCAGGTGAGTCAGGAATTACTAAAACGATTTGACGTATATCGAATCGATATGTGGGGCAGAAGCACATTCAAAACTCCAGCTGGCGACGAAACCACTGGTCGCGAGCTGAGCAATGAGCTGGATGTTAGCTATGCGCCAACGATGATTTTTTACTCAGCAGATGGCGCGGAGGTCATCCGCTCGGAAGCCTATTTTAAAACCTTTCACACGCAGTCAATCATGGATTACGTCGCGAGCGGCGCATGGCGAACTCAGTCGAGTTTTCAACGTTATATTGCTGAACGCGCAGATATACTTCGAGAGCAGGGGATAAACGTTGATATTTGGGATTGAATTAGCCATCAGGGTGGCCATTTTTTAGATAATTTTGTCCGCCGTGCAGCCTTATCTGAGTACTATGATTAACGCAATTGCTCTGCGGAGCTGTGGTGCTCATGCATGATTATAGCTTTGTAATTATTCGAAAAATTGTGGATCGATACTCTTGATCTGCGATGCCAATTGTTTTTTCTCCAATTCAATAGCGCATAAAAATTGCACTTAGAGTCTTTACATCAGATAACAGCGTGGTTTAATTTTTCATCGGTTTGTTATGCAACGCGGCTATTATGAAGTCACCTTACAATACATGTAAAAAGTAGGTACATGAACTGTATCGGGTTGATAAACGGACTTGTTTAGCAGCAACGCATCCAGAATATAGACCGCCTCCCAAACGCCGCACGATATGAAATGTCTGAACAGTGCGATATATTCACTGGAAATGTGGTGATAGGCAATGGCACCGAAGCCGCCATAGCGAATGTGTTTCTCTCCCATATTTCCAAACCGGTAAACACTATGTATTATTGACAAACAACTTAATCCTCAGCGCGAACACAATAGCTAAGATCTACAAATCACGCTGGCAGATTGAGTTATTCTTTAAATGGATAAAACAGAATTTAAAGATAAAGTCATTCTTGGGAACCAGTAAGAATGCCGTGAGGACTCAGATCTGGATAGCTCTGTGTGTATACTTGCTTCTTGCATTCCTGAAATTCCAAAGCAAGACGGCGAAATCAATGCGACAGATATTTCGTTTATTACAGACCAAATCTGTTCGAGAAATGGTCTCTGGAAGACTTGATTGCTGGTTGGGGCCGTGGGAAATATCCCGTCCCTGACCCTCAGACGACTTTGTTCTGAAAGTTAGCGGGACAGTAGAGATTTTAAAGATATTTTCAATTAAAACGCCGAGCTTATAACCAATATCGTGGGTAACGTATATTAGTGTTTGAAGACAGGTTATTCATAATTAATCCTACCACCAACATAATTATCGCCCCAATGCTTATAGGCGAAACCACATAAAAATACCCTAGCTCATGAATATTATCGCTACCTGTTACCGCAATTAACGCTGTTGCTCCACCTGGTGGATGTAAAGTTACTGTGTAGTGCATCGCAACTATGGATAATGAAACTGCAAGAGCGCTTAATAACTCGATATTAAGAGGGATATAGTTGTAAACACTGATACCAATAATGGCCGAGATTACATGCCCGCCTAATAAATTTCTCGGTTGTGAAAAATCTGCGTGCGGTGCGCCATAGATAAGAACTGCAGAGGCACCAAACGAGCCAACAAGAAATAGACTGTCGAGTACTTCTATATGTAGCCAGTTATGTGCTGTAGATACACAGAAAATACCAATAAAGGCGCCAAGCCATGACCAAGCAATTTGGTGGTGAGAAATTCTCGACGGGCTTGGGTCGCCTCCAGCCATTCTTTTAAAATATTTAGTAATCATTTGTATCACTACCGTCCCCTTAACTCAGTAAATAGTATGGCTTGACTTACGCTAATTGTTACAATGTAATTGCTTAGAATACGTTGTATCGAAGGAGAATCAGGCCATGGTTTGTGATGGTGATGATTGCAACAACTAGCACCGTAATAACGACAACCTCGTAGCAGCGGATTCCTTCGCTGGCCTTGGCGGTCTCCGCTAGTAGTTTTGCAATTTCAGCCTGATTTTTGTCAAGTTGAATTTGGGCCATTAGTTTTCTTCTGGATTAATTGGCTTTGGATTTTTCCGATCCTCCTGGATAAACGACATTCGGTTACCGTTGAAAAACAGGTGAGGGTAAAACCAAAACATGTTTGGTTGGGTCGATTCGGCGATGAATCCTTTTTCAATCATCTCGATAAGTGCGCGATGGAATGAACGCCGTGACGTTTTCACATCCTCTTCGCTGAAATATTCATCAGCGCCGATCCAGGCAAGGTAGATCGAATCAGCGTTAGGTGTTTCTTGAAGTCGAACCATCAGGTACTGTAGTACTTTGAGTGACGTTGGTTTCAGATCGAAGATCGCTTTGACGTTGCTGTTGTACAACTCTTCACGAACTCAGTCTCATCAACATGACGAACAACGTGATTGCCGCTGTGGGACACTGACTCGCCATCGGCAGAGACATGCTGCCCACACACCAGCAACCTTAATCATTTTTGAACCAACCTTAACCTCCTGAGCTTCCCAAAACGGGTTTTTTGGATGGGCAACGACTCCCTTCTTCCTAGTAGGCTGTAGATCTTCTTTAGTGGTTTTCGCCATATGGGGGTACTATGGATTTTCCGTCTGGAAAGGACATTAGGACTGTAAGCTGTTGATTTTTGCCTCTCAAGACGACGAAATTGGATCTTCCCTATTAATGTTAATGTCCCTCTACGGCCTAGGGAACAAGGGGCCTGTAGGGAATTATGTCCTCTCCAGACGGAAAATCCGTAGCGCCCCAAGATGGCCGGACATTACCTTGAGATTACTCAATTGTGATTGATCCTTTGAGCCGCCACGAGGATCATTATCCCTTCAATTGCTGCGCTTTTTCGATTAACACTTCAGCCTGCCTAATCGATGCGTAGTCAATCAATCTACCATCGAGCGACACTGCGCCTTTACCCGCCGCTGCCGCTGCCGCCATCGCTTCTAGAATCCGGGTGGCTTTTGTTATTTCTTCTTCTGATGGGCTCATAACCTTGTTGGCTAATGTTATTTGTGTAGGATGAATTGCCCATTTGCCTTCACACCCTAATACTGCGGCACGCCGCGCCGCTGCGATGTAACCATCCTCGTCACCAAAATCGCCAAATGGGCCATCAACGGGCCTCAAGCCATTGGCTCGACACGCGACAACCATTCGCGACAATGCGTAGTGCCACATGTCTCCCCAATGTACTTCTCTGGAATTGTCATCTAATGGGTCTGTTAATACAGCGTAATCCTTGTTGACGCCACCAATAACCGTTGTACGCGCACGAGTAGAGGCTGCATAATCCGCCACCCCAAAGTGCAAGCTTTCATTTCGTTTTGACGAAGCGGCAATCTCTGTGATGTTTTGCATCCCCAATGCCGTTTCAATAATGTGCTCAAAACCGATACGTTTCTTAAAGCCTTTGGCATCTTCAATCTGCGTCACCAGCATATCGACTGCATAAACATCCGCTGCAGTGCCGACCTTTGGGATCATAATCAAGTCAAGGCGCTCACCCGCCTGCTCAACAACATCCACAACATCGCGGTACATATAATGCGTATCCAATCCGTTGATACGAATCGACATGGTCTTGGCTCCCCAATCGATCTCGTTTAACGCCTGGATAATGTTTTTACGCGCTTGCGCTTTGTCATCTGGGGCAACAGCATCTTCCATGTCCAGAAAAATGACATCAGCCTCGGACGCTGCGGCTTTTTCGAACATGGCTGTTTGAGAGCCCGGCACGGCAAGTTCACTTCGATTAAGCCTAGGAGTGGCCTGTTCTATTAGTTTGAAACTCATAATGGTGTCCTACATCGTCATCTGCTGATATGGTGAGAGCATACGTTTATTCATCAGCAATAAAACCATGCAATAGTATAGGTTCTATACTACCTACTTGGGTCTCAAAAGAAGTAGTTATGGACGTTGCGCTCAGCACCTAAAACCCGGATAACTACACCTTATTTCATTAGGTAAATGGTTATGTCTCTAGAGATCTTCCCGCAGTTAGTAATTCCAGAAACCCTTGCAGCGGGGCCAGGGCCTGGGAACACCGACCCTCGAGTATTAGAACGTTTTGCCAGTAGTGGCGTTGCTGATCATATGCAAGCGGATGTGTTGCGCGGCATGGTCGAATGCAAGCATATGTTGCGTCAGGTATTTGGTACCAAGAACGTACACACGTTTGGTGTGGCGGGGACTGGTTGGAGCGGATTGGATGCCATGATGAGCGCAGTGCAAACCGGCGACTCTGTCGTTGCGTTTGTAAACGGTACGTTCTCAAGTATCGATGGCTTAACCTTACGAATGAAGGCGGCGACCGCTGAAGAGCTAGCAGCTGACTCGCTTAACCCCACCGCAGCTTCGGTGACATTGATAGATGTACCGCACGGCCAATCAGTGACAAAAGAAATTATCGACGCAGCGCTTGCCGAACACCAACCCAAATGGGCTTTTATGGCGCATTGGGAAACTGGTTCAGGCCGCGTCAACGATGTTCAGGCATTTTCTGATGCGTGCCAAAAGAACAACGTAATGGGTCTTATCGATGCAGTATCGTCACTTGGCGTGGATAATTTTTCTATTGATGATTACCCAGGTGTTGTAGCTTGGGCATCGTGCCCACAAAAAGGCATTTGCTGTTTACCACTGACGTACGCACCAGTTAGTTTTTCAGATCAATACATTCAAACACTCAAAGCAAGCGGCGCTCGTACCTTCGTACATCATCCCATTCTTGAAGCGCGCCATTGGGCAATTACTGACGGTGCTGATGCACAGAAAGGTGCGTATCACCGTACCCATTCAGCCTATGCGGTTGCGGCCTTCCACGAAGCTCTGCGGTTAACCTTGACCGAATCCATTGCAGCTCGATCTGCCAGTTATGCCCATCATGAAGCCGCCGTAAGTGGAGCCGTCAGTGCACTTGGTTGTGAGGTTACTTCCAACATGACAAGTTTGATCGTGCTTAATCTGCCCAGCTCATTGGCTGGCCGTGAAATGGAATTGGTGACCAACTGTCGTAATCGTGGTTTTGGCATTTGGCCAACGCTTAGCGCACCGGTTCAAATCCGCATTGGTATCTTGAATCAACTCAATCAAGCCTCAATTACTGAAATCGTTACTCTTTTTGCAGCAGCGATGCATGAACTTGACGATAGCGTAAAGGTTGTTGCTGCCGCTGAGTTTCTTAAGGATTACTACGCTAAAGCTTCTGTAGCTGCATAAAGGGATTCAACAACATGGATATCCACGAGTATCAGGCAAAAGAGCTATTACATCAATTTGGCGTAGAGCATCCTCCAGGTGCGCTTGCATACAGCCCAGAGCAGGCCGCATATCGAACCCGTGAAATTGGTGGTAATCGGTGGGTAGTGAAAGCCCAGGTGCATGCAGGTGGGCGAGGCAAGGCAGGAGGCGTTAAGGTTTGCGAAACCGATTCTGAAGTACTGGCTGCGTGCGAAAGCATGTTTGGCCAAAAGATTGTAACGCACCAAACGGGCGCTGAAGGCAAAGGTATCTACCGTGTTTATGTCGAAGGCGCGGTCAATATTGAATCTGAATATTATCTTGGCTTAGTGCTGGATCGAACCAGCCAGCGCGTGATGATCGTCTGCTCTGCAGAGGGCGGAATGGAAATCGAACAAATCGCTGAAAATCAGCCTGAGAGTATTATTCGTGCAACGGTAGAGCCCGCCGTTGGCTTGCGTGATTTTCAGTGTCGAGAAATCGGATTTGCGTTGGGCTTAACATCGGATGTGATGCAAAGTTTTGTGCGAACGCTATCCGGTTGTTACCAAGCATTTTTAGAACTTGATGCCACCATGGTTGAAATCAATCCTCTGGTTAAAACTACTGAGGGTCGCATCATGGCGTTAGACGCAAAGATGACTTTCGATGACAACGCGCTATTTCGTCATCCACAAGTATCGGAGTTGCGAGATAAAAGCCAGGAAGACCCTCGCGAGTGCCGAGCTGCAGATCGCGGTTTAAGCTACGTAGGCCTAGAGGGCAACATCGGTTGCATCGTTAATGGTGCTGGTCTGGCGATGGCTACCATGGACACCATTAAGCTTGCCGGTGGTGAGCCTGCAAACTTTCTTGATATTGGTGGCGGGGCAACTCCTGAGCGCGTAGCAAAGGCATTTCGCTTAGTGCTATCTGATGAAAAAGTCGAGGCAATCCTTGTCAATATATTTGCAGGTATCAATCGCTGTGATTGGGTTGCCGAAGGCGTCGTCAAGGCGCTTACGGATAATCCGGTTGATGTGCCGGTAATAGTGCGTCTCTCAGGCACCAATGTGAAAGAAGGACAACGCATTCTTGAAGCAAGCGGGCTGCCCATTATTCGTGCCTCTACCTTGCTAGAAGCTGCCGAAAACACCGTGGCCGCATGGCGCGACACACAATCAAATTAAACGTTGAACGATAACCGCTGGACAATAACATGAGCATTCTTTTAGACGCTGCCACAAAAGTCATCGTGCAAGGCATCACTGGCAAAATGGCGCGCTTCCATACTGCAGAAATGGTTGAGTACGGCACTAACGTTGTCGGAGGAGTGGTGCCGGGCCGTGGTGGAGAATCTGTCGACGGCCTGCCTGTTTTTAACACCGTGAAAGAAGCGGTTGCGCAGACTGGCGCCGAGGCCAGTTTAGTATTTGTGCCCCCTCCGTTTGCAGCTGACAGTATTATGGAAGCTGCCGATAGTGGAATTCGTTATTGCGTTTGTATAACCGACGGCATACCCGCACAAGACATGATCGTTGTTAAGCGATACATGTACCGATTTCCAAAGGACTCGCGCATGATTTTAACCGGCCCAAACTGCGCTGGCACGATCAGCCCAGGCAAAGCGATGCTGGGTATTATGCCAAGTCATATCTACAAACAAGGCAATGTCGGTATTGTTGGTCGCTCAGGAACATTGGGCTACGAAGCGGCCTCACAGCTAGCCGAATTAGGCATTGGCGTGTCTACCTCTGTTGGTATCGGTGGCGACCCAATTAATGGCGCTTCATTTAAAGATATTTTGATGCACTTTGAGCAAGATGATGAGACTGACGTCATATGTTTGATTGGCGAAATTGGTGGGCCACAAGAAGCCGAAGCTGCTGAATACCTTAGCAAGCACATGAAAAAACCTGTAGTAGCATACATTGCTGGATTAACCGCACCAAAAGGTAAAACCATGGGCCATGCGGGCGCCATCATTTCAGCCTTTGGTGAAAGCGCATCAGAGAAGGTAGAGATACTCTCTCAAGCAGGCGTGACGGTTGCTGAGCATCCTTCAACTATTGGCGAAACCGTTGCACGAGTGCTAGCAGCTTGATCACTCGCTCACAAGAAAGCGGCACCTCAGGGCGAACCCTCAATCGAGATCAATCAGAGGATGCTCTAAATCAGCAGATTATAGAGCTATGGCATCGTGTTCTGCTGCGCAGAGCACCTGAGGTAGTCAATCACTTTATCGATGGCAATGTCGCTGAGCAACTGACAGAAAAGCATGTCATCCCCTACCTGCAAGCGCTTAATATCAGATTTCAGTTGCTACGCATCGTCGATGAAAATATGGCCATGCAAGATCGGCGAGCATTAGAAACACGAGAGGGCGCAGCCGCTGTACCCGAAAGTTTCGCCAAGTTGTTAAGCAGTGGTGTTGATACGAATGCTATCAAAGAGTTGGTATCGACGACATTTGTTGGCCCAACGATTACCGCACACCCCACCGAGACAAAGCGAGTATCTGTATTGGAGATACATAGACGCATTTATCGCGGCTTGGTCACACTGGAGACCGATCGTTGGACCCCCAGAGAACGAAACGGCGTGATCGACAATATCGAAAACGATATTGATTTGCTATGGCTCACTGGTGAACTACGCCTTGATCGTCCCACGCCTGATGATGAAATAGCCTGGGGTTTGCATTTTTTCCAAGAGATATTATTTGATATTGTCCCGCAGGTGTTTGGCAGTCTGAACAGAGCGTTGGTGACTGCAGGCGATACCACTAAAGATGCTAGCCCAAAATTGGCTTTTCACTCGTGGATTGGTGGTGATAGGGATGGCAACCCAAATGTCACTACTGATGTTACCCAAAGGGCGTTAGAGCAGGGCCGAAAAGCGGCAAGCGCACACTACGAAACGCTTCTTAATAATGCCGCCGCACGACTTTCAATTAGTAACTTGATCTCGCCCTTGGACCAGGTTAATGCCGCCGCGTTACAGCAAATTATTGGTAGTAGCAGTGCACTCAGCAAAAATACTAATGAGATATTTCGCCAGGCGCTATCGGCTATTAAAATTCGAATAATAAACGATGCGTATTCTCACATTAATGATCTAGTGGCTGATGTTAGGTCGATTGGATATGCACTGGGTTCGCTACAGGCCGAGGCGCTTGCTGATCAGTACATACTACCAATTACACGTTTTGCGACAGTATTTGGGTTTCGAACAGTGACTCTGGACATCAGGCAAAATTCAACTGTGGTCATCGCTGTGCTTAGAGAGATTTGGACGCAAATCGATGCAACAGATGTTCCGGCCAATGAGTTTGATGAGGCATGGTCAATTAAGCTTACCACTCAATTATCAGCTGAATCACTACCCGCACTAAAAATAGATCAGCTTAGTGATCAATCTCAAGATCTACTCGCGTTGCTTGCACTCATGCGGGACGTTGAGTATTGTCCTGACCCTCAGGCGATTGGTCCGTTTATCCTGTCAATGACCCGTTCAGCAGACGACATAGCGGCAGTATACCTACTGGCGCGATATGCAGGATTCGACAGAGAGACACCCGAGATAATCGTAGTGCCATTATTTGAAACTATTGCTGACTTACGTTCGGCGCCGAGCATTATGCGCGACGTGGTAAAAATTCCAAGCATCCGACGTAGCCTTACGCGCCACGATAAGCCTATTGAAGTGATGTTGGGTTATTCCGATAGTAATAAAGACGGCGGCTTCTTCTGCTCTAGCTGGGAAGTCCACTGTGCACAAAGCCGACTGGTTGCAATGTTTACGTCCCTCAGTCTGGAAGTCACGTTTTTTCATGGCAGAGGCGGCAGTGTAAGCCGTGGTGGCTCCCCAACACAGCGTGCAATCGCGGCACAACCATCGGGTACCATAGGGCAGGGGATCCGATTAACTGAGCAAGGCGAAGTTGTCTCTGCTCGCTATGCAAATCAAGGTTCGGCTGCGGCCCACTTAGAGCTACTGATGTCGAGTGCATTAACGCATCGAGTGAAAAAACCATTGCGCGCACTCAATTCTGACCATGAAGACTTCTTATCAGCGCTTGCAGGCTTAAGCCAAACGACCTACACCCATCTGATAAACACGGATGGATTTTTGGATTACTTCCAACAAGCCAGCCCGGTTGAAGAACTTGCCAGGCTTAAAATCGGCTCTCGTCCAGCTCGCCGATTTGGTGCTAACAGCCTTGACGACCTTCGTGCAATACCTTGGGTTTTTGCATGGTCTCAAAATCGACATTTGATAACCGGTTGGTACGGCTTTGGCAGCGCAGTTAATCAATTTATCTCTATACGCGGTGATCATGGCATCGCCCAACTACGTGAGATGTTTGATAGCTCCGATATGTTTAGGCTAATCGTAGACGAAACTGAAAAGACACTATTTCAGGCTGACATGACTATCGCAACTCAGTATGCATCACTGGTGACCGATGCTGGCATAAGAGCCAACATACTAGGGATGATAAAAAACGAATACGACAAGAGTATCCATGCAATCCATAACATCACGGGTTCTCAAGATCTTGCAGCCAGATTCCCTGACTTTAAGCATCAATACGCGCGCTACGCTCGAGATTTGGACAATGTGCACGCCTTGCAAGTGGAATTGCTACGTGAAGCACGCAACCAACACACTCCATCGCCGGTCCCTGTGGCGCTACTGCAATCCATGAATTGCATTTCATCCGCACTAGGTTGGACCGGTTAAACATCTCACAGATTGTTGAGTGTTCGCATTACCGTGATTAACTTTCCAGTCGCGTATCGCCGCGTCGGCTTGGATCTACTGATAGTTCGATATCCAATGGATTGTGCGCTCTCTGTGCACAAGACTGTCGTGGACAGATTCGACAATTAATGCCGATTTGCGCATAGAGCTGCTCGTCGTCTTGGTTGAAGGGTCGCGCGTAACCGATGTTACTAACATGAGAAAGGTCGCATCCTAGTGACACCGCCTGGCGTCTTGCTTGTGAATTACGACTGTAGGCTGGCCTATCTGCCGTACGGCTGATTGTGAAGAAACGCTTCCCATCAGGTAATTCCACAAACTGTGGCATTACGGTGCTTGGGTTGCTAAAAGCGGCATGCAAGTCCCACACAGGACAGGCCCCACCGTATTCTGCAATACTGATCGAGCTTGCATTGAACCGCTTGGTCACATTGCCCGCTCTGTCTACTCGGATAAAAAAGAATGGGATACCGCGATCGCCTTTTCTTTGTAGCGTTGTCAGTCGATGACAAGCTTGTTCAAACGACGCACCAAAGGTTTTACTCAAGCGATTTATGTCGTAGGCCAGCGATTCAGCTGCACTTTTAAATTGTGAATACGGCATTAAGAAGGCTGCAGCAAAATAATTAGCCAGCTCGACTTGGCAGCGTACCTTACCAGTGTGAATGGCGTCTGCTTCGTTGGCGGTGATGTCGGCAGTGAGCGCTTCAATTTGACTGTTGCATTCAATCAAGCACAGCATATGCGCCAATTGAAATGCGCGATTAGGAAAGTCGAGCGCCTCCGAGAGTTTTATTTTGCGAGCTGCTTTATCATAAATGCGTAATGATCGATTCATTTCTTCGATCGGCGTGGTGCTGATATCTATACCGTGCTGTTCGCGCAGCCTTGCTTTTAATCGATAGTAAACGTCATCGGGTTCGCACGGGTCTTCGGCATGAAGCGCTTCGGCGTATTCTTCGAGCGCGGGAAAATAGTTTGAGTGGCTCCTAAAAAAATCATGAACAATTGCCTCTGGGGAGGTTAACAATGCGCCGTCAGGTAGTTGATCACCCGTTTGCATGACCCGTTCAATAACGTTTGAATGACTCTTGTATAAATGGAGAAAATTCTCAACCAGCATTGGTGCGTGATCGACAGCCAGCCGGAGTTCCTGAATGTCGGGCTGCCCAGTATTAAATAGTGGATCCTGAACGGCTGTGCGTAGGTCAGCTAACAACCTATCGCTGCCATCTTGAATTAAATCACGCCAATCGACGTCATAGGTGTCTGCAATTGACATCAGCACCTTCACTGACAAGCTGCGCTGATTGTTCTCCAGTAGATTTATGTATGACGTGCTGATGCCCACTGACTGGGCCATTTGGGCTTGTGAGAGTTTATGTTCCCGGCGAAGCAGGCGTAACCGGGTTCCGACAAAGATTTTAGCCATAGGTGGATATTACAATATTACAATAAATGCATATGTCAATAATTATATTAACACATCGACACGTTTTGTATGGATTCTTTGTTCTTTCGCCGCTAACGTTAGCAACATCAACAATCGGAAGAGACGTTATGTCTGTAAAGTACCAAACCCAGTTTGAGATAAATCGCGGCGAGCTTGAAGTTATCGAGAAAGCGCTCCGCGAGCAAGCAACCACCCTCAGCCTGAAAATGCTTGATCAGCTGGAGCAAGATGAGCAACAGGACTCGCGCATTGAGGACGAATTAAAGTCACGAGTGACGGCCGTACAATCGGTGTTAGGTAAGCTGCATAATCAGAAAATCTGGTTTGTACCAGAGAAGTATGTGCCCTTAGGTTGAGCAAGAGGGGCTTGCAGGCTAGATCAACACTCCGTTTGCGTATGATCGCCTGTTTCGAGCACTTGTTAATATTCCAGTAAGCTCGCCTGGCCCCATGCCGGCAGTTTGAGCATGGCAGCTGAGCATTGTTAATCGCTTTATACCCCGCAGGCGCATTCGGCTGGGCCCAAATTGAAATGGTCCAATAATCATCTCCTCACGAAATCTAGCCTAAGCACGATCCTGTTCGACCTCAATCGATGCCGCTTGGCGCAATGTTATATAATCCCCACACGAATGGTCAATAGTGCGCTTGTTGATCGTCAATTTCGTAATGAAGGGTAGTGTTTTGTCTTGGTTTCCCACGCGGCCGAGTGTCTATGAATTTTCTAGGTGTAGAGCGTGTGAGTGGTTTTGATCGATGCTAATGTTGGGATTATATAACTTTATGATAAATGAACAAATAGAAATGGAACATCAGGAGGCGGGTAGGGCTGATCCCCTTGCGTTGATGGGCGAGCTTTGCGAGTGCATCGATCGGTTCAACGAGTATTGGCCAAGTTTGGTAGTGCGTGCAATGGCGTTTCGCATCCCTTTTTATGAGGATGGGCTGGTGCCAGAGATCGTCGATTTAGAGCGTGTAGAAGGCCCCGGCGCTATCGAGCTATGTACACAGGCGTTTCGTGCGTTCTCAAGGCCCAGACAGCAGCATCCGGGCTCTGTGTACCGACTACCGGGCTACATCGTGCTAGATCGATTGCTCATTGATGAGATCGATGAGATAAATTTATTGAAACGAAATTTACAAGCGGAGATAAAACTGCAGTGCCCGAAAGCGAGAGCGCGTAATGTGTTTTGTGGCCAAACGTTCCCCGGGCGGGCAATGTTGCAGGTATACCGACAACTCTACACGGCAAGATCTGCAATCGAGGCAGTTCGATTCTCGTGGTCACCCGGCACTCATGCGGTTATGCATCTCACAAAAGCTGAAGCGCTGGACCTACTTGTTAATCGCTATGAGGCGAGCATCGATACCGGCGACCATCAAAAGGCTTTGCAAATGGCGATCGAAAAGGTCCGAGCGCTCGGGCAAACTGTTGACATCATTAGGGAGCGTCCACGTGCACCGTATCCTATTGCCTCGCTTATCCACACCGCCGGGAGAAAGGGTGTTAAGAAAATAGTGCCGCTAAGCGTGCCGGTATTTATCGGACCAGGTATTGCCGGTGACCAAGTCGATATCGGAACCCTGGCCCCGCACGATACGAATGTTCGGCGACAACAACGATCAGATAGGATTGAATCGACACCATTGTTCACGCCCTTGTGTCTTCGCTATCGATAAGTGATGTGATCATGGTACTGTCTTATCTGCACATAGCTTTAAACGATGGGAGGACATGATGAAGAGAGTTAAGGATCTTTTGGCCCAGAAGGGCTCTACAATTTGGTCGATTGCGCCGGAGGAGTCAGTGTTTGAGGCGGTGAAATTGATGGCAGAAAAACGCATCGGTGTCCTGATGGTATTGGAAGAAGGTGAGCTCTGCGGCGTCGTATCTGAACGAGACTATGCTCGCAGAGTGGTGCTCCTCGATCGCGGATCGAAGACGACCATGGTGCGTGAGATAATGACTGATAGGGTGGTGTTTGTCGAGCCTGAGCAAACCATTCAGGATTGCATGTCGCTAATGACTGAAAAGCACTTTCGGCATCTGCCTGTTATGGATGAAGGCACGTTAATAGGCGTTCTATCTATGACTGATTTAGTAAGAGCACAGTTAGCTGATCAGCAATATGTCATATCGCAACTCGAAAACTACATCAATCAATAACTGCTTTAATTGGTATCTATGCAGTTTATCTGGGCGGACGCCTGTTGAATGCAGTGGCTTCTCACTCGTCGATGTTGATATCCACCATCAACTGATCGGATAGCGATTCTAGTGCATCCTGCACATCGTCGTTACTGACGCCTGCGGGTAAGCCCAGTTGCAGTTTGGCCCAAAATAGCATCTCGGAACTCATGGAGGCTTCGCGCTGCTCCGACTCCAGTTCTTTGATGTTGACCCTTAGTTTGACTAACACGCCAGTGACGTCGTCGATGATACCGGGGCGATCGGCTCCGATCAGCTCCAATGACAATTTATTTTTTGTTTCCGTAGCGCCATCCTCATCGGCATCCTCCATCAGGATGTGGAGTTGATTGTCGGCGTCGTGCAAGGCTTGCATCGTATCTTTTAACTTATGTAATTGGTCCGTTGCTACAGAAATTCGTACCAGGCCAGCAAACTTATCGGCCAAGTTCGCCATCCGACTGTCGACCCAATTGGCATTGTGCGCCACCAGGACTTCAGAGATGGTACGCACGATCCCCGGTCTGTCGGTGGCCAAAATGGTGATTATCAGTGTTTTGTTCATTCGTGATGTTCCATGGTTTGGCCGCAATTATGTTGAGTCACTACTTCGCGGTAACCGCAGATCAAATGATGGTTGCCGTGATAGCCCGTCATCGATAGTTGACCTATTCAGTCGCCTTTAAAACGTTCGCCATGCATCTAACACTATACTCAATCGCGAATATAAGCGCAGGCAGCGTCGCTTCAGACGGTCTCAGGGAGCCCGGCAATCCTAATGCCTTGCTTGCTTGGGGAGCCTGGGAACAAGGCATACAAGTCTTTGTGTGAAACCTTCTGCTGCCATTGTTTTTCCATCGCTGATTTCATTGAGCGTACCAACGGATACAGGCCCTGGCTTCCAAAATACTCAATTCGAATATATTGGATAATATCCCAGTGTTTTTGCGTAAGTTCGATGCCTTCGGAATTGGCAATGAGCTCGGCGAGTTCGGCATTCCAGTCCGACGTAAACTTGAGGTATCCCGCTTCATTTGCCTCGATGGTGATACCATCAAATTCATAGCTCATGAACATCTCTCCCAGCGTCTTGAATTGTATGGAGCTATAAAGAAGATAAGTTAAAAGCAGTGCAGAGTTCAATATCTCTTTGGGCAGATCTACTCATACCTATTTGGAAATAACAGGTGGCATTTTGGTTTGAATCTAAATCACGCGGCAGTGCGGTGGAAGTTGATAATGAAGGTTATCTTATCGATCCCTCGCAATGGTGCGAGATACTTGCACAAGAGATTGCCGACCTTGAAGACATTACACTACAAGAACCGCATTGGGCAGTGGTACGATTCGTTCGTGATCAGTATGAGCTGAATCAGGCAGTACCAGACGCGCGACATGTGTTGCGTATGCTAAAACAAATATTTGGAGAGAAGAGGGCGACGAGAAAGGCACTCTATGCCTTGTTTCCCTATGGATACGGGCAGCAGGCATGCAAAATTGCCGGTATGCGCAAATCACTTAAACTAATGTTGGACGTATAGACATCCAACATTCGAACAGCATCGTTCGATATAGTTGATCCGCATTAAGATCGGTGCTAGTAAAATCCAACAGATTGGCAGAAGTAGTACAAAACTTGAATATAAATTTGCACTGGTGACTAAGTCACGGTCCGCGAGTGCGGTTTATTCGTATAGTGCTAAATTGAAAAATCTACCGGCGAAACACATGAGCTTGCTTGTCAACATAATGTCCGATCCGCCTAGCGCATGTATTCCCGGGTTTGCATCACCGAGAGAGCGGGAGCGAAGATCATGACAAGTCACGCGAGGTGTTTTGTGATTCCACTGGTGGCACTGATAGTGTCAACGCTCTGCATATCCATCGGATGGTCCGCCGAGAAGTACATACCCGCACCCGACGGCATCGTGAAGGCTCGCCCGGCTCCAGACTGGGATATTGCAGAGTGGATCAACGCCGACCCGGGCACTGTTAAGGCCAATCGCGACAGAGTGATTGTGATCGACTTTTTCCAGTTATGGTGCCCGGGGTGTAACGCCTTTAGCGGGCCGCTGATGCAAAAATGGCAAGATCGCTTCTCTGATGAAATAGCCTCCGGTGATTTATTGCTGCTTAAAATACACACCGTTTTCGAAGGGCATAATTATCAAACGACACGAAAGTTGAAACGATACCTAATCGAGAAGGGGATATCGTTACCAGTAGGCGTTGATCGACATCTAGGCAATGATGATCTTCCCGAGACGAAGAAGCATTATCAAACGCGCGGCACACCGGAGATCGTCATGATCGACCGAGAGGGCATGATTCGTTTCCAGCAGTTTGGCGGATTTGATCCTGCCAAAGCAGAAACCTATCTGGAATCGTTACTCGGCAGTACAGGTTCGCCAAAGCGATACAAGCCAGTGGAAGTGTGTTTATCCAGCGAACTGTGCGGATAGCCATAATGAGCTTACATCGAACTTTCAGCAGTATCCGCGCACCGGATTGAAATAACTCAACAACATTAAGCTTTCTCTGGCAGTTGTCGTTTAACCGACCGCGTGCGTAAGCGAACATATCGAAATATGTCAAACCACTTTTTTCATTGCATTACTATGAGTAATTATCAAGCAGCCCAACGCCAGTCTATTCAAGATCATTAACGTTTAATTCGTTGTCGGCACGGGATACCAATTTTTCGACCGCCCTTTACAGCTAGCTCTACCTAACGATAGCTTGGAGTTCACTGCCTGCCCAAAGGGTATACATTTTCCTACCCAAAAGAACGAGCCTCAGTCAAGCGTGTTCACTTTATATTCTTTATAATCTTATCCAGCACGCCTGTATGAGATAATATTCAACGGTATAAATACTGAAATAAATCACTGGAGATTATCATATGCGTGTAGTTTTTCTGGACCGCGCCACCTTTGGGCCTACCGTAGATATCACACCACCTGATTTCCCCCATGAGTGGGTTCAGCATGATCGAACATCTGAGGATCAAGTAGTAGAGCGGCTTCAGGGTGCACAGGTGGCCATCACCAACAAGGCCCCGATTCGTGAGGCCATGCTCAAACAACTGCCCGATTTGAAAATGATTAGCGTTGCAGCAACGGGCTTTGACGTGATCGATATTGCTGCCTGTAAAGCGGCTGGTGTTCAAGTCTCCAACGTTCGTGGTTATGCAAAAAACACAGTGCCCGAGCACACCTTTTCATTAATTTTAGGGCTTCGTCGTTCTATCGCTGCCTACTGCGACGATGTTATCAATGGTGAATGGCAGAAAGCCAATCAGTTTTGTTTCTTTAATCATCCAATCAAGGATCTTGCAGGGTCACGCTTGGGAATAATCGGTGAAGGGGCTATCGGCCAGTCGGTTGCCAATATTGGCCGCGCATTTGGAATGGAACCGGTGTTTGCTGCACATAAGGGTGTAGAGGGCCTTGGCCCACTTTATACGCCATGGGATGAGGTAATCGAAACTTCTGATGTGATATCAATCCACGCACCTCTGACGGCATCTACACGTAACTGTCTATCGACAAATGAGTTTGCCAAAATGAAAAGAAAACCTTTGATCATCAACACGTCCCGCGGAGGACTAGTCGATGAAGCAGCATTGGTTACGGCCTTGGATGCAGGACAGATCGCAGGCTTTGGGTTTGATGTGCTAACAAAAGAGCCCCCAGAGGAAAACAATCCGATGATGAAAGTGCTTGATCGACCAAACGTTCTAGTCACACCCCATATTGCCTGGGCAAGTGAAGAGGCGATGACTGAAGTGTGGCGACAAACGATCGGTGCGGTCAACGCGTTTGAAAAAGGTGTTCAGGAAAACGTCTTAACCTGATACCGCCGACACTAAAACCGATGACCAATTTAAGGTTTTCAGCTCCAACTCCTCTAAGTAAATGAGTCAATTTTCCGATATTGCAATATCGGAAAATTGACTATAGAAATACCACCAATACGGATTTATGAGATACGCGGTTTACTTATAGGGATTGACTACCGGAACACCTGTTTTTTCAAAATCCTTAACGTTGCGTGTCACCACTGGTAATGAGTGGAGCAGGGCAGTCGCGGCGATAAACTTATCCAGAATGTTTTCGCGATGCGGCACGCGCAAATCCGCCCAAATGGCCGCAACTTCTTTGTCGATGGGTAGGATTTTATCGTGGTATTCGGTCTCGATACCGAAGAACCATTCTTGTATTGCGTTAGCTTGTTTGACATCGTTTCGATGCCTTAGCATTTCAGCACCACGACGAAGCTCACCGGTAGTGACAACTGATAGGTAACATTTTTCCTTCCTAGCATTGATGTTATAGAAGAATTCAATGACTCCACGATTGGCTTTGTTACCTTTGATTAGCTCGCTAATGATGTTGGTATCAATCAAATACATTAGCATCACCGTCTTCGTCTTCACGCTCAAAAACGCTTGTATCAATGCCGGTTGGAATTTTTAGTAACGCTTCAGCTAACGAGATTCGGTTAGTGCCGCCCAGCACGTCCTGCAGGATCATACGATGCTCTGACTCTGCACTGCGACCATTTGCGACCGCTCTTTTTTTAAGTTCTGCTACGAGCGCTGGGTCAACCTCACGCACTAATAGTTGTGGTTTTTTCATCGCAGACTCCTAGTAGGGGCATATCAAGTAGGTGCAACAATCACACCAGAGAATAACATATATATCAATATGATATCATCAATACACAATTTAACATAATCTGGATTATGCGCAGTTAAGCTATTGATATATTTTATTATATTATATTATTGCGTAGTATCACTATGCAATTAGCACAATTCTTTACTATTGTGGTAATGGTAAGGATATTGTATTCTTTACCTAAAGTATAAAAGTAAAAATTTGGTCATGTCAAAACTCAGCGCTAAAAGACAAATCACACTACCGGTTGAGCAATGCCGCGAGCTTGGTATTGAACCAGGAGATGATCTCGAATTTTACGTGGCCAATGGATACCTGACCGCGATTAAACAGGTTCCAGGAGCAGCGCTTGGCGTTCTGAGTCATGTTAAAGGTGATAATAATATCAGTGACGAGCAGTCGTGCCAGAGTGTGCTGGAATGATCACAATCGATACGAATGTGTTGCTTCAATATCTCCTGCGGGATGATGTTACGCAGGCTGAAAAAGCGACCAACGTCATCAACGCCAACAAGCTAGTTCTCATCAGCAATGTCGTGCTCGTGGAGACACTATTGACATTGTGCGGCAAGAAATATCGAATCACTCAGGATGAAGTTGTTTCGACGGTTCAAGCGCTGTTTTCGGAACCGAATTTAGTGTTCGAACACGCTCAAACGGTGTGGCGTGCATTAGGCGATTACATCGCGGCCAATGAAAATGGAAAAAGCAAAGTCGATTTTACAGATGCGTTGATATTGAATATTGGGCGCGAGGTTGCAAAGAATTCAGATCATACATTCGATGGTTTTTACACGTTTGATACAGCTGCGTTACGATTACCAAATGCTATAGCGCCATAACGTCGAGCATCCATAATTTTTATAGCGGCAAACAGTTTCGTGGACATTCAGTCTGAGTTTAATCAAGTACTACCACACGAGCAAAACCCGCAGAAATAGCATTAGTACGGGTTTCATATGCTACTTACAGAGTTATGTGTTTGAGTGGGACACACTCAAATCAGAGGCTATATTGTTGAGCCTGTTGTCTGCGGTCCAAAGAAATGCATCAGGCGTTATTAGAACTGATGCTAGCAGTTGAGCGTCAATTAACCCTATGCCTTTGCTGTATATTTTACTGGATTCGATCAATGTCATGACGTCGTCAATTGGGACGTTAGGAAGTTTGGGTAGTGCTTTGAGGTAGGTTAACGTTATTGCTCGATGCTTGAGGCTGCCGCAGGCAATCTCACCAACAACTAATTCGTGAACCACAACCAGTTGATCGTCTAGCAAGCGTATGACTTCAGAACTAGACTCACGAAAATGCCGAATCCAGACCGAGGTATCCAGGAGAATTGTCACCGGGCTGATCGACGGCGAGGAACATCTTTAACGTGCGGATCGGAACCGCCGAGTTGCGCTAAACGCTTAGCACTCTCACGCGCTATTAACGCCTCTATACCCATCTTGACGATGGCCGTTTTTTCCGTAACACCGGTTAGTTCTCGCGCCTTGTCTAGCAAAGAGTCATCTATATTGAGTGTGGTTCGCATATGTGGGTTCCCAGTTTTGTTAGGCATCAGTATATGCATACAGTGATGCATGTTCAATATGTATCGACACATCGCCATTATTCTTTGAACAATATGGGGCACTGTTTATGAAACGCGAACAAATAATCTATCTCGAAGGTCATTAGGCAATGACTGTATATTTGACATGTGGTTACACATATAATTATGGCGCTATGGCATCTGGTAATCGTAACGCCGCTTTATCGAAGGTGTAAAAACCATTGAAAGAACGATCTGAACTCTTTGCAGCGTCACGCCCAATATTCAGTATCAACGCATCTGGAAAATCGACTTTGCCTTTCCCACCTTCATTGACAGCGATGTAATCGCCCAGTGCACGCCATACCGTTTGAGCTTGCTCAAACACTAAATTGGGTTCTGCAAACAACGCTTGAACGGTTGAAACAACCTCGTCCTGCGTGATTCGATATTTCTTACCGCACAGCGTCCATAACGTTTCGACGAGCACGACGTTGCTGATAAGCACGACCAGGTTGCCGTTGATGACATTGGCTGCTTTTTCTGCTTGATCAACATCATCCCGCAGGAGATATCGAAGTAGCACATTGGTGTCGATTACGATCATTTCAACGCGCTTTGGCGTGATTGTTCGTCGCTGATATTGTTATCGCCTTTGACATGACTCAAAACGCCGAGAGCGGCATCTGGAACCTGTTTAATCGCGGTCAGGTATCCGTTCGCCACGTAGAATTCAAGATCGTCACCTGGTTCAATACCAAGCTCGCGACATTGCTCAACTGGTAGTGTGATTTGTCGTTTAGCGCTGAGTTTCGACATGATAGAATCCTTACTTACTGAATTTAAGTAAAGAATACAATATCTTTACCATTATTTCAATAGTAAAGAATATCGGGAGTTAAAAACGATACCGTGCAATAATAAAGTTATATAAATCAATTATTTAAGTGCGCATAATCGCCATTATGTTAAATTAACCGTTCTTGCTATCAATTTGATATATTTGATTTATATCGGTATGATTGTTGTTACCTACTTTTTGGTCCACCTGCCGGGAGATCGCATTGAAAAAACAACAACTATTGGTACGCGAGGTTGACTCTACGCTCGTCACCGAGCTTAAAAAGCGCGCTGTGGCCAACGGGCGCAGTACAGAAGCCGAACACCGGATGATCCTGGAGACCGCGCTACGCGGCACCAATCGACTTTCGTTAGCTGAAGCGTTATTGAAAATTCCTTCTGGCGGCAATGTTAGTGATTTCGAGCGCCAGGATGAAAATGGCGCGGCTGATGTATTTAATTGATACCAACATCATTAGCGAGCTTCGCAAGGGCAAACAGGCTAATCATGGTGTCATCGAGTTTCTCTATGACACTAAAGCGAATAAGCAAAACTGCTACCTCTCAGTCGTCACGATTGGTGAACTGCGTCGTGGCATAGAGATGATTCGACACCGAGGCGATGTGAAACAAGCCGACGCTTTGCAAAAATGGTTTTTACTGATCGCTAACGAATACAGCGACAAGATACTACCTATCGATCACGAAGTAGCAGCTATTTGGGCCGATTTGAGAGTACCGCACCACGAAAACATATTAGATAAATTTATTGCTGCAACAGCCCTACTCCACTCGTTACAAGTGGTAACAGGCAATACTAAAGATTTTGAGAAAACAGGTGTTCCAGTAGTCAATCCCTATAAATAGACCGTGTGGAATTGTTCTCTACGTGGCGAGGAGTGTTGGTGCGTTAAACAAAAAAACAGGAAGTTTTAGAAGCAGCACAGGTTCGCACAACGACTCACATAATTAGCCGCGCGGATGTCATTATACTTTCTGGCTATTCGTTATTAGTGTGCTGAGAATTGACTCGAATTCCATTCTATTCATCTCGCCGAATCTCTCTGCACCACTAATATTGCGCAATTTAGCTTGCAACTTTCTGTCAAAAGTATCAAGTTTATGACATTTGATGTAATGTCCTAATTCTCTTGCCAAATTTGTAAAATATGTAGCCTCAGTTTGAATCATAATTACTCCTTATGGCTAGGACGATTGACAGCAAAGACCGATTGCGAGATTCCATCAGTCTTTTTTAAGAGAACGAATCTGTTCTTCTAATTCCGCGATTTTACGCCTTTTTTCAATATCATTTAATCTGTTAGCAGTATCGTCGCTCTTATCCGGTATATCAAAATCGTGCTCACGAGTAGCATGAAATGTTACGACGTGGCCGCATTGTTTATCGAAACGATTACGAATGATGTCTGCTAACACGGTATTTGTACTTTGCCAGCTATGCAACACACCCTTAACTACAACATTCAACAATCTATATTCTGACTTTATGTCGTCGTTATACCTTCGGTAGTAGACGCGATAAACGTTGGGAGGTGTCGGTTCTAAAGGCAGTGTGAGTTGGGTTTGCTCTGTTTCACTTGAAATCCATAGTTTCGCCCTCTCGTGAGCAACTTCCTTGGAAACCTCATCACGTTCCATGATTAAGTTTGTACGGCGAGTGGTTTCTGCCACACGGATAAATTCCAGTTCATCCATACCATCAAATTTATTATCAGTTGGACTGACACTCCGTTCTGATTTAATCATTTTCGTCGTCCTTTCTATGTAAGCGCCCCACGCTTCACAGGTTGAGTTACTCGTAACCCACCGCTAATAATATGTACTCACACACAATGAGTACAGATAATGAACCGAGCAGCTAATAAATCCAGATCTCAATGGGCAGAGCTGGTAGCCCAGTATGACAATGGCGAAGAGCGCGAGGGTGATTTTTGTGCCCGTCATGAGATCAAGCTCAATACGCTACGCAAGTGGCGCTACCATTTTAAGAACGAGGCTAAGGCTAAAGCTAAAGGCCAAAGCGGCTCGGCTTCGTTCGTAAAAGTTAACGTTCGGCCATCAGCTGTATCACAAGAGCCTGCCGTTCTATGCATTGGTCCAGACATCCGTTTGGAGTGTCCAGCATCGTACGATGTTTTATCATTAGCTCAGCTAGCACTGGCGGTCCATCATGGACGCTAGTCGATGGACTGCTGAGACTGTATTTCTCTACCGCAAACCTGTCGACATGCGTAAAGGTGCAGCAGGGCTTGCCGCGTTAGTTCAACTGGAGCTGGGTCGTGATCCGGCGGACCGATGTCTTTATGTTTTCATCAACCGCTCGCGCAACAAAGTGAAGCTACTGATCTGGCATCTTAACGGTTACTGGGTTCTGTACAAGTCTATCGAGAAGCAACGCTTTCATTGGCCTGACTGGTTTGATGATGACTGCATGACATTGGAGCATGAGCAGCTTGATTACTTAATCGATGGTTATAACCTTAACGGAATGCAACCGCATAAAGCGCTATCGTTTGCACGCGCTTTTTAGCGTGTTATCACTGACAACGGTGCCGTCACTTGCTACACTTTTGTTATGCAATCCTTAATCGACAAGCTACCGACAAACGTTGCTCAACTACAGCAATTGCTTATCGATAAGCAAGCGATCATTGAACGCCAAGACAAAGCACTGACGTCGAGTCAAGCACTAAACAAAGTACTTGAAGAACAGCTACGGCTTTTGAACACAAAGCACTTTTCAAAGAGCTCGGAGAAGAACCCTGGTCAGGCTGAGTTGCAGTTTCTCAATGAAGCCGAGTTACTGCTCTCGCAGAATGCCATTGATCAGGCCAAGGCTGGCATTGATGCGCAGATCGATGCAGGCATTGAGATACCGGCTCATAAACGCAAGCGTAAAAAGAAACGCCAGCTGCCCTCGGATTTACCTCGCTGCGAGGTTATTCATGATTTAACTGACGAGCAAAAACAGTGCTTGTGCGGACTGACCATGAACGTTATCGGCGAAGAGGTGTTGGAACAGCTAGCTATCGTGCCTCAGCAGTTCTACGTGATCGTTAACCGTAAGTTGAAGTATGCCTGTACCTGCAAGGGCTGCATGCGCACAGCGAGCATGCCGGTCCAGCCAATACCTGGCAGTCAAGCCAGCGCACAAATAATAGCGCACATCATGGTCTCGAAGTTCCATGATGGTTTACCCTTGTATCGCCAAGAGAAAATAGCCAAACGTGAGAACGTGGACCTGGACAGATCGAAGCAGGCACGCTGGACGATCGATGGTGGCAAGCTGTTCCAGCCGATCTGGAACTGCTTGCAAGATAGCTTCTACAGCTACGACATCGCACTGGCCGATGAAACAGGCATTCAAGTACTAAAGGAGCAAGGGCGAAAGCCAGAGAACAAAAGTTATTTATGGATAAGGCGCGGTGGACCACCGGATAAACCGGTGGTGCTGGTGGACTATTCACCTTCACGTGCCGGGGATGTTGCCACAGGCTTGCTGGAACACTTCAAGGGCTACTTAGTCGTGGACGGGTATTCGGGCTACAACGCAGCAGTGCGTAAGAATCAACTGAAGCCGGTGTATTGCAACGACCATGCGCGCCGTAAGTTCGTGGATGTGGTCAAGAGCCTGAGCAAAGACTTAAGCGAAGAGGCAAAGCAAGGAGCAAAGAACTGGATCGCCAGTCAGGCAATCGAACTATACAAATCGTTGTATCGCGTTGAGACGCTGATCAAGAAGCTGCCGCCGGAAAAGAAGTACACCGAACGGCAACGCCTAGCCGTGCCCTTGTGGGAGACGTTTATGATGTGGGCCAATCGCATGCTCGAAGAAGGTGTGGCACATGAAGGTACGCGTAAAGCATTAGTGTATTTGATCAATCACAGCGAAGGGCTACGACGTTATTGTGAGGATGGGCGCTTGCCGATCTCGAACATTCAAGCTGAGCACGTCGCCAAAGCGATTGCGGTGCCGAGAAAGAACTTCCTCTTTGCTGATACACCGGCAGGGGCCGAAGCCAGCGCGATGATTTACAGCTTGTTGGAGACGGCAAAAATCAATGATCAGCATCCGCAACGCTATCTGAGTGTGCTGCTCACCGAAATCCCCAATGCACAAACCGCTGAAGACATCGAAGCTTTGTTACCCTGGAATATCACGCCCGAAGAAGTCAACCGACGATACGCCGCTTACCCAACTCCATAGCGTTAACACGCTTGCTTTAGACCAGTGGGTAACACCTGGGATGTGAGCGATGCGTCGCTTACAATGATCCGACCCACCTGGGCATAGCGTGGTGCAAAGCTGTATCCAAAGAGGTCCAACAAAGCGAAGTTGATGTGGTTAACCCCATGCGTATCAGTAGATAATACGGTTGGTACGATCTCAGAGTGGTTACTCATTAATAGGTCGAAGATGTAGTGAGATTCATGTTCATTTGCGCCGATCACACGGGCATTAATAGCCGCATGATTGGCGATTAGGCTCATGGCTGAAACGCCTTTTTGTGTGCCAAAGTATTTTGACGAGTAACGCGTCTTAAACGTCTCTCGCCGAGCTTCGAACTTTTGGCCATCTGCACTGGCGTGAATGATGTCCTCTTGGATGTTGTAATATTTGAAGATCGGAAGCTTAGCGGTTGCATTATTGATACGATCATTGGCTGCGTTCAGTGTTTCTAACCGCAGGTAGTTCGCCTGTATGGTGCTGAGCTGATCGTAAGAGCGATCCGATATTTGAGCGATGCCGTAAATGCCTTGGTTGGTAGCATTGCCCACCAAGATAGCCAACAGATCATACTCGTGTGCGCGATTCTTGGATTGCGCTCCCAGCACGTGCTTAAACTCATCAAGGAATCCCATATCTCGATCGACCATTCGCAACACGTCGGCCACACCGGTCGCGGGTATTTGCTGGAAGAACGGGTTGTTGACTAAGTGCTTTTTAATGGCCGTCGGCAGTCGCCAGTGACGCTTACCTTTTGGGTTGCGTAGGATGATGTTCCGATTGTCATCTTGCTCCAGATAATGGCTGACCTCCTGCAATCGAGTTTCCAGACCCTTAGCCATTTGGCTGATAAGATTGCTTGGATCACTCGTTAATTTAGGCAATTGGGTTCGCTTCAACAGCATGTCTTTTTCTTTTTGCCAACGGTCGCGATCGACTAAATCAGCCTCTAAAGCCCGGTATTTAGGCACATTAGGCAGTGTGAGCTGGCCATTTAACCGATTTGGGATCAGCAGATACAGGAACCATTCGTAACGAGCGGTATTAAACACACCGCTCGCGTCCTGCAAAAACGACAACTGCTTCTGAGTGGGCAATCGGCTGTCCATTGCTGGTTTTGTGATTTCACCATGCGATATAAGATCACGCTGCGCACGATGCAGTGCGGTTGCCAAGCGTTGAGTCTTCTCACTCCCCTCAAAGTGCAAACACAGAAACAGCTCACGGAGTAAACCTTCCCGTAAGCTCATTCTGTGATCAAAGTATTGCCATGTGGCTTCTTCAAGTGATCGTTTTTGCTCATTCAGAAACAGGCAAACAGATTCCAGATCTTTCGCCGTAAGAAGTTTTAAAGCGTGCTGCCTTAGCGTCCCAAACGGTTGCTGTTGATCTATGCTCTCATCGATAAAAAGATGTAGCACCTGTGCCGCTTTGCCGACATTGCCCGCGGCCCGTTGCCAGTCTTGATAAACGGCTTCTCTAGCGACTATTTTGGCTTTTTGTTTTCTGTGACGAACATGATGAACAAAGCCGTCAGCAATCCGCTCCAGCGCCTGTTGCCAGCGTGATTGCAAATAGCATAACAAGTAGAGGCGCTGAT
This sequence comes from Granulosicoccaceae bacterium, assembly GCA_036478595.1. Classification (GTDB taxonomy): domain Bacteria; phylum Pseudomonadota; class Gammaproteobacteria; order Granulosicoccales; family Granulosicoccaceae; genus Granulosicoccus. The sequence continues at coordinate 30,429 of JAZGEF010000030.1, forward strand.
AACCGATGGATTGGCGATGGAGTTTGGCACCGTAGTAAGTCACTCTCTCGGCAAAGTACTGCTGATTCTTCAATGACATCAATAGCGCACATAAAACTCGATCTACTTCTGGCATCCAAGGTTGCATGTATCGATGCACAGCGAGCTCTTTTTGCAATTCACTTTCTGTGAAATTCCTTGCCGACATACGCAACCGCCGTAATGTCACTGTGTCTTTGCCTTCGACGAGATCTGATAACCCATCTGCCAGCTCAACCGAGATAAGATCATCAAGTCGTCGAATTAGTTGTCGGTTGGTAGTGGCAACGACTCCACTGATGATGTCTTGCAGAACCGTGTATCCCGGAATGCCAATTTTCAGAGCGGATAAGTATTCTATGGCCCTGTCAAACAACGATCTCGGTTGAGCCCATGCTTGTGCGTATTCGCTGAGATCTATTGTCAATGCGGCGCTATGTCGTTTGCTCTCCCAGCGCTGATAGCCTGCTAACTCGAAAATGCGATGATAGATACGGATACGAGTTTTCTGAGTCAGATTGAAAGGACTCAAACCAGAACCTGGAAAAACTTCTGAGCACACATATTTTATGTCATGCTTAATCTGATGGTAGCCAGGGCTCAGGGTAACGGGCTTGACTTTGAAGTAGCCCAGCAACACAGCAAACATGCAGCGTTGATCACGCCTACGAATTTTCAGACCCTGCGCCAATTCGATTTCATTGAGTGTGAAGAAGAAACGTTGATCGTTGGAATTCAGAATGGGTGGGCCGAACAGTTCAGTAATCTCTGCTTCGGTGAGAATTTTAAGTCGTTTTTCAGTGGCCATTATCGATGCCTAAAGGCAACGATATTAGCCAAAATACCCCGAAATGGTGAGAAGCCGAAAAGTACCCCCCTCGGGAAACCTAAGCAGGGCAAGGGGTGTAGACGTTTTTGTCCGTTTACGAGGGAAAATCCCTAGTACCCCATTTAGCAAACGATTTTCAGATGACATTTAACGGAATAACTATTCGTCTCTATTAACAGCAGATAATGTTTGGTCTTGCGAGTTATCCTTGATTTGTTCGATGATTCGCCGAGTTAATTTATTGGGTAACAAGCCATAGGAAGGACGATTATCTGGCGTTGGTCTCACGTCGAAACCAGGCCAGATAAAATGATTCAGTTCAGAGGTAACGATCCATGATGCTCGTGCATCCAAACCCAATCGCTGCTTAGTGGCATTAGGGCAATCGATAGCGCGTTCAAGATCATAAGGCTTTGTGTGAGTAATCGGTAGTACATAGACCCGTACGTTTCCATCAGACTCTTCTTGCTGATGCACCACCACGCACGGGCGCTCTTTAGTACCCTCTGTCTGTCCACGATTAGCTTGATTTCGCCACAAATAGGCATGGCAAATTACCTCGCCAATTCGAGGCAGAGAACTTTTCGTCATTCGGCAGTATCAGTCTCGCCATCATATTGATCGCCTTCAGGCGAGAGCGGAATCGACCCGAATTGTTCTAAGGTGTCCTTTGGAATTTCATCGGCAAATAAAGCTGTCGGTGCATAGCGTTCAAATTGCCGATACGCCAAGTATTGCTCGTGAGATATCAACACGACATCCGCCCTACCGTGGTTGGTAATGGTTACCGGTTCGCGATGAGCCATCGAACGGAATCTTCCGAACTCACGTTGAAACTCAACTGCGGAAATGTTTTTCATGGTTATTGCCTACGCTGTATAATACGTATTATATGCTATTGACTCAACGCCAAGTGTAATATCCTGTTAGATTTTTACGCATATATTCGTTAACTCAGTATAAAAATCCAGTGAGTAAGATCCGCCCTCGCGCCCTATTCCGGATTGTTTTGCACCTCCAAAAGGAGTGCGAAGGTCGCGCAGATTCCATGTGTTAACCCAGACGATCCCTGCATCCAACTGAGGTGCCACACGGTGTGCGCGCCCCAAATCTTGCGTCCACAACGCTGCAGCTAATCCATAGGGATTGTCATTTGCTAGTTTCAAAGCATCCTCTTCACTATCAAACGGCGCTACATGGCAAACCGGTCCAAAGATCTCTTCCTTGACTGGTGCACTGTCCTCTGCCAATCCGGTCCAGATGGTGGGCTCAATCCAAAACCCGGTCGCCAGCTCGTTACTCATTTTGGGCGTTCCACCGCGTGTCACAACGGTTGCGCCTGCGTCCCGGGCTTTAACGAAATAGTCGATTACCTTCTCGCGATGCTCGGCGGATATCAGCGGACCAATTCGAGTATTGACATCATCAGGTGCACCAGGCTGCAGCATTTCGGTTTGCGCCTTGAACCGAGCAACAAACTCGTCAAAAATCGTCCGTTCAACATAGATGCGTTCGGTGCAAAGGCACACCTGGCCACAGTTGGAAAACGCTGACAGTACGGAGCCGTTGACAGCAGCTTCTAGGTCGCAGTCTGCAAAAAAAAGCGAGGCGTTTTTACCCCCCAATTCGGAGGAGATATCACGCGTGCCGACTGCAGCGGCTTTCATGATGGCCTCACCTGTTCTCGTTTCACCAGTGAAGGTGATTGCATCTACACCACTATGGCGCGTCAATGCTTCGCCTGCTGATCCGGGACCGTATCCGTGGACAACATTGAACACACCTTCGGGTACACCGACAGAGTTCATTACCTCTCCGAGCAGTGCGCAGCTTGCCGGCGTTTCTTCCGATGGTTTTGCCACTAAGGTATTGCCGCAGGCTAACGCAGGCGCAACTTTCCATGTCATTAGTAACAACGGTAGATTCCAGGGACTGATCACAGCTATAACGCCCTTGGGTCGATGAACAGTGTAGTTAAGCGCATGGCCCTCGTCAGGCGTTGTCATGGGATATGCCTGTTCAGACAAATTGGACACGATATCGGCGAAAATACGAAAGTTGGCAGCACCGCGTGGGATATCCACGACAGTAGCCAGCGAATGCGGTTTTCCCGCGTCAGCAACTTCCGCTTCCAGAAAGTCAGTTGAGCGTCGGTCAATCTCATCAGCGATTGCGCGAATCATATCGGGGTACTACGGATTTTCCGTCTAGAAAGGACATTGGGACTGTAAGTTGTTGATTTTTGCTTCTCAAGACGACGAAATTGGATCTTCCTCATTAATGTTAATGTCCGTCTACAGCCCAGTGAACAAGAGGCCTGTAGGGAATTATGTCCTTTTAAGACGGAAAATCCGTAGTACCCCCTTGTGATAAAAATTTGCACGTATCCCGATCAGACCCCCAGAACGGTGTCCCCATGGCAACCTTGCTCTGGAATACGCAGCAATGAATCTGCCTTGCTCTTCAGCCGTCAGATATTTGCGCTTACCTGCAATAGTGAACAATTCGCTAGTCATTTGTTCACTTTTACGCAATTTGGCCTAACCGTCAAGGCCTTCATTTCTCTTTGCATTTGCCGCTAAATGTATATACAATAGTATATGCATAGTGAGAGCTAAACATGTACGACTGGGATGAGGAAAAGAATGCAAAGAACAAAGCTGATCGCCAACTCGATTTCAATGACGCGGAAGAGGTTTTTAATGGCCCAACCCTAACCTTTGAAGATTCGAGGTATGACTATGGGGAACCGCGCTTCATTACTTTTGGTCTTTTAGCAGGACGGATGGTGGTGATTGCACACACGCCTAGAAACGATAAAACACGTATTATTTCAATGCGAAAGGGAAATGCCCGTGAACAAAAAAAATATTCACAGCGACTTGAAAAAAATTGATGCTACGAAGGATGAGGATATCGATTACAGCGATATCCCTGAATTTGATGATGCATTTATTGACTCCGTGGAAATGAAATTTTCACCAGGAAAAAAGCAAATTGCTTTGCGTGTTGACACCGATGTTCTTGATTGGATGAAGGCACAAGGCAAGGGCTACCAGAGTCGAATAAATGCGATTTTACGTGCCTATTACGAAGCGCACTCCAATCGCCCATAATCGTCAAAAAAGTGAACACTTTGTTAGTAGTTTGTTCATCTTTTGGTCTAGAGCGGATGTAGCCGAATGGATTGGCTTTGCACCCGAAGCGGTCAAAGATTCAAATCTGCTAATCGCTTGCTGTAAGAGTGAGCACCTCGTTAAGCCCGGAGCTGATCACAAGAACATTAGCAGGATCTAAAGTTACGCTAAATGTCTGAGAATTGGTAAACATAGACACTACTGAGCGCTCCGCTTCGGGCAATTGAATAGGGGCGATTGCTGTACAGGTTTCCACTGGCGATATTATATTTCCAAACGTAGTAAGTGTTTCATCACTCAACAAGTAAGCCAAATAGAAAATAGCACATGGACCGAACCCTACTGCCATTCCAGTTTGCATATCGGTATTGCTTCCCAGTACGAATTGCGATTCAGATTCATTTAGAAAAAACCTTATGCCCCATTGGGCATCCTCTGGTATCTCTCGCAACCGACCAGTATCATCAGTAAACGAAGTTATATTCCAATTATTAGCAATCACACTCTCTACGAGCGTGCTAGAGGCTGTTTCGTTCGATGTTGAACTGCAGCCACTGATCACTATCAACGCTAAGAACACAAGTATGCTGAACTTCATCCTACTCTTCATTTTCGTATGAATACTGTTGAGTCTAACAGACTGTTTAATATTGGCTATGTCCGGTGTTTCGTCAATTCTAAATCAATAGCCATCTTTGATAAATTCTGAACGACACACTCCTGACATCGATACTTCAAAAGTAGTGGGCTTGGCTTTAGACTGTCTAATAACATAGACCTTAGTGACATTGCTCCCAGTAGTTGAGTCAATTCCTTCGAAACGGATAACGTCTTCATTTTGGTTATAAGTGCCGCTGAATAAAGTATAGCCAATGACGACCGAAGGCGAAGTGCAAGGCAGCTCAGTGCATTCAAATCCTTGGTCGAGTGGATAGCTTTCGATCATGAACTGATTATCCTCATAGAAAGTTACCGTTTCACTGATTTTGATACCGCTTTCAGCATTCAAGTAACCTTCGCGATTGACTAAAGCCATCCCAGCCAAATCTTGAGGTGGCTCTGTTACTGTGTTAAAAATAGAACTACCACACCACAGCACGATCTGATCAACTGCTTGTTGAGTAGTTGCATCTTCAACTACCTCTGATTGGGCACTTACCTGTATGTTTCCAAAGCGTTCGCCTGTTGTTAGATTAATGACGGTTACGGTATTCCATCGGAGCGGAGTTTCGCCACGACCTTCCCAGTCATTAAGCCTAGAACCAGGGAATTGAACTTGATACCAATCATCATCCTTAAACAGGATTGTGTCATCAGTAATTGTAAATGGATAAGAATCCCAGTCCGAGTCTGGTTTGATTTTAATGATTTCTCTTAGGATCTTTCCTCCGTGGAACGTTAGTAACGAGTATTCCCCTGCCTTGACAACACATGCAGGCCCACCGGTTTCACATAGTGTTAGATTAGATGTGTTTTCTTGGAGCTGATACCAACCCCCCCCCGTGGAAAATTATAGGAGAAAATTTGATCACTGGGAGAAGGATCCTCAGCCTGAGCTGAGGACGCGAAAACAAAAGAGCTCATTAAGGCGAGAAAGAGAGTTACTTGTTTCATCTGTGTAAGCTCCATAACAAAATGATTTAGTAGCCCCTCCAAAATATACTGAAGAGGGCTTTGACTAAGTTACCATTTTTGAAATTTCTAAAAACCCCAGGTTGCAGCTACTCCTAGTTCATATTCTGCAGTGGTAGAACCGGATTTTCTCTCGATCTCTATGCGGTATACGCCTGAACCATTTGAGTTAAATTCTAGTATCTCGGTAGAGTCCTCGATATCATACATTCCACCGATGTATGCACCATTATGATCAAAGACGTTTGCATCGAAGTTTGCATTCATTGGAAATGAGGTGTTTCTTCTCGCCCAAATATCTGCAGGATTACGCATCACTGATAATGCTACCCGAACAGGACTGCCACTCGCAGCTGATATTTGAAGCGGAATACGGTATATCCCGTTAATGTTTCCATCTAAAGCATCAAAGGCATTCCATCCGACCCTTCTAGCGCCACCTACACTATGGTTTCGTGACGTGGAGTTTGGGTTGAAAAAATATGAATCAGCATTCAATGAGCCAAATCCATTTCTCGCGCCGTTAGTCACTGGATTTGTGGCTCCCGCTACAGCCAATGCCTTCTGTCGCGCAGGTTGGAATGGTAGATTTGCATTAAAACGAGTTAGTGCAGCTATAGTTGAAGCAACCAACGGAGCTGAAAAGCTCGTACCATTCACGTTCATATTGGCCTGGGGCAAGTCGATGTCGGTTCCAACTGCAGATACTTCAGGTTTTTGAAAACCCATAAAATCACCTGACAAAGTGAAATTTGCTGGTGTGTTATTGTCGTTGATAGCGCCTACAGCTAACGTATTTGGCCCTCTAGACATTGGACTTACTTCCTGTGAAGTGGGC
>JAZGEF010000031.1:0-12539 GCA_036478595.1 Granulosicoccaceae bacterium
AGCATTTTGAGTTCACAAAAGTACTCATAAAATGGGCGCATAGCAGGCTACGCAACTATTTTATGAGTGCTTCTGTGGGATCAAAAGGCAAGTCAAAATCGGGAAGTTATTAAATCCTCACTCCTAATTGCCCAAAATCTACCGTTCTTCAGAACCAGCTATGTCGTCTTCTAAAAAGGCAAACGTAGACCCGCTGTAAATTTATGGCTTGATGTGTTCTCTTGGGCCAGCAATGTTTCAAAAGCTGCAAAAACTTGCAACCCACCTTGAAAAACACCGGAAAGGCCAATTCCAATGATGGCAAAATCCCGATCTGGTTTGTCAGTGCGGACAGTTAAAATGTTTTGAGTACTATTAATATCGTTAACAAAGCTGGTTTTGATTGTGCGGCTATTCTCCTTAAACTCGTGATGCCATTCTGCTTTAAATTGTGGCATCAATACACCGAATGGTTGACTCCATACGTACGCAAGCCTGGCACCTAATACCGATTCGAGTGATTCGACGTCTTGGTTATCGATATTCAGATTGAGACTTCCAGCCCCCCGCTCACTGTAACTGTCAATTTCCAGTCTGGTATAAGACACCTGGACATAAGGGTTCAAATCAAAACCTTGCATTTGCAGACTATAACCCAAGCCGAGACTTGCTGCATATTGATCGCTTTCGGGATCCCCTTTAGCTTTTCTACGTATATTTTGACTGGGGATTATGATATTTCGCTCAATATCATAATCGCGCCTGGTATAGGTGAAAATACCATCAACATAAAAGTCATCCAGATAGTAAGTGGAGTAAATAGAGCCGCTATAACCTTGCTCTGCTGCCTTACCACCGGAAACATTGGTGGATTGTTGAAAATTGGCATTGGCATTGGAATAAGTCACCGCCAACCCGCTCACAAATTGATTTGTAAATTGATAATCCACACCGACAGTGACTTCTTCCTTATTAAAATGTGTGGCGTTCTCTCGACTAGTTTGATCGGTTTCACCGAAATTTGCAGTCGCATCAATAAATCCACCGAGACGCTCGGAAGATGCCAGACTATCATCATCACCCGCACTACCACCGCTTGCTCCATCCAGCCCTAATGCTGCAAGCGACAAAAAGCCGTCACCCTGCAAAGCTTTCAGATTTGAAACACTTGCCCCAGCTTTGTTACTGTTTCGTCGATTAGCCAACTGAGTTCTGAGAATGTGGGATTGACTGATGGTTGCCTGGACAGCCAAATTAGCAGGGGCAATGGTTTCTTCTCCAGCAAGGTTCTGGAAAGTGCTGCCCAATACCTCACTATCCATTTCTACATCGCCAGTCATTGCTGTCACTGAACATGCAATCGTAGCCAAATCTCCAGAATTACCGCTTAAAACACCTTGGTTTTGCATAAGGCCGCTACAAACACCACCCAAAACCTCTACAGCATTTACCTGTAATTCAGTTAACACGGAAAGATCTTGTTGGTCTTGTTGCACAATAATCGACGCAGGATTAACTCTCACTGGATTACTCGCCGAACCAACTGGCTCTCCAGCTTGATTGCCCAAGACAATGTCTGAGACATCTACATCTAACTGAGTGACGCCTGGTGCATCCGCTGTAAAATTGAGTGTTGCCACAGTAAATTCATTACTCTGCAAAGCATTCAAATCACTTGCACTGTTAAACGATACTTCGGCAATATTCAGTCGACCATTACCGACTAAATTGACATCTCTTAGGCTTTCGACCCCTGATTGTCGTAGTTCGTTGCCAAATACTACACCTTCACCTTCACGAGGAATAATGCTGAGTGAAGAGGATTCAAAGTTAATATTTAAGTCATAATCCCCAATTGCAGAGTTGTTATCAATATCTGATATTCGTAAATCAACAGAAAATGGATCTCCCGCAATAAGATTGTTTGATGATGGAAAAAATCCAAAAGTAATCGCCTGGAGTTGAGAACTCAATAGCAATCCGGAAATTGTTATTATTCCAGGTTTATATTTATTCATATTCTTATCCTTTTTTGTAGGTCAGGGAGTGTATGCATCTCACCTTTACTAAGGAACGTGGATTTAATAACTTCCGGATTTTGACTTGCCTTTTGGCTCCACAGAAACACTAATAAAATAGTTACATAGCCCTGCTATGCGCCTATTTTATTAGCACTCCTGTGAAACCAAAATTCTACGTCAAACTTCCGGAAGTGATTAAATTCTCGCTCCTTATTATCTCAACCAATATGGAGAACTACTCGCAAGCAGGCAAAGTACACTGCAAGACACACACTCGAGCGTCATTAACCGTAATTGTAAGATCGCCGTCAACATCACGTGGATCGTTAGATCCAGAAGCTGACATATTTCGGGCGTCAAATATCGCCTGAATATCAGTTTGATTAATCACTAAATCTCCATTGACATCACAACGAGTTGGCGAAACAATCTCCCATATGTTTACTACGCTATTTGACGTGTCAGTTTCACCGACTGAATTCAAGAAAGATGCTTGTATTTGATCCGTGCCTGGTCCTGCCGTATCAGTGTAGGTAAAAAACACTTCGCCTTGAGCATTGGTCGTCCCTGTTTCAGTAGTGCCTGTATTGGGCCCTGCTAAGACTGTAAACGTAACAACACGACCTACAATAGGGCTGTCATTATCATCGACTACCCTGGCAATCACCGTGTGATCAGCACCTACTGGATTTGTTGCCGTATCAGGGGATAACACGATGCTCTCTACAACACTTACATCGTTGGGTTCCCAAATTTTTTCTACAATGTTAGATGAGGCAACTCCCTGTGAATTCGGGAATAGGAAAGACGCTTGTATTTGGTCTGTGCCTGGCCCCGCCGCATCAGTATAGGTGAAAACGGATTCACCTTGTGTATTTGTAATCCCTGTGCCAGTTATACCTGTATTGGGTCCAGTTATGACCGCAAACGTAAGCTCACGATCTGCAATAGGATTGTCGTTGTCGTCTACTACAATTGCAGTTACCGTATGATCTGTACCCACCAGACTAGTTGCCGTCACTGGGGATAACATAATTCTATCAGGATCAAGAATAAACTCCCATATATTCTCTACTATAGTTGACACGACAATCTCATCTGCAAAATTCAGGAAAGAAGCTTGAATTTGATCCGTACCTGGCCCCGCACTATCCGTGTAGGTAAATATCGCTTCACCTTGAGCATCGGTAATTCCTGCTCCAGTGTTGCCGCTATTGGGTCCTGTTATCACTGTAAACGTCACTTCACGACCTGCAATCGGGTTGCGGTTGTCGTCTATCACCATCGCAGTGACCGTATGATCCGTACCTACCGGGTTATTGTCGGTATCAGGAGATAATACGATTCCATCTGGACCACGCCATCTATTTTCTACAATATTTGACAGCTCAGTGTTTCCTGCTGGAGTTAGGGAAGACGCTTGTAGTTGGTCTGTGCCTGGCCCCGCACTATCGGTGTAGGTGAAAATTGCTTCGCCCTGAGTATCAGTCGTCTCTGTTCCAGTTTGCCCGTTATTGGGTCCTGCTATGACAGTAAACGTGATTTCACGGCCTGGAATCGGGTTACTACTATCATCTAATACAATCGCAGTCACCGTATGCGTTGTAGATGCCAGATTAGTCGCCGTATTTGGAGACAGCAAGATTCCCGAGCCGACCCAAATGTTTTCTACCATCTCTGATACAACAATCTCTCCTGATAAATTCAGAAAAGACGCTTGTATTTGGTCTGTGCCTGGGCCCTCTGTATCGGTGTAGGTGAAAGTTGCTTCACCTTGAACATCATCGGTAGTTACCATTTCAGTTTTACCGCTATTCGGTCCAGCTACGATCATAAACGTAACTTCACGACCTGTAATCGGATTGCCGTTGCCGTCAACTACCCTGGCAGTCACCGTGTGATCTGTATTGACCAGATTAACAGCCGTAACTGGGGATAGCACGATTTCATCAAATCCACGCCATATTTTTTCTACCATCGTTGATACAACAAGCTCTTCTGCAAAATCCAGAAAAGAAGCGAGTATTTGGTCCGTACCTGGTCCCGCACTATCGGTGTAAGTGAAAATCGCATCACCTTGAGGATCGGTAGTCCCTGTTCCAGTGTTACCGCTATTAGGTCCTGTTATAACGGTAAAGGTAACATCACGACCAGCAATTGGGTTACTGTTGTCGTCTGTTAACATGGCAGTAACTGTGTGATCTGTGCCTACTGGATTAGTTGCCGTATCAGGAGATAGCACAATTCCATCTGGTCCACGCCATATCTTTTCTACAATAGTTGAGAGGTCGGTAAGTCCTGATGCATTCAGAAAAGAAGCCTGTATTTGATCTGTGCCTGGCCCCACCATGTCGGTATAGGTGAACTCTGCTTCGCCTTGATCATTGGTCGTTCCTGTTCCAGTGTTGTCGACATTGGGCCCTGCTATGACCGTAAACGTAACTTCAAGATCTCTGATAGGGATACCGTTGTCATCAGCTACTACAGCAGTAACCGTATGATTTGTGCCCAGCGGATTCATTGCTGTAACAGGAAATAGTGAGAATTCATTCGGTCCACGCCATATTTTTTCTACGATCGTAGACTCGACAGTCAGTCCAACTGAATTCAGAAAAGAAGCTTGTATTTGATCCGTACCAGGCCCCGCACTATCGGTGTAGGTGAAAATCGCTTCACCTTGAGCTGCATCAGTAGTCCCTGTTCCAGTTCTGCCGCTATTAGGCCCTGTTATGATATTAAATGTAACTTCACGATCTGCAATCGGGTCGCGGTTGTCGTCAACAACCATTGCAGTCACCGTATGATCTGTGCCTATTGGATTAATTGCTGTAAGAGGGGACAGCAAGATACTCTCTGCAAGCCATATTTTTTCAACAGTATTTGACAGGGCAGTGTTTCCGGCTGAATTCAGAAATGAAGCTAATATTTGATCAGTGCCTGGCCCTGCTGTGTCGGTGTAGGTAAAAACTGCATCGCCTTGAGGATCAGTAGTTCCTGTCCCAGTGTTGCCGCTATTGGGTCCTGCTATGACATTAAACGCAATTTCACGACCTGCAATCGCAATAGGGATGCCATTTTCATCGACTACCATAGCAGTCACTGTATGATCTGTACCGACTGGATTAATTGCCGTATTTGGAGATAGCACGAGTTCATCAACTCCACGCCATATTTTTTCTACAACATTTGACATCTCAGGGTTTCCTGCTGAATTTGAATTCAGAAAAGAAGCCTGTATTTGATCCGTGCCTGGCCCCGCCATATCGGTGTAGGTGAAAACCGCTTCACCTTGAACATCACTAGTCCCTATTCCAGTTTTGCCGCTATTGGGCCCTGCTATGACATTAAAGGCAACTTCACGATCTGCAACAGGATCACCGTTGTTGTCCACTACCGTAGCAGTCACCGTATGATCTGTGCCTACCGGATTAGTTGCAGTAAGTGGGGATAGTACGACACCATCATCAACAATAGCCGCTGTAGACAAATTGAAATAGGCGAAAAAAACAATATCATCATTAGAAGGATTCAAGGTCGATATATCGACGCCAGTATCTGTCGCTGTCAGGAACGGTAAAATAGTATACAGTTCATCATCTAACCTAGGATCACCGTTGGGTTCCTGGAACGGGTCTACTGGATTAATATTGCTGTCTCCAAGTCCGCCAACAGTGATTAGTGTCCCATTAAAATCACTACCATCATCCTGCCCTCCTGCCGATGTGGTCAGTCGGGTACCATTCACATTGATCTCACTGAACTGACGATCTTGATTTTGAACATTTTGAAACCCAAACCCTATACCCAGCCCCATATCAACCAAAGCAACCGGATCAGACGGATCAATAGGATCTGCAAAAGTAATGGCAAAATTATCTCCGTTAGTCGATTGGAAGCCGTGAAGCAATATGATTGTCTGGTCATTAGGCTCTGTTGGGTCATCGAAGACCACCACCAGTACTTCACCATCAACATTGATGCTACGTGTTTCAGTCAGTGTAAAACTATGAATACCTGCAGGTTCAGCGTCCATAATTGGTTTAACAAGTGCCGTAACATCAGCACGACAGGAATTAAGTGTAAAGAAAGGTAACGGAACAGAACAATTATCCCAATTTATTGGATTACCATTGAGTTGAACATCCCCGTCGTTGATGACTGCACGTTGAGATGACTCCATGAGGAAAGCCCGCCTCACAGTAGCACCAGCACTAGGCTTTTCAACATCAATTGTGTGACCGGCATCATCATTAGAACCCGCTCCGTCAACTGACGTAAAAATTTTGCCTGTGGCTGAATAAAACTCTTCCAAAGCAGCCGATGAGAGTGAAGGCATTAACAAAACAGACATTAATACCATCATTATCGTCAATTTAAATCTTAGTTTTATTATCTCAAGGTTATATTTCATAAGTGCATCTCTATAGTATTCATTATTTTAATAGTAACTTATGTTTAGTCGGTGAACACCACTCACTTAAAAGTGGATTTAAATTGATATCAAAACCCTTTTCATTCCCAGCAAGAGTCAGCTAGGAGGCTGTCCGAGAATAGAAGCTCTAGCGAGAGAAAACGGTTTTGAGGCCATTTTTTCGATTCAATGAAGCGAATACTTGCTGTATTGAACGAATTTAATCGGAAAAATGGGCCAAACCCGCTTTTCCGCAGTAGGGTTTCTATTCTCGGACAGCCTCCTTGAGCTACAAGTTGGTTGCTAAAAGAGCACGAACACACTAAAAATTTCACTTAACAACTCTGCAAATCGTTTTTTTCAGACCAGAAGCCTTTAATCTATTTATAATCATATGGTTATATATGAGAAAGCCAATGGTCCACCCTATTGTTTTCTAAAAACTTCTATATTGTTACGTTGAATCTGTTCGAGGCTATGAATGAAAGAATCCTGCGAAAAATCAGAGGTCAAACAAAAACCGAGCTAAAAGATCTAACCCTAACATGCATAATGCACAAAATACACGTGAATATTCACACTATGTCTCCTGTGTTGCGCAAATTATCGTCCGAAAAAACAGTGAAATACATGTTTACCGCTATTTTCAATCAACAACTATTACACATCCAGAAAAATGACATCGTATATCAAAAGATACGAACACAATTTATGGCGATGTCTGATGATGAGGAGAACCGAATACAGTGATGCCAACCGTCTAAAGCCAATGATTTTCTTCAAATATGTGACTACAAATTATCGTGACATGAAGGATTTTTCTGGTGAGTACTGTGCACTAATGTAAATATTCACGTGTATTAGTATATAGCACACATTAGGGTTGGGTTTATCATTGAGTACACTTTTTGCTTGACTTCTGGTTTTTCGTGGTATAAAAATGCACTAACACTCTATAAATTCAACGTAAAAATTAGAGGCTCTCGGAAAATAGTAGGGTCAATTGCTGGATTTTTATTTTCAGCATATATGCATTCAATAACAAAGGTTGCTAATATGAAAAATCGATTTGCAGAGATTTATTTAAGCAGTATTTTTACTGTGTTTGCACTCTTTTTAGCCATTAATAGCAGCCTGTTAATGGCTGTTGGCGTGTGTGATATTGATGGAAATAATCGTGTTGAACAAAATGATATTGACTTGATTTTTCAATCGAGGAATCGTCCGGCAAGCACACCATTTGACCCGATGGACATTGATCGAAATGGTGTTATCAACACCAATGATGCACGCCAATGCGTGTGCGCTTTGCCAACCACAGCTGATTGCGATCCTCTATTAAATCAAATACCTGTCGCTAATCCAGGCCCTGATCAAACACTGACGCAAGCCACTTTTCAATCCATTGTGTTGAATGGTGGAGCATCAAGCGATGCTGATGGCGATTTTCTGAGTTTTCTCTGGTCTTTTCAGCAACAGCCACAAAATAGCCAGGCTGTATTGTTAAATGCGAATACTGTTTCACCTAGTTTCACTCCAGACAGGGCCGGGGTTTATGTCTTATCCTTGACTGTAACAGATGGCTTTGGAGATAGCAGTAGCAACGTTGTAACTATCAATGTTGATACTCCGCCATCTTCTCTGCAAGCCGTGGCTGATAGTAATCGTATTGAATCAGGTGGTGTTGCTTCAGGTAACATTATCAACAACGACACCTTAGGGATCGGTACTACAATCATCAATAACATCAGTCATAACGGACAACCCATTACCTTAGGGTCACTGTTTACAACTGCAGCGGGTGGTTCTTTTCTGCTTCAAGCAGATGGTGTTTATACGTATACATCGCCATCGGGGTTAGGCGGTCTTATACAAGAAGTATTCTCGTATACAATCAACGATGAAACTGGCGCTAGCAGCAGTTCATTGCTCACTATTACTGTTGATCCGGTAATCCCACCGAATAACTTACCTGTAGCACAAAACGATAGTGTTGATGCAACAGCTGGTGGGCAAGCGGTTACCGGAAATGTTCTCACTAACGATCAACAAGGAGATCAGCCAACCCAGGTAACGCCTGTATCGATAACAGCCACCGATATTGGAGGCTCTTTCAATCTGCTAGCAGATGGTAGTTTCACCTATACTCCGCCAACAATTTTAACCACTGCTGTTCAAGAACAGTTTCCCTATACCATTACTGACAGCGATGCTGAAACCAGTAGCGCAATTTTGACGATTACTGTTAGTCCGATAATCTCACCGAATAACGTACCTGCAGCACAAGACGATAGTGTTGATGCAACAGCTGGTGACCAAGCGGTTACCGGAAATGTTCTCACTAACGATCAACAAGGAGATCAGCCAACACAGGTAACGCCTGTATCGATAACAGCCACCGATATTGGAGGCTCTTTCAATCTGCTGGCAGATGGTAGCTTCACCTATACACCGCCAACATTTCTAACCACTGCTGCGGTTCAAGAACAGTTTCCCTATACCATTACTGACAGCGATGCCGAAACCAGTAGCGCAATTTTGACAATTACCGTGAGTCCGCAAGTCATAATACTGAACGCACTACCGGATATTAATGTAGCAAGCGCTGCTGGCGCTGCTATTGCAGGTAATGTATTAGACAATGATCAATTGGGTAATCAGCCAGTTAATGTAATACCAATTAACACAACTACTGCGAATGGGGGTACATTTTCATTACAAAATGATGGCAGTTACACATACACACCACCCTCAATCCTGACTCTAGCTGTTAACGAAGTATTTAACTATACAATAACCAATACAAATGATGAAACCAGCAGCTCAACGCTAACCATCACAGTCAGTCCATCAGAGATGATTGTCGCAAACCCTGATGCAGCTATTGTGACTGCAGGTGGTTCTGCAATCACTGGTAATCTGTTGGGTAATGATGTGTTGGGTAACCAGTCAATTCAGGTAACACCCGTATTGACCAACTCAACAACCAATTTAGGTGGTGTGTTCTCGTTGCAAGCGGATGGTAGTTATAGTTACACGCCACCAGTCAGTCAGACTAGTGTAAGCGAAGAAATTATTAATTACACCATCACTGCTGGAAACGGAGCAACTAGCAGTTCTACGCTGACGATTACAGTTAACCCGAATCCTTCAGGTGTGAATCTACCATTCGCCCGTCCTGATGAGAATCGCGTCACAGCTGGCGGCGCTGCGGCAACTGGCAATGTATTGACAAATGACGCTTTGGGAGATCAACCAACACAATTATCCGGCGCTGTTTCAAATTTACAAACACCGCAAGGCGGTATTTTCACACTAGCAGCTGACGGCAGTTATTCCTATCTGCCGCCTGCAGAGATAGCAGGCGTTGTTAATGAGAGTTTTGAGTACACAATCACAGATCGCGACAATGATACCAGCAGCTCAACACTGACCATTACCATTAGTCCACCGCCTCTGGCACCACTCGCCCGGCCGGATGAGAATAGCGTCACGGCTGGCGGCGCTGCTGTAACAGACAATGTGCTGAGCAATGATGATTTGGGTAACGAGCCTACACTGGTGACTCCTATTAACGTTGCCTCGACTACAAATGGTGGAACCTTTAATCTGCAGGAAGATGGTAGTTATAGTTACTTACCACCTGCAACGATATCGGGTGTAATCACTGAGCGGTTTACTTACACAATTACTGATAGCGACTCTGAAACCAGCAGCTCAACGCTGACCATTACTATTAATCCACCACCTCTGACACCATTGGCCCGTCCAGATATGGATAGCGTCACGGCTGGCGGTGCTGCTGCAATGAGCAATGTGTTGAGCAATGATGATTTGGGTAACGAACCAACGCTGGTGGCTTCAATCAGTATTACCAGTACTCAAAATGGCGGAACCTTTAACCTGATAGCAGATGGTAGTTACAACTATATGCCACCAACAACTGTCTCCGGTGTAGTCACTGAGTCGTTCGATTACACCATTACTGATAGCGACAGTGAAACCAGTAGCTCAACGCTGACCATTACCATTAGCCCCTCGCCTCTGACTCCACTCGCTCGTCCAGATGTAAATAGCGTCACGGCTGGTGGAGACACGGTAACAGGTGATGTACTGATCAATGATGATTTAGGCAATGAACCGACTTTGGTCACAGCCATTAGTATCACTAACACAGACAATGGCGGAGTATTTAATCTGCAAGCAGAAGGCAGTTACACATATACTCCACCAGCAACGATATCCGGTGTAGTCACTGAGCAGTTCGCTTATACGATTATTGATAGCGATGGTGAAACCAGCAGTTCAACGCTAACCATTACCATTAATCCAGCGTCTCTGACACCATTGGCTCGTCCAGATGTGAATAGCGTCACGGCTGGCGGAGACGCGGTGACAGGCGATGTGCTCAGCAATGATGATTTAGGTAATGAGCCAACGCAGGTGACACTTAACAGCACAGGTGCTCAAATTGCTGGTTCTTTGGATCTACAAGACAATGGTGAATACAGCTATACACCACCAACAACTGTAGCAGGCGTTATCACTGATCAATTCACCTATGCAATCACTGATAGCAATGGGGAAACCAGCAGTTCAACGTTGACCATTACCGTTAATCCAATACCTTTGACACCGTTTGCTCGTCCTGATGAGTTAACTGTAACAGCTGGAAGTATTGCACAGGCAGGAGATGTTTCAACCAATGATGATTTAGGTATTCAACCGTCTGTAATCACTCTTGATGACAGCGGTAATAATATTACTCCAAGTGGCGTATTGAACTTGCAAGAAGATGGCACATTCACCTACACACCACCCGCTACTGGCAATGGGGTTATTACAGATCGGTTTACCTATACAATCACTGATGATAATGATGAAACCAGCAGTTCTACACTAACAATTACGGTAAATCCAATTATTGTTGTTATTGAACAACCACCAATTGCTAATCCAGGATCGAATCAAACGCAAGACACTTTTGATCTGATCACATTAGACGGCAGTGCATCGAGTGATCCTGAAGGTAATCCACTCACTTATCTCTGGGCTTTTCAATCGCAGCCCCCCAATAGCCTGGCTATTTTGTTGAACGAGACGACTGTTGCGCCCAGCTTTACTCCTGACATTGCTGGGGATTATATTGTCATTCTGACAATAACCGATGCACAGGGTTTAAGCGATAGTGCTACGCTGACCATTACGGTGAATCAAGTAATTGTTAACCCCCCGGCCCCACTACCGCCTACTGCAAATCCAGGACCGAATCAATCACAAGATACTTTCGATCTGATCGCGTTGAATGGAAGTGCATCGAGTGATCCTGAAGGCAATCCACTCACTTATCTCTGGTCTTTTCAAGATCAGCCAGCAAATAGTCAAGCTGCATTGTTAAACGACGCGTCTGTTTCGCCCAGTTTCACTCCTGACATTGCTGGGGATTATATTGTCATTCTGACAGTAACCGATGCGCAGGGTTTAAGCGATAGCGCTACGCTGACCATTACGGTGAATCAAGTAATTGTTAACCCCCCTGCCCCACTACCGCCTACTGCAAATCCAGGACCGAATCAAGCGCAAGACACTTTCGATCTAATCGCATTAGACGGCAGTGCATCAAGTGATCCTAAAGGCAATCCACTCACTTATCTCTGGTCTTTTCAAGATCAGCCAGCAAATAGTCAAGCTGTATTGTTAAACGACTCGTCCGTTTCGCCCAGCTTTACTCCTGACGTGGCGGGGGATTATGTGGTATTACTGACAGTCACCGATATACAGGGTTTAAGCAATAGCGCTACTGTGACAATTACTGTGCGTCCAATTGTTATAGACCCACCACCCATCGCGGATGCAGGACTAGATCAACCACAAGCTGTCAATAACCAGGTTGTCATGCTGGACGGAAGTGGGTCAAGCGATCCTGACGGCGGAATGCTCACCTATGCCTGGTCTTTCGAATCACAACCGAACGGGAGTCAGGCTATATTGACGGGTGCAGAGACTCCATTAGCCAGCTTTACACCAACTGTCATTGGAACCTATGTTGTCTTGCTGACAGTAACTGATGTTCAGGGTATCAGTGCTAGTGATCGAGTAACCATTAGAGGAATGGATGACCCACCACC
>JAZGEF010000032.1:0-67612 GCA_036478595.1 Granulosicoccaceae bacterium
GTGTTAGCAATATTTTCATCTGTGCGGTTCTGGTGACAGTGATTAACTTGCTTCTTGAGCGCACTGATGCCACCTTCTAACACGAGCTTGCGATGCCGGTAAGTGGTTTTGCGTGACATACCCCTGATCCTTACCGCTTCGCTGACATTGCCCAGTTGTTCTGCTAGCTCCAGCACATCCAGTTTTTTCTGGATTTCCCTATCGACCAAAGAGTGCTTGGTCGGTTCTTTGACTTCGGATAACGGCCCATTAGCCGAACTTCCGATATCTATAAAGTGTAACAGTCGCGACTTTTACAGATGATGTTACATACTTTTCTACACGGTCGGCGCAAGGTTGAGAATTTATTGTACTCTAGTGGTTAATTCATCGTTTAGTTTTCTCTTTTGGTAACCCCCATGTCCATTTATCTTATTCGTCATGCTCAATCCGAGTTTAATGCGGCTTATATGCCCGACGCTCCTGATCCAATGATTTTTGACGCTCCACTTTCGCCGCTTGGTAAGACACAAGCCGTTGAAACGCGCGTGCATATCAGTGCACTGGATATCGCAAGCCTCATTGTTTCTCCAATGACCAGAACTCTACAGACGGCAACGCTGATCTTTGAAGATACCTACCCAGTATCAATTAATGCCGTCATTCGTGAGCAGCTAACTCACAGCTGTGACATGGGTCGGGCACCGCATCGTCTAGCCAAAGAGTACCCGCATCTCGATTTTGCTCATCTGGACGAATGCTGGTGGCACAATGGAGAAAAAAATCATCTCGGGTACTCTATAGAATCCCGTGAACTGCTGGAGCAAAGGGCAGATCAATTTATTGATTTACTTATCGCAAATAACATACGCTCAACAGCAGTTGTTACCCACGGAAATTTTATCCACGCAACCACCGGTATTCAGCCGCAAAATTGCGAGATCATAAAATTCGATCCGACCAGTCGAACTTCCCAATCAATTACCCATTGATAAAGACCGGGCTAACCCCATCCGCAACGCCAGCACCTAGAGTTGGCGTGATAGTGCGCGTTGTATCTTCTTGTGAATTTATTTGGGGAGGCAGATGCTATTAAGTCTGTTTGCTGCCATTTCTAACGACCCCTCGGCACGAACGCTGCTGATAAACGGTTGGGCTATACTCATCCGCCTTGTTGATAAAAATGTTGTCTCATGAAAAAGAATCTAGTACTCGACATCGGCAACGTGATTTGCCGCTGGGACCCGCAGCGATTAGTCGCGACTGTGTTTGATAACGAAGCTGACCAACTACAAGCCATTAATGACGTGATTGATCAGCAAGACTGGGCTGATCTGGATCAAGGTATTATCACACAAGATGAAGTTATAGCTCGTGCGCAAGCGCGTAGCTCGCTGGACGCTCATGGCATTGCCCGTATTTTTGATGAACTGCCGCCATCGCTAACTTTGATCGATACAACGGTGGAAGCGATGTATGAGGCTAAGGAGGTTGGAGTAGGGATGTATGTGTTATCAAACATGCAGCATTTGGCTTGGGAATATCTTGAAAGCACATTTGATTTTTGGCATTTATTCGATGGCATCGTTGTGTCGTATGAAGCTAAGAAGATCAAACCGAATGCTGATATCTACAACCATCTATGCGAACGTTTTAACCTACAACCCGAAGCGTGCTTCTTTGTCGATGATATGGCGGTGAATGTTCAGGCAGCGCGTGGTTGTGGCTGGGATTCAGAGCAGCTGACTGATACCACTAAGGGTGGTGATATGATTAGAAAGTGGCTTGGCTAGTATTGTCTTTCCGCCTGCCCAAAGGGCATGTTGTTCGTGCGGATGATTAACAAAGGTGCTTATCATAGGCGAAAAAAAAGCTGGCAGATGCCAGCTTTTTTCATTGTACTTGTTCGCATATTAGCGGGCAGGGTATAGACCGTTACCGTTGTAAGCATCACGCTGGTAGGCGCGAATGTAATCAATCTCAAGCTGGAGCGGGAAGTTGTCCGCGTTTAAGTCTGGAGTAGGTGCCCAGGCACTGCCAGCTACCAGGTAGGCAACAATGTTCATTTGTTGACGTCCTACTTGCGGGCCAGATAAACGCTTTATTTCCTGGCCATCGATATACCAGATAACCAATTGAGGCTCCCACAACACACTGTAGGTGTGGAATTCATCGCTATACAATTCACCTGTTGGGTTTTTGTATTGCATAGTGGGTGCTGACATCGTGGACTGATCATTTACGTTGCCGTAGTGATATGTCTGGAACGCATCTTCATCTCCAAATGGGTTTTCACCGAGATATTCAATGATATCGATTTCAGGTGCATGATGCTGTTTGGTTGCTGCATCACCCGCATAACGGTGATAAAGATAGAAACTGGACAACATGCCTGATTCTCCACCGACCTTCATACGGCTTTCCACATACCCGTAAGTCATGCCGAATAGGTCATGGCTAGATAATGCGCCTGACAGGAAAAGACAACGCTCGTTACCAGTTGGATCTGGCTCGTCGCATACAGGAGGCAGGTTAGCTTCTTGTGCTGCTGGAGTAGGGATCGCTTCAATTATCAAACTGTTACCGTTAAATTTGAACGGGTCAAAACCGAAGTCAGTATCACGCTGCGCATTAACAAAGTACTGCTGTTCACCGTTGATAATGCGGTTGTCACCCCACGTTAAGCTAGTGTTCCACTTGCTTTGGTCAATCGAATCTCCGTTAAATTCATCGCCAAATACTTCAGTAAATGAACCAATAAAGTAGTCAACATTTGATAGATCATTAACCGATGCAAACTTGTCAGTGGGTTCTTTGTAAAAATCGTCATACAAAGGTACTGGCGCGTTTGATTCAGCATGGTATGTAATTGTTATTGGGTTGGAGAGCGCAGACTCATTGCCTTCGTTGTCAACTGCCGACACGGTATAGCTAAATGTATCGCCAGCCTTAGGGCCGTTAGTAGCACACTCGTGCAAGCGATCTAAAAAACGTGTGTAGTTACAATCGATAAAAGACGTGGTGCGCCAGAACTTGTCGATCTCGGCTTGTGTACCACCGTTTGCATCAGTCTGATCACGGCCTACTGTATAGGTGTGGCCGTCACTTCGGTAAACCTTGTATTCAACCACTTCGCCATCGTCATTTGATGGTGCCCAATTGATTTCCGCCCAATCGTTAGAGACCAACTCTGCGCGTAGATTTTTAGGGCGAGAAGGTGGTCCGCCTGCAACAGCAGCTTCGTCATCGATTTCTAGGTCAGCGCCAAATCGATCGCTTGCGATTGGGCCGGGGATCGGATCGGCAAACGGGTTAAGTAATTCTGGCGGATTACCAAGGCCAGTTGCCCCGTCGGTAGTGCTACCAGTAGCCGTACCAGTAGTGCTTCCGGTTGCTGTACCAGTAGTACTTCCAGTAGCCGTACCAGTAGTGCTTCCAGTTGCTGTGCCAGTAGTGCTTCCAGTTGCTGTGCCAGTAGCCGTACCAGTGGTGCTTCCGGTTGCTGTACCGGTAGCCGTACCAGTGGTGCTTCCGGTTGCTGTACCGGTAGCCGTACCAGTTGTGCTTCCGGTTGCTGTACCGGTAGCCGTACCAGTGGTGCTTCCGGTTGCTGTGCCGGTAGCCGTACCAGTTGTGCTTCCGGTTGCTGTGCCGGTAGCCGTACCAGTTGTGCTTCCGGTTGCTGTGCCGGTAGCCGTACCAGTGGTGCTTCCGGTTGCTGTACCGGTTGTACTTTGATCATCCGCCACAGCTGGGCTGTTGTTGTTGGAGGATGAGCAAGCAGCGATGGTGGTGGTCATCAGACCGATTGCTGCGTACCTGACAATCTTTTTCATGTAGAAAACCTAGTAATTTGTTGGGTTTACGGCCAAATCCCTATTGGATGAATTTGGCTTGTTATGGTTCTGCCGCGAATAGTACACCGCTAGTGGGGCTCACCGCGAGACACAGCGCCAAAAACAAGCGTGACAGCCGACACATCCGGCCCGGTTTTGGCGCGCTGCTGCGCATTAGCTGAATAATAAAGCAGAATGCGCTGAAACATGGGTAAAACTACCTTTCGATCAAGAAACCCAAGATTGGTCAATTTAGCGCCTGTAACCTTCAAACTCCCGAGTTTAGCGGCTATCAGCGTTACCCATGAATTGTGCCCTTTTGTTATTATTACCACCCCGGCGGATACCCATTCGGACCGCCAACTTATGTTCACGCATTAGCATCGATATTAACGGGATTTATATGAGCATGACCAAATGCCCGGGCGGACTAAAAGTAGCCTCAGTTCTGCACGGTTTTGTTAATAATGAAGTGTTGCCAGGTACAGGTGTTGCACCCGACCACTTTTGGCAATCCATGGCAGAGATCATTGGTAAATTTGCGCCCGTTAATGCTGAGTTGCTAACAAAGCGCGATAGCATTCAAGCTCAGATTGACGATTGGCACAAGGCAAATCCAGCTGCCAGTCAGGATGTTTACACAAAGTTTTTAGAAAGCATCGGCTATATTGTGCCGGTGCCTACCGATTTCAGCGTTAGCGTTTCAAATGTTGACGCTGAAATCGCTGAACTTGCTGGCCCTCAATTGGTGGTACCCGTTAACAATGCGCGTTACGCATTGAATGCTGCGAATGCACGTTGGGGCAGTTTTTATGATGCTTTGTACGGCACCGATGTGATCAGTGAAGCAGGAGGGGCTGCACGCAGTGGAGGCTATAACTCAGTACGTGGTGAACGCGTTGTTGCCTATGCCAATAAGTTTCTGGACGAAACGATGCCGTTAGGCCAAGGAAGCCACGGTGATGTAGCGTCATACATCGTTAAAGACGGTAAGCTACAAGTCACACTGGTGTCGGGTAGCGAAGTAGGATTAAAGGATTCAAGCCAATTTACAGGGTATACCGGCAGTGCAGATAAGCCTGATAGCATTTTGTTTGGCCATAACGGCTTACATGCAGAAGTTCAAATAGATCCAAACTCAACCATTGGCAAAACCAGTGCGGCAGGCGTTAAAGACGTACTACTCGAATCGGCGTTATCCACTATTCAAGATTGCGAAGATTCAGTCACTGCAGTTGATGCAGAAGACAAGGTCATTGTGTACCGCAATTGGCTTGGCTTAATGCGGGGCGACTTGCAGGACGCGTTTGATAAGGGTGGTAAGCAGCTTGTGCGTAAGCTTAACGCTGACAAGCAGTACACAGCAGCGGATGGTGGCACTATGCGCCTGCCAGGCAGAAGCGTATTGTTAGTGCGTAACGTTGGCTCTCATATGATGAGCGACGCGGTACTCGATGCCGAAGGCAACAAGGTACCCGAAACCTATATTGATGCGATGGTCACTAGCGCATGCGCGATGCACGATCTTAAAAAATCAGATAACGATAATCGTAACTCTCGCGCGGGTAGCATTTATATTGTTAAGCCAAAGCAGCATGGCCCTGAAGAGGTAGGCGTATCGGTGCAGCTGTTCGGCGCTGTTGAAAAGGCGCTTGGCATTGCAGAAAACACATTAAAAATCGGCATCATGGATGAAGAGCGCCGCACAACAATCAATCTAAAAGCGTGCATCGAAGCTGCACGTCACCGCGCCATATTTATTAACACTGGTTTTCTTGATCGTACAGGCGATGAGATGCATACCAGTATGTATGCGGGTGTCATGGTGCCAAAGGGCGAGATGAAATCTGCAACTTGGCTAAGCGCCTATGAGAATAACAACGTTGATGTTGGCTTGGCGTGTGGCATGAAAGGACAAGGCCAAATTGGTAAAGGTATGTGGGCAATCCCTGACGAAATGTCCGCGATGATGAAGGCCAAGATTGGTCACCCTCTCTCGGGTGCCAATACTGCGTGGGTGCCATCACCAACTGCTGCTACATTGCATGCTACTCATTATCATCAAGTGGGCGTCTCAGAAATACAAACTGAACTTGCTAAGCGTGCGCCTGCAAGCCTTGCCGATATCTTGACGATTCCCGTTGTTGAAATGGGCCGTAACTTATCTGAAGAAGAGTTGCAGCATGAGCTAGATAATAATGCTCAGGGCATTTTAGGGTACGTCGTAAGATGGGTTAACCAAGGAGTGGGTTGTTCGAAGGTGCTGGATATTAATGATGTGGGTCTGATGGAAGATCGCGCTACCTTACGAATATCCAGCCAGGCGCTCGCTAACTTGATACACCACGGCTTAATTACAGAGGCTCAGGTACGTGAGACGATGGAGCGCATGGCGATCATTGTCGATGAGCAAAATTCTGGGGACCCGGAATACACGCCAATGGCACCAAATTTTGACGCTAGTGTGGCTTTCCACGCTGCCTTAGACCTTGTTCTTAAAGGGCGGGAACAGCCGAACGGTTACACTGAGTTCATACTGACAGAACGCCGGCGCGAGCGAAAAGCTGAGTTGGCTAAAAAAATCGCTGTTTAGGGAATTTTTAGGATTAGCGGCTGTCTTGAGTAAAGAAGCTGAACTAGACTCAGTCCTCTAGCCTTTCAATTTTTGGCACTGCCAATACCAGGAGAACATAATTGATCAACAATAAAGCAAAAGCAGGAATCGCTGTAGCGGTAGCCAGCATACTGGTAGCGGGTTGCGCCAGCTCACTCAACCCTTTTGCACGTGAAGCTGACGAGCGATGGGCTGACTATAAAACCTGGACCAAAATCACTGATGGCCAAACAGGTACTGGCGATCCTACTGGTTTAATCAAAACTGTACACAAAGGTCCTGATGGCTATCGTGATGTATATGTTAACGATATAGGCAAAGCCGCATTGGAAGGCAGCGCACCTTACTTGTTTCCAGCCGGTACAGTTGTAGTTAAAGAGCAGTTTGGTAGTAAGGCTGATTGGGAAGCGGGTAAGAACGCTGGACTAACGATTAGTGTTAAAGCAACTGCTGGTGATGCGGTTAATCGTGATGATTGGATTTGGGCTGATAGCTACACAGCTAAGGCGGGTGCATCTGCATTCTGCGCAGGTTGCCACACAGCAGCAATCGCATCTGACTTTGTATTTACTCACGCTGATTTCTTAGCGGCACAGTAAACTAGATCTAAGTTCAAATATCTAGTACACGTTATTTAGTAAAAAAACTACCTCCACACTTTAAGAGCCTGTAACTTGCAGGCTCTTAAAACATCTGCAACTGAGCATCAGTAATGGTTGCAAAGCTCGTATCACAAAATTGAAGTATGCCATCAGCCGCCGGTGCCAGTTGCTTTTCCATGTAGTGATGAAAGTCGGGTGGGGCAGTGAGCATTTGAATAGGCTCGGGCCCATTACGTGTAATCACGTATTCAATAGTGCGGCGTTCTCTGGGTAATTTTCTGGCGGCTTGCACATGAGGCGGCACATTCTTGATGTAATCACTGAGTTTACGCCTGATGCGTTTTTTATAAACCAACTGATCATCCATTTCCCCCGCTTGCATTGCTTCGGCAGTTTCTCTTACAAACGCTTCAAACGGTAGATCTAAAAACACCCGTCTAAATAACTCGCGCTGGAAATTTCTAGCTAGCGGTGTCCAATCCGTGCGGGCAGCTTCTAAGCCTTTCACTAGCAGTTCATCTTGACCATTCTTGTTGATTAAACCTGCGTAGCGTTTTTTACTGCCTGTGGGCATACCACGAACCGTCGGCATCAAGAAGCGTGTGAAATGGGTTTCGAATTCCATCTCTAATTGTGAATCTAATTGGTAGTCATGTTTAAGGTTATCACGCCACCAATCGTTTAACGTGTCCTTAAGCTTGCTGCCGGTTTGCTGTGCAGTTTGTGCATCGTCATCACTACTCAAGTGCACAAACAGCGAATCGGTATCGCCGTAAATAACTTTGAATCCTTGCTCTTCTATCTTGTCGCGAGAGCGTGTGATGATTTCGTGCCCGCGGCGCGTAATGCTAGATGCCAACTGCTGGCTATGAAATCGGCAACCACTACTGCCCAACACACCATAAAACGAATTCATAATTATTTTGATCGCTTGCGATAATGCTGCATTGTTTTCAGCCTTGGCCCTATCGCGTGCTTGCCATAATTGGGTTATCAGGCCTGGCAATATATGGTCGGTGCGTGAGAAGGTTGCATCAAAGAACCCAGGTACTGGATTTTCCCCCGGTTGCGCTAAGCCCATTGGGTCAATAAAAAACGTGCGGATAATGCTGGGGTACAGGCTTTTAAAATCAAACACCAATACGTTTTCATATAAGCCGGGCAGTGAATCAAATACATACCCACCGGGGCTGCCAAGGCCGGTGTCGATGTTGTCTACGTCGGGCGCCACGTAGCCGTTGCGATGCAGTAGGGGAAGATACAAGTTGTCCAGCGCTGCAACTGATCCGCCTTGTCGATCTATTGCCAAGCCGGTTAGGTTAGCGCGTTGTACCGCAAAGGGGATTAAATCTGCCTTTTCAAATATCTGATTAACCAAAGCGGTGTCTTGAAAGTTGTATTCGGCAAGGGCAGGCTTGTCGTTAGCAAACAAGCGGTTTATTTCAGCGACCTTGTTATCTTCTGAACTGATTAACTTGCCAGTGCCGAGTAGCTCGTGCGATACGTTATCAAGAGAAAAACTATCAAACGCCCAAAACCCAGCTTTAAGTAAATCGATGCCATCTAAAACTGGCCGCCCGGGTAAGCGTGCAAGCTTTTTTTGACCGGTGTTACCGGGTTGCAAAATGTTGGCTGTTTCAAAGCCACGACCCATTGCAAACGGCACACCGAGTGAACGGCATTTTAGCTCTAGGAAATCTAAATCAAAGCCTACAATTGCCCAACCGATCAAGAGATCCGGGTCTACCTTCTTTAACCAAACAAAAAATTCTACCAGTAAGGTTTTTTCATCTGGCACATATTGAAGATAATAGCTATCGTGTTGAATTGGTTCTGAATTGCCAATCATAAACACCGTGCCGCGATCATCATCGCTATGCATGGGTGCTACCGCTATGCAGTAGAGCTGTTGAGTATGGCCTCGGGTTTCGATGTCGAGTGAAACAGCACGTAAATCAGGTTCAACCTCCACAGCAACCATTTTGGGGTTGATCATTACCATGCCGTGTTCGTCGTGCTTGATTTCACCCGTGGCTTCAAAGCCTGTGTGAATAAATCGCTCCATTAAAAAGCGATCAGCGGGTTTGATATCGGATTCGTGCAATGTGACGGGCATTTGTCGGTATTGCTGTAAGTCGCGTTGATTCTTGAAGTACAAGCCATCGCAATCTTCACCTGCCATTGTTTTTAGTGCTAATGGTTTGCGTGTGCAATTTGGCGGTAAGGGTATGTCTTCTGCGCGCTCTATAAAACATACCGCCTTCTGCCCACCCACGGATATACGCAACGGCCCATCGCTGGTAGCAGCCCAATAAGTGAGCTCAACCCCATTGGGCGTGTCGCGCCAGTTTCGGGTTAGCAGGTAGCCTTGTATGGTGTTCATTGGTCAAACACTGGTTAAGTGCGGTTAGTTTACCAATTAATGGTGCTTGTCATCGATAAACTGCTGGCTATTTATCCAGTGCGCCTGCATAAGGCTTGTAGATGTGCGAGTATCCCTCCATCGCATCGGCTACCGGCAGTTAGTTAATCCCATGTCTTCGTATACTTTATCTTGGAGCAGAGCGGTGGGCGATGGAAGTAGTAGCGAAACTAGCGGTGGTACAAAAGCTGAGGCCACACTAGAAGGCATGCTTTCAAACCTTAAAAAGACCCTGAACAAATCAGGTAGCGTATCCCTTGCCGTTATTGACGGGCCTGAAATTGGGCCTCAGCTGCTGCAGGTCGAAACGCAAGGCGGGAAATCACTGCTCACGCTCGGGGTAGATGATGGCGATGACTATATTGTTCGTCATTATGTGCAAACCGAAAAAGAGCTCAATGCTATTGCAGCTGAGCCTGAAAAAATCAAGCTATTCGGAAATTATTGGGATAAACACCTAATCTGCACCGACAAAGAAATAGTCACCGCGGTGTTTACAGAATTTTTTGAAACGGGTGATATTCCGCGAACGATATTGAATTAATACTTGACTCCTGATGGTATAAACCGGCTTCAGATTTATTACTTGCGGCAGTTGCCACGTATTTCTTTGTAACGTTATCAATAGTCTTAGCCGCAGGCTTCACATCATTGGTGTAAAATTACGCTGACATTACAACCCCATGTTCAAACATGTACCGCTACCTCCCCGGCTTGTTACTTTTGCAGCTACTAACGGCCGTATTGATATGGCTTGGCCGTGACACCGATCCTCAACAGTTGTTATGGCAAGCTGGTGTACCACTGTTGGCGGTAAGTTTTGTAACGGCACTTTGGTTTGGCAGCATTGGTAAAGCTGATGCTGAGCGCTCAATGGCGAAGCTCCATGTTAAGCATGCTAAGGAACGGGAAAAAATTCAGCTAAGCGCCGAGAAAGAGAAAGCGCGCGTTGTTGATAAGACGCATAAAGAGATCCGTAAGCAGGAGCGTAGAGTAGGCCGTAGAGCCAACCTTAAAGTGAGCCTCGCATTTGCTGGGGCGGCGCTGGCCGGTGGGGTGTTTTTGATCGTCGAATTTTTCACTCTCGGGCTTCTCACATTATC
Source organism: Granulosicoccaceae bacterium (assembly GCA_036478595.1). Taxonomy (GTDB): domain Bacteria; phylum Pseudomonadota; class Gammaproteobacteria; order Granulosicoccales; family Granulosicoccaceae; genus Granulosicoccus. Next base: position 10,557 of record JAZGEF010000032.1, read on the forward strand.
CACCTCGCTTGGTGGCTTAGGTGGTTACTTACTCAGAGTGGGGCAGGTTCGCCAATCTCAATCACGAGGTGATCCAGAGCTGGCTGAGCCGACTGTAGTTCAGTCAGATGGTGCGTCAAACCCTAGGGTTATTGAGCATCGACCTGTGGTGCGGGATCACCATCCGGATTAATTTATAAACCTATCCTTATTTCTCTATAAAACGGAAAAACGTATTCCCGGTTAAAGGAGCTTACAAAGCCTCAGTTGGTGTAATCGCCGACGGGTCTAGCTTTATATGGATTAATGCTGCGGTTTCGCTACTTATTGCCCCTTTTATTGCTGCTGCAATATCTTCAGGCGTTTCGATGGTTGCTGAGTACGCGCCATAAGAGCCGGCCAATTGTGCAAAATTTGGGTTAACGATTGATGTAGCAATAACTCGGCTCGGATAGTGTTTCTCCTGGTGCATGCGGATTGTTCCATACATGCCGTTATCAAGGACCAAAATAATTATTGCTGCTTTCTCTTGCATTGCCGTTGCAAGCTCTTGGCAAGTCATCTGAAAGCAACCATCACCTGCAAAGGCCACAACTGTTTTGTCTGGGTGGTTGATCTTGGCGCTGATTGCTGCAGGTAAGCCATAACCCATCGAACCACTGGTGGAGGATACTTGCGTACCGTAATGCTTGTACTGCCAAAACCGGTGTATCCAGCTTGAGTAATTACCAGCGCCATTAGTAATGATGACATCCTCTGGAAGATGTTTTTTTAGATACATCATGACTTGCTTCATTAACTCCACTTCATCGATGCAGTTATCAAGCGATGACCATTGTTTGTAGTTCCGCGATGCGTGAGCAAGCAGCTGTAGTTTTTTCTCGCTTGCTGATTTGAGTGCAGCAGTCGCTGTGAGTGATCGGCAAAAAGCCGCTGGTGTAGCTTGAACAGCAATGTCCGCTTTATACACTCGGTTGAGTTCTTCTGCGCCTGGATAAATATGTATTAACGATTGTTTGGGGCTTGGGATATCTAGCAGCGTAAAGTTTTGCGACGGTATCTCCGAGAGCCTGCCACCAACTAGCAGTACGGTATCGGCTTGCTCAATTAGCTGAACTAACTTTGGATTAATACCTATGCCAACATCACCGACGTAGTTTGGGTGCGTATGATCAAATAACATTTGCCGCCTAAATGAGCATGCAACGGGTAATGCTAGGCGCTCAGCAAATTTCGTAAATTGCTTAACAGCTATAGCGCTCCAACCGCTGCCGCCTAGTATGGCGATGGGGTTTGTAGCGTTGCTAAGCTGTTCCTCAATTTTTGTAGTCGTTTGCACGGCAACATATTCATTCTCTGGTTGCCATGCCAAGGTGTCGCTGTTGTCGCAAGTCGCGGTGAGTGTATCTTCTGGTAATACGATTGCAACCGGGCCGGGGCGTCCGCTACAAGCGGTATGCCATGCGCGCGAGAGTAATTCGGGTATACGTTCGACGTGATCAATTTGTGCTACCCACTTTGCCATGCCGCCGAGTAGTTGGCCATAGTCAATTTCTTGAAATCCTTCGCGATAACGTTGGCTAGCCGAGACTTGCCCGATAAACAATATTAATGGAGTGGAATCTTGCGCTGCTACATGAAACCCTGACAAAGCGTTGGTGGCGCCGGGGCCACGAGTAACAAAACATAAGCCCGGTTGACCGTGTAGCTTGCCATGCGCCTCAGCCATCATGCTGGCACCACCTTCTTGGCGACACACAGTAGTAGCCATGTTGCTGTCGTAAAGCGCATCTAACACCGGCAAATAGCTTTCACCAGGCACACAGTAAACGCGACTCGCACCGAGTTGCTCTAAGCCTTTAACCAAGAGTTGACCACCGTTAACATTCAAACTGACTAAAACCCCTTATCTACGTTAACTGTTGTTGTATTAAGTTTGCGCGAACGGCGCAAGTTGATTCCCTGACGATCAAATTGCAATCCAGCCTGGAATGCGTGGTTGGCAATTGATTGCGTGCCATGCTCATTGCGACAATAGTATCCGCCGCTAACTGACCAATGCGTTTTGCAGGTAAGCGTACCGTTGTTAAGCTAGGAACCATATCAGCCGAATTAGCAAAGTCCCCAATACCAGTCACCGACAATTGCTCTGGGATTTTGATGCCTAAGGCCAAAGCTGCATACACCACGCCGTGAGCAATAACATCGTTGCCGCAAAAAATCGCAGTAGGCTGTTGTTGTTGAATCAGAGCCGTGGCAATCGTTTTGGCAATACCGGTATTGTAAGGACAATCGAGAATCATATCATCGCTTACGGTTATATCGTGTTGCTTCATGGTAGCTAAGGCGCTCATTTTTCTATCGCGCGACCGATCATTAATGGCCGTGTCTGAACACATAAAGGCAATCTGCTCGTGGCCTAAATCAAGTAAGTGTTTCGTTGCGAGTTCTCCAGCCTCTGCATTGGATGCGCCGATAGTAGATAGTTCGGCGTTCTTGCGATAATTCCAAAGGGACAGCACCGGGATATCGCGCACGCTTAACATGTGTAGTGCCGTGTCGGTATGGTCGTGACCGATCAAGGCGATGCCATCAATACGTCGCTCTAATAGTGAGCGTACGATATCCACCTCAGAATCCAAGTCGTAGTTGTTGCAAGCAATCAGCATGGTGCGTTCGTGCGAACCGAGTTGCCGAGAGAAGGAGTCTGCGAGTTCTGCAAATATCGCATTATTTAAGGTTGGCACAATTAGGCCAATCGTTCCGCTGAAGCGGCTATGCATTGAGCCCGCCATTCGATCGCGGATATAACCCAGATCTCTGGCCGATTGTTCAATTCTGTGCCGAGTGCCCGGGCGAACTTTGTCCGGAGAGTTGTAAAAACGCGACACAGTGGCTGGGGATACTCCAGCGCGTATTGCCACCTCGACTATGCCGGGGGCGCCTTTGCGGGATCGGACGCGGTTCATGGCCTTAGAGTACCGTAAATGAAAACGTTTGCATTTTTATTTTCATTGGGTAAGATTTAGCCAACGCGGCAATATAAGTGATGAAGATTGGAGTTTCTACAATATTTTGGTGGAGTCTTTGAGCCTCTGGCCTTTGCCCTTTTGGTGGGCGGCACAATCGGCGGTTTAATTCTGGGGGCAACTCCCGGCCTATCCCCAACTATGGCGGTAGCGCTGTTGATTCCGTTTACATTCAAGCTGGAGCCTACTCACGGACTGATACTGCTAGGTGCAGCTTATACGGCTACCGTTGCGGGTGGTGCTGTTAGCGCTATATTGTTACGAATACCCGGTGCGCCAGCCAATATCGCCACAGCACTTGATGGCAATGAAATGGCTAAAAAGGGTGAGGGTGCAAAAGCACTGCAAATCTCATTTATCGCATCTGGTATCGGTGGTGTGATTGGTGTTGGTCTGCTGATATTTCTAACGCCGGTGCTAGCCCAGTGGGCATTGGCATTTGGTCCGTCTCATCTATTCTGGATGGCGATACTGGGCGTGACGGTTATTGGCTCATTAGATAGTAAGTCGTTTGTTAAAGGCTTGTTGTCTGGCTGCATTGGTTTGTGGTTATCAATGATTGGTTACGACGATATCCAGGGCGCGCAACGGTTTATCTTTCATGACGCCTTAACAGGCGGCGTGAACATTATCACCGCATTGATCGGAATTTTTGCTATTCCGCAAGTGTTAGAGATGCTGGCACAAGGACGTCGTCAAGATATGGTGGCGGCAATAGCGATTAAAAAACAATCATTGATCGATTCATTGAAGTTGGTACTGCGTAGCCCTAAGGCATTAGGCATCGGCACGGCTGTGGGTTCTATCGTTGGCTTGATACCCGGTGTGGGCGGGCAGATAGCAGGCTTGCTGGCATATGATCAAACTCGAAAGTTCTCTAAGGATCGCGAAAAGTTTGGCACTGGTCATCCGGAGGGAGTTATCGCGGCCGAGTCTGCTAACAACGCGATGGTCGGTCCATCACTAGTACCACTGTTAACACTTTCAATACCGGGTAGCCCAACCGCTGCTGTGTTACTAGGTGGGTTGTTAATACACGGTATCTTTCCGGGGCCAGATCTATTCATTAACTATCCAGAAGTTGTCTGGACATTTATCAACTCGATGTTGATTGGCCAAGTCTTAATGGTGATATTCGGTATTGCCGTGGCAGGCTATGCTGCCAAAGTGGCACGAGTACCTAAATCAATCATGGCTGCATCTGTTTTAGTGCTGGCTTTGTTCGGCGCATACTCAGTGCAGCAGTCGATGGGTGATGTGTACATCATGCTCACGCTTGGCGTTGGTATGTATTTTCTGGAAAAATTTGGGTTCAGTGCCGCACCACTTGTGCTCGGGCTTATCTTAGGGCCAATTGCTGAAGCCAACTTTATTCAGGGCAGTATGATTGCGGCTGCAACTGATGGCAAAATTCCTTACTTCTTAACGGGTACATTAAATCTGTTTTTAATCGCGTTGGTTGTTGCCTCCATTGTGTATAGCTTTTGGTCTACCAGCCGTGATGCGGCAAAAGCTGCGGAGCCGCAGTTATGAGCGCAAACCGTGCACAACATATCGTACCGGCGATACTGGTTTTGCTTTTGGCTGGAACGGTTGCTTGGATCAGTTTTACGCGTGAACCTGCGGATGCATATTTATTCCCTCGTTTAATAGCAGGGGCAATGTTGATATTGGCAACATGGAATTTCATTCGCGCAGCGGCTGGCCTTGCAAAGGTCGGAGGTGGCGTCAATGCCAAAGAGTTGTTGGCGATCCTTCCTGGCCTGCTGGTTATGGTTGTTTTTGTGTTCTTCGCAGCAAAAAAGCTGGGGTTTTATGTCGCCTCTATAACGGCATTTTTTGTACTCTATTCATTGTACGATCCTTCTCCGCACACCAAGCCGATGGTTTGGCTCAAGCGTGTGGTTATTAGTTTGATGTTTATGGCGGTAATCTACGGTTTGTTTACGCTACTACTGAAAGTGCAAACACCTCGTGGGATGTTTATCTGATTTTTTAAGAATATTGTTTGATGTTTAAAAGACTACTTGGAGTCAATATGAAAAAGAAGTTTATCTCTCTAGTTGCACCATTGGTTGCAACGCTTGCACTAGGCACAGCACAGGCCGGTGATTATCCTGATCGTCCTATCTCAGTGATGGTGTCTTACGGCGCTGGTGGTGCTACTGATTTTCAGGCGCGTATCGTTACTATGATGGCAGCCAAGGAAGATTACCTTGGTCAACCTATCGTTATCGTTAATAAGCCAGGTGCTGGTGGCCGTGTTGGTTGGAACTGGATGGCATCAGAAGCTGAGAATGATGGTTACACAATCGGTGCATACAACATCCCTCACTTTGTCGCGCAATCTATCGAAGGCGGCGTAAAGTACTCTGCCGATAGCTTTGAGCCAATTGCTAACTGGGGTTCTGACCCTGCAGTCATAGTTGTCGGTAAAGACAGTCAGTACAACACCATCGGTGAGTTAGTGGAATTTGCAAAAGCCAACCCAGGTAAAACCACTTTGTCAGGTGCTGGTTTATATGTAGGTCATCACATCGCAGCGCTTCAACTTGAAAAAGCTACTGGCGCCAAAATGGCATACATCCCAACAAAGGGTGGCGGTGCAGCAGCAATGAAAGCCGTTATCGCGGGTGACGTTATTGCCGGTATCAACAATTTGTCTGATGCTTACCGCGCGCGTGAAGCGGGTAACGTTAAGATCCTGGCGGTTGCTGATCTTGAGCGTAACGAGCAGTTCTTGGCTGACGTACCTACGCTAATGGAGTCAGGTATTGACGTTGATAACTCTTCAGTAAACTTCCGTGGCTTGATGGTACCTAAGGGTACTGACCCTGCGATCATCGACATGCTGGCTGAGCGCGTACCTGAGATGTTTAAAAATAAGCGCGTTGCTAAGCAAATGAATGCCGGTGGTTCTCCACTGAAAATCATGACACGTGCTGAAGTACAACAGATGTGGTCTGATCGTGAAGCCTATCTGACAGAACTACTCGCTGGCTTGAAGTAAAGCCACGCATGTTTAAAGAGCTCGGTGCGGCGTTTGCTGCATCGAGCTGATCCTTTCAAGAACACTCATTGGACTAATTTATCGTGGCCGCAAACCCTACTGACTCTGATATTCAAGCTGAAGAATTAGCGGTTGATGAAATAGTGGCCTCTGCCAGGTGTGCACAACAAAAGTACGCACAGGCGGCGGATCAAACACTCTATGACAACGCCGCTGCGGCGGCGGCATGGGCGTTGATGGAGCCTGCGCGAAACCAAGCAATATCTGAGCTTGCTGTTAACACTACAGGCCTTGGCAACGTTGCTGACAAAATTGTTAAGAACCATCGTAAAACATTAGGGTTGCTGCAAGATATAAAGGGCGTTAAGACAACCGGCGTCATTGCAGATGACCCAGCTACTGGCGTAACTGAATTCGCTAGACCCATTGGCGTAGTGGGGGCAGTAGTGCCATCAACTAACCCGGCGGCAACCCCAGTTAATAACATAATTAACGCACTGAAGTGCGGAAACGCAATTGTCTTATCACCATCGCCTAAAGGTGTTGAAGTGTGCCAAGTGGTCTTGGGGCATATTCATGCAGAATTTGCCAAGATCAGCGTTGATCCAAACTTGGTGCAGATGGTGCCACAGCCATCCTCCAAAATTAAAACACAGCGCCTAATGGAAACCGCTGATCTGATTATCGTTACGGGCAGCCAAGATAACGTGCGACGTGCTTATTCATCGGGCACGCCCGCCATTGGTGTGGGGGCCGGTAATGCCACTGTCATCATAGATGAAACAGCGAATCTAACTGAAGCTGCAGAGCGTATAACGGCATCAAAAACATTTGATAATGCAACCTCATGTTCTTCAGAAAACGTAGCAATTGTGGTCGATGCTGTAGCGGATGATTTTGCAAAAGCATTGCATGCTGCGGGTGGCCGAATGCTGGATAATAAAAACACCGCAACATTTAAAGCGGCACTGTTTCAGGGCAAACATTTAAATCGCGATATCATTGCTCGTGATATCGATCAGCTTATTAGCTCTGCAGGAGTTGAGGTTAGTGATAGCGATACGGCGAAGTTTGTAGTACTGCCCGGTGATGGTGTGGGTGCGGACTATCCTGAGTCTGGCGAGAAGCTTTCGCTTGCGCTTACCCTCTATCGTGTTGCCGACTTTGATGCTGCGAGAGAGCTTGCAGCCGAGGTGTTAGCGTTTCAAGGTGCTGGGCATTCGGTGGGTTTGCACAGTGGTGATGACAGCCGTGCAATGTTGTTAGCAGAATCGCTGCCTACGTGTCGTGTGATTGTTAATCAAGCACATTGTTTTGCCACCGGTGGCTCATTCACAAATGGCTTGCCATTTTCATTGTCGATGGGCTGCGGTAGCTGGGGTGGGAATTCCATCGACAATAACTTGAACTACACACATTTTATGAATACAACTCGGGTGGTGCGCCCGATTGAAAGCTATGAGCCCGAGCTCGATACGATATTTGCTGACTACTGGAAGGAGGCAGGACATTAATGAACACTTCGATAAGGGACCTAATCGATAGCCGGGCAAGGATTAACGCCACTGACACTTTTTTAATTGATCCAGTTAACGGTGATGTAACAACTTATGCGCAAGCTCAGAAAATCATTGCATCGATTGCGCTGTACATAAACAACCGCGGCGTACGGCCACAAACCAGTGTCGCCTATGCAATGCACAACGGGCCGGATACCGCGCTTTGCGTGTTGGGTATTATTTATGGTGGTTTTAGAGCCACCGCCATTAACCTGGTGGCTGGTAACGATACTATCGCTTATGTATTGGAGCATTCTGAATGCTCATTAGTGTTTACCAATCGCGAGAGTGAAGACTTGGTAAAACAAGCTAGGGCAAACCTATCTGGAATTGAAATCGAGATACTTGATATTGATGCGCTGCCTGAAGCTGATCCAAGCCACATCGCACAGCATTCACTCACTGCTGAATCGGATGGTTTGTTGATGTATACCTCCGGCACTACTGGCAGGCCTAAAGGTGTTGTGTTGTCTCATCGAAGCCTGTTGGCCGGTGGACACAATACAGCACTAGGTCATGAGTTGACAGACGCTGACCGCGCCTTGTGCGTGTTGCCGCTCTATCATATCAACGGCCTGTGCGTAACCCTGTTTGGCCCATTGGTGTCGGGGGGCTCAGTCATATTGCCTGTGCGTTTTTCAACGGGCAAATTTTGGGCGTGGGCTGCAGCGAATGATTGCACATGGTTTAGCATTGTGCCTACTCAGCTTTCGTACTTACTACATGCATCTGATGATGCTGTACCGTTACCAGCGGGGCACAAAATACGTTTTGGCCGCTCAGCGTCTGCACCGCTATCGCCAGAAGTGCATCAAGCCTTTGAACAAAAATTTGATATCCCTATTGTCGAAACTATGGGTTTAACAGAAACGGCCGCACAAATTCTATCCAACCCTATGCCACCGGGTTTACGCAAGATTGGTTCGCCGGGTGTAGCGGTGGGTGATGAAGTCATGATTGCCGACAAACAACAGCATTCAGTTGCAGCAGGTGTAGAAGGCGAGTTGTTGGTTAAGGGCGATAACGTCATGTCACGTTATCTTAAAAATCCAGACGCTACAAAAGAGGCCATTACGAGTGGTGGGTGGTTCCGCACAGGTGACTTGGGTAAGATGGATGCCGACGGCTATGTGTTTATCACCGGCAGGCTTAAAGAGCTCATCATCAAAGGCGGTGAAAACATCGCACCACGCGAAATAGACGAAGCCTTATATCGGCACCCGGATGTTATTGAGGCAGCCGCGTTTGCCTTGAATTGCAAACAGTATGGACAGCGGGTAGAGGCGGCAGTTATGCTGGCAGAACAATCCAGCACTGACGCAGTTGCATTGCTTAAGTTATGCGAATCTATTGTCGGTAAATTTAAAACACCTGATTGCATCCACGTGATGCCAGAATTGCCCAAAGGGCCGTCGGGTAAAATTCAACGGATCAGGCTTGCTGAGTTGTTTGAGAGTAAACTAACAAACGACGCTCCGTAGTTTGGGTCCGCTATCAGTGGCGCTGGATTGTTCACCCAGTACTCACTTGCGCCAACTCTGATTCAAAGTGTGATTGGACTCGCGCGTCCTTAACAACGTAACCGTCTTTCAACAGTATTTTCAATCGAGCACGATCAAAAGTAATGCTGTCGTAGTCATCCTTAAGCTTGCCTTCTAGATAACGTTGATACCAGTAGCGTAAGTGTTCGCTAGAGTTTTTAGGGAAGCGATCATTCTTCGCCAAGCTTTCTCCGTAGTTCACCACTTTACGTTCAAACTGCTGGTAGGTTCTTACAGGGTAGTGAAGAACGGTGATCGTATTGCATGAACTTTTAGGCATAGTATGTTCTGCGCCATGATTCCCGTATTGGATATCACCCAGCCCTTCGATTCTAGTCAGCACTTTGTCCATGACATTGCGGGCCACACAGTTATTATTGCTCTTGCTCCATGGTTGTTCTCCATCAAGTAACGCCACCGTTTTAACGGTAGCGAAACAGCTGTCATGGAAAACGAATCCTGGTGATTCGACCTGTTGTTTATCTGGCAGCATGTTTAACCTTTTGCAGGCTAAAACTCCGACGTCGCTTTGTGCATCTAACGAGGTCTGTATGGCTTCTGGCAGGGATCCGGAATCAGGAACCCAGAATTCGTCGGCATCATTATGTATGACCCAATCGCAATCAGCATTCTCTTTGAGTTGCCTAGCCATTCTGGTAACCCAAAGATCTTGATCAATCGTATGAGATGGCTCGTCAATAATGTCTAGGGAATATTCGTTTTGCAATTGCGCAAGTATCTCGCGAGTGCCATCTACAGAACCGTTATCAGTCACAATGAAATGCTGTACGCCGTGGGCTGCATGATATCGAATGTTTTCAGCGATGATATCGGCCTCATCGCGAACAAGGATAGACATCGCTACACGAGGCAGCTGTTGTTTGGTAATGCTTGCGAGAGGGCTACTAGAAAGCTTCCCCAATTTGGTGCTCCATAGCTGAATGAGTTGCTTACGTAGAGTCACATCAGTGACAACGTCCAATACTTGGTTTGCCTTATTGCGGTAGTCGGCATGTGCATGTATCTGGCGTCGAGTATTTTCTTGATACTCGATTGCAGCCATTTCGTCTTTATTTAATGCTGTATAGATTTGGTAGCGCAGTAGTGGCCATTCAGGGTGCGTGCCAGCGACGTCTTGTTCGTTGCACCAACTTAAGGCAAGGTCATACATTTTATTGGCAATCAGCGCATCGGCTTTTGCAAGTGCAAATCGGATGTCTTTTGGGTGCGTTTGCAATCCGTCGGAGCTGTGAGTTATGGCATCATGAAACCGATGTAACTGCATCAACACTACAATCAGCGTTACGTGGTAGTCAGCGTTTTCGCTCAAGGTTACAGTGTGCTCCAGCAGGGCAGCGCATTGGGACAAATCATTCTGCTGGCGGTGTATCAATGCTCGATAAAAATACGCGGAAGGGTTGTCACTGTTAGCGTTGATTGCTATATCAAGATGGCTAGCTGCCTGTGGCATTAGCCCTAGGCCATAGTAGACGCGGCCAATGTGGCTATGCAGGAAGGTGTCATCAGGGTGTTTGCAAAGGGCGTAAGTTAGTACTCCCAGTTGCAGAGCTTCTGTTGATTCATGCAATGCACGATTGATCATTGCACGATCAGACAAATCTAGTTTGCTAAGATCCATCGCTAATTCGCAAGGCCGATTGTGATTGAGTGACACCGAGCCTATCCCACTGTGCAACAAGGGATGCCGGTGTCGCTTGATGTTGTACTGTCACACATTGTGGTTGGATCCACCGCAGCTGAGGCTCTTGTTCGTTTGGTAGCGCTGCAATGTGTTGTAACTGTGCCCATGTCTCTTCTAATTCGCCTTGTAGGCTTGAGTTTAGAAGAGGGAGTTCACGTCGATGTGCAGTTTTGCTAGCGTCAACTCCCAGGTCACACTGTGTATCAAGCGACAGGGACAACACGTCGTTCACAGTGCTGATCAGAGGAGCGCCGTTGATCACGGCTTCTTGAGAGACGACCACACAGGCTTTTGGAAACTCTCGTGCAGTGGTCAAAATTGCATTGTTGTGTTGTAACCAGGACTGCAACGCAATTTCCGGTTTGGTCCAAAAACGAATCGCGTTTTCTGATGTAGTTGGATATACCAGCAGCTCATTAGCCTGGCGTCTTTGCAGAGAATGTAGGCAGCTTGCGTAGTGTCGGTAGATAAACACGCCAGCCGGATTGTCCAGTGTGTTAAACCAGTGTTTTAGAAACAGGCATGTACGAGGGTCTTTTACGCCCCAGTGCCGCTGGGATTCGTTCAATCGATCACGTATTGGTGCTATGCCCAGAGTGGCTTTCGCAGCCTCGATCTGTGGCAGTTCGCCTGTATGGCACCAGTCAGAGCCTAGTTCCCGTAACCATGCATCGTGAAGGTTGACAGTGTCAATGTCTTCAAAATGCCCATCTGGATTTGACGGATCACCGCCAATAAGTGAATTACCGGCGTACAAGCCAGCATTCACCAGCGCTTGCATCGTCATTGATGTGCCACTTCGGTGAAATCCACTAACAATTATTTGACGCTGCACAGGCATTTACGGAGGATCAAAAACAGACTATTGACTCTGCAAAATCATGACCAAAGCAGGCAGTTTTTAGTCGAAAACACCAAAGTTGGTAGAAGTTGGTAGGGACAGACCACGATTAATTAGCTGAATTCCGTTTTTAGAAATCAGATACACATTCAGCAATAGAGCACGGCCTCAAATAATGACTAATTGTGGTCTGTCCCCAATTGTCCTTGCTCATGTTAACGGTAGGTTGCCGTCATAGTTAAAGCGTCTCGGCTGCTGAGAGACTGGGTCAATAAACTGAATTTCTTTTGCCAGCAACTGCAAAGGTGCCGCATAGTTATCCTCTGATAGCGGCTGTAATTCTGGGTAGTATTTGTCATTGAGTATGGGCAAGCCCAGGGACTGCATATGGACACGTAATTGATGAGTTTTACCCGTAATAGGGTTAAGTTCGAACAAGGCTTTCTGATTAGACTGTTGCAAACATCGAACAACAGAATGGCTATTGGCTTCACCCTTGATAACACGCATAAGAAAGAGCGGTTCAGACGGCACGACGCGGTTCTTTATTTCCCACTTCTGGCCTACAAGATGCGCGCTTTCATCAACATTGGAAATTGCGTGATAGGTTTTGTGTATTTGTCGCGTTTCAAATAGGTGATGGTAGTGGTGGCAGGTGCTTGGATTGACAGAGAATATAACTAAGCCTGCGGTCACCCGATCTAAACGATGCAACGCTTGTAAGGTATCAATGCCAGTTCTACGGCGTAAGCGATTCTGCAAGCATTCATTCACATAGATACCGCCAGGAATGAGTGCTAGAAAATGCGGCTTATAGGCCACCAATATATTGTCATCTTGAAATAGGATGGTTTCGTTGAAGGGGATGGTGGGCTCGTTTTCGACTTCTCTATAATAGTAGATTCGCTGTTGTGGATGATAGGGCGATTGGGCCGTTATCAGTGAGCCGTCGTGACAATGTACTTTGCCATCAGTGATTCGTTGCCGCCATACCTGAGCATCAATATAAGGGAACTTAATAATCAGATATTCCAACACCGTGGCAACACCGGGGTTGGTTTGCGGTAAGCTCAACTTTGATGGGTAATCGCATATCGCCATTTAGTGGTCCGAGCGTTTTAACGGTTGCGTGAGCATAATAGGGGCTACCCCAAAACGTTTTCACCTCCATCTTCTAACTCGCTCGGGCGTACCCAGTAGTTATACTGCGGTGTCCATTCATCGTGAGTTATCCCTGCCATCCCTAAAAAATGCCACATAGGGCAGTAGAGATCGTTGGGGCCAAAAAAGCTGCTGTTCGTTTTAACGATCTTGTCACCTTGTTTTTCATAGCAGGCAGCACCGGGCATATTCGTACCCATGCCTTCTGCTGCAATTTGTTCAGTCATATAGTCGCCCCCATTGTGGGATGCCATGCGCATACGCCAACCACGAGAGTTAGCAAAAATCCGCTGCTGCTCGGGGGAGTCTTTAGAAACCATCACAAGCGACATCGCCGATTCAAGATGCGGTAGGAATGCACTTATACCATCTCCCCATAGGGTGCAAAAACGACAAGCTTGGCCCATATTGTGGATGACCAGTAGCTTGCTGTTATTGCCAAAGAAAGAAGAGAGGTTTTGCGGGCCAGCGTTGGTATCAAACGTGTAGTCAGAAACCTGTGTGCCCGGAGTTTGTTTACGCTTTTCGTTGAGCTTTGTAGCAAGCTCGTATATCTGGTATTCGAGTTCCTGCGCGGTTGGCTCTGCCATGTTGCTGCTCCCAGCGTTGATTGTGATACTCGTTATTTGTGTAATTTATCCAAAGTTAGGTAGTACTCTAGGCCCACGCGCCCATACACCTTTCGCAACGCGGGCAATGGAAACCGCGGCGGCATACCTTTGTATAGCGAGGGTATATCAATTTCTTTAAGCGACTTCTTGCTTCCAATCCATTTTGCTAGCTGCTGACCAAACCAAGTAGCAGTGGCAACACCACTGCCATGATAACCAAAGCCAAGGTATACACTTCTATCGCTTGGCAGCTGGCCAAAAGCGGGTTTAAAGTTTTGGCTAAAACAAATCAGGCCACGCCAACTGTATTCAAACTCCACATGAGCCCAGTTTGGCCAGAGCCTGGCAAAGGTGGCATGTATGCCTTCTGCTGTTTTGCTGGCACCCTCCGGGCTACCAACATTATCACCACGCCCACCAATCATTATTCGGTTATCGGGTAACAGGCGGTAATATACGTAAACGTGTGGAGAATTAATGGCCGGGCAGTGATCGTGCCAAGGGTATGTCGCTAGCTCAGCATCCGTTAACCGACGGGTGACATTAAGCACGCTTTGCAGTGGCAATGTATAGCCATGTAGAGCAGGGCTTAGGTGCTCTGGCATAAAACCATTACAAGCAACGACTAGTTTGTCTGCGGTGAGTGTTCCATTAGCGCATTCCAAACGATGCTTGCCATTGTGTTTTTCCCAGCGTAGTACTTCACTGTTAGGTGATATGTCAGCACCGTATTTTGCAGCTGCGCGAGCCAAGCCCTTTATATAGCGCAGTGGGTGTAAACCAAAGCCGGGCTCTATCAACATGGCACCATGTTGGTGTGGTGCTTCATAAGCTGCACGGGCAAACTCATCTTGCGTCATCATTGTTGGTTTGATGGGTGTATGTGCTCCCCATTCACCCGCTTCAACACATAGCCGCTTAAAGTGTGATGCGCTTTCTGCCACCACCCATTCACCATGGCCTTGTGGTTTAAACTCCATATCTTCGGTTTCGATAAGCTCTTTGCACAAAGCAATTGCATCGGCTTGGCTTTGAAAGAAGTTATAGGTTTGTTCTTTACCGTACTTACGTATCTGGCGTTTGATACTCATCTTGGTGCCGCCCACAGAGCAGAAACCACCACTGCGCCCAGATGCGCCCCAACCGATATGCCCAGCCTCCAACACGCGCACGTTATTGCCATGATCACGAGCCAGATGAAGTGCTGTAGACATGCCGGTAAAGCCGCCGCCAATGATAGCGATCTCACAATGCTGGTCTCCAGTTAACGCGGACCAGTCAGGTAGTGGCGCACCTGCACTGGCTTCCCAGAAGGAGGGCTGCGCCTGGCCAAATTGATACAGGCTCTCGTGATAAAAACGTTGTATTGGCATAGTGATGTGGCGACAGAGTAAACTGTGTTTGTTTGCTATAACTACTTTAGCGCACTGCTATTGCAATCACAATCAGTGCATAGCGGAGCTTATGGGCCTCATCCTTAATCACTGGCGCGGCAATATGCCCTTATGGGTCAGCTTTTGGCTGATCGCGGTAGTGCCAATGGTGTTAATTAGGCTAGTAGAGCCGCACTGGCTCCAGGCAGTGCCTTTAGACAAACGCTGGGCTGTGCCGTTGGTGCTGGTTTACGTAGGCTTTGTGCTATTGCTTGTGTTTCCTTGGCAAGCCGTGGGGACACTACGCAGCGCCTTTGAGCACTTTGAACGCAGGGGCAGATCCCATATTCTGTACGCCGTGCAAGCTGCTGTCATCGCTGGGGGCATTGCTGCTGCCAGTCACAGCCTCTACACCGTGCAGCGCCTAACTGCGTTGCTTGATCAGCATCGTTTTGATACGAGAGAAGTCGAGCAACGCCCTGTTATTCAAATCAGTGCTACTGACGAATCGGTACTCGCGATAACCGGCGAGCTTGCATTTGGTATGACCAAAGAGGTGCGCAGGGTACTGGAATTTAACAATGGCGTCACTATGGTGGTATTGGAAAGCGGTGGTGGTCAGATTTACGAAGGCCGTGGATTGGCACTGCTGTTTAAAGAAAATGGATTGAACACCCATGTACAAACTCACTGTAGTTCGTCATGCACAACAGCATTTATTGGTGGCGTTAAACGAAGCTTGGCCACTGATGCCAAGTTGGGGTTTCATCAATACGGACTGGATGCTAACCGACCTCGTCAATCATCAGCCACATACAACCCTCAGGCTGAGCAAGTCAAAGACGCAGCGCTTTTTATAGAGCAAGGTGTGGATAGTGGATTTACCGACGAGATGTTTGATGCGGGCAGTAACGACATGTGGTACCCCGGCACTGCAAGGTTGCTTGGCGCTAAGGTTATCCATGAACTTAACGACTCAATGATCGCCTCAAAGAGATAACTAGCCTGGGCTTAAGCCGCGTAGCTTTTCGTTGCGTCGGCGTAGTAGTTCAACGGTGGCCAGCATTCCTACCGACAAGAGCACCAGCAGTGTGGCTACCGCTAATATAGTCGGGCTGATCTGCTCGCGAATACCAGAGAACATTGCCCAGGGGATAGTGCGTTGTTCGTAGCTACCTATAAACTTCACTACAACCACTTCGTCGAACGAGGTGACAAACGCAAACAGCGCCCCAGAGATAACACCGGGGAGTATCAGCGGCACAATCACTTTGAAGAAAGTGGTGGTTGGATTAGCGCCCAATGTGGCAGATGCACGTATTAAACTTTGGTCAAAGCCTACAAGCGTTGCGGTAACTGTTATCACTACAAACGGTGTAGACAATGCTGCGTGAGCCAGAATAACGCCAAGATGTGTGGAGGCTAAGCCCATATCAGTATAGAAAAAGAACATACCCGCAGCTGAGATTATCAGCGGCACAATCATAGGGGATATCAAGATACCCATCACCCAAGTTTTAGCAGGCATCTCGGCGCGGCTAAGCCCTAGTGCGGCAATAGTGCCTAACGTAGTTGAGATAATGGTTGAAAAAAACGCAATAATAAAACTGTTTTTAACAGCACCTTGCCAATTGAGGTTAGAGAAAAAATCTCGATACCACTTAAGCGAATAACCTTCCGGATCAAACGTGAGCATCTTTTCGGTAAACGTAAAAAACGGTACCGCATTGAAAGACAACGGAATGATCACCAGGATAGGCGCGATGAGGAAGAAAAATATCAAACCACAAATAAACCTGAACAGGTAATACCAAGTGGTTTCGAGTGGGCCTGCGTATGCTGGTAATGACATAGTTAACCCAACTTCATGTTATCGATGCCGACAATCTTGTCGTACACCAAGTACAAGGCAAATGTGGCTGCAAGCAGTATCGCACCAAGGGCTGCGGCTAAGCCCCAGTTCAATGACGATTCTAGATGATAGGCAATCAGATTGCTGATGAGTGTACCTGACTGCCCGCCCACCAAAGCAGGTGTAATGTAGTAACCAATCGAGAGTATAAATACCAGAATAGCGCCAGCACCGATGCCGGGTATCGTGTTAGGCATATACACCTTGGTGAATGCAGTAAACGGTGTAGCGCCTAATGAGCGCGCCGCTCGCATGTAGCTTGGCGGTATGGTTTTCATTACGCTATAGAGCGGCAAGATCATAAACGGTAACAGCACGTGCACCATCGCGATAATCGTACCCGCTTTGTTGTGGATCATTAACAGTCGATTGGCATCATCCAGCATGCCTGTGGCTACTAACAGGGAATTGATAACACCTTCTTTTTGCAACAACGCTATCCACGCTGATGTTCGTACCAGTAAGGATGTCCAGAACGGTAGTAACACAAGGATCATCAGCATATTGCTGGTACGGGACTTCAAGATAGATAACAAGTAGGCCACTGGGTAAGCCAGCAGTAAGCATAGGCCAGTAATTAGTCCGCTCATCCAAAAGGTACGCCAAAACAGTTTTAGGTACACGCGTTTACCGGGTTCGTTGAATGCTCGATTACCTTCGCTGTCGTAACCGGCATCGATTGCCGCAAGGTAGTAGGAGTCGGTTGCTTTGCGCATCTCTCGCTGCATTACTTGCCAGTATTTCGGGTCGCCCCATTTTTTTTCAGCCTTAATAAAGGCTTCCTTGTAGGGTGGTTCGAATTTTTTCGATTTGCGAGCTGTTTTTCTGAACATGCTCGAAAAACCGGTTAGCTCGTAGTTGAGCCTACGACCTACTTTGCCAGCGGATTTGTCGTCGTATTTGTCTTCGGCAGATTCTTTGAAGTCTGCTGCAAGGGCCTTGAATACTGCTTCGCCGGGTATCTCGCCGGACGATGCATCCCACTGTGATAGCAGAGGTGCCGTGTTGGGGAGTGTGTAGGAGACCACTTCGTTGTCGACACTGCGCAGCAGCATTGAAATAATTGGTACAAAAAAGGTTAACAAAATGAAGGCAAACAACGGCGCTACTAACAGCAGGGCGCGTAATTTGGCTTTGCGCTTGGCGCGGCCAAGGCTGACCTTAAGGGGTGTGCCGTCAACGGTCACAAGCGGTGAATTAGTTGTTGTGTTTGCCATAGTTTTTTGATGAAAGCGGCCGCCGTAGTGACGGCCGCAATCGTTTTAGATCAATTGAATCAACCAGAACGTAGCCGGGGCTTAATTAGTCAACCAAGCTTGGAATGACTCAGTTAGATCATCAATGTTGTCAGCCCAAAACTCGTAGTTGTAAAGCAAAGTGTGTTCAGCATAGGCAGGAGACGTTGGCATATGTGGCGCCATATCGATACCCAAGTCTTTGTGTTTGCCAACCATAGGCGCAGATGATGCACGAGCAGGGCCATACGAGATGTACTTCGCTTGATCGGCAAGGCGCTGAGTATCAGTTGCAAAATTCAGGTAGGCTAAAACATCAGCTTCGTTCTTGCCGCCAGCTGGAACAACCCAGCCGTCAAGATCGAATACCTGCCAATCCCACATCATTGCAATAGGTTGCTTCTCTTCTTCAATTACTGAAAATAAACGTCCGTTGTATGCAGAGGCAATAGTGACTTCGCCATCAGCGAGTAACTGAGGGGGTTGTGCACCTTTATCCCACCAGATGACAGAATCCTTGATGGTATCCAGCTTTGCAAAGGCTTGTGCTACACCAGCTTCTGTACCGAGCACTTCATAAACTTTGTCAGCAGGTACACCGTCAGCAATCAGAGCCCATTCCAGGTTGTTAATTGGTTTCTTTTGCAATGCACGCTTGCCTGGGTACTTGTCTAGGTCGAATATGTCGTTGATAGACGTTGGCGGAGTATCACCCACTTTGTCCGTGCGGTAGCCAAACGTTGTAGAGTAAACGATCTGTGGTATGAAGCAGGGGGACACGACGAGGTCACCAAAATCTTCCAGAGCAGGTGTGCCATCTGGCGCTGCTGCCAGTACAGCATTGTGATCGATCTCGATTACCAAGCCTTCGTCACAACTCAGGATTGCATCAGATGCAACCATGTCAACGAGATCCCAAGTAACGTTATTGGCTTCTTGCATCGCGCGAAGCTTTGCAACTGCGCCACCTGCAGAATCATCATTGACGATTGTGATGTCAGGATTGTTTGCCATGTACGGTGCGTGATAGGCATTTTGTTGGCTGGCTGTATAAGCGCCACCCCAAGAAACAACAACTAAATCTTTAGCTGATGCTACGCCTACCATTCCTGCACTCACCGCTACAGCAATGAGAGTACGGTTTAATAATTTCATGTAGAGCTCTCCAAAATAATAATAACTAATAATATTAAATCCCGATTTTTATATATAGCTTCAACCGGGTTACAAACATTTGCCGGCAGGACTAATTGACTCCATCCAATGCACGACAATCCTCCATTTTCCAACCGACCTTGGCCGTATCGCCTTCGCGAAGTTGGCCAATCTCGCCTGAATTAGGAATTTTCACAATAAATTCGCTATCACCACACACCACCATACGTGTGCGAATGTGATCGCCAAGGTAGATAAGTTCTTCTACTTTGCCTTCAAATACATTGTTGTATTCGGGCCCTGGATTAAGTACTACTCGCTCTGGCCGTATGGACAAAGTGCTGGATTCACCTACGTTGTCCACATTGACCTTTAACGCGTGTATTGAGTGATTGTTGCCAACATCAACATGACAACTATCACCATCGACAGACGTGACCTTGCCACGCAGTACGTTGTTTTCACCTATAAATTGGGCAACAAAGGCGTTATCCGGCTTTTCGTATAACGTGGAAGGCGGTGCCAACTGCTGAACTATGCCGTCGTCAAACACCGCAATGCGGTTTGACATGGTAAGCGCCTCGCTTTGATCGTGTGTCACGTACAGTACCGTAATGCCGAGATTCTCATGCATATGTTTAATTTCGTACTGCATTTGCTCACGCAGGTTTTTATCCAGTGCGCCTAGCGGTTCATCCATTAGTACAACCTCTGGATCGAACACCAATGCGCGGGCAACTGCTACGCGTTGTTGCTGGCCACCTGAGAGTTGTGCTGGCCGACGATCGCCAAACTCACCTAGCTGCACCATGTCGAGTGCTCTGTTGACTTTCGCGGTGGTATCGGACTTACTCATGTTTCGCACCTGAAGCGGAAACGCGAGATTTTCGGCTACGGTCATATGCGGAAACAAAGCGTAATTTTGGAACACCATGCCAATGCCACGTTTGTGAGGAGGTACGTTGTTAATGGGCTGGCCTTGTAAGATTATCTCGCCGTGAGTGGCGGGCTCAAACCCTGCGAGCATCATCAGGCATGTCGTTTTGCCAGAACCTGAGGGGCCGAGCATGGTGAGGAATTCACCTTTTTGCATATCAAGGTTGAATTTTTTAACAACTAGCGTGACGCCGTCGTAGCTTTTTTGTACGTCTACAAAACGTACTAATGGTTCTTCAGTATCAGACATGCGGTTCGGGGACTCGAAGCTCAAGATTGAAGCAGTTCACGGAAAGGACATAATAACATATGGCACAAGTGTAACTTCGTTAAAAACGGCCATTTTGAAGGTCCAGCGGCATATTTTAGGGGCGGAATCGACAAATTTGATGGGATTTATCCTTTTACAATAAGATGCTCAGGCCCATACGGAAACCTAGTAATGTTGTCATTACCGTCCTCGGTTATCACGAGGATGTCGTGCTCCCGGTAACCGCCAGCGCCATTTCGGCCTTCGGGGATCGTCAACATGGGTTCCATCGAGATGACCATGCCGGGTTCCAGCACCGTGTCGCAATCCTCGCGTAGCTCGAGACCCGCCTCACGACCGTAGTAATGACACAGCACACCAAAGGAGTGCCCGTAACCAAATGATCGATATTGCAGCAGTTGGTATTCTTCGTACATAGAGTTTAGTTCTTTTGCGATATCACTGCACTTGGCCCCAGGCACCAGCAGCTCTTTGCCACGGTTGTGTACCTGACAATTAACATCCCAGATGTGCATGCTTTCGGTAAGCGCGGTTTCGCAAAACAGGGTGCGCTCCAACGCAACGTAATAACCTGCCACCATCGGAAAACAATTGAGGCTAAGGATATCGCCTGATTCAATAGGCTTGCTCGTGACGGGGTTGTGCGCACCGTCTGTGTTCACACCTGATTGAAACCACGTCCACGTATCCAATAATTCTCCATCCGGCCAGCTTCTGGCAATTTCACGGATCATAGTTTGACTTGAGTGCAGGGCAATCTCGTGCTCGCCAACACCGACACCAATGGCCTCAACACAAGCAGCCCCTCCTAAATCAGCAATGCGTGCCATCTCGGTGATGTGAACGATTTCTTCATTAGATTTGATCATGCGCATCTGCATGGATGCATCGCTGATATCTACAAATTCCATTTGCGGGAAGTGATGCTTGAGTAGCTCGAGCATGTGGAGGTTAACGTGATCGAATTCGATGCCCAGGCGTTCAACATTACTGGTAAGCCCACTAATGGCGTGAAAGTAATTGTCTTTCTGCCAATCGGTATAGGTAATGTTATTACCGTAAGTGCGCCGCCAAGGTTGTCCGCCGTCTATGCCTGCGCTGATGCTGGTAAGCGAAGTGTGATCCAACAGCAATCCGTATCGCCTACCAAATTGGCAGTAGAGGAAGTCTGAGAGATAGCAGATGTTGTGGTATGAAGTGAACAAGGCAGCATCGATATTATGTTCAGCCATGTAAGCACGAACTGCATCTTGGCGGCGTTGCATTTCAGCATCGCTAAAGGTGGGCTTAGCTTTGGCTCCGTTTCCTTGATAGTCGACTAGTCGTTGGCGTTGCATCTGACAATTTCCCGCAGCGTTTAACAAAGAACGCTATGGTTATTTTTGTCAGCCAGTATGTCAACGTGGATGGCGCAGCTAATTCATTTACATCAGGATTCTGTCGCGTCTGTATAGCTTTGTTGCTAAGCGTAGTAACAGCAAACCAGCCAGTAGGGTGCCACCCACTGAGAGGAACACATGCAAAGTGTTGATGTCGTCTTGCAGCACAACCTTTTCGAGTAGTTGGTATTGGCTTAGCATTGGTAGGGCCATGCTCCAAGTGCTAGCACCAAGGCTGAAAAATTGCAGTAAAAAGAACGGTGCCATCGGTACAATCATCATCAAGCCAAGGTAGGTTTGAGCCTCCTTGGTGCTGCGCGTGTAAGCCGATACGGTAATTAGCGCGGCGGAAAGAAACACCGTTAAAGGTGAAACCAACATAAATGCTTTAACCAGAGTACTGCCATCAAATCGTAAACCACCACTAATCAACTCTGTAGGGAAGAACTGAAATAAGCCATAGATGCTTAGTACGGTCAGACAACTGGACATCACAACAAAACAAAGCGTTGCACCAAACTTGCCGTACACCACATCTACTCTATCCAGTGGTAATGCCAGCAAGGGCTCTAACGACATACGTTCTCGTTCGCCTGCCGTGGTGTCGATGGCGAGATAAAAGCCACCCATTATCATCGACATAATAAATAGGAACGGCAGTATCGATGCTATTAGCTGACCACTACTGCCATCCTCGGATACATCAAATTCTGTCAGCTCTATTGAATTGAACACCTGTGGATCGATGCCACGGTGCTGCATACGCAAACTATTGATGGTGTTTTTATAAGCACCTATTAGGGCGCTGATTTTACGAGCTGCGCGGGTGGAGTCTTTATCCGCATCATTGACATAGAGGGTTAATGGGGCAGGGTTAGCCTTGCGCAGTTGTTCGCCAAATTCTGTTGGAATTTCCAACGCGATGTTTATGTCGCCTGCGCGTACTGCTGCCTCAACATCATCAGCTGCGGTGGTAATGTCGATATTTTTGGAATACAAATATGCTAGCAGGTTTGGCGCAGCTTGTTCGTTTACGACTGCTAACTCCGTCACCTCATCAAAATCAATAGCGAACTGTTTAAAACTTGCTACTAAGGAGCCACCAATGATAAGTGGTAATAATACTGGGCCAAATAACAAGGCGTAAAAAAACGTTTGCCGATCACGTAGGTTGTCGATGATCTCTTTGTACATGACAATTAGCGCCTTCATTGAGACACTTCTGCAGGCGCCGCACCGATCGCTTCAACAAACGCATCTTCTAAATCATCGTGCCCTGTGCGGTGGCGAATGCCGTCAAGATCGTCTTCGATGGCAATGGTGCCGTTGGCAATTATGGCAACGCGATCACACAGGGCTGCAACCTCTTGCATAATGTGGCTAGAGAACACGATGCAGTGCCCTTGCATAGCCAGCTCTTTGATGATGGCACGCAATCCGCGCGTTGCCATCACATCTAAGCCATTAGTCGGCTCGTCAAGCATGATTGTTTGTGGCTGATGCACAAGCGCTCTTGCCAGTGCAACCTTTGTGCGTTGGCCTTGAGAGAATCCCATCGCCCGGCGTTCCAGAAACTCAGTCATCTCCAGTTGTTCGGCCAGTTCATTTACACGTGATTGCGCTTTAGCCTTATCCAGGCCGCACAAACGCGCGTAGTAAGTGATGTTTTCTCGTGCGCTAAGCCTTGGATAGATGCCTGCGTTATGCGGCATAAACCCAAGTTGCTGACGTACCTTAAGTACATCGGCACTGATATCAAGCCCGTCTATAGTGGCGGTGCCACCATCGGGATGTACCAGCGTTGCAAGTATTCGCAAAGTGGTGGATTTACCTGCGCCATTAGGGCCAAGCAAACCAGTGACTGAACCATCGGCTGCAGAGAACGATACCTCTTTCACCGCTTTAACTTGCTCACGTTTAAACAAACCACTACCCGGTTTATTAAACGCTTTTTCCAATTGCTCAGCGTTTATCACGGCTTTGGACCATTGGCATCGATAAAAAAGGGCGGGGCAGTTAAACGCTCGAGGCAATTCGTATCTAATTGCTCGACTTCGCCAAGCTTAATAAACTCAGCCATGATCGATGGCATGCATCCAGAAGTTGATTGCATATGCCCTTGGTGTTCGATAACTATGTGCTTTGAATTTTTAAGCTTAGCCTTTGCACGCTCTGCGTACTCTGGCGGCGTTATTGGGTCAGCGCTACCTGAAAGCAGCAACGTAGGGACTGTCGATTCAACTGGCTGCTTAAAGTCATCGTCAATCACACCAGAATCCCATTGCTCGCAGCTAATTTTAAGCGCATCGATCAGATCAGTGCCTAAGTAGGTGTCAGCGCTTTGTGCGCGGCCTTCATCGATATCGGTAAATGGCTCATCTTCCGTGCAAACCACTGCGTGGTGCATACCGTTAGCAATGGAATCACCCAGTGAGCGTACTTGCAATTCAGCTTGGCGTGCAAACGGGGCGAGGTTATTATTTTCGCTGGCATCAAACAACATCGACGGCAGTATGGCATTGCCATACGCACTGTAAGACATCAGCCTTAAGGTAACCGCTAAATGCTGATGATCAAAATCAAGCATGCGTAATTGGCCTGAACTTAAATCTTCATATTGTACCGGCCGGGCTTCGTTTTTTAACGAGCTGATCAGCTTGTTTGTTTTTGTGGCTAGCTCGGGGAATGCGCTACTGCAACTGCTATCGTTCTCACATCGCGTGAACATGGCATCCAATGCGCGCTCCGCCATCACGGCTATTTCAGGACCAAGTGCTACTTCAGGTGCCACAACCGCATCAAGTATTAGGGTGCGCACTTGATCGGGGAAGCGACGAAGGTAATGCAAGGCCACGCGTGTGCCGTAAGACACGCCGTAGATATTCCACTGTTCAATGCCGAGTGCCCTACGCACTAGTTCGATATCTTGTACTGCCACACTGGTGGTAAAAAAGTGTGGATCATGCGGTAGGCTTTCGCGGCAGGTTTTTGCTTGCTCGGCAATCAACGCCTCATCAAATTCGAATAACGACGATGCATCATCACTTTTACAAACCAGCTTATGCGATTGGCCAGTACCACGTTGATCGATTAAATAGATATCGCGCTCGAGCAAGATATGCCGGAACGCTTGAGCTACCGGAGGGAACGATTCGGTTGCGGATTGGCCGGGGCCACCGGCTATTAATGTAAATGGATCACTCTTCGGTTTGTTAGTGCGTGCCGGCACTTTGGCGATAGTCAGCGTCAAGGTTTCGCCCGATGGCGCTGTTGGGTCTAGCGGTACGATCAATTCAGCGCACTGAGCAGGCAATAAGGATGCGCCGTCACCAATCGAACAACGGCTAAAATCCAAGCCTAGCTCAGCAGCTGACGCCCACTGTGGCGCTATTGCGCCTAGCAAGGCAACTATTGCTGCTGTCATTCTTATATTCAAAATCAATTTGCCGACGTCAATGTTGCGAAGAGGCGTAATAGTATCAACTAGTTATAGCAATCCTTGCGCCACTGAGCCACGTCGGTGCATCAAAAGCATTGCTCTTATATCGTTTTTGCAAGCCACGCTCACGCCCATCAAATAATGAGCTATCGCCACACCTGTATATGGCCGGATGAGCTGGGTGTCTGTGGTTAATCCTTCGAAGGAGGCGTTTAGCAGCCGATCACCATTTATAGATGCGGCTTATGAAAAGTCCGTGGCTTCATTTAAATAGCGTCAACCACCTAAATAGCGTCAACCACCGTCATGATAAGGATCGCAATTAAGACTGCTGTCATGGCGTATACAGTGCAGTGAGCTACCATCAATCAAGATAGTTGATCGTTTTTCCAATGGATTGCTGAATGAAATGCACGACTATTCCGAGCCACTAAACACTAATCACGGCTATTCGATCATATCCGCTGTGATCGCATTTATGCTTTGGGGTGGGTGGGCGTATTATCTGAGTTATGACAAGAGTAAAGGTATTGCCAGTGGGGTAGCGTCTGGGCTGATTCAGGGCATAGCCAGCTTCACTATCACCTTGTTTATGGTTAAAGCTGTTTCCTGGCTATTCGAAACAATGCCCCAATCTAATTTGGGTGTTTTGCTATCGGCCATGGTTACAGTGAGTTTTACCGGGAGTTGCTTGTTTTTGGCTCACTTTTTAGTTGGAACTCAAAATATCTTCCTTACTATTGCATTTCCTTTAAGCGTTGCTTTCGTATTCTGTTTGACTACGGCCTATCGCATAAAGATTCAACACACAATGGGCGAGGATTGACTCATGTCAGATATTGAAGGAAGGCGTCCACTTAAGGTGCGTGATGTGAAAATGTCGCAGTCATTTGCGCGTGCATTAGCTCAAAAAAACATCACTCCTAATCACATCTCCATGGCCAGTGTTGTATTCGCACTGTTTGCTGCGATCTGTTTATGGAATGTGCCATCCGATCACGGTAATTCTAAAGTCATCTTTCTTCTGTTGGCTGCTGTATTTATCCAATGTCGTTTGTTATGCAATCTATTTGATGGCATGGTCGCCATAGAGGGTGGTAAAAGCACGGCGTCAGGTGAATTGTTTAACGATATCCCTGATCGAGTGGCTGACCCAATAATCTTGATTGTAGCGGGCTCTGTTTCATCGCTTGCATGGGCGGGCAGTGTTGGGTGGCTGGCAGCATTGTTAGCGGTCGGTACTGCCTATACCCGTACTCTAGGTAAATCGATTGGTACACCTTCTTATTTTGAAGGGCCGATGGCTAAACAACATCGAATGGCCATCATAACCATCGCGTGTGTGTTGTCGGTGTTTGAGCATAACGTTTGGCCAAGCGGTACTGTGTTGTTAGTTGCCCTTGTAGTCATCTGTAGTGGTAGCGTGATCACGATTATAAGACGGGCACGTTTAAGCTATCTGTTTCTTGAAAGCACTGGCGAATAAGCATGTTTGGAATTCCAGAAAACTCACTGCTAGCTATGATGATAGTGCTGGGCGTTCTGGTGTTCGCCTCGTTCGTTCAACTTATGCTTAGCCATAAAAATCCAGACAAGGACTACACAGAACTACAACTAAGAATTACTTCCTGGTGGTGGATGATCGGGATATTGTTTTTTGTTTTAATATTGAACAAAAACTTAGCGATTGCTTTTTTCGCCTTTTTGAGTTTTCTTGCACTTAAAGAATTTCTATCCATCGTACCCACTCGGCAAACTGATCGAAGGGTAATTGCATGGGCCTATCTAGCAATCCCGTTGCAATACCTGTGGGTTGAGCAGGCTTGGTACGGGGTATTCATCATATTTATACCTGTGTATATCTTTTTGTTTTTACCGGTGCGTATGGTGCTGATAGGTGAGACAAAGGGCTTTATAAGGTCAGCTGGCATTATTCATTGGTCGGTGATGCTAACCGTATTTTGTTTAAGCCATATTAGCTTCTTGTTGGTGCTGCCCGTGAAGAACACCAGCGCTGGTACTATGGGGCCTGTTTTGTTTTTATTGTTTATGACTCAGTTTAATGATGTTTGTCAATATGTTTGGGGCAAATGGTTAGGCAAAAATAAAATCATACCGAAGGTGAGCCCAAATAAAACATGGGAAGGTTTTCTTGGCGGTTTGGCTAGTGTCACCATAGTCTCTGGATTTCTAGCACCAGCGTTAACCCCTCTGGATTGGACGCAAGGCTTTGTAGCAGGCCTTATCATTGGTGTTAGTGGATTTTTTGGTGATGTGGTTATCTCATCCGTTAAGCGAGATTTACAGATTAAAGACAGTGGCAACTTGATACCTGGTCATGGTGGTTTGTTAGATCGCTTGGATAGCATCATCTATACCGCTCCCTTATTCTTTCACTATCTCTATTATCTGCATTACTAAACATGAATAAACTGTTCAAAATTCTATTTGTGCTGTTTATCGTAAAGCCGGTTATTTTGGTTGTACTGGGTTTAAATATACGGCACCGACAAAAGCTACCGTTAAAAGGCCCAGCAGTGTTGGCTGCTAATCATAATAGTCATCTAGATACGATGGTTTTGATGAGCATGTTCCCAATATCTAAAGTGCATCGTGTTAGGCCTGTGGCTGCTGCCGATTATTTTTTAAAGAATAAATACATTGCGTGGTTCTCGTTAAATTGCATTGGCATTATCCCGCTTGAGCGAAGCGGTACAGCAGAACGAGAGACGATGTTCCAAGCCTGCCATGAGGCACTAGATAACGATGAAATACTAATTATATTCCCGGAAGGCAGCCGAGGGGATCCGGATAAAATAAGCAAAATAAAGAAAGGCTTATTTCATCTAGTGAAAGACAGGCCAGTGACCAATATAGTGCCCGTGGTGATGCACGGCTTAGGTAAGGCACTACCAAAGAATGAGTCAGTGTTTGTGCCGTTTAACTGCGATGTGGTAGTGGGCGATCCAATCGAGATAACTCAAGATTCAAATGAGTTTGTGCATGCCATTGCTACTACATTTGACGAACTGCTCACTCAGTGCCTAACGCGCCAAGAGATCGAATAGGCCGAGCTAAACTCGGTATGAGCAGTCGCTATTCGTTAACCAATCTTGTGCCTGTGCCGGTATCAAAGAAATGCGCAAGGCCTTGCTTAACACCAAAACCGATTGTTGAGCCTTTTGCTACCGTGGGTGGCTTTTCTGTTTTGGCGATAAATTCAACCTTTGATGCCGTGAGCAAGTGAACTAAGGCGTACTCGCCCAGGTTCTCGACAAGCTCTATTGTGGGCTTAAAGCCCTTCGAGCACTTCTTGTAACTGCCGTCGTGCACCACCCACCCAGTTGTCACGCTCAATACGCCCGGGAAAAATTTGCAGCGCCTCGGCAATTTTATCGATATCGTGTTGCTTGAGCTCGGCTAGCTGTGAGTAGCTGGTGATGCCCAACTTGTTCAGAGTTTTTTCAGTGACCGGGCCAATGCCAAAAATCTGCTTTAGATCATCGTGCTGGGCAGCGGGTGTGAAGATTTGTTCGACTTCGTCACCGCCTGTACCGTTGTTGCTGTTGGCAACAGGCTCACCTTGCTCAGCGCTAGTGCCGTTATCAGCGATAGCTTCTTCGCTGATATTGCCATTAGGCTCGTTGATTTCGTTGCTGTCTTCTTCATTATCGAGCTGATCTTCAAAATCAAATGAGGCATTTTTTGATTCAATATCACCATGCACAGCATTGCTTGATACAACGTCGTCTAATTCATCGCTGCTTGATGCTGTGGCCATACTTACACTACCTAGTAAGCCCGTGGTTGCTGCAACTGCGGCTGCCACGCTTTCACCAGCCGCGGCACTGGAACCACGCCGACGATCGCTATTGATTTCCGCTTGGATCTTATCGAGTACTTGCTCACGTTGAGTAATATCTTTCAGACGATGCATTAAGGTTGCGTTTTCATCTGATAATTCTTTAAGACGCGCTTCGTGCTTTTGCATCATCTGCTTAACTAACAGCTGACTTTTTTCAAGATTCTGTTTTAGCATAGGGACTTGCTTGGCTTCTGCAGCAAGTACATCCATCTCAGCTCGATTGCGTTGCTTTAGCTCGTTGAAATCATCCTTCATCATGGTGATTTCAGATTCAGCTTGCGTCGATTGCAGCTGCTGTATATGGATTGTTTCCATCAGCTGATTGGACATTTTCGTTGCGCGAGAACGTTGAATTAACCAAGCGATTGCGCCGCCGACGATACCGGCAAGCCCTAGGCTGATGAGCATTTGAGTTAGCAGGTAGGTCACGGCTTACTCCTGTGCAAATTTGCGTTAGATGCGGTCATGTTAATCAATGAAGTTTATCTCTATACGGCGGTTACGGGCGCGTCCTGCTTCGTCTCCGTTGTCAGCGATAGGGCGAGTTGCACCATAACCCTGCGCAATAACCTGATCGCGTCCAACACTACGTTGCAGCAGATAGTTTGCAACAGCCTGTGCGCGTTGTTTGCTGATACGCAAGTTGACTTCGGGACGGCCGGTGTTGTCAGTGTGCCCTGCAACGCGGATTTTAAACTGTGGGTAGGCACGCAGCAACTGCACCAATTGGGCCAATGATGTTTTGCTTTCGCCCGTCAACGATACGCTGCCAGGTTCAAAGGCGACTTGTGATGTATCAACAGCAGCTAAGGCTGCCAGAAAGTTTTGTTGAGATTGGCGAAAGGCAGCTTCTGGATCGAAGGTCGCCATGTTGTCTTCAACAACACGAACGCCATCAAGACTGGCAAGTGTTTGGACAAATGCATCTCGGTCAATTGTTTGGCTGATAGTCCCGCTTAGAACAAGGTCACGTCCATCAATAGACAATAATGCACCTTTAATACCTGCATTGCCAATGACGGTTTGCGCTTTATTGTATAAGGAGCGTGGAATTTGATCAGAGAGCTGGACAACATTGATCAGTAATAGTACAGCAGCGATTGCACCGACAATCCATGGCCAGATACCAGGCTGATCCTGTTTGGGAAGTGCTAGCTGAAGACCGAGTTCTTGCATGCCGCGAATCATACCACTGTGGTAAAAAGTTCCATAGTCGTAAGACGAAATTTTACAGCCTCTGCAGGTGTGTTGTTTAATAACTGGTCGAAGCTTGAACAACGATCAAATTTTCACTGTTACCCCTAGGCGTTGCTGCGCTGATCCATCCACTCTTTAGCGCCGGATTTCCAGTTTGCACGTGCAGCGACGGATTGTGGTTCAGTGGTGGGGATGGGCAGTCCGATTAATTCTCGATCACTGATGGAGGCTAGCTGTTCGATACGGTGAATGCCGGCAGCGTTAAGTGTGCGTTCTAGTTCTGCGGTGATGCCAGCGATGGATTGCAGGCTATCGACACTGAAGCACTGCTCTTCGTTACTGGAGGACATTTGGCTCAAGCGCATTAGGTCTCGATTGGATACACGGGAGCTTGTGTCTTCTGAAATTTCTGGTGAATGTTGATCCATCACACTGACTTGTACTGACTCACCTTGGCCGTAGGATTTAGGCTCAGGTGCGTTGATGGTTTGAGTATAAAGCGCTTCTAACTTTTTGAGCCGGCTAGTGGCAGTGGTGGCTACCTTTGCAGCACGCTGTGCTTGGTGTCTGGCTTCCGCAGCTGCAACTTGCAAACGTGAAGTTTGCATAAAGTGTTTGCGTTCTAACGCCTGAGTAGTGAGATCAGACTCGTTAGTCAATATAGTGGCGTCTGCCAGTTTTTTTAAAGTGAGTTTTAACACTCGATCTTTTCGAGCAAACTGATCGCGATTTTTTTTGAGCTTTGAAAGTTGTGTGTTGACTTCCAACAGCTGCAAACCTTGTTGATTTAAATCGCGATGAAGTTGACGGCGTTGTTTGCGCCCGCGTTTATTACCTACTAGGTTGCCTATAAGTACACCGATGCCTAACGCGAGTAGCACAGCAAAGAGTGTAATGGGGGGCAACGCAGTCATAAATCGGTGGTAAGCAGCTTAGATCTACAGAAGATGCGAGACATAATACAAAATTGGGCCGGTTTGTGCGCTATGTAACGCTGATAAATTGAAGTTAATCACACACACTAAAGAGTGTAAATTCGCTTGCTTCTCACTTTTGTTAATCGCTTTTGTTAGTGGCTATGCAAATAACGAGTTTCAGGACATGTTATTTAACAATGTGTTAGCGTGCAATTCGTATCAAAGCCCATCAACCAAGCTTGCAAAATAACACCGGAGCCCAGTGGATAACAACGAGTTACTCAGGCGATTACGCTATTCCTTGCAGATAGATGATCAAGTTGCCGTGCGTGTTATCAAACAAGGCGGGCTAAAAACCACGCTAGAAGAGGTCGGCACCTGGCGTTTAAAAGACGAAGAACCTGGATTCGCTGGATGCCCTAACCAAGCCATCTCAGCATTTTTAGCGGGCTACATCGTTGAAAAACGTGGCTCCCAAGAGGGCAAACCAGTGCCACAGCCATCAAAAGCGCATATCGAAAACAACACTGTGCTCAAGCTAATGAAAATTGCGCTCAGCATGCGTGGTGACGACCTACAGGCGTGTATGGAAACTGGCGGTGCCTCACTGAGTGTTAGTGAAGTCAACGCCTTATTGCGTAAACCGGATAGCCGTAACTACCGGCAATGTGGTGATCAAGTGCTTCGGCAATTTTTAAATGGTGTTGGGCAGCGCGAGCGCGATAGCGAATAGCGTTCTTTGGATAAAGCTACGGGATGAACTGGATAACGCTAACGTTATTTGCCGCGTTGATGCAGTCGGTCAGAACCGCAGGCCAAAAAGAACTTGCCACTCATGTCAGCGCCGTTGCGTCCACTCATGCACGTTATCTATTTGGGTTACCATTTGCGCTGATCTATCTATATGTCGTGCTGCAAACTCACGCTGATGAGCAATGGCAGTTAGGCGCTCGTTTTTATATTTATGCTAGTGCTGCTGCAACTGCACAAATCCTCGCAACAGCGTGTTTAGTAAGTGTATTAGCCAAACGTAATTTCGCGGTGGGCACGGCCTTCGCTAAAACCGAAGCATTAATTACCGCAGTATTAGCCGCCGTATTATTTGCTGAATACCTCAGCTGGATAGCGTGGCTATCCGTGCTCATTGGCATCGTTGGTGTGTTAATGCTTAACAAGAGTTTGGTGTTAAGTGATTTGCTTCGCGGCGGGATGTCTTTAAGTAGTGCAACCACTATCGGCATTGCCTCGGGCGTGTTCTTTTCTTTCACATCACTTTTTTTACGCCAAGCAAGCTTAAGCCTAAATGTGTCACCGATCCTCGCCGCCTCAATTACCTTGGCTTATATGGTGTGCATGCAAACACTCATTAGTGGTGCCTGGGTTTGGCTTGAAGATAAACAGCAATTTAAAACCCTAGCCAAAACCAAAGGATTGTGTACATTCATTGGCGTCACTAGTGTGCTGGGTTCAATTGGCTGGTTTACTGCCATGACCATGCAGTTTCCGGCATTGGTTAAAGCGTTGGGGCAAATCGAGTTTATTTTCGCGGTAATCCTGTCCGGCCAAGTATTTAAGGAGCGCAATACCAGTCGTGAGCTGTTAGGTATGTTTTGTATCGTATCCAGCGTAGTGATTTTGATGCTGTCAAGGTTCTTTTAGAAACTGAAAGCGCTTCCATACAGCGATGTTTATTTGCTAAAGTGGTGAGAACGTGGTCAATGTGGCGAGTAAGAACCCGCAAGCTACCGATTTAAAATTCAACGGAGGATTCCATGAAGTCCATAACATTTCTATCGTCTGTAGCGGCGGGCTTATTGCTTGCCGGTGGCGCTGCGGCACAGCAACAGTTTATTTCTATCGGCACTGGTGGTGTAACAGGTGTTTACTATCCAACGGGTGGCGCTATCTGCCGCCTAGTCAACAAAGGCCGTAAAGATCATGGCATTCGTTGCTCGGCTGAATCAACAGGTGGTTCTATCTACAACATCAACACAGTACGTGCAGGCGAGTTAGAGTTTGGCGTTGCGC
This sequence comes from Granulosicoccaceae bacterium, assembly GCA_036478595.1. Taxonomy (GTDB): domain Bacteria; phylum Pseudomonadota; class Gammaproteobacteria; order Granulosicoccales; family Granulosicoccaceae; genus Granulosicoccus. Next base: position 43,697 of record JAZGEF010000032.1, read on the forward strand.
AGTCTGATTGGCAGCATCACGCATACAATGGTACTTCTAAATTTGAGGATCAAGGCAAATTCGGAGATCTACGAGCGGTATTCTCTGTTCACCCTGAGCCACTAACGTTGTTAGCGCGTGCCGACAACGATGTTAAAGATTTCCCAAGCCTAAAAGGCACACGATTTAACGTAGGTAACGTTGGTTCTGGCCAACGTGCTACTACTCAAGTGGTTATGGAAGCTTATGGCATGAGCATGGATGACCTGGCAGTCGCCGCAGAGCTCAAAGGTTCTGAAATGGCTCAAGCTTTGTGCGATAACAAAATCGACGCAATGGCTTATGTAGTGGGTCACCCAGCAGCGGCAATCACAGAAGCGACTAATACTTGTGAGGTTAATTTCGTCAACGTAACTGGCCCAGAGATCGATAAGCTAATTGCTGATAACCCTTTCTACCGTTCAGCAACTATCCCTGCCGGCATGTACAAAGGTCAGGATGAGGATGTCATTACATTTGGTGTTGGTGCCACGTTCGTAAGCTCGGCTAAGGTGCCTGATGAAGTTGTCTACGTTGTTGTTAAAGCGGTATTTGATAACTTCGACGATTTCAAAAAACTTCACCCAGCATTTGCTAATCTGAAAGAAGAAGAAATGATCTCGGACGGTCTATCAGCTCCTCTGCACCCAGGTGCGATTAAGTACTACACAGAACGTGGCTGGATGTAATCCGGCTTAGTTTGTTTTAAACAGTAATTTTAAACAGTAGAAGTAATAACCCGAGCCGCTTAATTGCGGCTCGGTCGTTTCTAGCTTAGTAAACCTTCTTCCGCAGGATTTCCCATGGCCACAGAGAGTGAGCAAGGCGTGCAAACGCCAGAGCTTGAGGAATTTGCCGCACTGGATGCCGGTGGGCGGGCACCCGTGGGTAAGGTCGGTATCTTTGTTGCGCTGCTCGCGTTTGTGTGGAGCATGTTTCAGTTATTCATTTCGTCTGTCGTGCCTTTTTGGATATCAGAGAAAACAGGCATCAATGTTGTGTTTAATGGCAACGAGGTGCGTTTTGTTCATCTAGCTTTTGCCATCGCATTAGCGTGCATGTCTTACCCCCTTTTTAAAAATAGCCCACGCGATCGAATACCGGCATACGATTGGCTGCTCGCCGCCATTGGCGCAGCTTGTTGCTTGTATTTAATATGGTTTAAAGACGATATTGCTAATCGTGCCGGGCTGCCAACCACAATGGACATGACTGTCTCGGCAACGGGTTTAATCTTGTTGGCCTTAGCGGTGTACCGCTCCCTGGGTCTACCCATGTTGATTGTGGCGAGCGTGTTTGTGTTTTACGTATTTTTCGGTGATTCGTCATTCCTACCTGATGTGGTGCAATGGAAAGGTGCGTCATTTGGTAAGGCCATGTGGCACTTCTGGATGCAAGGCGAGGGCGTGTTTGGTGTTGCACTAGGGGTATCCTCATCGATGATATTTCTGTTTGTGTTGTTTGGCGCATTGCTAGAAAAAGCAGGGGCCGGTAACTATTTTATTCAATTAGCATTTGGCTTGCTTGGTCACTTTCGTGGTGGCCCGGCAAAAGCCTCAGTCGTTGCATCCGCTTTAGGTGGTCTCTATTCAGGTTCATCGATCGCGAACGTTGTAACAACAGGTACATTTACTATCCCATTGATGAAGCGTACGGGTTTCTCTGCTGAGAAGGCGGGTGCTGTGGAGGTGGCATCGTCTACTAACGGGCAGCTCACGCCACCGGTGATGGGTGCTGCTGCTTTCTTGATATCAGAGTTCACTGGTATTAGTTATCTAGAGGTGATTCAGCACGCAATTCTGCCGGCGCTTATTTCTTACATCGCCTTATTTTATATTGTTCATATTGAAGCGCTTAAGCTTGGCCTTAAAGGTATGCAGAAGCCACCTTCACATATCACTGCCATGCAAAAAGTGTTGGGTTTCCTATTTGGCTTTATCGCCTTTGCAGGGTTCGGTGCATTGGTGTATTTCGGCTTGGGTTGGATCAAAACAGCATTCCCAGGCATGACGCTTTACGGGGCGGCTGCGATGTTTTTGTTAACTTACATTGTGTTGATCGCAATTGCTGCACGACGCAGCGACCTTGAAGTAGATGACCCCAACTCTGCGTTAACCGAGTTACCACGGCCGGGTGAAGTAGCCCTAACGGGGTTACACTTCCTGCTACCGATTGTCATATTAATGTGGTGCATTTTGATTGAACGTTTGTCGCCATCTCTATCGGCATTTTGGGCCTGTATGGTGATGATATTTATCGTGATCACACAGCATTGGCTAAAAGCGTTATTCCGATTGGGTAGTGCTAACAATCAATCATTCAGTGGTGCCTTGGGTTTAGGCTTTCGTGATTTTTCCCAAGGCATGATTAACGGTGCAAAAAACATGGTTCCGATTGGTGTTGCCACTGGTGTGGCCGGCATTATCATCGGCACGGTGTCGCTTACCGGTGCTCACCAGATAGTGGGAGAGCTGGTTGAGTTTCTTTCAGGCGGTAACCTTATGTTGATGCTGATGCTGGTGGCAGTGATGAGCTTGATACTCGGTATGGGTTTACCAACAACAGCCAACTATATTGTTGTGTCGTCGTTGATGGCGCCCGTTATTGTTTCAGTGGGCGCGCAACAAGGATTGGTTGTGCCATTAGTTGCCGTACATATGTTTGTGTTCTATTTCGGCATATTGGCAGACGACACGCCTCCGGTTGGCTTGGCAGCATTTGCCGCCTCCGCAATCTCCGGTGGCGATCCAATCAAAACCGGCATACAGGGTTTTGCCTATGACATTCGCACCGCGTTGCTGCCATTCTTGTTTATCTTTAATACCGAGCTGTTGTTAATCGATGTTAGCTTAGCAAAAGGCATCATGATATTTATTATCGGTGTCATTGCGATGATGCTGTTTGCAGCAGCAAGCCAAGGCTACTTCTTTGCCAAAAGCCGAATCTGGGAATCGTTGATACTGTTGGTGATTGCGTTTTCATTGTTCCGCCCCGGTTTTTGGTTGGATAAGGTGCAGGAGCCGTATAACAACGTAGAATCTGCGCAGATTTACTCAGCTGTCGAAGCGCACCCAGCGGATCAACCACTACGGCTGTTGGTGTCAGGCCCCGATTTTGATAAGCCAGGCGAGATGGCACAGATCACCTTGTTGGCTGATTTAGGTAGCGATGGTGATGCGGTGGCTAAGCTTGAATCTGCTGGTTTACCCACTATTGATGGTGACGGCATTGTTCAACTTGACGAGCCATTTGCAGGCACTCCGTTCTTTACCACTATGCAGATGTTCGACTTCTATGGCGATTCGCCAGTGGTGATTCAACGGCTGCAATTACCTGCATCGCGTATGCCAAAAGAAATTTTCTATATACCTGCGTTACTATTGTTAGCATTTGTGGTGTGGGCGCAGCGAAGAAGGCAAACTCAAGCGGCATTCTTTGGTAATTGGTAGTGGCATAACTCAGTGGCGTAAATACGCACGGATATCAGTGAAGAAAATATTGTGGTAATAGATGACAACTGCATCGTATCGATGCACTACAAGCTCAATAATGGGTTTGGTGAGCTAATTGATTCATCGCAGGGCGGTTTGGCGTTGGTGTATATGCATAACACTAATGCCATATTGCCCAGCCTTGAACGTGAACTCACCGGTAAGCAAGAGTCCGATATTTTTGACCTGGTTATTTACCCAGAAGATGGCTATGGCTACGCGGACGAAAACCTTAATCAAGAAATGCCACGCGCCATGTTTGCTGAGCTTGGTGAGCTCAGCGTGGGTATGCGCGTAAACATCAAAGGCAACGATAACACCTCACAATTGGTGACGATCACACAAATAGATGAAGAAACCGTTGTAGTTGATGGCAACCATCCCCTGGCAGGGCAGGTGTTGCACTTTGAGGTGGGTATCGTGAGTGTGCGAGAGCCTACTGAGGAAGAGCTGGCTCAGGGCTTTGCAAGTGGTGGTGGTGCAAATAGCGATGCATCGCCAATAGGCAATGCGTAGTGTGATTTATTAAAAGGATGCGGGAACCGATCTATTTCAAGGACCGGAATCTCATGAAAATGGTTTATTCGCTTGGATTCTTGATCCTGACGGAAATAAAATCGAACTCTGGGAACCCAAGATTTGGGATGAGAAGAATAAGGGGTAGATAGTGGCTGAGAATAAAACTAAACCCACGTTGGCATCCGTTGATGAATTTATTGCTAAAATTGAAAACACACGTCGTCGCAAAGATGCCTTGGTTGCTCTCAATATGTGCGCGGAGATAACCGGTGAATCTCCGCTTATGTGGGGGCCATCGATTATTGGTTTTGGATCAAGACACTATGCCTATGAGAGCGGACGGGAGGGTACTGCACCAGTGGTTTGCTTTTCACCACGCAAGGCAAATATGACATTTTATGTTGGTAATAAATTTATCGGTGCTAAGGGTTTGTATGCCAAGTTAGGCAAACACAGAAAATCAGTTTCCTGCCTCTATATCAATAAGCTTGATAATGTCGACATGGCTGTTCTACGGGAAATCGTAGCTCGCCAAATGGCTCATAATTCAAAAAATCTGCCTTTACGCTGAGGTCCACAATTATCCGTTTACGTTTGAACGCACACGGATCAAAGTTGTAGTTGACCGTTCACAGCGGTCACTTTGCCGTCGTAGGCAGTTGTCATCTACCGGCCTTTAAAAAAAGGCCCCTTAGATAGAAAATCTCCATGCTATCGGCGTTCACGAATGGCAGTCATTCTGGATTGTTGGTGTCTTGCTTCGACAATATCGCTCGGTAGGTAGACACATTACCCTTGGTAATGATATTTTTACAACTAAGAGGCTTTGCGAAAGTTTGTGCTGTGTTGCGGCAAGTCTAGCTCGTCAACCATATCTTTTAACGCACTTGGTTTTGCAAGGCCAAATCCTTGAGCATAGTCCACGCCCATAATGCGTAACTGCTCAAGCGTTTCATCGTCTTCAACAAATTCTGCAATTGTTTCAGCACCAACCGTATGGCCAATCTCATTGATCGCTTTCACCATTTCTCGATCCACCGTATCAGTGGCCATGTTCTTCACCAGTGAGCCATCTATTTTTAGATAGTCGATAGGCAAACTCTTTAGGTAGGCAAACGTAGAGAAACCTGATCCAAAATCATCCAGTGCAAACTTACTGCCCAGTGAGCCGACCTTATCGATAAACACGTTGGCTTTATCTAAGTTGTCTACTGCCGCTGTTTCAGTAATTTCGAATGCGATGTTACGCGCATCAACTTCTCCACCATCTAATTCACCCATCACATATTCTAAGAATTCATCATCAATAAACGACAGGCCAGATAAGTTAATTAGCAAGTGAGGCAGTTCGTACTGTTTTTGATTCGCCTTAATCCAATCTAATACGTGCGAAACAACCCAACGATCAATCTCCGTCATGATGTTGTACTTTTCTGCAACCGGAATAAATTTAGCAGGGGATAATAAGCTGCCGTCTTCATCATTGATACGCAGTAAAATTTCGCAATGCGCTACCTGCACATTATCGGTGCCGATAAAATATACCGGTTGATAAAATAGGGTTAAACGATCTTCAGCCAGTGCAGAGCGAATGCTCTGTATGCCTGCGATGTCGTCACGATAGCGTACGACCTCTGCATCGTTTTCTTGTGTTACGTGCACACGGTTGCGGCCAGATTTCTTAGCCACATAACAGGCAGAATCCACATCCGTTAAAATCGCCTCGATATCAGTGACATCACCGTAAATAGGCAGCACACCGATACTCAGGCTAACCTGGAACTTTTGATCTTCGTATGCGAATATGTATTCGCTTATCATACTACGCAACTCTTCAGCTAACGATACGACATCGTCAAAGCTCTTGCCACTAGCGATAATCGCAAATTCATCGCCACCGAGGCGCGCAAACATATCACCCTGGCGTATGCGCTCTTTAATCATGGTAGTGAGTTCGATTAACAGTTTGTCGCCAGCGTGGTGACCACAGGTGTCATTAACAATCTTAAAGCGATCAAGGTCGATGTAGAGCAAGCCGTATTGTTCGACACTACGTTGTGCATGGCCAATAACTTGGATTAACTGCTGCTCAAATGAACGGCGATTAAATAGGCCGGTTAAATCATCATGGCTAGCCTGGTGTGCAATTTTGCGGTTTGCTTCTGTAACGCGCTGAATAACAAAACCTGCAATCAATATGGATACCAGAATCGCAGCGATAACTAACCCCGCCATTAGTTTCTGGATGTTTTTATACGTTTCTTGATTCGCCTCCAGTGCTTCTTCAGATAAGAGCTTTTCAAGCTTAACCAGCTCGTTCAGATGATTAAGCAATACTAATTCTTGTAAGCGAACTTCAGCGAGGGCAGTTTTTAGCGCACTAGGCACGTGCTGCATATTGAAAATTAATCCCGCTGTTTTGTTGTAAGCAATCGCGCCACGTCCATCCGCTTCAGCGATCTTATCCAGTATTTCCTGCTCACGCTCATTGGCGCCGAATTTAATTAGTTCCTGGCGGCTTTCTTCGTAGGTAATGGTGTAGTTAACCAGCTGATCAAATATTTTCTCGCGTGCATCTGGATCTTGTATTTGTAACAAGGATCGCACGGCACCTGAGCGTAAACGGATTACATCGCGCATTTGGTAGGCGCGGCTCGTTTTTTGTTCAGTGTCTTTTATCAATGCAGACATGTCCGAGTTGACTGATTCCATCGTGGCAATCGCAACTGCGACAACTGTGATCATTAGAGCGAGCACAGCAAAAAAACCAAGAGTGATGATGGTTTTTGTATTGTCTTCTTTATAGAGGACATTCATTTTTTTAGAGGCATCCTTGTCTCATGTTGTAGATTTCCATTCGTCTTTATTATCCAATGTTTTGCTCCTGTTTAGTTGTTCGGAGCGTGTGCTGCATTTTAGGCCGCATTATTCCCTTGGCAGGCCAGTAGTATTTAGCGCGTTATGCCACCACCCATTAAGCATTGGCAAGATTTGCTTGAACCACGTCTTAAATAGCGGCGATTTTGGGCGCGAGTTAACTCTTTATTTGCTGGGGTTTGGCCTAAAAGTGAGCTTTACCCACCGTTGTTTCGGGAGGTTAAACGTAATTACGATATAAAACAGATAGTTATGCTCCCATCGCCGAGTGCTGTGACGTGCCTAACATACAGTTTTTGTGAACTGGTACACGCCGGGCTTTGTTAGGTTTTGCAGTGGCTCAGAGCTACTGCTGGCGTGCTCTTGGATAATTTGCACGCTGGTTTGATTTTCATTTCTACTACGGCGCAACCCTTTAACAAAGTGTTTGCTTTAGGCAAAGATGCCATGAATATAAAACCGTTCATTATTACGTCTGTGGCGGTATACCCAAAAATGGCTACCACCACGGTTACGCGCAATAAAGTAATCACGGCGCACATCAGTGTCACCCCACCAACCGTTTTCAATGCGCTCAGTGCTGCTGCTAATTTGTAAGGGTTCGGTTGCTAGGCGAGGTTCGTGTAATAACCACAGTGGCCGAGCTGGCCAGCTGGTGGGAGCATTACGCGTTTCAAGAAGGGCTGCCATCCACGCTTTCTCTGGGCGATGATCCTCATGTGGCATAGCGGTGTATAAACTTTCCTTGCCAAGGCGCGCCATGAGTTTATCCAACACTTGTTCAACGCTATCAGCTTGTGCCTGGCTTTTCTGAAACAAATCCTTACCAGCACGATCAATACTTGATAAGTTACTAGCGTGCAGGTTAAGGCGCGTAATGGGCTCGGGTAATTCCGTATTACCCAGGCGCTCAGTTGCCACTTTTAATAAATGCGAAGTATTAGCCGTGGCGTCTAAAAACTGCATGGTTTGTGTGGTGGGCGCATGGCGATGGTGATACATCGTGATCACTAAGGTTTGCACGCCTAAGTCACGATTCTTTAAGTAACCCTCTAAGGCATTCATCAAACGATTAAGCGGGAAGGCGAGTGATTGCGTGTCGGGTGCTTCAAGTGGTAAGTCAAATGCTTGCGAGAATGTTTCAGGTGCTTCAAATGCAGGGCAAGGATCGGGTAAGTCACCATAGAGCTTATAAAGTAAATCGGTACACTCATGGCCAAAGCGCCGCGCCAATGATTGAACAGGCATCTTGCGTAACTGCTGCAGCGTTGTAATGCCCGATTGCTGTAGGCCACGTAGTGTAAAGGCGTCCAATGCTAAATGATGCACCCGTACATTAGCTAAGGCATCAGGCAAAGCCTGCATAGTTTGTACAGGCTTAACTTGCCCAAGGCGAGCAAGCAATGCAGCAGCAGCGGGAGTGGGCGCCACACCGGGTTGCAGTTGTATGCCTTGTTCATCAGCATCGGTGTGCAGTTTATTGAGTAAGTTAGTTAAACCGCCATATAACTTAAGGCTAGCTTTAACTTCTATCATGATGGCGTCAGGTAAGCGCGGTGTTACCCACGATGAATATTGCAATGCCCATAATGATAATTGCTTGATATGCGCGTGTTGTTCATACTCAACGTAATCGTTAACTTGTAAGTCGGGCACAATTGCATAAGCGTTGTTAAGTGCAAGCCCTGCATGCACGCCTCGTTGTTGTGCTGTGTTGTTACAGGCAATGATCTGTTTACGTGCACCTGACGTGGCAACTATTGCAATGGGCGTGTCACTGTTGTGTGTGCATAAGTGCCGATCAATCGGTAATTGCGGAAAATACAAACAAGCCCAAAGCATCAGCGTGCCCCAGTTATACCGATAGAGTGGTTAGAGCGGATGCAGGTAATAGGTTAGGTATGCCCGGCCACTCCGAGCCTTGTGATAAATCAAAATCCGCTGGGTTAATCACCACATCGCTAGGATTTTTACCACGTGATTTAAATACCGATAGCTGCAGTTGTTGTGGGCTTGTTTGCATGCCTGCTTGTGTTGTTGCCGGTGCAACCGCCTGCCTAGTTGCCAACATATTTGCCTTGATGGCAATACGTATTGCCGCAGGTGAATGTTCCTTACAGGCATTGCCCGGCCTAAACACCGTAGCCCAAGCACGACCTGTTTCAGCAGCTAGTTGTAAGCGGCGTTGCTTTTGCGCTGTGCTGCGCCCAACCCAGCCAATCACTGCGGCAAATACACCAGCGCGCAATACCTGCTCACATGCCCATAAGGTGTCGGCATCGTCTTTACAATTAATGATGAGTAAATGGTCTAGCTTGATACCAGCATTAGCTAATGCCGGTGCGTAGGGTACATGAGGAGGGTTGATCAATGCTGCCCATTGATCATCAGCAGTGATGCGTTGCAATGCGGGCAACAGCAAACTCAGCTCGCCAACACCTTGTTGCATGCACATTAGCTCTGTTAAGCAACCTATGCTCCAACCTTTGCCGGGCAGGGCATCATCCAGTGCACTGAAGCCTGTGGAGATGGAAGCATCGTTATTATATTGATCGCGCCCTCGCCATAATGCTGATTGGGTTTTCAGCAAGGCATCGAGGGCTGCGTTCATGATTTAGTTCGCAGGTGTGCGCTGCAAGGTATTCGCAAGCTTGCCTGCGAGTAAGCTTGGGCTAGTGGCCGCGACGTAACACACCTACGTATACCCCTTCGATAGAGAATTCCTGCTCACGTAAGTCAACCCGGATAGGATCGAAATCTTCGTTTTCAGGGTGCAGAGTCACGATGTTGCCACGTTGTTTAAATCGCTTAACAGTTACTTCGTCATCTACACGCGCCACAATAATCTGATTGGTATGAGCCTCTTGAGTGGCATGCACCGCCAGCAGGTCGCCATCCAATATGCCGACATCCTGCATACTCATGCCTTGCACCGTGAGTAAATAATCCGCATGCGGGTGAAATAGATCCGGGCTCATCGTTACATACTCTTCGATGTTTTCATCCGACATAATCGGCTCACCGGCTGCTACACGTCCAACCAATGGCACGCCACCCTGAGCGCTCTCATCCTCAACAATGCGAATGCCCCGAGAAGTGCCAGGGATCAGTTCAATTACCCCCTTTTTCTCCAACGCTTTAAGGTGATCATCTGCTGCAGTAGGCGAGCGAAAGCCAAAATACTCACATATGTCAGTACGAGTAGGCGGAAACCCAGTTGTCGCAATATGCGACTGGATCATGCTAAGGATTTCTTTCTGGCGCCGAGTAAGCTGCTGCATGGTATATAACATCGGTTTTGAGTATAGCTGATTATATTTACAGTTTACTGTAAATGCAAGCAGCATCGTACAAAAAATGGTGAATGGGCAAAAAACACAAAACGTTTCCGCGGGGGTGTTTTGTTTTCGTTGATGAAAATTGGTTAAGTTTTGGGCGAGTATCTAATTCTCTTTGGATATTTCTAACAGATCTTCAGGCAGCAGAATGCTGTTGAGCCCCTTTTCTGTATGATCTACCTTGCCAACGCTGTAAGTCCTGCGGAAACATCCATCTGCGGCGTGGCCTAACGAGGTGCACTCGACACTGGGTCCTGCCACAGAACGTGGGTTTTGCCCACAAGGCGCGCCAGCCTCCAGTCGGAAGTACAAGTATTCATTTGATGTGACTGAAATTCTCAGTTTTTTGTGTTCAATAGACAATAGGGATTTTAAAATCATGTTCGATTACGGCCTAGTCCACTGGATTTCCTTTTTTACTGCAGCGTTACTTTTGCACCTTTCGCCTGGCCCTGATATGGCGTTTATTCTTGGGCAAACAATCAAAGGTGGGAGAGTGAAGGGATTTTCAGCGATGGGTGGAATATGGATGGGTGCCGCATGCCACGCACTAGTAGCTGCCTTCGGTCTCTCCGCTGTGTTCATGACATCAGCAATTGCTTTCCTTGCATTGAAATGGATCGGCGCCATGTATCTTATTTGGCTGGGCATGCAGGCGATCAGGTCAAGAGGCTCGTCCTTTCTTTCAAATGAGGCATTAACGATTGCACCGGTATTGAGTAATTGGAAGGTATTCCAACAGGGTTTAATGGTCTCTTTGTTAAATCCAAAGGTGGCCATCTTTTTCATGGCATTTTTGCCGCAGTTTGTAGTGGCAGGCCAGGGAGCAACGTCCGCCCAGCTGTTGCTGCATGGTTTTTTAATAGTGCTCGTCGCTGGTGCAGTGGAGCCCCCAATAATCCTATTAGCGGACAGCTTGGCCGGTAGGTTCCGTGGATCGAAGAAACTAGGTCTATGGTTAGACCGAAGCCTAGGTTGTTTACTGATTGGTTTAGGTATCAAGCTCGCTACAAGCGAGCGATGAAATCAATATTGCGAAGTTCCACTTCGGGAACGCGGTGATTCAATAAATAGTAAAAACGCTCTGCGACGCAAACCTAACGGTTCGTTGGAACGATCGCTTGTTACGGTCGTAGAACGTGGCAACGCCACGATATATTTCTAGTAGTTTTAAGCTAGTGCATTTCGTTGTTCAATCAAGTTATCCCACTTGATCATTTGCATGGACGGTCGATGTTGGGTATTCTGAATAGGGATAGAGGCTGGAACCAAGGGAAGTCATATTATGTACAGACGGGTTGAATTTCGCTTAAATTGGTTGCCAAACTTTATTCTATTGCTAGGTATCTCTATTACCATTGGTGTGTCCATTGCAGTCGCTGGCACCAGTGCTCCTAAAGGCCACCAAGCCACCGGTGATATTCAAACGGACACAGTGGCGTTACTGGGGCGATTCGGGGAGCTGATTGCTCGTGAACGAGCATATAAAGAAACTATCTACGAGATGTATAGAAATACGCGGGGTGAGTCGCCATTTAAAGTGGATGATTCAACGCTTGATGCAGTGCTTGGAGACAATTTATTAGAACTCTATGATGAAGTGTTACCTAAGCTTGAAGCATTGGGACAGAAAAGTCGTCGCATTCAAATAGCACTTCGTTTTGATCGCAAAGTTCAAGAAAATCTTATCGCTGGCGAACGAGTAGAAGGCATTAATAAAGGTGCCGTCAATAACGTCATTGCTCATTATAAGATCGCAATAGAAAAGATTGATATTAGTACACGCCAACTTCTACTCACAGAGTCACTTCTACTGCGCCGCGCGGCAGATACTCTTGCACAGGCACTTAACCAATCGGGCGACGTAGTCGACTACGTTAGCTATGTTAGAGCGTCTCATTTGTTGGCAATGCCACGGCAAGTAAAGGGTTTTTCGCAGCCTCGTTGCAACATTGAGGGTGATGCGTTAAAGCAGTCGCGCACCATTCGTAACAATGTTTCGGACAGATTCTTTTTTGATGAAAATATGAAATTCCAGAGCTCTGTACAAGCGTTATATGATGCTGCTGGATTAGTTGAGGCGCAAGCTTTGTTGTTGAACCAAAATGGGTCGCATTGTAAGTAGCACTTGAAGCGGCTGGTTTTTCACTCTTGGTGTAGCTGGGCTAGGATGAGTGTCAGCGGGTGAGAATATCGCCAGTGTACAAGCGACCGGAGACACGTTGCAAAATCGGATGCAAATGGCCTAATGATGTTCTTGACTAATACATTTTGGTAGAAAAACCAGATCTAACTTTTTACTAAGCAAGTGAGTACGCCTCTGTTGCCATCATGCCCCAACCCAAACACAAGTGGCTATCCTTTGATAGACCACTTCGAACGCTCAGACTCCCAGAAGGATGACTTGTGAGATTAGTCTTAACCGACGCAATTCAATGAACGTCGGAATAAATTAAATAGCGTTCAGCCATATAGACCCGTAGCCACGTGAACGCATTCTGGAGTTGGGGTTTGGTGGTGGTGACATTCGCAACTAATTTTAAATTTGTATACTCGTGCACGAAATTCGTTAAAGCCTGCCACAAACAAACATGCGCATTGTTAATCTGTTCGCAAATATTTAAAGATTTACCCCGAATTGCCGCCCAGCTGTGTGACACCCAACAATTCAAGGGCAAGCCACTTTCGGCAATTCAATTTTACGGGGAGGATTTATGAAACCCGATCATCTAAAAAGTTCTTGGGCAGTGATCATGCCTTTAGTGTTTACCGTTGCCTGCGGCGGCGGTTCTTCATCAAACACACCTGAAGCCGGCGAAGCAAATGCCGCTGGCACTACCGAACAAATCATTACTGGCCGCGTGGCTGATGGCTACCTGCAAGGTGCGGTCGTGTGTATTGACATCAATGAAAACGGTCACTGTAATCCGGACGAACCGCAAGTCGAATCGGGTGAAGGCGGTAGCTATGCTCTTGGCATACCTGCTAATGGTGTAGGTAAACCCGTAATAGCGGAGGTGCCAGCGACAGCAATTGACGAAGATACCGGTATGCCATTTGGTAAGGAGCTGGTACTGAGTACGCCGGGCGACAGGCCACAATTTGTAAGCCCAATTACAACACTGGTACACCAGGAACTCAAAAACAATCCGAATCTGAATACCGAAGATGCCGCCGCCGCGGTTCTTGAAACACTCGGTTTGCCTGGCGAGGAAGATTCCACTCTGTTTACTGACTACATTGTCAGCAGCAACGACGTCGACGAGCAAAAAAGCGAAAAATTTAAATTTTTACACCAAACTGCCCGCGTAGTGGCAAGCATGATGGATGAAATTCATGCCGATGTAGAAGCTGCGGCGAGCGCACAAGGGATCGATGTGGATTCGGAAGCAACCGCTGCAGCCATTCGTGATCTGGTGCGCGAGGAAATCCGTGCCCAGTTGCCCAATATTTCCGCAGCCGTTGCTGATCGTATTCTGCAAATTGAAGAATCGGCCCAAGCGGGAAATGGCGAGGCTGTCGGAATAACCGATGAACTTGATCCGGATTCCATCGCAGGCAGTTTGGGTGATAGAGATCTGACGATGGACATCGCCGATAAAATCGAAGCCGTCAAAAACGAAGCACCTGTGCGACAGGCTAAGATGAACGAACTGCTGGCGGCGGGGATTTATATCATCGATGTAGATTGTGAACGCCTTGATGAGCACGGGCCCGAGGATGGTCTCGTTGAACCAGTTATTGAACAAACTGCGGTAAAGTTGAGCGATGAGGGTGTACCGGAGGTCGTCAATCTGCCTGATTATTGCACCGCCGAATATACTCATGTCATCACCGAAGCCATCATTGATTCGGCAGTCGACGCTGTTGTAGCTTCTGCGGCCAATCTCATTGTCACACACTACTACTATGGTTTTGATGATGCGACCGGCAGTGATGGGTGGATCATGTCAGACCAGACTCGCGAAGAACGCCCACATCTGCTAACTCTGGTAAATGGAGACTGGACACCGGTTGAGCACGAAGGCCCTTATGGCGTCGTGGAATTTACCGCTGATGGCGCAGCTGTCATGAACACCGATGAAGGTAAGCTACTGGTATATGCATCCAGCCGGGATCTGTCTGGCAAATCGGTGTTGCACCATATCCTCAATCGGGGTGCCAACGATTCTCTGGCCAGCCTGGTTGATGAATCTAAGAATTTCCCTGATGATTCGAAGGTGCATCAGTTGCATATCAAGCGCAACGCCTCACTGATCGTGATGTTTAACTGGTATCCAGACTCAGATGATGCCGACATTGACCAATGCGCCGAGTTTGCAGGTAACTGCAATGTCGTTCATGTGAAAGATGAAGCTTCTTATTCGCCTATGCCACTTGCAAGCCTTGGTGACCTGTACGATGGAGCCGTGATTAACGCAGTAGCCTACGATAAAATGAGGCATTTGCCGGTTGATGTGGCATTACATGTGAAGCCGGTTGATGCAGTAGTTACCGCCACTAATAAAATTACAAGCGACACCGGCCCGGTGTCAAACGACAAACGAGGCGGGACAGCAAGTTGGACTGTTTCGCCACGAGACTCTGGTATTGAACCCGTTCCGGGAACCAGGCCTGAGGAGCCGAAGGAATGTGTAGAAGAGATTAGCTATAGCGATGAAGGGGTAGAAGTGCCACCTACCGACGAAGAAATGAGAAATCCTGACTGCGCGCTGCGATTACCAGAAATCTCAACAGACCTTGCTCGGAACGATTTTACTACCGACGGTACTGTAGTTGAGCATGCTGAGGAAGTAGTGATTGGTGAGAGCCGATGGTACACAGTGAGTGTCCAAGGCGTTGACATGGTTGTCATTGAAGTGCCTGTCAGTGTTCGCCATCGTTTGGACGAAGACGATATGGCCGAATTGCTGCTAATTCAGAACGGCGAGTTTGTCCGTCGAGGTGCTCGCATCGGAGAGCGCTCCGTTGATGATGAAACAGCTTACAACGCCGCTGCGTTTGATACGCTGTTGCCGGTGATTGTCGATTACGTCAAACCGCCCAGCGTAGAGCCACGAATCTAGATCTACGCGGCTCGAAAACAGCGGGGCAAGTTCGCCCGTTGTTTCGCCGCACCAGGCTCTAATCGGAGCTAGTCAAAACGATACCTATGTCGGTAGCTTTTTTCAACTTGAAGAATTTTCTTGCCGAATGACCAGTGATGGTATTGGCAGACAAAGGATATTCCGTAGATACGTGGCTACACGCCTTCTATATTAGCCAGTAAATAGAGCAATTTTTTCTATGAGCTCTGTGGGACAACGGACCAATATCGATCCCTAAAAAACTGGAGCGGGGTTTGAGCGATTAATCACAAGTTCTCGCGGTACGTACAATTCATGTTGGCGGCACTGAATTGATTCGCTCCAAACCCAGCCAGCGAATCGAAAAAGAAGAATATACCACTGTCTTCAATAGCTGCCCCTGCTTGAATGCCGTCACTGGATAAAAAAATCACCTTGGCTACGTCAACGATGACGTTGCCTTGCTTTGCTTCAACGAAACAGGACGCTCCTGATATAGAGTCGCCGCTTGTGTTCGTTAACAGCAGCCTAACCTCTGGTCGGCCTAACTGAGAGAGGTTGTAACCCAAAAACTCAAATTTTACTGGGTCAATGGACAAATCGATACGGTTATTGTCGCCTTCTTTCCACTGGCAATTTATTTCCAATCTATTGAAGCTATCAAACCCGGCATCCTGATTAACAATGCGTGCCGGGTATACAGCGCTCTCTCCAATATCAATGACACTGAAATTAGCTGGCAACGCGATACCTTCTCCAACTTTTTCTGTATTGAGATAAACGGCCAGATTACAACTTGCCTCAAAGATTGGCCTTTTACCGGCGTTATCAAGCCTTAAGGTTATTCGCGGCGAACCCATTGCAGTAAAGCCATAGCCAGTGATGCTGACCTCGACGCCATTTTCAGAACCATTGTTTTCGATTTCAAGTTGCCCAATCAATTCGCTGCCAGGAATGCCTTCTGCCATGCTGCTAGGTAAGGAGATGGAGCCAATTGCATCGAGTGAAAGTACAGTAGGGTCAGCGTTTTGATTATTCATGCCTTGTATTGGATCGGGAACAATCACCGAGTCATTGTCGTTATCATCACTACCAGAACTACTGCAGGCGGCGAGCAGAATAGTTATTAGCCCTATAGGCACAAATTTGAAATTCAATTCATTCTCCCTTACAACGTTGTTGCCATACCCTCGATACAGGATAGTTCGAGTCTAATTCAACTCGCATATATTGTGGCGTGACAGATCACCTTTTAGAAAAATTATCTGTCGCAGTTTATCAATACGCTACTTATTATGTGAAACAGTTAGTTGTCCAGTCGAGGAATGGCCTTTTCATGCGCAAGTATTACGTCCTGCAATAACCCAGCTACCAATAGCTAATATGCGAATCCGATAGGCAGTATTTGGCCAACACACGTTGATTACTAATTCAACCCCGGCCCTAAGCAACGACATTGAAGTTCAGCTCGAATATCGTAACCAAGATAATTCGATAATCCGCGATTATTCAGTTGTTACCAGCGGGTTGTACCGCGCCCATCGATCAACGGAGGCCAACATCTACACCTGTGCTGAAGGAGGCGGCAGCTCAAGGATAGATGATGTCGTTGTCGAATGGGGGCCAAAAGATATCTTCGTTGTGCCATCTTGGAAAACGGTTGTGCGCACAGCGCGCAACGAAAGCGTGCTGTTTCATTTTTCGATCGGCCGGTTCAAGAGATGCTTGGCCTCTGGCGCGAATCACGCGGCAATGCCTAAGAGGCGAAAATCGAAGGCAAATGGAAGTTCGAACTCAGTGTAGCGGCGCGGGAAAAATCTACGCCCGCGCCGCGGCTGATGCTCTACAACGACATTGGAGGCTCTCCAGCAAGTCTTTCATTTATGGCGCCATCACCTTTAGGGTTCAAATCAACATCACTCGTCAATGGCATCGGATTTTGTGCACCAAAGTAACGATAAACAGATGAAGCAATAGCGACAGGCTCTGCCTGATAACTATCATCAGTAGGCCTGGTGTACTGTCGGTTCTCATTTGCAGGGCCAAAGATCTCCGTTTTACCTACCACTTTACCGAGTGCGCCTCCTGGTCGTAGTGCTGCACCACCAATGGTATATAGGTTTTGGTTGTTACCATGATCCCAACCCGCTGAATTATTCAAATTAACATTCCGGCCAAAATCTCCATGCACCTTAATGATGATGTTGTCGGTTGAACGGACACCGCCATAGGCTGTATCGGAGTAACGAATATGTTTAGTGGCTACGCGTAGTGATTCCATAATTTGATTCATACGCGGTACGTAGTCTTCGATTGCTGAGCTGTGATCATCCCAGCCGCCGAGGCCACCACCTACTGTGATAAACAAGGAATCTGGGTTGTTGATGGCCAGCGTAACTGCCGCCTTAATTCTTCCGCTGAAGTTATTGTTATCGGGGTATTGTAAGAATCCTGTTGCTGGATCCACATCAGGGTCGAGTGTGCCGTCGGTACTGGCTGGGGGAGAGGGTAGAGAATCGCTTGCGGCATTTTGCAAGTTGCCTACCAAGCGATCCATGTTACGACGTACCTCGAACCCTTCGGATACCTTGTCGAAACGTAGCCGTTGCGAACTATCGACGATCTTTCTCACCAGTACTTCTAACTCGAGCCCGTTGTCATTGCGACCACGGGTATACGGGTTGTCGAATTCCTCATCAAGGCTCAAGCCACGTAACTGCAACGGCAGGTTGCCATTAATATCACGGGCGAATGCGGTGCTCGAGCCTTCAAACGATACGAAAGGCAGCACAAGCTCAGTTAACTGTTTGCCACCAAGCAAGGCAGAACCATCGAGCTGATCGCGATGCGCGTTTAGTAAAGTGGCCAGTGTTGAGCCCATGCCAGGTGCGGCATCAATAGCAAGTGAACCCTTAAGGCTGGAGAATACACTCGGCCTATGAGCTCGGGTGTTGTTTTTAAGTCGATTGATTGTGCGATACACTGACATATCACCAGCGGCAAGCATGTCCTCCATCGCACGACCACCCGCATCAGCCCAGAAACCATTGCGCGTTACTTGGCCTTCATCGTCACTGATGGCTCGGCGTAGCTCGCTAGGGTAGGGGTTCTGTGAATTGTTATTAATAAGATCCATATTCGTCAGGTTGCCCGCAAGTTCAGATGGGCCACCGTAAAGGAAAACGTTGATCACTTGAGGCATGATCGTTGGCATGACAAAGTCAACCTGATCCACCATGGGCATGGCATCCGCTCGGCTGATAAGGCCCGGAACACCGAACAACGTTGGCGATGTTGCACCTATTCCCATCAAACTGGTATTTCTTAAAAAATCACGACGATTCATGTGTGTATCCCGCAGAGTTAATTAGTTGAAATGATTTAGCGCTTATTGAACACGAAGCAGGTAATAGCCTTCGGGCAGACGAGACAGGTAGTCGAAGGTCAATAAAGCCAAATCATCAATCCTGTTTGAGAGTGCGAAGCGATTGTCGAACTCGCTATCGAGATACCCCTGTTCGTTATACATAGTGTTTAGGCCCGCTCGTTCAACGTCATTCGGGCGACGTTGAATGGCGGTTAGAAATACATAGTCCATGAGCTCGTTAACATCCATATCATCGACCTTGTTAAACAGCACTGACTCGCGTTCGTATTCAGCGAGCGCTTCGTCGTACGCGGCACGATCCGGTGCAGACAAGGCATTAAGCGTATCGTTGTAATCCTTAAGTTTTGCTTCATGGGCAGCGAGCTCGCGTGCATCGGCATCAGCTGATGGTGGGGTGATTGGTTTAGGGTTCGGTGCGCTCGGGCCTGACAAGCCAAGCGGCTTTTTCCATCGGTCCGAGTTCATCAACAAGGATTCACGTATTGCCTTGTGGTAGTTGCCGAAACTCAATGAATCGAGTGGCACGCTGGTAACACGTCCAAGCTTTAAGCTCATAGTTGGCCAGCCCATTTCACTCATATCAGCACGCGATAATGATCCACGTCCATTTACCATCCCCTTGAACACATCAGGGTGAGCGTTCCACTTGAGACGTTTAGCCGTTGACAGAAACGCTTCCTCAAATGAGCGCGGACGTTCTGTGCGCATCAGGTATCGTTCTGAAAATAGTATCGCGAGGAAGATATCTTCAAAGCGTTGCGGATTGCTTGCCGTAATCGCTGCAGCAAGTTGTGTGCGGTGATCCAAAGACTGGCCTGTAAAGAAATAATCCACCAGTACGCTCACAACACGCGGTATTAATAGCGGGTGACCCGCCACCACATCGTAAAAATCGTTGCAGTTGGTGACGTACTGATCTAGTACCAACACCGCTTCTGAGTTCGGGTAATCGGTATAAGCAAGCTTGTAGCCGTCACGTTCATCTGTCAGGTATAAGTCCTGGCAAGCTTGAGATGCTAGAGGTACTTCGACATCGTTGTCGAATATACCGAGGTAGATTTCCATCATCTCTCGTGTGTTGTCTTCTGGTGATCGGAAGCGACGCCAGTTTTGAACACTGCGTTGATGTACAGCCACCATCTCTCGAATGCTTCGCCCTTGAGAATTGCTCAGATCAAGCCGACGAAATAGGTTTTGTACATCCGTTATGTCTGCACTATCGATCTCCTCAGCGGGGGAAAAAAGAATGGTATTGGCTAGATGCCATGCCATCCACTGCGAAAACCCATCACGACTTAATGGAAAATGATGAATGCGGGCAAGTGGCATCTGCTTGGGTCGATTGCTATCGAAATTAAACAGAGGGTCAACATCCTCTTGTGGGTTTCCGTTCTCGTCCTCACCTAAAATCTCGCCATCTAGCCTTGTACGCTCTGTTGGTTCAAGGCGAGTTTGCAAAGCAGTTCGAATAGTTGCAAGTGTTGGGGCGTTCTCGTGGCGCCTTTGCAGGTTGGAACCCGGCTCGATTGCATAGAACTCATCTACTGGCACGCCGCTATACAAGGTACCGAGGAGCTTGTTGACGACTCGATACTGATCATCAACCGGCAATGCCTCAAAGGCTGCATCACTCAATGGGCTTGCGAATCCTCCTGCCGCAGAGGCCCCACCTAGGGATGCACCTGCTACATTAGGTGTAGAGGGGCTACACGCCATTAGCGAAATAAGTGAACAGCCAAGTACAACGCTATTCAGTTGCTTAAAGCTGTTTTGCAATCTAACCATCTGCATATCCAGTTACTCCAGAGCTTCGGAACTGATATGTGTATCGGACAAGCGATGTATCAGTTACATTAACAAAATGCACAGCTTGCCTGAAATGTGAATCAGGGTTTAATCTACGAATTGGTAATCTAGAGGTAGGACGTGAATATAACGCAGCATGAGCATTATTTTTCAATACAGTTTCGCGCGATGGCTAGCCCTTGTGAGCTATTGATTGAGGCCAATTCACAAAAAGAGGCGAAGCGGCTTGGTAAAATTACTCGTAATGAAGCACTACGCATCGAGGCTGCGTTTAGTCGCTATCGTGATGACAATATCGTGCACAAGGTTAATAATAGTGATGGTGTGTCGGTGCAGGTCGATGCCGAAACTGCCAAGCTGCTCAACTTTGCTGATCAATGCTTTGCCTTATCAGAGGGGTTGTTTGATATTACATCTGGCGTGCTTGGGCGCGTCTGGCAGTTTGATGGATCGGATAACATCCCGCTAGAAAACGATGTGTTAGGCCTTCTACCGTTGATTGGATGGGATAAGGTCAGCTGGAATGCGCCGCATTTTAGCTTGCCAAGTGGCATGCAAATAGATTTTGGTGGCATTGGTAAGGAGTATGCTGTTGATCGTGTCGTTAATCTGCTGCGCGCCACTACCGATGCTCCTTTCTTGGTGAATTTCGGCGGCGACTTACATGCAGGTAGGGCGCCGCTTAAGCAAACAGGCTGGATTGTTGGTATTGAGGCGATGCGAAAATCCAGTGATGCAGTCAACACTATAGAGTTGCAACGAGGTGCATTGACCACCAGTGGAGATGCGCAGCGGTTCTTACAAAAAGACGGTATACGCTATGGTCATGTTCTAAATCCCAAAACCGGTTGGCCCGTTGTTGATGCACCCGCATCAGTCACCGTAGCCGGCAACAGTTGTACAGAATCTGGCATTCTGTCAACCTTGGCGTTACTTCATGGCGCGAATGCAGAAACGTTTCTTGAATCTAATGATGTTGTTTTTTGGTGCCAACGTTAGCGCATCTCGTCACATTGCAATGTGAATCTGAGTAGTCGGCTGCCGCTACAGGTTCGACAATCGTTTTATCGATTATCTAATTCTGCTGAGGTGTGCTTATGCATTTGTACCGCTTGACTTTGAAGTCAATTCCTTATCCAATACTGTTCGCAATGTCTGTGTTGTTGATAGTGTGCACTGCCGCAACAGCGTCTGAATCGAAACCCACATCGGCTCCACAGTTCGCTCTGCCGGGCCTTTCGGGTGAAAGAACCCTAGACGATTATCGAGGCCAGTATCTCTACGTTGATTTCTGGGCGTCCTGGTGCGGCCCTTGTCGTCAGTCGTTTCCTTGGATGAACGATATGCAGGCAATGTATGGTGCGCAAGGTTTAAAGATCATTGCGATCAATCTGGATGAAAAACGTGATGACGCCCATCGATTTTTGAATGAGGTTAAGGTTGATGTCGACATTGCATTCGATGCTAATGGTGATACTGCGCAAGCCTACAGAGTAAAAGGTATGCCCAGCTCCTACCTCATCAACCCCAGAGGCGAGATTGTTTTTAGCCATATCGGATTCCGGCCTCTGGATAAGGTAAGGCTTGAAGCGAAGATTGCCGAACTAATGGGAGAGTCAATATGAGCATCACTAATTCAATCAAACCAATATTGCTGTCACTGTGCGTATTTAGCGTGTCTGCATGTAGCACCAGCGGCCAGATATTCACATTCGATGAAGTGAAGCCGTGGGAGCGTGGAACGCTTGCCCGCGACGATATGCAGCTCATCACAGATGCAATGGATCAGTCAGTTGATGATCATATCTATTTCTCCAAAGAGGCGTCCAGAGGAGGTAGCGGTATTCAGGGCGGCGGCTGCGGTTGTAACTAATGAGTGGTTTAACTAGCAAGCTAGCATTGGCTACTCTCACCTTAGTCTCGGCGAATGTACAAGCAGAGGATTCTGATTGGGAGGTGGATACGACGTATCTATCCTATGTGGAAGCGGATAATCGAGTGTCGGTAGCCAAGAGCATGGCAAACCTGACGCGTGAGCAGGAGGGCAAGAAGTTGAGCGTTAACCTTGTGCACGACACCATGTCTGGCTCATCCCCAACTGGTGCTGTACGTAGTAGCGATTCTGCTGTGACGTTTACTGGTGTGTCGGGTGGTACTGGGTTTTCTGCTGGCAATGGGTCTGACTACTCGCTTAGTACCTTTGAAGATACTCGAATACAGGCAGGGTTTAATTTGTCGAGTCCAAGCAGCAGGGCCGTTACGATCGATTATGGTGCCGTCGTATCACAAGAATCTGATTTTGACTCGGTTGGTGGTAATGTTGGCTTCACACGCGAAAGCACTGACAAACTGGCAAGCTTTACAATGGGGCTTGCTGCAACGTTTGATTCAATCTATCAAAGTGATTCAGGTGCAACACCGCAACCGCTAGGTGACGTTACGCAAAATCAAGCCTTCGGCAAAGGTCAGCGCAACACCCTTGATGCACTAGTGGGTGGCACACGGGTATTGAATAAGCAGACGGTTGCGCAAGTGAATGTTAGCCTTAGCCTGTCGAACGGTTATCACTCCGATCCCTACAAGATCATCAGCGCAACCACTGAGAATAATCAGATCATCGCAAACTATCACGATAGCCGTCCAGAGTCGCGAGTACGGACAAGCCTGTTTGGCAATGTGGTGCATCAACTTGGAGACACACCACATTCGATACACATTGGCTATCGAGCCTATTATGACGACTGGGGTATTAATTCGCACACAGCTGATTTCCGCTATCATCGCCAGTTAACCAGGCGGCAGTATCTAGAACCGCATGTACGTGTTTACCGACAGTCTCAGGCTGATTTTTATTACAGGCGTTTCTACGTTGACGATGCATTAAACCCGATCCTTCCAAGTGATGGCTTAGCCAGCTCGGACTATCGACTCGATGCAATGACGAGTGTCACGCTTGGGATGAAATATGGCCTCGCGCTGACTAAAAACACAGACTTGCGAGTGCGGGCAGAGTACCTGGCGCAGACATTTGACAATGATGATTATAGTAAGAATAACGCAATCGTGTTTCAGACGAGTTTGAAGTATAAGTTCTAGCGCAAAATTGTCACGTAAGCTGGCATGCTCAGGTATGCCGGCTATAGGGTCGTTTTGGGGTTCAAACGCCACGTGGCTGGTGTTGGGTGCGGGGGTATTGTTGGTCACAATGATATTGATATCGTTGATGTACCAGCATCTTTTGAAAATGCGTTATGAGCACGACCAATTAAGCCGGTTACCGTTTGTGCTTAGCATTGGGATTTTTTGTTGGCGTTCGCTGGGTTGGTGTATAGTTTTTTCCCGCTCATTAATCCCCAGCAAATGGCAGAGCACTAAACGCTCTGCCAACGCCCCGACTTTCCCGCCTTGTAAAT
>JAZGEF010000033.1:0-69813 GCA_036478595.1 Granulosicoccaceae bacterium
GCCACAATCTGGGGAAATAATGCCAATGCCACGTTCAAGTGTCTCTGTTGCCGACTCCATCCTGGCCAAACTCACTGAATATCACGCTCAATCAGATGCCAATCTTGAGTGGATAAAACAGGAAATGAGCCCGTATTTTCTGGATTTAAACAAAGACGAAGTAGAAGCACTGACCTTATTGACGATAAGCCTGGACAAGCTCACGTCATTAGAGAAGGTGACGCTTGTTGACCGAGAAGAACGGCTAATAATCGCCCAGCTCTCAGCTGCGGGTTCAATTTACCGAACCATTCACAATTTGCCAGACAAACCATTAAGCTATGCAGAGATTACCACTTCGTTTAATCCACTGCCCGATAGCGAGTTCTCGCTAGAAGTTTTACGTTGCGATTTTAAGTTACTCGACCAATCAGGCGGCTCGCAAGCTGTGACAAACGCGGCGCAAGACACTCTCCCCCCTGCTATTCGAGACAAGGTGGCAGTTTGTGTGAAAAATGACTTCCCAGATTTTAGCGAAGCACGTATTGATGATGTTATCTCAATATTCAGTACCAGTAACTTTGACTACGTCTTAACCTCACCCCCCTTACGAGTAGCAAGGGTTATTCGTATTTACATAGAGACACAGATAAACAGCGGTATACATCTTGACGCCGAACAAACAGAATTTAAAGAAACTCGTATTTCTTTCGGTGTAACAAACCCGCCGCACGCCGGATTTTTACCGCAAGTGCTTGAGGTGTTTCAGCGCCTAGGTATCGGTGTGAGACGCGCATATCACCTAACCGTAACCAATGGTCTCACACCATACTTTTTAGCCACTTTTTACGTAAAATCTAGAGACAAATCAGAGCTTACTGAAGACTCCGCTTTGTATATTAGTTTACAACGTGAGCTATACAGTACTCAAATAACATCCACCACTGCTCCCAGTTACGCCAAGCTTATTAAGAGCGGCATTATGAGCGGGCCTGATTCCACGTTAATTTCGGCCTTAATCGGGTTTTGTCATACTAACTTGGCACACAATGCACCGGAAGCATACGAACGCGACAATATCTCTCGTGCCTTTCACCATAACCCTAGCGTTAGCATGGAACTGGTGGAGCTATTTTACACGCGCTTCGACCCTAGCTTGAGCAACAGAGAAGCAGCCTACGCGGCAAAACTGCAAAGTGTGACTGATTTGGTTGAGAATTTTAATTCTGGCCGACGAATCTTAGACAATTTACGACGAGTGGTTTTTCGCTGCGCACTAACGTTTATTACAAACTGCCTAAAGAGCAATTTTTTTGTCATCGAAAAACACGCACTCAGCTTCCGCTTGAACCCTCACTATTTAGAAGAGCTAGGCCCTGAATTTACCGATGATCTACCGGCTCAACGACCCTTTCGAATTACTTTCTTTTATGGGCGTCGCGGCAGTGGCTTCCACATTGGTTTTTCTGATATCGCGCGCGGTGGTTGGCGCACTGTTATCACGCAAAGCAGCGACGACTATGTCAATAATGCCAGCACTTTGTTTAAGGAAAACTATGTGCTTGCGCACACCCAACATCTGAAAAACAAGGATATCTATGAGGGTGGCTCGAAAATGGTGGCCATTCTGAACATTGATCCCCGCACCACGCACGAGCAGCGCGATCAATACTTGTACAAAATGCAGCATGCCTTCGCTAACGCCTTTTTGGATTTATTCGTAACAGATGAGCACGGAAAAGCAAAAGACCCAAGGGTGGTAGATTACTACGCTCAGGAAGAGCCGATCGAATTAGGCCCTGACGAGAACATGCATAACATCATGATAGAGCGTATGGCCAAGCTGGCAGAACGGCGTGGCTATTTGCTTGGCAAAGGCATTATGTCGAGTAAGGAAATTGGCATTAACCATAAAGAATACGGTGTCACCTCCATCGGTGTTATCCGCTTTGCTGAAGTAATAATGCAGGAGCTAGGTACTGATATGCACACCGAGCCATTCAGCGTTAAATTTACTGGTGGCCCGAACGGTGATGTTGCTGGCAACGGTATGCGTCTTTTACTGGAGCGTTGCCCTATGGTTGCGGTTAAGTTGATTGTTGACGGGACGGGTGCCTTATTTGATCCAGAAGGCCTCGACAAAGACGCACTATCAAAGATTGTTCTAAAAGCTGATATAGAAGGCTATAACCCTGAAGCCTTGCACGTAGGCGGTTTTATTTTGTACCGTATGAAAACCCGTAAAGAAGGCATCAGTGAGGTATACAAAAAACTCACCATGACAACGTCGGGATTGGAAGAGGACTGGATATCAACGGATAAATTCTACAAGGCCTTTAACAGCATACTATTCACAGTAGAAACCGATCTATTCATTCCAGCGGGCGGCCGGCCAGAAACTATCGACCAAAATAACGTAGACCGCTATTTCAATGCCGAGGGAGTTGCTAGCTCTAAGGTTATTGTTGAAGGCGCAAATTCATTCATCACCCCTGCTGCACGACAAACCTTGCAGCAGGGAGGCGTTGTGATCATGCGCGACGCGTCTGCAAACAAGTGCGGCGTAATTTCTTCGTCCTACGAAATCATCGCCAATTTGGTATTTTCAGACGAGGAATTTTTAGCTAACAAAGACGAGTATGTTAGCGACGTCATCGATATTCTCAATGAAATGGCTGAAGTGGAAGCGCGCGCAGTTATACGTCGATATCGTGAATTGGAGGGAAGTGAAACCTATACGGAGATTTCTAGCCTTATAAGCCATGAAATCAATAATCACTACGCGCAAATGTTCAACTATTTTGAAGCAAACCCCGAGCAATTAACGAAGCCCAAGCAACAAAAAGCCATGTTAGCGCACATGCCAAAGCTGATTAAAAACTCAAGTGTATTTGGCCCCCGAATACAAACCCATTTGCCCGAAAAGGTTAAGTATGCAATTTTAGCCAGTAAGCTGGCCTCTGGGCTGGTTTATACGGGCGATGATGCCAGCCTCTACGGCGATATTATTGAAGCACAGTTGGGGCGAGTGGCGAGTTAACGATCACGCTCGAGGTTGAAGCATAGGCTGTTCAATACAAACCGAAATACTCGGCCTGCTCCCATTCCGATACTGTTCGATGATAGCGATCCCACTCTGCGCGCTTGATCTGCACCAGGTATTCCACAAACTCGTCACCACAATTTTGTCGATAAAAATCTGATGCGTGAAAATGTTGAATCGCGCTAAGCAGGCTTTCTGGCAATCTGCAAGCAGCACTGTCATATGGCGCCTCGACTGCATTCGGTAATGGTAAGCCTTCGTTGATACCACTCAGCCCCGACAGAATCTGGCTTGCAAAAAAGTAATAAGGATTAGCCGTAGTTTCTGCAACGCGATTTTCTATTCGCGATGCAGGATCCCCAGGCGTCATGAGCGCACGCACCATCGCGCCTCGGTTATCGCGCCCCCATTGGATTCTATCGGGGGCAAGTTGTTGAGGCTGATATCGCTTGTAACCATTTACAGTTGGGGTCGTCAGCAAGCAGCTTTCCTCTGCGTGTGCCAATAGCCCAGCGATCCACCCGGAAGCAACATTACTTAGCGCACCCGGCGCATCAGGGATCATCAGATTTTTGCCAGTGTCGATGTTAGTAACAGACTGATGCAGATGCCATCCGCTTGCACAAGCGTTTTCGATGTTCGGCTTGCACATAAAGGTTGCGTGTAAACCTTGCTGTGCACAAACCTCTTTTACCATCGTGCGAAACATGATCATGTTATCTGCATGTGTCAACGGGTCGGATGGATCAAAGGTAAACTCGAACTGACTTGGCCCCATCTCGATCTCCATGGATCTGATGGGCAAGCCCAAGGCTTGGCAATGACGACGCAAGTTATCCATCACAGGTTCGAGCGCCGCGTAGTGTGCCTCGGTTAACAATTGATATCCCTGTGACAGGTTTTGTGTTTTTACAGGCGTTCCGGGCATGGTTGCATCGGCATGCGCAAGCATTGGGTTTTCGCATCGGTAAACATGAAATTCAACTTCCAGCCCAACCACCAATGCCAGCTTGTTATCAGCTAACTTCGTTATGGCTGTTTTCAGCAGGTCCCGTGGTGAATAGGGAATCACACCGCCGGACTTATAACGTGCATCACAGAAGATCCATGCAGAGTGCGGCGACCACGGCAAAATACGAAACGTATCAGGATCAGGCACCATTAATAGATCACCAGCACCAGACATCCCGCCCGCTATACCTGGGTCTGCCGACCACACTGGGAACACAGTCTTGTGTGCTGTATCTTTGAGTAACAGCGTGTTTGGCGCCGCCAATCCGCTTGCGAATACCGACTCTAGCGCACTCGCGACAATAGTCTTGCCGCGCAATACGCCGTGCTGATCGGCAAAGAGGATGCGAACTGTTTCAACATCACTGGCAGCCATTTGCTGAAGAAGCGCTGCTGCTTTCTCGACGGCTTCTGCATTCAAAATGCCGGCTTGCGCTAGCATGCCTGCAGCAACGTTATTATGATGGTCCGTCATAGCTTATAGCTCCGCTGTTTTAGTTTAGCGTTGGTTACGTTTAGATTAAGCCTTAACGGTGGCATCCCAATCAGTGCATGCCGCACGCCGTTCTCGATCACTTTCTTCGAAGGCCTTTTTCCACGAGGCCTTATCTCCGATCGTATCATTAGAGATTGGGCCGTAAACCTGAGTAGGATCTACGCCGTGGAGCATGGGTAGATCGTCGGTCGTCTCTGCTTGCACACTTGCAATCGCTGCACGCATCATTCTACGATACTTGGCGATGGCCACGTCGGTCTTACCTAGATGCTCTTTGGTACGATCAAAAATACGGCCAGGGCTTTCCACTGCCCATTGGTCATGGACGTTAATGTCTAGCCCCATACCGGTATAGGTTTCGCGTGCCTGTTCTTCGGGGTCGAAGCCGTAACCGTTGTGTTTGTTCTTGATCGGCGCGTAATCTGGCAAGGTGTGCTCTTTCAGGCGTTGCTCACGCATAAGATTTTTATCAACTGGTTTGCCGAAGCTTGTGAACATCGAATACCAGTAGCATGTCTCGTCGTCCACCGGTACATGCCATTGCGTGATGATCATTTCACGGCTCATCGGGATCGAAATTGCGCCCGGAAAGATTTGATTTGTAATCCGCACGTGAGTTTTTTCGTTTTCCATGTGGCGCAGTGCCACAATGCGCATTCCATATTCCATCTGCTCAACTGAAATATCAGGGCGAGGGTAATCGCGTAGCAGTTTGGTCATTGGAATATCGGTATCCGCAGCCTTATCGCGAAACTGCTTGCCATAACTATCGTCGGTGTCTTCGTCTTCCAGGAAACGATGCAGGAATGATGCATGCGCAGGGTCAATACCAACCTCCATCGCTTGCAGCCAGTTGCAATCCCAGAGCCCCTTAAACGCGAACACATGAGTTTGCGGCGCACGGAAACAATCGAAATTTGGAAATGCCGGTGGTTCGCCTGGCCCCATGTAGGCGAATACGATGCCGTTCTTCTCAAGCACAGGATAGGATACGTTTTTGATCTTCTCGTGCATCTTCGAGCCAATCGGCTCTCCCGGCTGTTCGACGCACTGGCCGTCGCGGTTGAAATGCCAACCATGAAAGGGGCAACGCAGGCCGTTATCTTCCAAGCGACCAAAGCACAGATCCGCTCCGCGATGCGGACAGGCTCGCCCGATCAAACCCTGTTTGCCTTCACTATCCCTAAACAGGACCAGATCCTCGCCCAACAGCTTCACCGGCACAACTGGCCGATTGCCAGCAAGTTCATCACTTAGCGCAGCCGGCTGCCAGTAATGGCGCATCACCTTGCCCGCATCAGTTCCGGGGCCTGTTAGAGTGAGCGTGTCGTTTAACTTCTGGCTAATCATCTGTTAAAGCCTATTTTAAAAATATCGGCTTAATCAGATCAGTTATTGAACGACTATGCAATCCATAATTGCTTAGCCGCTTAACCACATTGGCCAATAGCGGTTAAGCGGCTTGAGCGCTCGGCCCAGCCAGGTCTTCTAAAAGAATACGCAATTCAGCTATGTCGATATCAGATAAGCCCAGCGCAGTTGTTTCGGGAAGCGTTTCAAGCGTGATGGTTGAATCAGGAAAATCGCTAATCCCTTCCAATGCAGTGGCTTTATCGGCCAACCTAACGATCATCATATTGACATTGCTTTCGTCGAGCTCTTCATCTGCTTGGTGCAGAATCAGCTGAGCGAAAGACTGCGGTAGCTTCCAACGTTCTATTAACTCCGCGCCGTGAGGACAATACAGTTGCTGGATTGTCATATCGACAAGCTCATTGGTAAGCGGTATAGCGTGCTCTTTATGTAGCTCCTCAATGATTCTAAACAGTGATAGTTTGCCCACATCGTGTAATAAGCCTGCAACAAACGCCTCATCAGCAAGTTGTGTGTAGCCTGCTTGACTAGCAATCCATCGAGATGCCATTGATACCGCCGAACTATGCAACCAGAGATTAACCATCCTGCCTTTAAAGGGGCCCTTAGATGCACTGTACATTCGTTTTTGACTAACCGACATAACAATCGAGGCAAGTTGCTTAACACCAAGACGAACCGCAGCAGCTCTCAGGTCTTTCACTTCGGCTAACCCAGAAAAGAATGTGGAATTCGACATTCGAAGCACCTCAGTGACCAGCACCGGATCGGCTTCTAGTATCTTGCATATGCCGTCGGCATTGAGTTCGTTCGCACGAGCTTCGCGATGTATTTTTACCGCGATGTTATCGAAAACTGGTAACTCGATTTTACCTTCGTCCAACGCTTGTTTGATTAGTTCTAATAATGATTGATCGGAGGTCATGCGTTTTTCCCGTTAAGACGCCTAATTTCTGCGAGAGATCGCGGCTTGCTGAGCCGTGGAAGGGTTCTTCGTACTTCTCGTAATGTGGTTTCTCCGCAGGCAGCCTTCGCCAGCCCATCTTCAAGCAACGTAACCATTCCGGAATATTCCAAGCTTATTTTACGTATTTGTGCTGAGGTTTTTCGTTGCAATATCGCCTCTCTAACCGGCTCGGTGAGTAACAGTGCTTCGAACACTGCAACGCGGCCTCTGTAGCCAGTGAAGTGACATTTATCGCAACCCTCTCCCTCTTTAAAGCGGCTCATATCAGCTGACACTTTGTCCCAAGCAAGCAGCTGTAAGTCTTGAGCATCAGCTTCCACGTCTTTGCTACAGTTTGTACAAACTCGTCGAATCAATCGTTGCGCCACAACACACACAACAGTTGATGAGATTAGAAATGCTTCGATGTTCATGTTCAATAAACGCAAAAGGCCACCAATACTGTCCTCCGTATGGAAGGTCGTCAGTACTTTGTGCCCAGTAAGCGCTGCCTGAATAGCACTCTCGGCAGATGTTTCATCACGTATTTCTCCAAGCACAATAATATCGGGATCCTGCCGAACAATTGCCCGAAGTGAACCCTCAAAGGTTCTACCTAACTTGTGATTGACTGAGCACTGAGATACACCGTCCACCTGATATTCAACAGGGTCTTCAGCTGTGATGATGCTGGTAGAATCGTTGTTCAAGTGCTGGATACAACTATACAAAGTGGAGGTTTTACCTGAGCCCGTTGGGCCAGTGATAATAATGACACCACTCGGTGCTTCCAGGGCATGGTGCTTGAATCGATCCAGCATATTTGGCGCCATACCAATCTCTGGCAGCTCAAGTATTTTGTCGTTCTGATTTAGTATGCGTATTACGATGCATTCTCCATGCACAGTGACGTAAAATGACACCCTTAAATCGCTCATGCTTCCGCTAAACGGATCTTCGAATTCAATACGGCCATCCTGATGACGTCGGCGCTCCGAAATATCAGCCTCTGCCATTATTTTTGCGCGCGACACAATGGCATCCAATTCGCCGTGTCCAAATTCTGAATGTTCTCTTAGAATGCCATCGATGCGAAATCGTACTCTGACGTGGTCGCGCAATGGCTCTATGTGAATATCACTAGCACCCTCACGTATCGCTTCAGAGAGAATGACATTTATTTTTCCAGAGGCAGTACTCGTGTCACTACCTTTTGTTTCGTCTTCGTTTTTCGATTTGCGTTGGCGTTCAAGAGCGCTCAATGCGCGTTGCAACGCTGAGAACGAGATCATCAAAGGCTCTATTGGCGCGCCTAGTGCCCGCGCCGCTTCAGTTCTAGCTTCTTGATCGTTGGGATCGGTAAGGGCCACAACCACATTTTTCCCGTTGCGTCTTATCGGGAGAAAATTGAATCGCTTTGCAAGCTTTGTTGCTACCATGCTAAGTAATTCATCTTCACACTGACCAATTTCTGTTTCTTCTGATAGGTAACCCAGTTGGCTAGCGAGTACGCGAGTCAAATCGACGGGTTTAATCATTCGACGACTAAGCAGTATTTCACCCAACTTAATCGGCTCTTCTTCTTTTGCTTGAGCCAGCAGAGCCTGACGCAATTGAGACGCGTTTATGTACCCCAGTTCGACCAGTAATTCGCCTATCCTGATTTCAGGCTGCCAGCGTCTGATAATGCTGAGCATCGACTTTTCGTCAGTAAGCCCCATCTTTTTCAGAACACTAAACAAGGTGTTTTCGGTGTCCAGTTTGCTAAATACGCGTAAGGCGCGATCAAGCACTTTCGCATCGATTTTCTCGGCACGTAACAAGAGCTCAGCAAGCTGCACGCCGGTATTCGGTGGTTTCTGACCAGGTGGATTATTTGGTAAGGCTTGAGCGGACATGGAGTGAAACTCTTAAAACGTTATCAGCGGTAACGGATAAAATCTGCTGTTATTGAGTAACTCGCACGTTTTAAGAGAGTCCAATGGTTACATGGATGAGTGAAAAAGGCACAACTTAAATTGAATAACAGTTAGATCCGGCGATGGATCGCGCATGCTGACTAAAGCTAACCCATATAACATTAGTATTGCCGCTTAATGGCAAAACACATGCGTTATTCGAGGCCAAGATCAGTAATGCTTCGTATTGAGCTATTGGATTAATGACGGAGCAATCTCTGTATTGCAATGAACAATAACCCCATTTTTTGCTACGAGAAGACTATAAACGCCAGTCCAGTAAACGTTTCTCAAAAAATCCAATGGTGGCGCTTAAAACAATGCCTATTATTGAGAGTATTGAAACGCCTACAAATAGTCGTTCGAGGTCATATAAAGATCCGGCTTCAAGAATGTATGCCCCAATCCCGTATTCCGCTCCCAGCATTTCAGCAGCGACCAGCAGGATTATGGCAATCGCCGAACTCACACGCAAGCCAGACAGTATTCCGGGCATGGCGCCCGGCAAAACAATCTTGGTTACTATCGAATACCAAGAAAGTGAAAAACTTTGACCCATTCGAATGAGCGAGCGATCCACATTGTCGACAGCGCCATAGGTGGCCACTACCGTGGGTGTAAACGTTCCGAATGCGATCAATGCATATTTTGATGGCTCGTCTATTCCAAACCAGATAACAAACAGAGGCAATAAAGCGATCTTAGGGATAGGAAAAATAGCCGCAACGATTGGCACTAAGCCTGCACGAACGTACGAAAACAAACCGATCATCACACCAACAACAATTCCAAAGGATGCACCTAAAGCCGCACCTATAGCCAGTCGGCTCAGTGAGGGGAGCAGATGTTTCCAAAGTAGCCCCGTACTCCACAGTTCAACGAATGTTTTAAAAACATCTGAAGGTCTGGGGAGCGTAAGGTTATTAATGAAGCCCATTCGGGTGCCTAACTCCATGAGGCCTATCAGCAGTATAAAAACGATCGCACCTATCCAAGGTTTGGATTGGGGAGAAAAACCACCACCACGAAAAACGACTTTCTTTTGCAGTTTGGATTGTTGATTGGCAGGCTGATCCCTAGACATTTAAAAGCTCCTGATCTGCAGCTTCTGCTTCGACGCGCATCAAATCCCACAGATATTTTTGTATTCTTTCAAGCCCAATGTTCCCCATTTCTCGTTCGGCGAGAGGGATAGGTATGTCAACAATTTCTCTAATGCGGCCTGGCCTTCGCGACAGTACAACAATTGAATGACCCAGTCGAACAGCCTCACTAAGATTATGAGTGACATAAACTGACGTAAAGGGCTCGCGAGTCCAGAGATCAATTAAATCATCCATGAGTAACTCACGAGTTTGACTGTCCAGAGCTGAGAGTGGCTCATCCATTAGCATCACAGCAGGTTTAACGGCAAGCGCACGTGAAATAGCAACACGCTGCTTCATACCACCTGATAATTGTTTGGGTAGTGCTTTGCGAAAGTCGGTTAATTTTGTGCGTGCCAAGACATCCAAGATAATTGCATCAGCGTGCTTACCTCGGATGTTGTGATCTTCCAGTACTAAGCTAATATTGCCTTCAACGCTACGCCACGGAAGTAAAGCGAAGTCCTGAAACACGTAGGTGAGCGGATTCAGGCTTTCCGGTGGTGGCTCACCAATTTGTAAAACGTCCCCCTCACTGGGTTGCTCAAGCCCACCTATTAATCTCAATAGAGTCGACTTTCCACAACCCGAGGGGCCGATGATGCAGACGATCTTACCTGTCGGAATCTCAAGATCTAAAGCACGCAAAACCTCTACATCACCGTAGCGGTGGCTGATGCTGTCAAGCCGCAAATCCATCTTAAGTTGTGCTTATTTGGCTGCGTAAGAACTATCAACCAATGTATCCATAGTGATACTGTCTTTGACTAGTTTTTCGGATTGAAACCAATCTAATTGGTCTTTGACCGACGCCATGTTTAATGCTGCATCTTTACTGATACGCATTGCACCGTTGCGGATACTCGGTGCTGCTTTTTCGTACGGACGATCCGTGTAAACATATTTGTGCACCAGCTTCACCATCGCTTCCGCAGCTTCATCACCAGCAGTTTTGTCTACAAGTGCTGCATTAAAGTCATCCGCCCCTTTAGAGAATGCGCGTAAAAACGCTTCGGATTGTTCGCGCTGGTTCGCAGCGTTAGCAGCTGATGTGAATACTACAGTTACTTGATAGTCAGAAATGTAGTCAGACACATCACCAACGATATGCACAGCGCCGCCTTTATTTAGTGGCTTGGCAATATGTGGAACAATGCTCCACGAATCGATCTGACCTGTCTTTAACGCTCCGATCACTGCGCCCACTTTTTGTAGAGGTTTGAACTTGAGCGTTATGGCCTCTTTCGCGGCAATCTTTGAACCCATGTAGTGAAAAGATGAACCCGCCTGTGTAATGCCCCAAGACTTCCCATCCAATTGAGCGGGCGATGTGATACCCGCTTGGTAGGCAGCATCAGAGACCAAAATCTTTTGCCCATCAATACCCTTTTCTTCCATTAGAGCACCACCAATAATTTTGGCAGCACCTTTTTCCGCTAAGGAAATTAAACCACCGGATATTGCAGTTACCGCGTAATCAACATCTTTTGAAGCAACGGCAACAGCCATCGGTTGAGCGGCTTGAAAGAATTTAAAGGTGACGTCAAGGCCTTCATCGATGAAGTAGCCTCGTTCAAATGCCACAAAGCTCGCTGCGTGGCTAGTAAAGCGCAGCGCGCCTACATTGATTGCGGTGTCTGCAGCCAACAAAGGTGTTGCAGATGTTGCCACTAGTACCGCTGCGCTAATCAGTTGAAATGTGTTTCTTCTATTCATTTTTGTCCTCCGGGTGTAGTTTGGTTTTACCACGAAATTATGTCATATAAATTGCTGTCGCAGCTGATAGTAACGCCGCCCGCTTTATGATGGTGGCGGTTTGACTACGTCTTAGACCCCTCTGTATAGCTTGGCGTTAACGCACTGATATCAACACCCTCAAGACAGCCAGAATTGATGCCAAATTTGTTCGGCAACTTTTTCAGCCTGTAGAAGGTGTGGATACCGCATTGTTGACAGAAATAGTGCTCAGCCCTATTCTCATTAAATTGATACTGTAGAAGGAATTCATTTCCAGAGAGTATCTCAAGATCGCTCTCATCACAGCGAAGGATTACCCCACCGCGCCGCCGACACAGTGAACAGTCACATTGAGTCGAAAAACTCAGGTCGGTTTTTACGCTAAATTCCACTCGGCCACAATGACAGCTACCTTTATAAGTTTCCATGCTTAGCCCTAGTAAGTGACGTCTACGCCTGTTTGCTAGCCATTTAATTATTATTTAAATACAGCAACATGGATCCCCACTTTCGTGGGGATGACGTTATTAGTGAATTAGCAGCGCTAAATTAGTTCGTCAGAACGATCATCAGTCTCGCCAAAACGCTTTAGCACTGCAGGCTTAGTGCCTTCATAGGCTTTGGAGATATTCTTGGCGATCTTCGCATTCTCTCGCTCAAATAAGCAATCACCTTTTAAGTCAGAAGCTACGATAAACGGCCCCATGTTATTGCACTTAATCACCCACATGGCTTGCGCCAGCCCAAGCTCTTCGTTCCAATGCACTGCTTCGACTTTCTCGATACCTCGCCCCAGCAAAGCGCCAGTACCGTAACCCACGGTAGATAAATAAATAGCGCCGTTAGGTACAAAGTACTCTTTATAATCCTCGGATGTCATACCGCCTTTACCGACGATGATTTTAGCCCCAGTTTTACTAAACCATTCAGGCAGCCACTTCCTAAAGCGGAATGAAGCGGTAGCAGTAACTGCACCCATATCAAATGAACCATCTGGATTAATTCGTGCCGCAGGAGAGCAATGAAAATTCGCTGCAGACTGGCTGGGCAGATCCATAGGGATGTTGGCCTTGTCTTCCAATGCACGCATGTACACACCTTCGCGCGCGGTGTACATCAATCCATCGAGATAGACGATGTCGCCCAGGCGCAGCTTACCTATAGCCCCAGCAGTGGGTGTTGTAGACAGCCGTATTTCACGCAGGCTCATGAGCACCCTCCTTTGTGGGTTCCCATTCAACGGTTTCACGCCGTTGATAGGGGGTAAACCAATCTGGGTCAGTGCGATGCTCCACTCGCCCGTCAGGAAAAATACGAGCAACAGCCCGCCTTGATGATAAACAAAATGCGTGCACCGACATCGGCATGCCACCCGTGTGACAATACCCGACTTCGATATTGCACTCGACCACCATATTCTTACCCACAAAACCCATGGCCCCCATACCAATCGAATTTCCTAGCTCTTTAAATTCATCTTCCATCTCGGCAATTTTGGGATCTGAATTACGGCTGCCCACGGTACGTAATGTGGATGCGCGCTTACCTAATGTCATACAGGTATCTTTAGAGCCGCCTAATCCAATGCCAATAATCGCAGGTTGGCATGCCAGGCCACGTTTACCAAAGGCCATTAAACTATCAAGATAGAACCGCTTAATGCCTTGTACACCATCAGAGGGAAACAGCATTCGGTAATCGGTGCCAAACAGTCCACCCTTATGCACAGTGATCAAATCAATCCATTCACCATCAGGCTCAAAACCATATTCAATTTCAGGTGCACCTATACCCACATTGTTGTTGTGATCAGTCCGCCATAAGGGGTGCACACGGTTTGGCCTTAACGGCACGCCGTTAGTGGCCTTGGCTGTGGCGCTTCGTAATGCTTTTTCCAAGGCAAACATGCCGCCTTCAACCGTTGCCTTATTGCCAAGTTTTACAAACCAGCGTGGCACGCCCGTGTCACCGCACATTGCGCAGCGATCTTCTTTGGCCACTTCATAATTTTCAAGCATCGCCTTAAGGACAAACGAAGGCAATTCGTTTTCCTCATCTTTGGTCGCGCGTTTTAGTCCTCCAAGGTAATCCTCGGGAATTTCGATGGCCGCCTTTTGCATTAAGTGCTCAGCGGTTTTTTGGATAAGATCGATATTAATCATGGCGTTACTACCAATGTTTCAGGTTCGGATTCAGGTAAGATAGTTTGCCCTGGGCTGACGACAGTAAATTGCACCGGTTCGCGTGTCACATTGATGCTCTCCCCATCCATCTGGGCCACAGTAAATTCACTGTCTTTCATTTCACCCGGTTCGGGGAAGTCATCACGGTAGTGTGCGCCGCGTGAATTTTCACGGACAAGGCCTGCTTTGGTAATAACTTCAGAGATATCACATAAGGAGCGAAGATTTAGCCAATCGTGCCAAGTAAGATTAAAGGCTAAGTTATCAGAGGCCACACCCACATCCATCAGCTCATCTGATACTGCTGAGATTCCTTCTAAGCCGCGCTGCATGCCATAGGCGTTACGCATCACACCTACTTCGTCCCACATCACATCTTGTAATCGCTGGCGAAGCGGTAATACGAGTTCGGGTTTTTTATTTAATGGGTGCACCGCTCTATCAAGTTCAGCAATCAGTACTGCTTCATCCGGTTCACGTAGCGCTGGCATATTCCGAATGTCGGCCCCCATGGTGTCACCTGCAATACCACCATACACTGTTGAGTTAGCCACACCATTACCACCCAGGCGATTAGAGCCATGTGCACCGCCCGCATCTTCACCCGCGACGTACAAGCCTTCCATTGCTGTGCGCGTATCGGTATCAACCACCACACCGCCCATGAAATAATGCGCCGTTGGCACCACCTCAACTTTACCCGCAGCTAAATCGAATCCACTATCGACACAACGTTTAACCATGCCTTTAAATTTTTTAGCCACCCACTCAGGGCCAAGGTGCGACATCGAAATAAACACACCTTCTTGTTCCGGGTTATTATTTTTTCGCATTTCTGAATAAATTCCGCGGCTAACCACATCACGTGTAGCACGTTCGCCCCGCTTATCGTAGTCAAACATGAATCGTTGATCAGAATGATTGATCAGCTCGCCACCTGCACCACGTAAACCTTCTTCCAGCACTGTGCCCGTCATGCGCGTATGATCGCCTGCCAATAAACCCGTAGGATGAAACTGCACCATTTCCATATCGCGCAATGGCAACCCAACGCGCATGGCCATTGCCAAGCCATCCATCGTTTTATCACCACTTGGTGTGTGATACTTGTACATAGATGGGCCACCGCCCGTGGCCATCAACACCGTCTTTGCTCGCACTAAGCGAAACGCACCCGTGCGCATATCAATCATCAGCACACCAGCTAAGGCATTACCTTCTCTTGTTGGAATAAGGCCGACTGCACGATGCTCTTGCAGCTTTTCAACACCACTGGCTAATACCTTTTCCATAAGCCGGTTGATGATTTCAATGCCAGTTAAGTCACCTTTGTGTACGGTTCGATCCGCCGTTTGACCAGCAAACGCTTTCTGATGCAGTGACCCATCCGCGTTGCGATCAAAGAAACAGCCAATTTCATTTTCTAATTCACGAATGCGTACAACGGCTTGTTCGCAAAGACGCCAAGCCATATCTTGATCTGGCAGCCAAGTGCCACCTTGAATGGTATCCATGAAATGACGTTCAACCGTATCGCCACCACCCAGCGCTACGTTGTACCCACCCTGAACCATACGAGTGCAGCCGCACTTTCCGATCAAGCCTTTAACGGCAATGGTGATCTTCGTGCCTGCAGGTGCCGTTTGTTTTGCATGAAGTGCTGCAAACAACCCCGCTCCTCCGGAGCCTAGAATCAGGATGTCAGTGTCGTGGTGTTCAATGTCAGAAATTTGCATGGTTCACAGTGCCTGCAAGAAGAACAAGGTGGCGATTAAAAACGATGCCGCGACAGCCGATGCTGCTACGGTTTTTTGGGAGGCTGTCCAGGGCAACCATTCCATAGCCATCAAACGCAACCCACCAAACATATGCACCGCCAATAAAAACACCAGGCCGAACTCCGCCAGTTTGATCACCGTCGCATCATTCATTTCAAGAAAACCATCAAGCCTGGTTGGATTAGTCATGGCCATTGCCAGTACCCAAAAATGCAGCGGTAGAAAAAGCGCTAATGCCAAACCCGAGAAGCGATGCAGAATATAGGCAATCCATAAAGGATGCGCTCGCCCGGTGATGTCAGCCAGCCTACTCATGCGAACGTCACCGCCCATACGGCGCGTGCGCCCAACAAAAACAGGCCTAAGCCTATAGCCAAAGTAGCAACAGTTAAGGCAACACCTTTAACATCACCCCATTCGTGTAAAACCGTGCGCACACCAATTGCTCCGTGAATAGCGGCAGCCATCACGAAGGTGCCATAAAACAAAAACCATGCGACCGAGCCTTGAGTTCGCCCTAAAATCTCCTCAGTGCTAACCCCTCCCTGAACAGCATAGATCATCACAGCAAGATGCCCCAACACCAACGGCGCCATCAGCAATGCTGTTATGCGTTGTGCCATATAAAGCCGGATATCAAGCATCAGCTGCCCCTAGCAAAAAAACGTTTTGCGGTTTCGCGTTTGAGGCCAGCGATTGCAGACATCGGGTCAAGCTCGTTGGGGCAATAGGTCGTGCACGAACTCATCGAATGACAGTTATGGCAACCCCCTTTACCCGATACCGCATCAAGGATCACGGTTCGCCCCTCATCCTTTGCATCATTGAGTAGCGTCCAGGCACGTTGCAAAGCCGCCGGGCCTAAGTAATCTTCATTGCCAGCAACCGTGTCGCAAGCCGAATAACATACCGAGCAATTAATGCATTCAATTCCGGCATTGGCTTCTACTCGTTTAGTGGCGGTTTCATCGATTGGCGCAATCGGATCGTGACGAGTAAGCGCACCATGATGCACGCCTTCGGCCTCCACCCACTTATCAAAGAACGGATCCATATCCACAACCAGATCTTTGATCACGGGCAAATTGCGTAGTGGCGCAATCTCAACCTTGTTATCAAGCAGCACTTTTGAAATATGCGTGCGGCACGTCCAGCGCGGCACACCATTTACCATCATCGCGCAGCTGCCGCACATCCCTACTCGGCAAGCAAAGCGGTAACTCAGCGTAGGATCGGTATTTTGCTGCACCCAGGATACAACGTCCAGAACCGTCTGGCTGTCATACGCCGGCACCTCAAAAGTCTCTTGATAAGAGGCCTTTGATGAGCCGCGTTGAATGGCTACTTGAATGACATCGAGCGACATGGAGGAAGTGTGTACCTGCTGCTTTTAGGAAGCTTAGCGATTCTGCTGATAACAGTATATCTTTCAGAACATGAGATTTTATTGATTGTTATGTAAGTATTGCTTACGATTCATCCGATGCTTCTTCCACGTCACGCTTGTACTCACTCTCTGGACGCGTTGCCTCCTCTAAGCATCGAGTTCGTTCGTCGACATCAACGATATCCTCACACATGCTACGCCTCCACATTTCGCTACCTTGATAGTTGAGGCAACCAGTTAGAGTGGCCATGATTAGGATAAGCAGTATTAAGGGCATGTCTACGAATCCTCATATATCAGTATGTCGCCTGGCTGACAATCTAGTGCCGAGCAAATTTTCTCAAGCGTTGAAAACCGCACACCTTTAACCCGCCCGGTTCGCAGCAGCGAAAGGTTTTGTTCGGTTATTCCAACTTCACCTGCTAATGCCTTTCCTTTCATCTTTCGCTTGGCGAGCATGACATCTAGATCTACGCGTATCGGCATGATGGTGAACTATACGAACTGCCGATTTTCGGTTTGAAGCCTGCTGCCTTCAACCAATAGGTTACTCATCACCCACATTACTAGCGCAACG
Organism: Granulosicoccaceae bacterium; assembly: GCA_036478595.1. Lineage (GTDB taxonomy): Bacteria > Pseudomonadota > Gammaproteobacteria > Granulosicoccales > Granulosicoccaceae > Granulosicoccus. The sequence continues at coordinate 17,615 of JAZGEF010000033.1, forward strand.
CCAATCGCCCGAATCTCATTACTGCCAAACGCAAGCGAAAGCATTTTTTGACCGGCTGGATGGTTAAGCGACAACAACACGCTAGACAGCGCAAAATGCAACGGCGTCAGCAGCGTTTGTATCAGTAACAATATCGAGAAACGTCGAAAGTCTCGACTCTTAGCTAGATTAAAAAATTCGCCCTTAGCAAAATTGGCGAATGCACGTCGTAGAAAATACAAGCCAACGAGGCCAACGCATACATAGAGCGCAGTAAGCACCCACATGCCGTACCACTGGTGTGTCGACACCGTCGACCATTGAATGGGCAATCTTGTGCTGCTAGCAATCAGCTCAGCAAACGAGCCTAGGTTAAACAGATAATAAAATGCGGCAATGGGCACCAACAATAAAAGCGCAGCACAAGTGTTGGAAATTACGGCTGAAAAGCGGTGAGTCATCGCGCTGCCCCTTGAAGTTATCGTTGTGTTTATATATATTACTGTAAAACAGTAATTATTACAAGAGAGATTAACTCATGAAGCTTCGTGTGATGGTTGCCGCAGCCGTTATTTTGTTGTTTTGCACCAAAGCCTCTGCCCTAACGATGAACCAATTTGTAGAAATTTGCGATTCGAGCGAGACAAGGTGCAGAGACCAGCCACTATTACAGATCTATGTCGGTGGCGCTCTGGATCTAATCACGGTGCTGGATGAGGAGACGGATTATTTGAGCACTATGTATTGTGAAAGCCCCGAAAAACTATTCAAGGTACCCCAGATTATCGACTACATGCTCACGCATAAAGAGAGCTATGCTGATCGAAATGCCATGCTATTAGTGGTTAAGTACCTAGAGGAAAACAGCGGCTGCTGAGCACTAAGTCGATTCATATCATCTTCGCTAGTTTTTAACAATCTCCGTCTGAACTGTAAACTAGGGACAGCACAGCCAAGCTGAGATTAAGGAATCACAATGAAAAGCCTCTTCGCCTATTTTTTTACCGTAACATTTTTTATGCAACCCGTTACTGCCTTATCAGTCGACTATTCGGATTTTGATTCGTTCTGCAAAACGCTACGCCAATATGAATTGAAGCTCATCCAAAAGGAACTGGAAGAAGGCTTGCTGAACGTAGCAGAAGCCGAGGAAGAGATTGACTATATCCCAGAGGTGGAGCAATGCGTCTGCATCTTCGAAAAAGTTCTCGAGGGTACAGGCGCAGACTTTACCTTGTACATGCAGAAAGCGTCGGAGATCGAGATATTGGATGAAATTGAGTTAGTGGCGGATGCAAATTATACGAATGAAGAACTAGGGAAAATGGAGATGCCGAAGTACCCAGAGGGAATGGATATCGTTGCCTTTGTGTCGGATAGTGAGAAAGCGTGCGGGATTGATCAGGAGTAGATTGGCTTTTTAGAAGCCTCAGCAATTACCTTTTGCAGCGCGGTAAATAACTCATCAATCGCACGAGTTTTGACATGCTGTTTATGATAAGCCAAACCTAAACAGCGCTTGGGTGTGCTTGGCCCAAGCGATAAGTTTTTTAATTTAACCGTGCCATCTGAGGGCACAACAAGCTTCGGCACGATGGATACACCCAGATTGGCATTCACCATACTGGCAATCGCTTCAAGCGAATCCAACTCCATCGTTTCATTAACATGTATTTGCTTCGATACAATCCAATTATCGATCAGTGTGCCAACCACTGCCGTGCGGTTAAAACGAATGAACGGGCGATTGCGTAATAGCTCTAGTGGGTCATTGCACCTTTCTGAGTGCGCTGCGATCAATTCCAATGGCTCCTCCGCCATTTCCCGAAACTCTAAATCCGCTGGCAGCAGATGCGGCTTGGTTAATACAGCAGCGTCCAACTTCCCTCGCGTCAGATCCGTAAGTAGGCTTTCGGTCAAGCCAGGGCTAACGCGCAATACGATCTTTGGGAACTTCTCCCTATACAGCGCCATCGCTCTGGGTGTCAGCCCGGTCAGCGTTGTAGGCAACGCACCAAAGCGGATCTCACCATGTAGGCCATCATCATCCAGGACAGAGGGCAGCAGATTATCGTAGTCACGGATCAGCAGACGTGCCTTGATCACGATCTCGACCGCCAGTGGTGTCAGCTCAGGGGTGCGGGTGCTGCGATCAAATAGCGTGACATCCAGATTCGACTCCAACGTCTGCATTTGCTGACTCACTGCCGCGTGGGTTACATTGACGACCTCAGCTGCCGCACTGAACGTTTTTTCATCAGCAATGGCCACCAAAGTGCGTAACAGGTGAATAGTCACTAGTCTCTAGAACTCATTTTGTTAAGAATTTCTTTCAATATCTGTAAAGAATAATTACTTTTATTAAGTATTACTTATAATTACACTTTAAACCCGCTTTTGGCAATTGCCATTGCATTCCTGGAGGAGACAATGAAAATGAAAAAATTAAGCGTCGTATTAGGCGTAGCGTTCGCCACACTGGCTAGCGCGGCACACGCAGATTACCCAGAACGAGCAGTGAAGATGGTTATCCCGTATGGCGCCGGTGGTGCAACGGATATCTCTGCCCGCACAATCGCAGAACCGCTCGGTAACGCGGTTGGCAAACCATTAGTTATGGCTAACGTGACTGGCGCAGGTGGTGCAACCGGATCGGTTAGCGTTCAAAACGCAAAAGCCGATGGCTACACCATGTTGTTCGCACGCGTGGGTTCACACTCTGTTAACCCTGCTATGAAAGCCACACTCCCCTACACACTGGAAGATTTTCGTTTCGTGACTGTGTATGAGATCAACCCAGTTGCTTGTGCAGTAACACCTGCTTCAGGCATTAACTCAATGGATGATTTAATCGCAAAAGTTAACGAAGGCGGAGTTAGCTACAGCTCATCAGGTGTCGGCTCACTACTGCATATTGCTGCTGCAATGGTGCTTAATGAATTCGGTATCGAGAATCCGCTGGAAGCAGCCGTACACATTCCTCAAAAAGGCGGCGGCGCTGCAGCCACAGCAGTACTAAACGGTACAGCGACTTTTCTTTGCACTAACTCATCTGCTCTAGCAAGCTTTGTGGCTAACAAGCAGCTTGTGCCATTGATGGTGACAACACCAGAACCTGTAGTGGGTTTTGATGCACCTACTGCCAATGATTTAGGCAAACCAAACCTAAATAAACTCGTGGGTTGGACAGGTATCGCAGGCCCGGATGATTTGCCTGATGATATTGCCGCTAAGTGGGGGGAGTGGATGGCAGTTGCCACAGCCGATGCAAAGTTCAATGAGACGATGACAGGGCGGGGTTCGGTCATTGAATTAATGGACCCAGTTAAAGCGAATGAATTTATTCTTGACCAATACAATACCTTCCGCGCTCTAGTGGATGAACTTGGTATGCGGATCGAAGGATAGTAGTCCTACGACTATTTTTTCAACAACGTGGTAACGACTAGCGCGAGGGCCTTTATGGCCGTCGCGACTGTTTAGCTGGCAACCGAGCATACGATCATTAAAAGCGTGCAGTTAAAACTAGGTGCCGGAACACTTGGCATTGCCCTCTTCTTAGGGTTTGTCGGCATCCCAAATTGGGTTTCATCCCCTTCCAATGTTGGCAACATCATCTTATCCCCGGTCTTCTGGCCTTACGTACTAACCGCGTTTACTGGGCTAATCGCCTTAGGCCTGTTATTAGCTGGATGGCGGATGGATGCATCTGCAACTGAAGACGTGCAAAACCAAACCGAAAGTGTTGCCGCTTCCGGGCTGCGGTCAGCCGGGCTGCGGTCAGCTTGGCTACGCCTGGCAGGGCTTGCGGTCATTATGGTTCTAACGATGTTTGCACTACCACGGCTTGGCATGGTGTGGACATCGATGATCGTGTTTATGGCTGCCGCCCTATTGTTTAAAACACGGCACCCAATCGTTGCCGTTATTTGTGCAGTGATTATCCCCCTGCTGCTTTATGCATTCTTTGCTCATGTGGCTGGAATCTCCATCCCGCAAGGTAATTTTGTGAGGCTGCCATGAGCTTTATTGATAGCGTAATGGCAGGCCTTAGTTTAGTCTCATCGTTCGAGGCCTTCTTGGCTTTGTTCGTGGGTATTTGTATCGGTGTTGTGGGCGGTGCGATACCTGGCTTATCAGCAACGATGGCCGTAGCCTTAACCTTGCCATTCACGTTTAGCATGCAACCCATCACCGGTATCCTGTTATTGCTCGGTGTTTATAAAGGCGGCATCTTCGGCGGCTCCATCCCCGCCATATTAATTAAAACACCCGGCACGCCTGCATCCTCTGCCACGATACTCGATGGGTATCCGCTGGCTGAAAAAGGTGAAGCTGGTCGAGCTTTGGGTATGGCGCTTTGGGCATCTTGTACCGCTGATTTAGTATCCAACCTTGCACTGATATTCTTTGCAGGCTTTCTGGCCTCCTTTGCATTGAAGTTTGGGCCGCCTGAATTTTTTGCGTTAATACTTTTCTCTCTTACCATCATCGCAGGTGTATCAGGCGAGAGCTTGTTGCGTGGCGCAATCGCAGCATTATTAGGATTGCTACTCGCAACAGTAGGCCTCGACCTGGTGTACGGCACTAATCGATTCACCTTCGGCGACCCCAACTTAATGGGTGGTTTAAACTTCATTGCCGTACTGATCGGTTTATTCGCCCTTCCAGAAATCATCGCCATGGCCTGGAACCCCGTGGCCCATCTTGGCCAGGCGCGTTCCTTGGGTAAAAGTAAAGTGACGTTTGCAGATTACAAACGCAGTTTTAGATCAATCATTCGCGGTAGTTTGATCGGCGTGTTCCTAGGTTCCATACCCGGTATAGGCGCAGCTCCATCAGCGTTTTTAAGCTATTCCGAAGCGCGCCGTAAATCGCCCAACAAAGAGAATTTTGGCAAAGGTGAGATCGAAGGTGTTGCCGCATCTGAGGCTGGTAATAACGGTGTTGCTGGTGCCACGCTTATCCCGCTACTCGCGCTGGGTATACCGGGTGATGTCATTACTGCCATCATCATCGGCGCATTTATGGTGCATGGCATACAGCCTGGGCCAATGATGTTTATTTTAAATGCCGATATTGTTTATGGCTTATTTATCGGTTTGATTGTGAGCTCTGTATTTCTCTTCCTTGTTGGTAGCGTTGCTATAAAGGGGTTTAAATTTGTCGCAGACGTGCCCAAACGCATACTGATGCCGGCCGTACTCGTGTTATGCATCTTTGGTGTGTATGCAGTGAACAACAACATCTTTGATGTGGGTGTGATGTTTGTTATGGGTTGGGTGGGTTACGTGATGATGCGAATGCATGTACCCGCTGCCCCGTTTCTAATTGCGTTTATCTTAGGGCCACTGCTTGAGGATAATTTTAGACAAGCTATGTTGATGTCAGGTAGTGACCCGATGATTTTGGTCAGGGGGCCGATTACTTGGTTCTTTTGGACGCTAACGGTTATTGCGTTGATTGCTATTACCAGAAGTGTGGTTCGCAGTAAGTAGTTGTAACGCGTTCCCACTATCAACGCCTGTGGTTTAAAAAAATTCAAGCTGTATTAACGAAGGTGCCAACCAATATGTCCACCAATCTACCCAAAATGACCCCTCCTAAGCTCAACAATGGATCTCTGCGTGAGCCGGTTCCTTCAAATCTGCTGGGCACGGCAGCACTGGACAAGGCCGGAGAATTCGAGGCCGGTACCTATCAAAGCTTTACCTTGACCTACACGGCGGGGCGTTTTGGCATTGATGATAGCGGTAGTTTGCGTATCGTTTTTCGATTTGCTACCGATCAATCCAACCCACAATTTACGGACCCAAAAGCGCCGAATTATACGTTGGTGGAAGCGTCGAACAATGCGGTACTGCAAGCGCGCTTTGATCCCAAAGGCAATATCCGTCCCTGGGATCGCACGCTGCAGATCAAGGTTGTTAAAGGTTTCATGAAAGAGGGAGATACGATCACCGTTCAATTAGGCGTAACTGACGAAGGTAGCGCGGGAATGCGCTTGCAAACTTTTTGCGAAAAACGGTTTGAGTTTCGCGTATTGGTCGACCCCATCGCCACCTACAACTTCCAGCCACTACCGGATCAACCTGCGATTAGTATCGTGCCAGGTGCTGCCGAGAACTGGGTTGCTGTAGTACCCACGACTTGCGAGATCGGGAAGCCATTTTCGCTGCGGCTAAAAGCAGAGGACACCTGGGGTAATCCAACTAATAAAGCGCAAATGCGATTGTTGTTAGGCGCAAGCCATGACGTGCAAAACTTGCCCAACCACATCGATGTTAGCGCAGGAGATTTCGTACATGAAATTCCTGGCCTGGTGGTTAATGATAAGGGCATGTTCGACATTAGCCTAAACACTGCCGAGGGGGCTCTGCTGGCTCGCAGTAACCCGGCGGTGGCATCGGCAGCGCCAGAGCGCCATAATTACTGGGGTGACTTACACGGCCAGTCCGACGAAACTCTCGGCACAAACAGCGCTGCCGACTACTTTGCTTTTGGCCGGGATCTTGCGCTTCTGGACTGCTGTGCTCATCAGGGCAACGACTTTCAGATGACCGAGACCTTCTGGCAGGATCTCAACAACGTCACCAAGCATTTTAATGAAGACGGGCGCTTTGTGACGCTACCTGGATACGAATGGTCAGGTAACACTGCACTCGGTGGTGATCGCAACGTTTACTTCCCAGTAGAAGGACGCGTAATGCGACGATCCTCTCATGCACTAATAGAAAATCAGAGCGATATTGAAACCGATTGCCACACGGCCGCCGAGCTCTTTGAAAATTTTGCCAAACACGAAGAATGGGACGTCATTTGTTTTGCTCATTGCGGTGGCCGCTACGCCGATATTTCCATGGCGCATGACGGGCGGTTTGAAAAATCGGTTGAGGTACATTCGGCTTGGGGCACATTCGAATGGCTGGTGCAGGATGCCTTTAAAAACGGTTACCGCGTTGGCATCATCGGCAATTCCGATGGTCACAAAGGGCGCCCCGGCGCAAGCTACCCTGGCGCGGGTTGGTTTGGTGCAGTAGGTGGATTAACGTGTTTTCTTATGCCCGAACTTACTCGTGATGCTTTGATTGATTGCATCAATCGCCGCCACCACTACGCCACCAATGGCGGGCCAAGCGGACGCTTACGCATGGATCTGGCGATGACATTTGATCAGCCGGCTACCCTCTATCACGACGACCCTGCTTTAATAAAAGACAGCCAAGGTACGCCTTGCTCAACTGCGATGATGGGTGACATCGTGCACCTACCATCGGGTGATGCAACACTTTCAGTAACGGTGTCAGCCGCATCACCCATCCGTCGGATTGATTTATTTAACGGGCTTGATCACTTGGAATGCCATCGCCCCTATTCAGAAGATGAACTTGGAGACCGGATCGGCGTTGTCTGGGAAGGTGCTGAGTATCGAGGCCGTTTCCGTGCCGTCCCTTGGGACGGTTCAGCACAATTCGACCAAGCCAAGGTGAGCTCGGCGCAAGCGATCAATTTCTTCAATCGAGACAAGACACTTAAGCTTAGTGATGAGACAACACTGAACTGGCAATCCGTAACAACCGGCAATTTCGCTGGTTTCATAACAACCCTAAGCGATAGTCGCAAAGGCAGCATCACAATCGACACAGCATTGATAAAAAAGACGATATTACTCGATGAGATTGCTTATGAGGAAACCATTATCGACGTAGCCGGCGAGTTGCCGCGCGGCATTCGATTATTCCGTCTGCCGGATGAAAACGGCCACACTCAAGTTGTATTCGAACGCACTCTATCACCGGAAGCTGATCGCGATAACCCTTACTACGTTCGCGTTACACTAGAAGACGGGACTCAGGCCTGGTCTAGTCCAGTTTATGTTATTCGTGCGCTTGGATGAGAGGTTTGAAAGCAATTCCGCGGTTACACATTGGGAACCCTCATCCGATGCTAAATAAAACTCACATGAGTTTTCCCGCACGATATTCACATTAGCATCAACGCCCGTGCCCATCGGAATATCGATGTTCTCTGAATAATCATCAAGCCGATACCCGCACTCCGGCACCACTCTGCCATCTGGTCGCCGAAAGAATCTTTGCTGCAGTTGATCATGCTCCACCGAATAACCACCTTCATGCAGCAAGCGATGATGTTTTGTGCATAACAACACGAGGTTATGTAAAGCTGTCTCGCCACCATCAGCCCAGTGCTTAATATGATGAGCATCGACATAGCGTTTACATTCACAGCCCGGGAATGCACAACCCTTATCACGCGCCCATAACGCTCTGCGTATGCCAGTAGTGATTGTTCGCACTTTACGCCCAACGCTTAATGGCTCGCCTTTAGCGTTTTCAATAATGGGCACGATACTGCCATCACAACATAAACGCCTGACAGTATCGATTGGCAATTGCGATGAGCCTACTTGATTTGCTTGACTAGCCTTACCAGCAACAAGCGCCGTTTCATCCACATGCACAACAACTTGATAGTTATCAGCTGCTGAACCCGCTCGTGCTCTATCGTTGCTATTGGCATCATTACAGTCATTGGATGCGTTACCAGAGCCATCAAGATACTCGCGAGCAAGCTGCATTGCAGCATCAGCCTGTAAAGAATGCCAAGACGAATTCTCCAAAGCCAATACGTCTGGGGTATTGGATGTGTTGGCAGATAACTGCATAGCCGCCTTTTCAATCGCTTTTTGAAACAGCTCACCCTCTTCAATGCTTAGCTCTAAGTTAAACGAAACAATACCGGTGGAGTCGTACTGCCACATTCGCAACGATCGCTGTGAGTAAGCTCTATTCGCATCTGTTGTGGATGCCTTTGTGGTATTAACCCGCTGACGGCAAAACGCTTCTACATTGGCTGCAGAGACATCAGTGGCCATAGCGATCAGCTCTTTTTCGTTTTGCCGATCTGCAATGCGTGTAAGGGAGCGTACCTTGGAATAGGACAAACCGCCACGCTCAAACGCATCGGAAATTTTAGGTAGCGCCTTTAAAGCATGCGCCACCCGCAATTTATCCCGCGCCGCATTGGCCAATAAATCACAGCGCCACCGCAGCCAAGGCAAGGCATCGGTAAAACCCCATTTAAGCCACCCACCGCGTTCATCAAATTCGCGCAACACCAGCATCAATTGATAGTGACACACATTCATTTGGCGATTTAAACGACCGATAGCGGCATCCAGCTCTTCTATTTCGATTTGGTGTTTAGAAGACGCCAAAACAGAATGAGATTGACGGGAAGAGGGTGTTGCAGATAAGGCATTAGCAGACATGGTATTCCTCCTGAATCAATTATACTGGCTATACATACAGTATATCAGAAAGCGCCAAAAAACTCACATGAGTTTCAATTTAGATTTTATCTAGCGCCGGAGGACAACACATTACGCGCCACTCGAATTTGTTTTTAAAGGTGATTTCCCGGCTTCGATATCAGTACGTGACCGATACCCGTCAAGCTGATTTGGGCGCTTAATTCGTTGTTGAAGTATTTTTCTATGCACTATAAACAACGATCAATCAACAAACCGCATAGCCTGGTAAAACGCATTACGCATATCATCAGCCAACGGTACAGCAGAGCCCAGATACTGGGTCATGACAATACCATTCAGATTTCGCTGCCTGTCGACGAAAAAGTAGGTACAGGCAGCTCCAGCCCACCCGCCTTCGCCGTGACTTGTGATGCTGAGCGCCTGGCCGGTATCCAGCATCACTCGGCCAAACAAATTCCAGCCAAACCCTGGTAAACGACTGTCACCGGCTACAAGCGGCAGCAATTGATCAGGGATTCGGTTCTGCCACATCATGTCTAACATCGCCGGTGATAAAATTGTGTCGCCCGCTGCGCTTCGACCATCTTTTAGAACCTGTATAAATTTCGCATAGTCAGCGCAAGTAGAGAACAGCCCGTGCCCGCCTCGGGCGAAGCCAGATTGTGAATCTGCCGGGTGACTGGCATCGACATTTATCGGTGGCAAGTCTTGTGGCAGCTTTAGCATCCTCTGCGTGCTACCTAATAGCTTGGTGCCGTACATGGACGCCAAACGCGGTAGTTTATTTTCAGCGACACTGAACGCAGTATCATTCATAGCCAGTGGTTCAAAAATATAGTGTGCCAGCAGACTCTGCAGCGATTGCCCACTGATCACTTCAAGAACCCGCGCTAAAACATCGGTGGCGACGCTATAGCGCCAACACTTGCCAGGGTGTGAGGCTAAAGGCAATGTCGCAATCTTATCGACGTACTCGATGAGTGTTCGTGATCCATCTTCAACCAGCTTCGCCTGTCGATACAAACCAGCCACTTCGCAATCAGGCAGGAAATCATAAGAGAATCCAGCCCGATGAGTTAACAGCTGTTCAATAATAATGGGGGATGCGGCTGCCTCCATTGCGCCATCGTCAAGCAGCACTTGCAGATTGGCGAACGCCGGTAGGTACATTGACAAGGGGTCGCTCAACCGTAATTTCCCCATCTCAACGAATTTCAAGGCCAGTACCGACACAATCGGCTTGGTCATGGAATAAACTCGATAGATGGCATCTGCTGGCAGCGGAGTTTGCCCAGGCGCGTCCAGATAACCCGCCTGACCGGCACAGAGCAGATGGTCGGCTTGCCTGAATTGCCAACTGATACCACAGAACTGTTGACTGTCGGTATAACGCTGAGCCGTTTGCTCTATGGCCTGCAACGCCGTTGCATCAAATTGGATACGAGTCATTGCCTGGATATTGTTTAAATTAACGAACAGATCGGCTAGCGAAAACCCAGCCCGAATTTACACCCGGAGTCGATGGTGCATTGCAGGCATCATGTGTAAAAATCTTTGCTGTACTATTCAATGTGCGCCAGTGCCCACCGGGCAATCGACCGAATCGCAAGCGGCCAGAGAGTATGGTATAACCATAATAACAAGGCGAAGTTTATTATTCAACGGCCCTGCGGGGCAATCAGGAGGATCTTCATGCAGTTAAAAAAACGTGTTTTTCTCGCATTATCAGTTGCTGCGAGCCTGGGGCTGAGTGGTGTCACTCAAGCTCAAGATGCAATAAAAATTGGTGCATTTTCCACACTCGAAGGCGCATTTGCTGTTTTGGGTGAAGAGAGTATTCGTGGTGTAGAGATGGCGCTGCATGAATTTAATAACGAAGCAGGCGGCAAGAAAATCGAAATGATTACCGGCGCTTCGGACGCATCACCAGACAGCGCCGTGGCCGCGGCCCGTAAACTGGTTGAACAGGACAAGGTTCAAATTCTGATTGGCCCGCTATCCGGCTCGGAAGGCCTGGCAGTGAAGGACTACGCCAAAACACAGCCTCAAACCACATTCCTGAATGGATCTTCTGCCGCTCAGGACACCACCCTGCGGAACCCTGCCGAGAATTTCTTTCGTTTTAACCCCGATGGCGCTCAGTTTGTAGCCGGGCTCGGTGAGTACACCTACAATGACAAAGGTTATAAGTCGGTTGCTATTATTGCCGAGGACTATTCCTTCCCTTACACCATGGTGTTTGGATTTATGAAGGACTACTGCAAGCTCGGTGGAACAGTACCAGCAAAATTCTGGGTACCCATTGGCACCAAGGATTATTCATCCGTCATTTCTGCCCTACCCGACGATGTGGATGCACTGTGGGTCGGGCTTGGAGGCGCAGATGCAGTTAACTTCCTAACGCAATACGAGCAAGCAGGCGGTGATTTGCCAATGGTCGCAGGATCTATTACGGTTGACCAATCGGTGCTGGGTTCAAAGGGCAGGAGTAAAGACTATCTGGTGGGTACAGCCACGGCTTCACCGGCGGCAGATACCAATCAGTCTGAAGAATACCAGGCATTCGTAAAACTCTATCAGTCGGTTCACCCCGATGGATTCCCAACACCTTCCTTGTTTGCACATGAATACTATATTTCGACCAAAGCTGCGCTGCTGGCGCTGGATGAGGTAGAGGGGGATCTTTCTGATGGCCATAAAAAGTATCGTGAAGCCCTGTCCAATCTGTCCTTTATGACACCAGCCGGTATGCGCTCGCTGGATGAGAATCGCCAGGTTATAACCGATATATTTTTAACCGAAGTCGTTGAAGGTCCCGATGGAAATCTGCTGACCAAGCTGGTTAAACGCGTACCTCAGGTGAATCAAACACTGGGCGAAGACATGGAAACCTTCCTGGCTTACGGCGTTGTGGGGCGCGATAATCCAGATTGTAAGTAGTCGCTTGCAACTTTAAGATTGAGGCCATCAGCTGCAAACTCCGCTAGGCTTGCAGAGTTTGCAGTTGAAGCTGTCATGCAACCAGTCGCACATGAGCACTGCTATATTTGTCGACTGTCCTAACCTTAGTCCGGAATCAACGCACTGGACGCGGTGGTTTCACGATTCTCCAGTGCGCGATGAGCGTCTGCCACCTGGCTTAATGCATATTTTTGCCCCATCTCTATTGTTAGCACCCCTTGTTTTATGACATCAAACAATTGATTGCTCAGGGCAGTAATTTTTTCATGCGTGTCAGTGTAGTGCACGAAATTCGGGCGGGACAGAGTGGCTGATTTTTCCGCCAGCGATGACATATCCTTGCTGCCAATATCACCCGATGCCTGTCCATAGCTGACCAAATGCCCGCCTATCGCCAGGGCGGCCAGGGATTCATCAAAACTGTCATGGCCCACGGCGTCAAAGATGACGTCGACACCACGACCATTTGTCAGCGCGTTAACGTGTTCTGGCAGCTTCTTTTTTCCGGGTAGGATGACATGCTGTACACCGGCCGCCTTTGCAATACGACACTTTTCTTTAGTGGAGGTTACACCGATTACCGTTGCGCCAATGTGCCTGGCCCACTGACACAATAAACGACCAACCCCTCCTGCGGGTGCATATACCAGGACGGTCTCGCCACGCTTTACCCGATGCACCTGTTGCACCAAATACAGCGCAGACACACCCTTAAGCAAACCGGCAGCGGCGGTGATGTCATCGATATGATCCGGCAACGGCACCATCAGCGCGGCATCCATGGTACGAACACTGGTGTAAGCACCCATCGGCAAACAGGCATACGCCACCCGCTGACCGGGTTCAAATTGAGTAATGCCAGACCCTACAGATTCAACCACTCCGGCTGCCTCCATACCCGGCACTGCGGGTAGAGACAGTGCATCCAAATTGCCGCGGCGGTAGTAAATATCAATGAAGTTCAAACCAATCGCAGTTTGGCGCAGCCGTACTTGACCAGGGCCTGGCGATGGCGCTGTAGTCGGCACCCTGCGCAGCACATCTGGCGTTCCGTGTTTGTCCATCATCATCGCGTAACCCTCAAGCTTGCATAAGCTGTTGCTAGCAGATTGGGATACCGTAAAGGGATCGATCGTAAACGGTGGTGGTTTGCGTCGATAGGCGGTAGGACCTGATTCAGCGGCAGGCGTTTGATCGGACCTCAATATCCCGATGCTTGAAGGCCTGCTTGCCATCGGTTCGACGCGTGCGCGAATTGCATCGAAGCCTGCTGCATACACATTCTCAGCCAAGCGTTTCTTCAGCTCCTGTTCCTGCCCCGGAGGGGCATCAAAGTTTGAATGCCAGCACCACAAGGTATGATCAACATCGTTTATCGACTTCAGGGAAATCTCCGCCACATAGTTAGTGAGCGGAATGTCACTCTCCACGATGGTATAACGAAGCTGATGGTCTTTGTCGGAAAGGCTCAGTAACTGTTCGCGCAGATGTTCGTTGCTGGTCAGGTAGAAATTGCGGATACTCCCAACTTGGTCGCCTTGTCGATCGGCCTCCAGGTCGCTACGATCAACGGCAGGATGCCACCGTTCATGCGCGTTAAAATCGCGTAGTAACGGCCACACAACATCAATCGGCGCGCGAATAACCGTGCTGCAAAACAGCGCAACCATAGTTATTCTTTAAACCGTTCTTTTAAGGCGTTAAAACCTGCCTGAAAAACACCACTCCCGATGGTGTCGATCAACTCGGCTTCCGCCTCTTCTGCGCAATCAAACTCGGCCGTCCACTCTGCATAACACCTGTTGCCATCGGTGATTGGAATAAGCTTGAAGCTTGCAATGTAGTTTTCAACGCCCATAGGGCTTTCCAGTATTGAATAACTGCAGCTGTAGTCGTAGTCAGACAAGGCCAGTAATTTTTCACGAATAAACCCGCCGTCCTGCAAATTGAATGCGCGAATGCAACCAATTTGGTCGGCCCTTGCATCGCTTTCAATTCGGCAACTGGCCACAATTGGATGCCAATCGGGTAGACCATTAAAGTCCCGGATTACTGCCCACACTTGTTCAGCAGTGGCAGGGATAACGGATGATGTAAAGACCAGGCTCATATCAGTCGTCCTTTTTGGTTTTATTCTGATTGTCCGCAATACTTTGCACATCCTTTGCCGACCGGAATATGTCGCCCATTCGAGAGACTCCCGGATTCTCTACCCCTATCTCTTTTAACATCTCATCTATCAATGGTGCCTGGGCGCGGTATCGAAGGGCACTTTCGATCACCTCGTCTGTGGGTGAACGTGTGCCACTACCACTGTTACCGCCGAGTCCATCAACATGCAAGATTTTTATCCCTTCAATGTTTTTCATTGGCTTGACACTTTCACGCACAATACCTTCCAGTCGGTCGATCATGCGGGCTCGAAGCCTGGTGGCCCTAGCATCCTCACTCAGGGTATTTTCCGCTTCATTGGACAGGCGTTCAGCTTCTGCAGCCACCGCTGCTGTGACCTTATCGGCTTCGGCGGCAATGAGGGCACTGTCAGCATCTTTTTCAGCCAATAATTTATCCACGGTTGCCGTTCGTTCCGCAATCACCGTCTCCCGTAAGGTGACGACCGCCTCCTCCGCAGCCACTACCCTTGCGTGCAGATCCTCGGTTTCAATACGTGTTTTGGCTTCCTCGGATTGCATTTGCAATACCGCAATCTGATTTTCACTACGCGCCTGCTGTAGTTGCGCATCCGACACAATGCGCGAAGACTCCAGTGCCTGTTGCTGGCCAATGCGCGCTTTTTCAACCTCTTCCTGTGCCCTGATTTCCGATTCCTGCACCGTTCTCTGGCGAGCAATTTCCAGTTCGCGTGTCGCTTGTTCATTCTGAATTCGGGCGCTTTCAGCCTGCGCTTCGTTGCTTGCGCGAGTACGGGTAATTTCAGCACGTTGTTCAGCGCGCATGATTTCAAGTTCACGTTCCTGATTTAAACGTGACCCTTCGCTTAGTTGCTCCAGTTTTAAGGTTTCTTGTTCGGCTTCCAGGTTACGTGCGCGAATAGCAACGACGGATGATTGCTCGATGTCATTACGCATCTTGCGGCGGGTTTCTATAGTGTCCACCAACTGGGTTAAACCTTCCGCATCAAATCGATTGGCGGGTTTGAAAAATTCAAGGTCGGTTTGATCCAAATCAGTAATGGCCACCGATTCAAGCTCCAATCCATTTCGTGCCAATGCCTCGGCAGCGCGTTCCTCAACCTTGGCCACGAATCCAGCACCATTTTCATGCATTTCATCGAGCGACATCTCGGCCGCCACAGAGCGCAAGGCGCTGATAAATTTACCGGACAACAAATCATCAAAGCCGTCAGTCTCAAGGGCTTTACGTCCCAGTGTCGAGGCCGCTGCTGCCACAGCCGCGGGTTCCTGAATGACCCGAACAAAAAATTCAGCTTCTATATCAACCCGCAAGCGATCCCGGGAAATAACCGCTTGCTCTCGAATGCGTTTTACCTGCACACGCAGCACGTTCAGACTAACCGGGGTTATCTCGTGAACAATCGGCAAGACCAGTGCACCGCCATTTATAACAACTGTCTCCCCACCCATACCTGTGCGCACAAAGGCCACTTCTTTAGTGGTGCGGTGATATAACCAGCTAAAAAGATAGGCGATCGCAGCAATGAATACTATCGCTACGATAAGCCAAAGAATGATGGATCCGATAAGATCGCCTGTCATTTTTGTTCTCTCCGTTCTCAGCTGTTACCGTTACTGATACTGACAAACGCTTTTGTCTGTTCAGTTAAGGCAGTTTCGGTTGGCAACCTTTCCATCGAAGAGGCACCATAAAATCCGTGGCAGTTTTGGGTATTCTGCAAGATGTATTCAGCGTCGGCTGGCATCGCCACCGGCCCGCCGTGTACCAGGATAGTGGCATCTGGCTTGACCTCGAGCGCTGCTTTAGACCATTTATCCACAAGTGCCGGGCACTGTTCAAGCTTCAAGCCCGATTCAGCGCCAATTGAACCCCCGGTGGTTAATCCCATGTGGCAAACAATTATGTCGCCACCCGCCTCTGCCATCGCTCGCGCTTCGTCTTCGTTGAACACATAAGGAGTGGTCAGCATGCCTTTGTTATGTGCCAGTCGAATCATCTCAACCTCTTGTTGATAACACATGCCGGTTTCTTCCAGATTAGCGCGAAAGTTTCCGTCAATCAAACCAACAGTCGGGAAATTCTGTATGCCGGAAAATCCAATGGCCTTCAGATGGTCCAGGTAGTGATCAAACAGGCAAAAAGGATCGGTACCATTAACGCCAGCCAACACCGGCGTATGCTTAACCACTGGTAATACCTCCTTCGCCATCTCGACCACAACATCGTTGGCATTACCGTATGCCATCAACCCGGACAAGGAACCCCGGCCAGCCATCCGATATCGACCGGAGTTATAAATAACAATGAGGTGAATGCCACCGGCCTCTTCACACTTTGCCGATAGACCGGTGCCCGCACCGCCACCGATAATGGGTATACCACGCTGTTTCATGTCCTGAAATTTGGCGAGCAGCGTTTGGCGATCAAAGGCGGGCATAACGGGTTTCCTTTTGTGCAGGTTGAATATCTTCCAGGTGAGCTATCACCGCCGTAGCAAATGCGGGCGAATTGATGTGATGCGGTACCCGAATCAATTGTCGATTGGCTGTAGTCTCAAATCGTTGGCTAATGGCATCGAATAAAGCCGCGTCGGCAGCTGGATCATAGAACGCCTGATCCGGTGCATCCAGTGCCGATACGCCACCTTCAGGCAGTAAAAATCGAACCGGACCAGTCATCTTGTTCAAGCGTTCAGCGATCCAGTCGCCCATGCGTGCATTTTCATCAGCGGTGGTGCGCATCAACGTAACCTGGGGATTGTGTTCGACAAAGGTTCTGCCTTTATAGTGTGCCGGCACCGTGTCTGGCGACAGGAAATTAACCATATCCAACGCACCCACCGACCCCACATACGGGATACCGGTTCGAATAAAGGCACCAAACCGATCCTCATCAGCGGCAAAAAATCCACCCATCATCATGTCGCAGACTTCGGTGGTGGTCAGATCAATCGCCGCCACCAGTACACCACTGTCTACCAGTTTCTCCATTGACCGGCCACCGGTACCCGTCGCATGAAAGACCATGCAATCGTATTGATCCTGCAGCAAGCTGGTGATCTTTTGGATGGCCGATGTTGTCACGCCAAACATGGTGAGCCCAAGACCCGGCTTTTGATTAGCGGAGGCAACTTTCACCGGGTTTTTCTGGTTCGCATCGACCATGCCAGCCATGGCATTGGCAGCGTTGGCCAGCACTTGCCTAGAAATCTGGTTCAAACCCTGAACGTCAGTCACCGAATACATCATGGTGATATCCACTGGCCCGACATACTGCGCAACATCGCCCGAGGCCAAGGTGGACACCATCAGCTTGGGTAAACCAACAGGCAAAGCGCGCATAGCCGGCGTTGCCAGCGCGGTTGCACCAGAGCCACCAGCAGAGATAATACCTGCAATGTCGTGTTGCCGAACTATCCAGGCTGCAAACGCTATGGCCATTTCCCGGATTGATGCACCACGTTCGCCGCTGAAAACCGCATTGGCACCGCCTGAATGATAGGAGGCCAGCATATGTGGTGGTATATCAACAGACGATGGTTGGCCCGACGTGGACAAATCCACCGTCTTGACACGCAATCCTCGAGCAATTATTTGATCGCGTATATAACCAAGTTCAAGCGCCTTGGTATCAAAGGTGCCGGCCACCAGGATGGTGCTGGACGAGGCGGAAAACTGCGTTGCTGAAATGGCACTGGTAACGGCTGTCGTCACAGAAGAGCGTGATGATGCGGTTGTTACAGATTTGTTGGATGAAGCAGGTACCGGGCGTTCTCCCGAATTATTTTGCTGCCGGGTTGCTTGGCGATAAACCCATGATTCGCGTGACCACTTTGTCGCCGGAACGAAAAACTGATCGGCCGCATTCTCTTCTTCAGATGTTTTCTGCTGGCGTGCAGGGGCAATAGATGGGCTTGGCACGGGCGTGGCAGTGGTCTGGTCGGATTTAGTATCCGAGACAGATTGCCCATTCAAAATTGCCGCAGGTTCATGCGAATGCCGACCAACACCCAATAATCGTTCTTGCAATGCGCGATCAGCGGCTAGTTGCGCAGATGGCATGACTCGGTCAATACGCCCGTTCACCATTATGGCCACATCTTCCGAGACCGCAGTCGCTACGGCGATATTTTGTTCGATTAACAGCACGGCGACATCTTGTTGTGCAGCCAGATCGACCAGCAAGCGCTGTAGGTGATCAACAATTACTGGTGCCAGACCTTCTGTGGGTTCATCCAGAATCAGTAGCCTTGGGTCTTGCAAAAGAGCGCGGGAGATGGCCAGCATCTGCTGTTCGCCACCAGACAACTGCGCCGCACCATTACGCTGCCGTTCGGCCAACCGCGGGAACGTGTCATAGATGCGTTCGCTGGTCCAAGACCCTCCGGGTTTTTGCGACAAGGTTAGATGTTCATGGACCGATAAATCCGGCCACAAGCGCCGCCCCTGCGGTGTATAGCCAATACCCCTGCCAGCAATTTTATAGGCTGGTAAACCAACCAGCTCCTCAGAATTAAAACGGATCGAGCCACGCTGCACCGGTAGCAATCCCATGATCGTATTGCATAAGGTGGTTTTACCCATGCCGTTACGACCGATGACGGCGTGCACGCCGTTCTCAAGTGTTAAGTCGACTCCTTGCAAGGCATGTGATTGTCCGTAATAAACGTGTAAATCACGAATAGCCAGGGTGGACGCGGCACTGCTGCGAGATGAGTTAGTCCGTGCCATGGCCCTGCCCCAGATACAGCTCCTGAACCTCAGGATCGTTTTCAATTTCTTCTGGTGTGCCTTCCTTAAAAATACGGCCGTTGTGCATCATCGTCACGCTTTGAACAACGCGCAAGGCGACATCCATATCGTGTTCGATAATGATGTAGGCGATGTGTTTCGGCAGCGCTTGCAGGATCTCGACCAGCCCAGAACGCTCAACCGGGGACAGACCCGCAGCGGGTTCGTCGAACAGAATCAGTCGTGGCGCACCGGCCAGCGCCAAGGCAATTTCTAACTGGCGCTGTTGCCCATAGCTGAGTTCTGCCACCAGTGAATTGCGTACATCTTCAAGGAAGACTGCAGCGATCAGCGTTTCAGCTGAATGCATGGAACTATCGTCACGCCGGGTGCGGCGCAGCGAGTAACGACCGCGCCTTTGGCCGCGGCACGCTAAATAAATATTATCGATGACGCTCAAGCCGTCAAATAACAGGGAGATCTGGTAGGTTCGCCGTAACCCGCGACGAATTCGTTCATGACTGGGCAGGTCAGTTACATCTTCGCCAAATAAACGCACGCTGCCGGTCGTCGGTAAAAAATCACCGGTAATGGCATTAAACAGTGTGGTTTTACCCGCACCGTTTGATCCCAGTACGGCGCGCCGTTCACCGGCCTCAAGCGTAATATTAATATCAGCCAACGCCACCAGTGCACCAAAATGACGGCTCACCGCTTCCAGCTCCAATGCGTATCGACCGGCGCTTTGAAGCCGGGACAGGGCATCAATTCCAGGTGTTGCTGGTGTGCTTGATTGTTGCATCTAGGTTGGTGCTGAATCCGTTGATGTTGCATCTGATGACGCATTATCGCTTTGTCGGCTCCGCGAATGTTTGCTCGGTCGTGCCAATTTCAGCCTGCGCAGAAGCCCTTGCCAAATCCCCAGAATGCCATCGGGTGAGAACAACACCACTAGCAGAAATGCCGTGCCGATTACCGTGTTAAAGCGTTCCCGATCAATCAGATCGATGGCAAAATTTTCCAACAAAACAAACGCAACTGCGCCAAGAAACGGGCCAATCGGATGACGCATACCACCAATCACTGCGATAACCAGAATATCGATCACAACATCTACACCGATAGATCCTGGCGAGATTCGGGCATTGAACCAGACCAGTAAAACGCCCGCTGTGCCAGCTATAATTCCGGACAAGAAAAACGCAGCAATACGGTGCATTGAGGTGTTGTATCCCAGAGCACGCATGCGGCGTGGGTTGTCGCGGATGGCTTGTAAACTCAAGCCAAAAGCGGAGCGCGAACTGTATAGGACAGCGCCGAAAAATCCGCTGGCTACAAACAGGGATAAATAATAAAATGGCACCGGATCGCGCAAATTTATGCCAAACAGCGTAGGCGGCAATATACCGGCGTATCCGGAAAAGCCGTTAAACAGCACGTAGTTTTGTCGGGTGAAATAGAAAAATGCCACAGCAATGGCCAGGGTAATCATGATGGTATAAATGCCTTCGGTTCTAACCGCTATCGCACCAACCAACGTACTAAACAAGGCCGCTGAGAGAATTGAAACGATAACAGCCAGCCACCAGGGCCAGCCCAGCCCCATAACATCCGAGCTGTTTTGTCCAAGAATGGCCATCAAATAACCGGCCAATCCGGCAGCGCTGAGCTGCGCCAGGCTGACCATACCGCCATAACCTGCCAGCATCATCAATGACAGTGCAATTGTTCCGAGAATCAACGAATAGGCAGCGATCTGGAAAATGAAAAAATTGCTGGCAAATAGAGGGTATGCCAGTAGAACTGCGGCCAATACATAAACCGCCGGGTTAACATCTTTAAATGAAAACGTTTCAGCTGACAAGTGATCGGAAGCCATATTCTATCGCCCTCCCATAATGCCTTGAGGGCGAACGGCAAGCACCACCACCATTATTAAAAATGTCAGCACCACGCCATAGGTAGGAAAATACGCAAGACCAAATTGCTCTGCCAGGCCGATAATAAGCGCACCAATAGCGGCGCCGCTGATAGAACCCAACCCGCCAACAATGACCACCACTAAAGAGGCTAACAAATACCGGATATCCTCACCCGGCGAGATGGACAGGGCCGAACCACCAATGACACCCGCGAAACCAGCCAGTCCCGCGCCAATTGCAAACACCAGTGCAAATACCAGTTGTACATTGACACCCGAAGCCGCCAGCATATCCCGGTCGTTGACACCTGCCCTGATCATCATGCCTATTCTGGTTCGGTTGAGTAATAACCACAAGGCAATGCCAACCGCCACAGCCACGCCAAGTACGGTGAATCGATACAGTGGGTATTTAATGAATACCGCGCTGCCATCGGATTTTATAAGCGACACAATGGGTAATTGTATCGTGCCGTACAACCAATCCGGTGGTTGAAACTGATACGTGTTACCACTCCAGAAAGCCAGCATCAAGTCGGCTGCAACAATCGAGATACCGATGGTTACCAGAGTCTGGCGAAGATCATCGCCTTCCATACGACGAAATACCAGTACCTGAAGCAAGATACCAATCAGCGCTACCGCAACAAATGCAACGACCAGCGCCAAAAACCAACTGCCACTGGCTTCAGCCACTTCATAGCCAATATAACCACCCAATAGATACATCGAACCGTGCGCCAGATTAACATTGCGCATCAAACCGAACACCAAGGTAAAACCACTGGCCACCAGAAAATACAAACCGCCCAGTGTGACGCCATTTAAAAATGTACCAACGAAGGTTTTTTTTCGTCCAATGGCGTTAACCAGCCATTCCGGCCACACCGCAAACACCATCCACAAAAAAATGACGGAGGCCAATAGAATGGCGATTGCCCAAACTGTATGGTGCTCGAAAAATCGTCTCATACGCCTGTGTTCATTGCATACATACTTTACTGTTTACGTGTTGGGGAACTACCAGCCACACCAATCTCCTTGAGACAATATCATAACGCTTGTTGAAGCGGCTAACGAATACACGGCGAAAGCCTTGATTCAAGTTCAGTGTTATTCTAGGCAGTCTCGCCGCCATCCGCCCAATACTTAATATAATGAGCATCAACATTGCGTTTGCATTCGCAACTAGGGAAAGCGCAGCCCTTACCTCTTGTGCATAAAGCCCGACGAATGCCGGTGGTGATAGTTCTGACTTAACGGCCAACGTTTTTGTTCTTGATAGCATGTAAATCTGGTTTAGATGCTCTTATGACTGTGTTCTGTTGATTTAGGCACATATTGTGTAATATCCTCTTAAGAGCACATTAACTATCTTAGGAACCCCTTAAGAGCAGATGACATCGACGAGCTCGCTCGGTCAGAAACACGCGAACGCGCCCGCAATTCCAAAATCAAAGGGCTCCCCGACTACAATCCCATGCAATATCATCAATAATTTTTTACGCCGAAACGACCGCCTTAAGAAAAACTTGTTCAAGGTGATAATCGAGGTAGTCTTTTTGCCCTTCCGAAAATTGCCCGACATTAACTACGTCTGAAGTTCTTACACCCATTTTTTCAAGTGCAGCCGTATTTGCTATCGGAGAAACTAATAGGCGTCCAGTACCCTCAAAGCTAATAAAACCCCTATCAAACAAATGATCGATAGTGGGCGTGAGCATCAGTCCGTTCTCACCATCTAAGCGTTCATCGGCAGTTTCGCAATCTCGCCACGGCTTACAGTGACTGGCAACCAAGTGCTCTCCACGATCAACACCTGTCACTCTGCAGCGCTTCTCCATTTTAAAGACATTATCTCTGAACAACCCTTGGCCACGCCTTGCCTTCACAGTTTGTTTGCGTTCAGTATCAGAGATATCACGAGCTACTCTGATTTCCCTTTCGAGGTGATCTTCCCATGAGTTGATCTCAGCCCGCGATTGCCCAGGCAGAGGAATGGTTGAATCATTCATAATTTGATCTTTAATCAGCAACTCCAAAGGTGGGCCTATAATGCGCCCCAGCTCCATAGCCAAATTATATGGCACTGCCGTTAGATATACCGCTTGCAGCCCATTGCCGTTTGCGAGCAATGGTGAGTATTTTTTTGGCAGTAAAGGACCGAGCCTCTCCATATACTCTGAGGGTCGCACCGTACTTAACACGGGATTCCATTTAATAGGCACCTTCCATCCAACACGATTCCAATTTGGTCCTGCGGCTCCAAACTCATCAGGCTTAGGCGCTTCGAAGCAATAATCAGAGGCAATCCCAATGGCCTTTATAAGCGTGTCTTTGAATGAGAATACGGTATCTCCAGGCGCCACCTCCCTCATAAACTCATAGAATGGATTACGAGTACCGTTAGACTTACGCTTAGGAGACCATAGGTAGCCACCTGCAATTTCTTGCTTGTAGGTTTGATTCTGGTTTACCCACCAGAATCGTCCATTATTTGAAGGTGTCATTTCCACAGGGCTAGAATACTATGCTCGAGCGTTTTAGGCTTACTAACTAACCAGGCAAAGGCGCCGCAACATCCAACAAGCCCTCACCCCGCAAATCACTCCAAAGCCCAGCTGGAATATCCATCTCAAACCACGCAATATTCTGCTCCATCTCAGCCCTACTTCGCGCACCCGGAATAATACTAGCCACAATAGAATGCCCAAGCGGAAACTGTAGTGCAGCGGCAGGCAACGGCACACCATGCGATTCGCATACCTTCTCAATCGCTTTAGCTTTTACCATAACTTCATCGGGCGCTTTGGCATAGTTCCATGTATCTCCACCAGCAAGTAGCCCCGAGTTATAAGGCCCACCTAAAATGATTCCGGTTCCTGCCCACTCGCACGCGGGTAGTAGATCATGTAGTGGAGTTTGTTCAAGCAAGGTGTAACGGCCAGCTAGTAAAAATGCATCCCATTGCCCGTGCTCCATTGCGGCTATGCATACTTCTCGTTCGTTTACGCCTAAGCCAATCGCTTGTACTTCGCCTGATGAACGTAGTTCATCCAGCGCTTTATATCCGCCTGACATCGCATCGGCAAAAAGTCGTTTGTTGAGCTCTACGCCGTGCTGCATCGCTCCAATATCATGCAGCAGCAACACATCAATTTTATCAACGCCCAAACGTTGCAAACTGTCTTCATAGGAGCGCATCACGCCGTCGTAGGTATAATCGTAAACAGGGTTAAAGGGGAAACTGCCTGGCCAGTCGGCTTGTAGATCTGCGGGTATCGGTTCTTTCTTGAGTAGGCGCCCAGCTTTGGAGGACAGCACGATATTGTCTCGATTTCGGATAGCAGCGCCTACAAAATGCTCACTGCGCCCGAAACCGTAAAAAGGCGCAGTATCAACAAAGGTAATGCCTGCGTCTAAACCACTGGTGAGCGCATTACGAATATCGTGATTGCTCACTGGCCTATGGTTGCCAGCCATCGCAGCACAGCCAAGGCCGAGTTCGCTTAGGTGTAGCGGCGTATTGCCGAGTTTGCGCAGTTTGGAGAGTTTTTCGCTCATGATGTAGGTGTGGTGTTATTAAGTTAATGACATGCTACCGCACTCCTTGCAGCCTTGCCCGATCGGCGGCATTAACCGCTTAAGTACAAATAGTCCCGCATTGTCTGTGACGGTGATAGATTACCTACTTACCCCTAAACTCAACCACCGGCGCACCACACTCCATGCAGCCCAATGATATCGGGAACACATCTGCAGTTATCGCAAACTCAGCACCGGTAAGTCGGCAGCACCGTAAAAGTGTGGTGATGGGCTCTTTAGCCATGTTGGCATCCACTTTGTTTTTTGCGAGTATGCATGCCTGTGTTCGCTATCTCAGCGGCGACCTACACCCGTTTGAAATAGCGTTTTTTCGGAATTTGCTTGGCGTACTCATACTGATACCGTTTGCTATCAAAGCGGGTACATCCGTTCTTAAGACGCAACATTTTAACTTGCATTTGATCAGGGCGAGTTTCAATGTTGTTGCGATGTTAGTATTTTTCTATGCACTATCAATCACTCCACTGGCGTTGGTGCAAGCACTGAGTTTTACAGCGCCGTTATTCACCACAATACTAGCGGTGTTTTTTCTGGGTGAAATTGTGAGGCTGAGGCGCTGGGCCGCCATCATTGTCGGCTTTATTGGCGTGCTTATTATTCTTCGCCCGGGAGTCGAACCGATTCAACTTGGCGCTGTGTTGGTGATGTGTTCTGCTGCCATCTGGGCGATGACAATGATCGTTATTAAAAAACTTTCTAATACCGATTCAGCCCTCACCATTACCTTATACGTTTCACTATTTCTCACTCTGTTCTCTTTCCTTCCAGCGTTGATATTCTGGGAATGGCCCGAAGGGGTGCAATGGCTATGGTTGCTCGCCATTGCACTGTTAGGCACCTCAGGGCAACTCTGCCTGGCAAAAGCATTTTCGTATGCGGATGCTACTCTCGTTTTGCCCATAGACTTTGCGAAAATTATCTGGGGCGCATTGTTTGGGTATTGGTTTTTTGCAGAAGCTGTAGACAGCCTAACGTGGCTCGGCGCAATTATAGTATTCGGCGGAGCCTGCTATCTGGCATGGCGCGAGCGGCAATTGGAAAAAGACAGCCGTTTACAAACCCAGTCTATCGCCGCCACTGTAAAATCACCCGACTGACATAGTTGCAAAAAATAGATTGCATGGAAACTGAGAAACGATTTTCGCCAAGGAGTTCAGAAATAACGCTTTAATAATTTGTATGGTTTAGCTAAGGACCACAGAAGGCGGATCTGCTATAGCTGAGAAAAAGGCAATTTTTCTTAAATAGTGGCAAGCCAAATGGTGTGCTTAGTACCCTTACTGCCATGTGCATAAACAGATTTTTCAGACACTCGCATACCACACGCGCGCAGCCGCTTGGCAAATGGAGGGTCAGGGGTGGCAGACCAATAAGCCAGTACTCCACCCTTCGTCAAGCTGTCACGCGCACAAACAATACCCTTGGGTGAATACAACCAATCATTACCACTCGTACTGAGCGCTTCAGGGCCATTATCAACATCTAGCGCAATAACATCGTAGCGGGCATCTTCACTACGCAGTAGATCAACCACATCACCGGGATAAACCGTGGCGCGAGCATCCGACAAGGGATAGCCTGAATAGCTACCGAGTGGCCCACGATTCCATTCAATTACTTCAGGCACTAATTCAGCCACAACAACACGCGACTGTTTACCGATTGCGGCTAACACGGCCGCCAGTGTAAACCCCATCCCCAAACCACCAATTAATACACTGGCTGAATCAACGCTTTTAAGACAATTACAGGGCAATGTGCCGAGTGCGCTTTCAGAGGCATGTTTACGAGTTGACATAAGCTCACCACGGCCTGAGATAACAATGCTGCAGTCGTCCTTACCTTGGTATAGCTTTAACACTCGGCCGCCGCCGGGTATGGCTGCTTGTCCTAAAAGAGTTTGATTTCTCATATCCAGTGTTATACCAGAATACAATCAATCACAATGCGCGAAAAAGCTTAATCCAATCCTGTATGACTACCCATAAGTTGTTACTCTTGGGCATCAGTCTCTATTCTCAGCAGATACACGCCATGAAATTTATGCTTATCTTTATTGCCATCGCAGCACTTTTGTATGTGGCGCTCCAATACATGAATAATGGCAAGGCTACCGCCAACATCCAGCTGGGCAAAGAATTTATGGATAAAAACAGCACGGCAGACGGCGTGCAAAGCACCGCATCAGAATTGCAATACAAAGTGCTACAGGCAGGCACGGGCAGCACCCACCCCACCGCTACCGATCGAGTCAAAGTGCATTATCACGGTACATTGATCGGCGGCACCGTATTTGATAGCTCAGTTGATCGAGGAGAGCCGATCTCTTTTGGCTTAAACCAGGTTATTCCGGGTTGGACAGAGGGCTTGCAGTTAATGGTCGAGGGCGAAAAGACTCGACTATTTATACCGAGCAAATTAGCTTACGGAAATCGCGCGGCAGGAAAAATCAAACCCGGCTCAACATTAATATTTGATGTTGAGCTGATTGGCATTAATGCCGACTGATTGCAATTAACATGCGACTGCAATCTGTTTACCCGTGAATGAAATTGTAGACACCTTCGTAGCGCCTCCTTGCCTGGAGAAATCGAAATATTGTTTCAGGATGATTTTTTATTACTGATCAATAAGCCCAGCAAACTGCTTAGCCTGTCGGGGAAGAATCCTCTTAATAAGGATTCTGTTCACTACCGGATCGTACAGGGCTTTCCTACCGCCACTCTGGTGCATCGCTTGGATTTCGGCACATCGGGGGTTATGGTTTTAGCGCTCAACAAAGAAGCTAACGGACACCTGACTAAACAGTTTCAGCAACGCACCGTGGCGAAGCGCTACCGAGCGATATTACATGGCCACCTAGAAAACGATGCTGGCATGATCGATTATCCAATCGCGAAAGATAGCGCAATGTTCCCGCGCTCAAAAATATGTTTGGAATCAGGAAAGCCTGCAATTAGCTGATAGATTGATGCTGCACGCGCAAGGCTTAGCATTCGTACACCCAATATCGGGTGAGGCTATGAATATTGTTTGCCCTAGCCCTTTCTAGGCACTCAAAACCTGGTTAAATTCAAGCTGAATGCTCTGCACGCAACGCAATCAACAGTATCCGGAAAAACCTAACAGCCATAGTGCGGTAAACTAGCATTTAATTGCTATGGCCTAAGCACCCGGCGCGGCCCCCAACCCCTGCGCGTTATAGACACAAACCGTGAAAACACCCAAAAGAATAGAGCCGTTAATTGAAGATGGCCTGGTTGACGAAGTTCTGCGGCCACTAATGAGCGGTAAAGAAGCCACGGTGTACCTCGTGCGCTGCGGTAACGATATACGTTGCGCCAAAGTGTATAAGGATGTGGCCGTACGCAGTTTCAAAAAAGCGGCCCAATACAACGAAGGCCGCAAGGTTCGAAATAGCCGGCGCCAACGTGCGATGGAAAAGGGGTCGCGCTTTGGTCGTGATGAGCAAGAAAAGGTTTGGCAAACAGCCGAGGTGGAAGCACTCTACAAGCTACGAGATGCTGGCGTAAGAGTGCCCGAGGCGTTTGGATGTTTTGATGGCGTGCTACTGATGGAGCTGATTACCGATGGTCACGGGGAAGTGGCACCACGTCTAAACGACATACAGATACCCCTTGAGCGTGCAGTAGAAGATCACACCACCATGATGCACTACGTATTACGCATGTTATGTGTTGGCCTAATACACGGTGACTTGTCAGAATTTAACGTACTCCAAGCAGAGGATGGCCCCGTAATTATCGATCTTCCCCAAGCAGTTAACGCTGCTGGCAATAATAACGCCCCCGTCATGCTTGCACGCGATGTAGGCAACATGACTCGTTATTACTCTCAGTACGCCCCTGAACTTGCTAAGACGAGATACGCGGAAGAATTATGGTCACTGTTTGAAGCAGGTGACTTAGATCCAGATATAATGCTTACGGGTAAGTTTAAGCGTGACGAAAGCCTTGCTGATGTGGGTTCGGTGTTACAGCAGATTGAAGAAGCGTTTAAGGAAGAGATGGATAAGCGGGAACGGATGAAAGGTGATGATGGCCAGGTCGAGCCAGAGCCCGACCCTTATTCGTATTAACACAGCTTACTAACCCACCTTCGGAGAAATAGAGTGACAAATCTTTTAGGGGCCTAGTAATGAATTGAAGGTTTTATAACACCGCTGGCCGAGCGTGTATCTAAATAATCGCACGCCTTACCATCGCCGATATCCATTCACTAATAACAACAGCGATAAAGATAACCAACAAAATAAGAGACACCTGAGGCCACGCAAGCGTATTTAATGAGCCTTGCAATTGCAAGCCAATGCCGCCTGCGCCCACCAATCCCAGCACGGTTGATTCGCGAATATTAATATCCCATCGAAACACAGTGATACCGGCGAACGCTGGCATGATTTGCGGCACAATTCCAAAACTCATAATTTGCCAGCGGCTGGCGCCGGTGGCGGTAATAGCCTCCACTTGATCGATGTTTATTTCCTCAATAGCTTCGTACAACAACTTAGCTACGAAGCCAATGGATCGCAATGCGATCGCGATAGTGCCGGCAAGAATTCCTGGGCCGATGATGGCAACCAACAGCAGCGCCCAGATCAATGAATTGATGGAACGTGAGGTTACAATGAATAACAGTGCAATTGGCCGTATCAGGGTTGCGCTCGGTGTTGTATTACGGGCTGCCAAGAAAGCTACGGGTACAGCAATAACTAATGACAAGGCGGTACCGATGGTCGCCACATTAAGGGTATCCCACAGAGGCTTCCAGATTTTATCAAAATAAGACCACCGAGGTGGTGTTGCCCTGCCCCATATATCAGCGGCTATGCGTGGCGCATCGTACACAAAAAACCACTCAGTTCTGTTGGATATATACATCCAACACGCAACGAAGATAGCCACAAACACCAACCACACAAACCAGGTGAGTAGCTGCTTACGAGAGGTGCGCCTTTGCCAAACAGGTTTTTCCGACATGTTTGTATCAGCGACCATCATTGCACCCACTGACGAATAATGCTGGAGCTGTATTCAAGGACCATCACGATCACAATAATGGTGATGATAATAGCGGCGGCGGTATCAAATTCATACCGGTCAAACGCTGTGTTTAACGTGGCGCCTATGCCACCCGCGCCGACTAAACCAAGAACAGCTGATTCACGAAAATTTATATCTAATCGATACATCGACAAGCCGATCAAACGTGGCATAACCTGCGGTTGCACCGCGTAGTTAATCCATTGAAGCCAACTAGCGCCAGTTGCCTTAACAGCCTCCGCTTGGCTCTTATCCATAGCTTCGATATCTTCTGCTAATAGTTTTGCCAGAAATCCGATGGTGGCAAACGATAAGGTAATAAAACCCGCTAAAGGACCAAAACCGAATATTGCCACCATCAATATGGCGACGATGATCTCATGCAGCGCTCTTGAGATTGCAATGATGGTTCGGCAAAAAAGATAGACGGGCAAAGGCGCCAAGTTGCTGGCAGCGCCTAGCGCAATCGGTATGGAAATCATAATGCCCACAACGGTCGATGTGACGGTCATGATGATGCTCTCTGTCATGCCTTCAATAAAGTCACCCCGCCTAGACACAAAATCCGGGTTTGCAAATGCCTTTATAAATTTCCAGCCCCGCTCCATACCTTCGGCCACGCGAGCCCAATTAACATCATAAGAACCCACCGCGAAATAAAGGTAGACAAGCGTAAATGCCAGCAAGCCATAGCGCAGCCACGGGCGCTCGATAGCGGGCGGTTTACGCCAGGTCCTAAGGCCCGATTGCGCAACGGCTTCAGACATGAGGCGTCTCGATATCAGCATCGCCCAGTTCATCATCATCGTCTGCGCTGGATTTATCTTTGCTTGTGGCCTCCCAATCTTCCTCGCCGTAGATTTGGGTTAATACGCTTGAGTCGAGGCTTTCGGGTGAGCCATCAAAAACGACTTCGCCGGCTTGCAACCCCACGATGCGCTGCACAAACAACTTGGCAAGCGCAACGTCATGAATATTTATAATCGCAGACAAGCCACGCTCCTCGCATAGCTCACATATTAGCCGCATGATTTGCCGAGAAGTTTTGGGATCCAGTGATGCCGTGGGTTCATCCACCAGTAATAATTCTGGATCTTGTATCAGTGCTCGCGCTATGCCGACACGTTGGCGCTGCCCGCCCGATAGTTCATCAGCACGCTTATTGACCATATGATCAAGCCCGACGCGTTCTAATAATCGGAACGCTTCATCAATGTCTGTTTGTGGGAATTTACGAAACAGGCTCTTCCAAAAGCCAACGTATCCCAGCCTGCCGGACAGTACGTTTTCCATCACTGACAGGCGTTCAACCAAGGCATATTCCTGAAAGATCATGCCGATACGCCGCCTTGCTATACGTAACTTACGGCTGCCCATTTGTTGCAACTCGGCACCATTTAAATCGATAGACCCAGATGTTGGCTCAACTAATCGATTAACACATCTGATTAACGTACTTTTACCTGCGCCACTGGGGCCTATTAAACCAAGCACTTGCCCATCAGGCACATCAAGGCTCACAGCTTTAAGCGCGTCATCACCAGTTTTATAACGCTTGGACAGCGCTGTTATTCGTAACATGGGCTTATTGCTCGCTGAAAAGCCTCTGGCAGATACCAGAGGCTTGCGGTTCGATCCATGAGGGAAACAAGCTTAAACGGCCAGACTAACCGCAGCTGTAAGAGACACCGTTTGCTTTATCGATAGTCCTGATAACGTCCCAATGTGATTGGTAAGTAATGGGTAGGAATTTGCCTTCTTTGGATTTTTCAAATTCGATTTTCAAAGAAGTTGGAGTGCCATCTTCGTTGTACCATTTGAATGAAAAGAAGGACTCTTCAATTTTCTTTTGTAGATCAGGGTGAAGATTATGTGCAACACCGAAACCGGTGGTAGGGAATGTTTGAGATTTGTAAATGGTGACTACATCCTCTGCCTTAATAACATCCCGAGCAATCATTCGAGCCTTAACCGAATTGGCTATGGAAGCTGCAGGGTAATCCTTGTTTGCAACACCCAGGATTGAGTTGTCGTGCTTGCCAGAAAATACAGGGGCGAAGTCAGTTTCTGCCAGCATGCTAAATTCAGCTTTTAAAATCGCTGAAGGTGCTTTAAAGCCTGAATTGGATGTTGGTGATGTAAAAGCCAATGTCTTACCTTTTATATCTTCAACTTTTTCTATGCCACTGCCTGGATAGGTGATGATTTCCATCTCATACCCAAAGGTGTCGTCCTCGCGGCCCATAATGACAAACGATCGAAACCCTGCGCAGTTAACGGCAAGTGGGTTTGAGCCGGTGTTGAATCCTGCAATATGTAGTCGACCAGAACGCATCGCTTCGATTTGCGCTGCATTTGATTGGACAGGAAAAAACTGAACCTTCTTACCAGTCACGGCTTCCATATGATCCAGAAAATCCGACCAAGCCTCTTTGTAAACGGCAGGATCTTCAACTGGCGTATAAGCAAATACTAAAGTGTCTGGATCAACCCATTTGGATTCATCGGTTGGTATATCAGCTACTAGATCGCCATCAACGTCGCAATAGCGTTCATCTAGATCGCCGCGTGGGCAATCCTGGGCTAGTACAACTGCAGGTGTCATACCAGCTACAAATAGCGAGGCGGTAACAAGGCCTACGACGGGCAAAACTTTTAGCGCAATTTTTTTTATCATCATGCTTTTTATCCTCCGTGCGATAGTGCTGACATGGCATTTGGCCGTTGTCTACATAATCAATTATCGAAAGCAGCTGCTCACAGCCACAACGTGCGACAGTCTTGTTGCCGTGTAGTTTTAAGTTTCTTGTCCAATCGGGTGGTACCAGTTGTTTCTGCACAACCGAAGGATCAACGAATCAGAAGACTGTCATGATGAATATACACAAATAATCACCTCAATCAAATAGTTATATTTTTTACCTATCGCTTGACATCCTCAGCACGCGATTCCAGCAACAAAAAAGCGGATCAATCTGGCTGAAACTCAATAGATTCGGATGCCCCCAACAGCTATATCAATCAACCATCTCCACCATCCTGCGGCACTTTACTCCGGTCATACCACAGATAACACATCAACTTAGAACGAGTAGCACCCGGTACGAGCAGCAGCAATACTTGTTTAGAAACCTGCCAAGGTGAGAACCAATCGATCTTTCTGGCTGAAGATACTATCGGAGCAAGCGTTTGAATAACAAACTGTTGCTTACGCTTTTTTGCAAGCTTTCTTAAACGCTTTGAGAAATGCAACTCCTCAGCAGCGTAATACTTCTCATCAAAACCACCTACAGATTCAAATGCTTCTTTTGTACAATAGATATAACAACCTGCAGCGGTGGAGGATTTTACTGACCACCAGTTCCAGAACCGGAGCGTCAATTTTGGCATTCCAGTCACTATTCGATCCAATGCAACAGTAGAACCGCCACCAATCACATTGCCACTAGAGAGCGCTTGTAAAGACGACGTCAGCAACGTCGAGCTGACGGTAGTATCAGCATCAATGAATACCAGCCACCGCGCACCTGATGCTTTCGCTCCTGCGTTTCGCGCGCGCGCAATCTGATTGCTTGGATCAAACACAACGCGTGCACCTGCCCTGCTGGCTTTATCGCCAGTGTCATCAGTGGAATTATTATCAACCACGATTATGTCGCCGCTATACGGCTGCTGAGATGCTGCATTTTTAGCAGCCTCTAACGTTGCTTCGATACAATCGGATTCGTTCCATGCAGGGATAACGATGGAAAACGTTGCAGAGGATTTGTTCATAGCTGATGGGCTTTTGGATGGCACAAAACCGAAAGCCCAACCATGGCCGACGCAACTTTGCGCCGACCAAGATTATCGTTACCAATATTGGCTACATCTTTTTTATGAATATTTCCTAACCTCACCAGATTTTATCCGAGCCACATAAGACGCCAGTTCCCTCTTCACCACAGGCATCAGGAAGTACAAGCCAATAATGTTGAAGATACTCATTGCGAATATCGCCGCATCAGAGAAATCGATGACAGCACCAAAGCTAATGGATGAACCGATAACGACAAAAACACAGAACATTATCTTGTAGATGATTTCATTTACTCGGCCTTCGCCAAACAAATACGTCCAGGCTTTTAGGCCGTAGTACGACCATGAAATCATCGTTGAAATGGCAAACATAACCACTGCTATGGCTAGAGGGTATTTAAACCAGTCTGCCGTTTCTTGGAATGCTGCAGCCGTTAAGTTAACCCCCGTGAGCCCATCGCCGGTGAACGGACTAGCGTTCATACCAGAAATAGTTATAACCAATGCGGTCATTGTACAAATAATAACGGTATCGATGAACGGCTCCAACAGCGCAACCAAGCCTTCGGTGACTGGCTCATTGGTTTTAACTGCAGAGTGAGCAATAGCGGCAGAACCCACACCCGCCTCGTTAGAGAAGGTGGCGCGTTTCAGCCCTTGAATCAATGCACCAATGAAACCACCAGCCACACCTTCGGCAGAAAACGCACCGTCCCATATGGCCACAAATGCAGGGCCGACCTGGCTTAGGTTACTGAAGATCACAATCAGAGACATGGCAATGTACATCGCCGCCATGATCGGAACTAACTTGGACGTGACGGATGCAATAGAAGGCATGCCACCAACGATGACAGAGAATACAAAAGCTGCGAGTATGACGCCAACAACCCAGCCGTACCCTTCAGGTAAACCGAAGGTACTAACCAACATCGCATTAGCTTGATTGCCCTGGAACATATTGCCGCCACCGAGTGCGCCAAGAATAGTCATGATGGCAAACATAACCGCGAGAAACTTACCTAAGCCACCGAAACCTCGCTCTGCTAGGCCGCGGCTCAAGTAATACATCGGGCCACCGGAAACAGCACCTGATGGCAAGATGGTTCGGTATTTTACGCCAAGCGTACACTCCACAAACTTGGACGCCATTCCAAGAAGACCCACCAGTATCATCCAGAAGGTGGCACCCGGCCCACCAATAGCCAATGCTGCACCAACACCTGCGATGTTGCCCAAACCAACGGTACCCGACAGTGCCGTTGTCAGTGCTTGAAAGTGGCTAATCTCACCCTCTTCTTTAGCGTTAGGATCAGTATATTTGCCACGTACGATATCTAAGGCGAGGCCTATTTTGCGGAATTGAATAACACCGAAGTAAAGCGTGAATATTAACGCTGCAACTAACAGCCAACCAGCGATGAGTGGGAAATTTGCATCCCCGACAGGGACAGAAGTGAATATGAGGCTGGCAAACCAGCCAAGGTAGTCGTTAAAAAATGTATCGACAGCTTCGTCAATACCTGCATGGGTAGTTGTCGATACCAATAACAGCGGCAGCACCGGTATCACGCGTGAAAAAACAGTCATGTAATCTCCTTTTATGGTCTTATGCGATGTGTAGAGCCCCTGTTGTATTTCTAATCTGTGGTTGCAACGCAACACTAACATTCGATTAACAATGCTAGTGCGATAGTTTTAAACTATTCTGGGATAAAAAGCGATGGTTTTCTACTGTGCTTTATCAAGCTGAACAATGGAGCAAGGGCGACATAGCCGTCAAATTATTCACGTGAGGAGCTTGATGGTTAGCTATCTCTTTCTTCATGAGAAACCCAACTGCGGTTATACCGCAGAAAACGTACTACTCTAGAGTCGGCAACGCTCGGCATGAACATGATCGCAGTACGTAACAATTTTCCTACAGGGGATTTAACCTATCAACAATAACCAAATCACTTGCTCGCTCGGCAATCATTACAGCCGGCGCATTTGCGTTAACCGATACAAGCTCTGGCGTAATCCGCGCATCAACCACTCGCTAACAACACCGCTAACGACGTTGGATTTACAAGCAATCTGGCAATGCCGGTCACACCAATTCAAGGTACTTTCTTTCAGTTGCTTAGCCTTTATAGTCGATGCGTATCGAACAATGTACTTGCCTCATCAATGCTGATTGGCCCTAATCCCCTGAATCCAATCTCTATTCAACTAAAACCCACCTTGCTGATTATAGAGTCGAAGAAATGATGCTGGGCATCGCCCCATGTGGTTGTTAGTAATGAGTTTTTAGCATAAGTTGCCCCTTTATTGGCGTTTCAGGCTGAATAGTCGATGCGCCGCGCCGCTCTGTACTGCCAATCTACGCATTAGTGCTCAATAGAGTGCAAAGTAAGATAAGCTAAGCTTAAACACCAATATAAGCCCTCTTGAAACTCCTCTCTAACGCTCACGTTTTCGCACCCGCCGACCTAGGCGTTCAGCATCTATTGATTGCCGCTGGAAAAATAGTCTGGCTGGGCCCAACGCTACCAGAGGTGCTCGGCCTGTCGATAGAAACAATTGATTTAGAGGGCGCACGTTTGATCCCTGGCTTGATTGATGGTCATGCGCATCTCACAGGTGGTGGCGGCGAATCTGGTTTTAAAAGCCGCGTACCCAGTGTGCCTTTGTCGCATTTTACGTCCGCAGGTGTCACCTCAGTTGTGGGTGTGTTAGGCACCGATGACACCACTCGAGACACTCGTTCGCTTGTTGCACAAGCCTATGGTTTACGTGAGGAGGGATTGAGCGCCTGGTGTCACACGGGCGGTTATCATATTCCACCGGTAACGTTAACTGGCAATGTAAGAGATGACATTGTGTTTCTCGATCCTGTGATCGGCGTCGGTGAGATTGCCATCAGCGACCATCGTTCCAGTCAGCCGCAACTGGCTGAGCTTTTGCGTATTGCCAGTGATGCCCATGTGGCCGGGCTGATTACCGGTAAGGCTGGATTGGTGCATCTACATTTAGGCAATGGTTTGCGAGGCTTGGAGCTAGTCACACAAGCACTCGACACCAGCGAATTACCCGCTAGGGTTTTCAACCCCACTCATGTTAATCGTCGAAAGGGTTTATTCGATGAAGCATTGAAAGTCGCGGATCGAGGCTGCACGATTGATATTACCGCCTTCCCTGTAGCTGATGATGAAGACGCATGGCCAGCCGACGCTGCTCTCATTAAATACTTTGAATCCGGCGCTCCAATCGAAAATGTCACGCTCAGTTCGGACGGCGGTGGTTGTCTGCCCAGCTTTAACGACAAAGGCGAATTAATCCACATGGACATTGGGCGGCCGTCCAGTTTAATAGAAACCATGCAGAGTCTTTTAAACAAGGAACTACCGTTGGATACAATACTGCCCGCTTTCACAGAAAATGTTGCAAGCCTTTTGCGCTTTCATGACAAAGGCAGGATCCGTGCATCAATGGCAGCGGATCTAATTACCCTCGATGACAATCACCTAATATCCAATGTCATGTTGGGCGGTAATTGGCATGTACGAGCCGGCGAACAATGTGTTGTCGGTTTATTTGAAAACTTTAGCAGCAACCAATAATACAATTTCTGATGGCTACATCCGGCAGTACCAACAACGAAAACCGCGGCTACATTATCCCGATAGGCGGAGCGGAAGAAAAACTCAATAACCCAGAAATCCTTGATCGGTTTGTGGAAATTTGCGGTGGTGATAAAGCCCGAATTGCCATTATTCCAACAGCATCGGAGCTAGAGCATACGGGCAGAAACTACGAAAAACTCTTTCGCAAACTTGGCATACGGCATTGTCGCGTGTTGCCTTTTATTACTCGAGAAGACTGCAAGTCCGGCAAAGATCTGGACTACATCGAGAAGGCCGATGGCGTGTTCATGACCGGCGGCAATCAGTTGCGCTTATCTACCACGCTTGGCGGCACACCCGTGGCCCAACTAATCCGTCGCCGCAATGTTGCCGGGATGCACGTAGCCGGGACATCGGCCGGGGCAGCGTTTATGCCCGAACACATGATAGCCGGTGGTTCTGAAGGCAGCACTCCCAGCCCTGACAAAGTCACTCTGGCACCAGGCTTAGGTTTGACCAATAATTTTATTATCGATCAACATTTTCGGCAGCGTGATCGCTTGGGTCGGTTGCTAACCGCACTGGCCTACAATCCTTTCGCTGTCGGTATAGGCTTGGACGAAGATACCGCAGCATTCATCAAACCAGGTGATAGCCTAGAAGTCGTGGGTAGTGGTGGTATCACCATTATTGATCCACGGGACCTTGAATTCTCGTCGATGGATAAAGCACGGCGCGGCGAACCGGTCAGCCTGATCGGCGTGAAGTTACACATTTTGATATCCGGTGGGCGATTTGACATTGCCGAACGTGAAGCGTTTCCAGAATTGCTTCGATAATAGGATCATTACATGAAGATAGTCAGTACCAACATATACACAGGTCCAAATGTTTTTGCGCACTTCCCTGTTGTTAGGCATGTTTTGGATCTTGCAGAGTTGGAGCATTGGCCAACGCGCAAGCTAGGTGACGAATTTATCGATGGGCTGTTATCACAACTACCCGGGTTAGACGAGCACGGATGTTCCTACCGCGAATCGGGAGGATTCGTGCGCCGTATGCGCGAAGATGAAGGCACCTGGCTTGGACACGTCATGGAACACGTGGCAATCGAATTACAAAATGTTGCCGGATCGCCGGTGACTTTTGGTCGCACCCGCTCGGTCGATGGAGAACCCGGCGTCTACAACATGGTGTATCAATATCTAGATGTAGAGGTTGCTAGAGAAACAAGCCAACTAGCGCTCAATCTATTGTTTAGCCTGCTGCCTGAACCACTAAAACCAAAAAATGCACCAGATGATAGTTGGGAGTTTACTGAAAAACTCGAAGACTATGTTCGAGCCGCCCAACGGCGCGCACTTGGGCCCAGCACGGCATCCTTAGTGCGCGCTGCTGAAGAGCGCGACATTCCATGGATTCGCTTGAATCAGCACAGCCTTGTGCAATTTGGGCATGGCCGTTATCAGCAGCGCATACAGGCAACCACCACATCCCGAACCGGCAACATTGCTGTTGAGCTGGCCTCTGACAAAGAAGAAACCAACGCCATCTTGCGAGACCTTGGTCTACCGGTGCCTGCGCAACGTATTGTTCGTTCAGCAAGTGATGCAAAACGCGCCGCTACTCGTATAGGTTTACCAGTGGTACTAAAACCGCTCGCAGGCAATCATGGTCGCGGTGTGTCAGTTAACTTGACCACAGCAGAGGAAATAGAAACGGCTTTTGCCAAAGCCCGAGAGCACGGACGTAGCATCGTCGTTGAAAGTTTCATTGAGGGCTTTGATCATCGCCTACTAGTTGTTAACGGCAAGTTGGTTGCTGCGGCAAAACGCGTACCCGGCCACATCATCGGTGATGGTAAACACAGCGTGGCAGAGCTTGTGGATATCGTTAACCAAGATCCTCGACGAGGGATCGGTCACGAAAAAGCGTTAACGCGACTCGAGTTTGATGAGCAGGCCGAACGGATGCTTCAACACCTCGGTTTCACACCCGCTTCGGTGCCGGCCGAAAATGAAACGGTCTATCTGCGTTCAACAGCCAACCTCTCCACCGGCGGTATTGCTATTGATGTGACCGACACTATTCATCCTGACAACATAGAAATGGCGGTCCGATCCATCAATGCCATTGGATTAGACATTGGCGGCGTTGATTTTTTAACCGACGATATCACGCAATCCTACAGAGAGGCTGGTGGCGGTATTTGCGAAGTGAATGCTGGCCCCGGGTTTCGTATGCACGTCGCCCCCAGCGAAGGCACACCACGAGATGTCGCTGGACCGGTATTGGACATGTTGTTTCCAGAAGATGCGCCGTGTCGCATCCCCATCGCAGCCGTAACAGGCACAAACGGGAAAACAACTACATCACGTATGCTCGCCCACATTCTTAAAATGCGCGGGTTCACGGTCGGTTTGACATCAACCGATGGTGTTTACATCGACGGACGACTGAGCGTACAAGGCGACATGACTGGGCCGATTTCCGCCAAAATGATTTTGCGCGACCCTATAGTGGATGCCGCCGTTATGGAAACAGCCCGTGGCGGTATGTTGCGCAGCGGGCTTGGCTACCAAAGCTGCAACGTGGCTGCTTGTCTGAATATCTCCTCAGACCACCTGGGCCTCAAAGGCATTGATACACTGGAACAATTGGCAGAGGTTAAAAGAGTCCCCATCGAAATTGCTACCGATGCAGCAGTGCTGAATGCGGACGATGTACTGTGCCTACAAATGGCCGACTATACCGAAGCAAAAACACTATGCTACATCACGATGGATTCGGCTCACCCATTAGTTAAGCAACATATTCGAGCGGGCGGACAAGCCGTGGTGCTAGAGCAAGGCATGAATGGACACATGATTACCATTTACGACAATGACACTCATATCCCATTGTTGTGGACACACTTGATCCCCGCCACCATTGAGGGGCGAGCCATGCACAACGTTCAAAATGCGATGTTCGCAGCGGCCTTAGCCTACAACCTTGATATCGGGCTGGAAGATATACGACAAGGGCTGCGCACCTTCGATGCAACATTTTTCCAAACGCCAGGGCGCATGAATATCTATAACGAACATCCGTTTAAAGTGGTAATGGATTACGCGCATAACCCAGCCGCAGTAAAAGTGATGTGCGATCTGGTTGATCGACTAGGAGCCGAGGGTAGAAAAATAGCCGTGCTGGCGGCCCCTGGTGATCGCCGTGACGAAGATATTGAGGCAATCGCGCGTACGGCTGCAGGCCATTTTGATTATTTTATCTGTCGATGCGATGACAACCGGCGTGGTCGCGGACAAGATGAAGTCGCGCAGATGCTCAAGGCTCAGTTAATAGCCGAGGGTATTACGGCTGATCAGATCGAGGTGGTACCCGATGAGCAAGAAGCCACAAACCGCGCGTTGGAAATTGCGGAACCCGGTGACCTCTTGTTAGTGCTCGGGGATAAAGTAAAACGAACCTGGAAACAGATTATTTACTTTAATGGCGGTGGCGAATCGGATTCACCGGCTAATGCATCCCCTGCTTCGGTTGAACTGCCTGACACAGAGTTTAATCTAGATAATGATTTGGAAATAATCAGTGATGAGCGCGGTGTGCGAATCGCACGCGAAGCCGGCGACTAGCATTCTACATGGAACTTCTTAACGCTCGCAGATTGACCGGCCCCAACCTGTTATCGAATCAGGCAGGGGCTGTTATGGATATACGCTGTACACAGGCAGAAGCCAATTTTATCGTACCCGTGTGGCAGGCGCAGATTCAAAAAATAATTGCCAGCCTAGGCTGGCCTAACATCAACACCTCAAAATGCCAATTGGTTGAAGGCCTTAGCCTGTCATTTTCAGCGCCGATCGATGTGCTGTATGCGGCAACGGAGATAAATGAATGGGTTTTTGCCTGCTGTGAAGCCCATATCGATAATACGTCACCACCAGATTTTGACTCGCAACTTGAAAAAATAAAACACACTATTGCCAATGAGGAAGACCCTCAACTGTTGGCACTTGAACGCTCCGCAAAAGAACATCAGCTTACCTTTTTATGGGACGACGACGATGTATCGCTGGGCCTTGGACGCGGCTCACAAACTTGGTCTCGGAGCGAAACACCAGCCGCTGATAAGTTGAACTGGAGTTTGTTTGAAGACATACCCGTTGGAATCGTAACCGGTACTAACGGGAAAACAACGACCGTCAGGGTGATCCACCACATTTTAAAAAATGCTGGTATAAGCGCAGGTTTAAGCTCAACGGAATGGGTGGCCGTAAACGAAAGAATCATAGATAATGGTGATTGGTCCGGGCCAGGCGGCGCAAGGCTCGTTCTCCGGCAACCCGATATCGATGTTGCTATTCTTGAAACCGCAAGGGGTGGACTCTTAAGACGCGGCCTAGGAATAACCAAAGCCAGTGCCGCTTTGATCACCAACATCAGTGAAGATCACCTCGGTGATTTTGGCTCTCAAAATCTAAACGAATTACTCAATATCAAGTGGGTGGTAAGCCACGCTGTTGAAACTGATGGCGTGCTCATCTTGAATGCAGACGACGCTTTGCTGGTAGATAAAGCCG
Organism: Granulosicoccaceae bacterium; assembly: GCA_036478595.1. Taxonomy (GTDB): domain Bacteria; phylum Pseudomonadota; class Gammaproteobacteria; order Granulosicoccales; family Granulosicoccaceae; genus Granulosicoccus. The sequence continues at coordinate 59,316 of JAZGEF010000033.1, forward strand.
CTGCATTTAACGGCACGATCATCTGGTTCAGCCTAAACAATCAAAACCCTGTTGTGACACATCACATATCCACTGGCGGTACTGCTTGTGTGCTTTGCGACGGTGATCTCCAGTGGCATAGGCAAGGCACTATTGAAGTCGTTTGTGCCAGTGCCGCTGTGTCTATAACATTAGGTGGCGCAGCATCGCACAATGTTGCTAACACCTTGGCCGCAATTGCCATGGCGACGCAGCTTGGTGTGTCGATATCAGACATTAGATCAGGCCTGCTCTCCATGTCCACCGACAATAATCCCGGTCGATCCAATCTTTTTGATATCAACGGCGTTAGCGTTTTGGTTGACTACGCACATAACCCAGCCGGAATACAGGCGATATCTACTTTGGTACATGCGTTGCCAGCCAAACGACGGTTGTTAGCGTTCAGCCAGCCAGGTGACAGACCAGCATCGCTAATCAAAGAAGTAGCACGCAATGTTTGGAGCATGGGTTTGGACCGAGCGGTTGTGTCAGAACTAGCCCACTATCATCGCGGCAGAGCGCATGGAGAAGTGTTCGAGTTGATCAAAGAAGAGTTGTTACTCGAAGGTGCACGCACTGATCAGATTGACCACTTTGAAGAAGAAATGGATTCTCTGCAGAATCTTCTGGAGTGCGCACAGCCAGGGGACCTGATTATCATGCTGGCATTAAGTGATAGCACGACAATTCAGCAGAGACTTAGATCACTCTCCAGCTAAATCACAAACGGACAAGGCGATAATGGCTGGCAAGGTGACGGCATCAGAGTGTGAAAACCAGCCCAAACCGATAGTTGTTTGACTAGCACGAAGTAACAGATTCGCGCTTTGAATTGCATATTTTCTGGCAATTGATGCAGCTAAGAGATTGTAATCTAGCACTACATTATGTTGCTCTCGGCAACACTGTCGCGTGAAGTGTGTTTACACCGTTGGCTCAGCAAACCGCTGGGCACCAAGATCACAACTGGCAATTCCGGCTGAGAGCAAGTCCGCTGGCAAACTCCCAGAAAAGCACAAGTGCGCAACGGTCCGAGCAAGCGTGGGTGCCATCATGATTCCGTAACCACCTTGCCCGGCAAGCCAGACAAAATTAGGCACCGAGATGTCATAACCTACTACCGGGCTTTCGTCTCTTACAAAAGATCGCAAACCAGCCCAGCGATGCAATACGCGCGAAACCGGCATGATAGTTTCTTGTTGAATGCGGTCTGCTAGAACAGCGACGTCCATCTCCTCTGGCTGAACATCTTGCGGTGCGGTTGGCGTAGCGTCACCAAGCGATGCAAGCAATTTACCACCATCGGGTTTCATGTATGCACCGCTACTAGCAAACTCTACTAACGGCAAATCACCCACCTCGTATCCCGCTGTCGCATCGATGATAATCACGGTACGCCGTTTGGCCACAAGCCCAATAGGTAACGCACCAGCAAGCGCACCGACTTGATCGGCCCACGCGCCGGCTGCGTTGATAATGGTTTTCGCTTGATAGGTGTTTTTTCGTGTGGAAATTGTCCAGCAGCCATTTTTATACTTTAAGGATTCTACGGCTTCGTTAGTGACTAGTTGGCCGCCTCGATTGTTAAAACCCTTTAGATACGAATGAAGAAGAGTGGCAACCTCTATGTCGCTAACACCGAGCTCTAACACCGCTCGGTCTACGCGCTCGGCACGCAGAAACGGCGCTATTGATAATGCATCGGCTGCCGCAATTTCCTCGATTGGATGATTGGGAGTAGATAACAATAGCAACTGATCAAGCTCGGTGTCTTCGCCGCAGGCTGCCACACTCAGTGCTCCACGCGGTTTTAGCAATGGGCTATCAACAAGTGGCGCCGGTGGCTTAGTGAAAAACGCTTCTCCAAGCAAGTTTATCGAACGTACCAGATCATTTCCGAAATTCGGTGTGAACAATGCAGCTGTGCGTCCGGTACTGTGATAGCCCGGCTGTGACTCTGATTCGACAACCAAAACCTTGCTGTGCTCTGCAAGCTCATAGGCTGCAGAGACGCCAGCCATACCTGCCCCAATTACGACAAAATCATAGATCATTGCGTGTTTTTTACGTTGCGCCTGAAATAAGTAAGCTCTATCGCTTACATATTTCTATCTTTCCAGTAATTTAAAGCCATTGAGTCTCAGCGTCAACATGAACGTCAACTGTAACGAGCCAAACAAAGTTTTGGCATGGGATAAATCGAGGGTAGAGCTAGAGGATGAGTAGTTTTAAGCTAGGTGCCACTACTATGGTTATGCACTTCCTAGGTAGCGCTTGGACTTATCAGCGTTTAATTCACCACTAGCGCTGTATACACTAGTTTGATCCAACTTTAGAACGCTTCTTAATAATGACAGTGCTTTACGATTTTGATCGATTGCAATCAATACCAAAGATCGATTACGTGCATTCTTTTCAGTACACAGTTGCAATAGCTGTTGCACTGATGATTCGCCATCTTGCACGTTGGCCGCATTATAAATTCCTCGCAAATGAGGTTCCAAACGAGCAAGTGTATCCAAAAGCAATACTTTCTCTGTACCTAGTGAATTGATCAATTGAACATCTCGATCCATTAGGGCACTGTACTCTCGCTCCAATACATCGCTGAGCCTCTCGGCATTTTTTGAGACACGCTCAATCACATCCGCCGAGCTTGTCACTTGGCCTGAATTCGTGGATAAATCATCGTTTTGTTGCATACTAACCACCTCGTACTCACAGAAACTATAAAACCCTAGTATTGACTGTTACGACCAAATGTCTGATCGCAAGCAGTGAGTGTTTAACGTCACGGTGAAATAGCAACGTTAGACCGACCAATCACAATGGCATCAAACACTTTATTTGAAGCGCTATTTTTAACGGCAATTTTTTGTTGAAGCGCACCAGACTCAAGCGCTACCCCTTTTGCCCTAATTGCCAAATGGGATGACTTATAGGTGATCGACACGGGATCACCCTTAGTCACTAAATTGGGCAGTTGCAACGATTGGTCTCCTACTATCTTGCCAGCTTGCATAGCCTGAGCAAACACCTGGCCCAACCACGGTTCGATGTCAGTTATGGGCACTCCAAGGGGTAAACCAAAATGCCCACCTTGCCCCAACATGACGCTCTGTTGCGAAACGAGTTGTCTGGAGAGCACTTCGCCTTTACGAACCGCGGCATTCAACACCCACGTCAAGGTCTCCTTCTCTACCGATGCGCGTACAAAGATTCGCCACGGTTTTGGCATCGAACAACTCACACTCACGGTTGTACGGCCAATGTCTCTACTACCAGGCGACCAGCTGACTTTCAGATCCTCCCCGCAAGCGGCCAATTGCAAACGACTATCCAAACGTTGTAGTTCCACGTTGAGCGCTGCATCTGTTGGGTGCTGTTGCTTGATGTAATCCACCACCACGTGCTCTATCGCCACAAGATCCTGCGTGCTGCCATAGGCCGAGAAGTGGAGGAGATACAAAACGATCGCTACGCAACGTTGAACAGTTATTCGGGTTCTCATGGCGGCAATGTCGCAAAAATGATTCCATCGCGCAGCTAATACCAAGTATCTATGCGGTTCTTACAGTTATGTCGGTGTTACGACGGCGTTACATCCTACATATTCGCAGAAACGAGACGAAACACGCATTGTTAACTCATTTGAGACTTAGGACGCATGATGGAACATAAATACTTAAGGGCGTACGTTATTGCAACACTACTATTACTATCTGCCTGTACTAAAACAGTTTATCAAACAGATCCGGCAACGCAAACACAAGTCAATGACAAATCGACGACATCGAACAGTGTCATACAAGACGATCCAATCGCTGATACCAAGGTGCCTGTCAACGCCTCACTTACAAATAGTGTTACTACATCAACGGCAGTTACCGCCACAGCCAATACCGCCGAGGTAAACGCGGCAATTGCCGAAGCTGCAAGTAATACTAGCGCACCGACTTATATCCCAGCCGTCATAGGAGAGCCGGGCGAGATTGTTGACTGCAATTCGTTATTGCCATGTCGATGGGTAGATACCGACGAAGACTTTACGCTTACTGTAGGAAGTGTTGATAACACTGGAACACTCAGGCGACTCTCTATCCAATACACAGTTAATGCATCGCATGACAGCGAAATTATTCTAGGTAATGGCTCCACAGCATTAGCACCAGGCGGCGCAGGTTTTAATCTTATTCAACAATCACTAGGTGCAGGGAACGGCATAGTACCTCTGGCGGTGCTCGCCGGTGAGCACACTGTTGGATCAGCAACCTACGACCGAGAAGCAATTTCCGACACCTTAGCCGGATGGACATTAACCATCATAGACAACGGTTTGCCGCGCACTGTCGGATTCGTCAATCTACCGATCGGCACCTCTAATAGTGTTGCCGTTGATTGTGCTGACGTGTTGCCCTGCCAGTGGGTGTCTAGCCGGGACGATGTCACGATCACATTGTTGGCCATCGGAGGTTACGCCACGAGCGGTCGTCTTAATGTCAATTTCAACATAGTCACTATAGGTGCTAAGGATATCGTGCTTGATACCGGCGCGACAGCCGTCAGCGCAAGTGGAGCACAATTTGACGGACGTACACACGGCTTGGGGATAGAGCAAGGGTTTGCAAAGGTATACGCCAGTACCGCAAGCGGGGTTATGTTACCGGGTAACGTAAGTTTTTTTAGAACACCACTACCACCAATATCGTTGAAATCACTGGACCTGGTGATTTACGAGAACATACCCATACCGAGGTGGAACCCGCAATTTATTAACCTACCAACACAATAGCGGATAACGGTTTAGCTAACCGTATCAATTGATATGCAACCTACAAAATAAGAATTGCCTGGCCGATTAAGAGATACGGGCGAACCCAGAAAGGCATGAATGGAAAATGAACATTGACAAATTAATTGGTGTGCATAGCGAGGCTCTTCGGATGAGAGCTCAGCGAACCAAACTTATTGCAACAAACATTGCTAACAGCGATACGCCTAATTACAAGGCTCGTGATATCGCATTTGCAGACACACTAAAAGATGCTGGCTGGCACAACGGCTCAAAGACTGGAGTAAGTCAGGCTGGTCAATTGCAGGCCACCATGAATACGACACATAAAAACCATATGACAATGAATTCAAGCAGCACGAAAGAAGTGGTTATGTATCGCCAACCCAATCATGCCTCACTTGATGGAAACACCGTTGATAAGGACGCTGAGCAAGCGCGATTTGCAGAAAACTCCGTGCGTTACCAGGCAAGCTTAGAATTTATCGGTAGCCGTATCGGCTCGATAATTAGAACCCTTCGAGGAGAATAGACGTCATGCAAAGTATATTTGATATTGCCGGGAGCGCAATGCAGGCACAAAGCATTCGCTTGAACGTGACGGCTAGTAATCTTGCTAATGCCAATTCAGTAGCGGGTACCGCCGAGCAGGCATACAAATCCAGGCAGCCGGTGTTTGCAGCAATCCTTAAGGATGAAATTGGCGGCGTACGCTCGATGGGTATTGTTGAGAGCCAGCGTCCACCGGAAATGCGTTTTGAACCCGGCCACCCAATGGCTGACGAACAGGGATATATCTACGCATCCAACGTTGATACGGTGGAAGAAATGGCAAACATGATGTCCGCATCTCGTAGCTATCAGACAAACGTCGAGCTACTGAACACCACCCGGCAGTTGATGTTGCAAACACTCAAGATGGGACAATAATTATGGTCGATTCAATATCACCTGCGGTGCTGTCAAAGTTCCAACTTGAGCAGCAAACTAGCGATGAAAAATCAAATGAGTTGGGACAAGATGATTTTCTTAAACTCATGATGGCGCAGCTTCAAAATCAAGACCCGTTCAAACCAATGGAGAACGGTGAATTTCTCGGGCAAATGGCCCAGTTCAGTACGGTGTCTGGTATTGAAGGTATGCAAAGCTCCCTAGAAAAAATGACCGGTTCTTTTGGCACTAATCAAACACTTCAGGCGTCACAGCTTATCGGGCAGTCGGTCCTTGTTGAGGATGAAACCGCACACTTAACAGCAGACAGCGCAGTTGAAGGCCGGTTCGAACTACCCTCCTCATCTGGTTCAGTGAAAGTGGACGTAATGGATATCAGTGGGCGCTTGGTGCGAGAAATCCAACTAGGTGAGAAATCATCGGGTCGACATGATTTTACCTGGGATGGGAAAGACTCACTTGGTGAGCAACTGCCACCTGGTAAGTACACGATAGACATCACCGCAACGAGTGGTGATTCTCGAATTGCCGTACCTGCGCTGCTCTCTCGCAAAGTGGATTCTGTGGAATTTGGCAACGAAGGCTCTGTGCAACTCAATACCATCGACGGTGAAGTTATCACTCTTGACCAAGTTAAACAAATAAGACAGTCCGTAGTCGCAAACTAATATTAATACTAAAACTAAAGCCAATTTAAACCTAACAATAATACCGGAAATAAATCATGACTTTTGAAACCGCACTGACAGGCTTGAACGCAGCGTCAACAAAACTGGGCGCTATCTCTAACAACATTGCCAACAACGCGACAACTGGCTTCAAGCGCTCACGCGCAGAATTTTCTGATGTATTTGCAAAAAGCACATTGGGTTACTCTGCTGTTGCAGTCGGGCAAGGTGTTCGCAACAGCGCAATTAAACAAGAATTTACACAAGGTAACGTCAGCTTTACCAATAACAATTTTGATATTGCCATTTCGGGCGAAGGCATGTTTCGGATGACCGATGGTAACGATGCGTACTACACACGCGCTGGCACCTTCGGATTAGATCCCGATGGTTTTATTGTCAACAATCAAGGTAGCCGTCTTTCAGGCTATTCAACAGATTCTGACAATATGATTGTTCCAATTGCGGATGATCTACAACTGGATTTCTCTGAGTTACCGCCAAAAGCGACTGAAGAGGTGGAGATAACGCTCAACCTAAGTTCCGAAGCGGAAGTATTAGCACCCTTTGACGTCACTGACCCATCGTCAGTCAATTTCTCTACCTCGGCTTCTGTATACGATTCACTAGGTACGCCACAAGTGTCTACTGTGTACTTTCATAAGGACACGCCTAATTCCTGGTCCGCCTACACTTACGTGGATGACGTTGAAGTGAGCCAACCCGGCGGTGATGAAATCATATTTACCGACGCTGGCGAAATAGCTACGATCAATGGTGCGCCGGGTAACGAAATATCAACGAGCGTTTTTAATCCCGTATCTGGCGGTGCTCCCATGTCAGTTGATATCAACTTCGGCGGCACCACACAGTTTGACAATCCATTTGGTGTTAATAGAATTTCTCAAGATGGATACGCTGCTGGACGCTTGAATAATTTTGATATTGACGAGGCCGGTGTAATATTTGGCCGATTTACCAATAGTCAGGCCAAAATAATGGGCCAAGTTACCTTAACTAAATTTGCAAACACTCAAGGCTTACAACAAATAGGTAATAGCAGTTGGTCTGAATCCTATTCATCAGGTGAACCCGTCATCGGTGTCCCTAAAGGTGGCAGCTTTGGTAATTTACAGTCCGGCGCATTGGAATCCTCCAATGTTGATATTACGCAAGAACTGGTATCAATGATCGGTGCGCAACGTAGTTTCCAGGCCAACGCACAGGTTATCAGCACAGCCGATACATTGACGCAAACTGTTATTAACCTTAAGCGTTAATCAACAGGATATAAGCGAGGAACAAACTGATGGATAAGATGGTTTATTTAGCAATGTCTGGTGCACGCCAAACACTAATGGAGCAAAGTACGAATAACCATAACCTGGCTAATGTAAACACGACTGGGTTTAAAGCCCAAATGGATGCTTTTGCAGCGGTACCGGTGTATGGCCCAGGCCATCCGGACCGCGCTTATACGCAATCAAACCATGTCGGAGCAAGCCACGAACAAGGCAGCCTTATACGAACAGGAAACGCTCTAGACGTCGCTATTGATGGCGACGGGTTCATCGCCGTGCAAGATGTAGATGGCAGTGAAGCGTATACCCGAGCTGGGGATTTAAAAATTACATCAGAAGGCATTTTACAAACCTCAAACGGTAACCTTGTGCTCGGAAATGGTGGACCGATCAGCCTATCCCCTTTTGATGAAATCTCGATTGGCAAAGATGGCACCATCACAATTAGACCCTTGGGGCAAAGCCAGGCCGAATTGGCTGTAATCGATCGTATCAAACTGGTGAACCCCGAAACCGGATCGTTAACGCGTAATGAGCGCGGTCTCTTTGTTAGTGATAAAGGTACAGAAGATCCGGACGGCAGCGTTCAGCTTGAATCTGGTGTTATTGAATCAAGTAACGTTAATAGCGTTCAAGCGCTGGTGACTATGATCGAGCTTTCGCGTCAATTTGAAACTCAAATTAAAATGATGGGCATCGCGGAGGAAAATGATACCGCAGCCAGCAGACTATTACAGACAACATAATTAAGTGATGGCGCATCAAACGCCAACACCCTAGAAATTAGATTTAGAAAGGAAAATACGTTATGAACGGTGCCTTATGGACAGCGAAAACAGGGCTTGATGCGCAACAAACGCGCATGCAAGTAATATCAAACAACCTTGCAAATACAAACACAACGGGTTTTAAGCGCGACCGTGCCGTATTTCAAGATCTGCTTTATCAAACGATACGCCAACCCGGTGCTCAGTCCTCTCAAAACACGCAACTACCATCAGGTTTGAGTGTGGGTACTGGTGTCCGAGTCGTCTCGACTGAAAAGCTATTCATGCAAGGCAACCTAACACGTACAGATGACGCTCTCGATTTGGCTATTCAAGGCCGAGGCTTTTTTGAGGTACTCAAACCTGATGGTGGACTTGCCTATACCCGCGATGGCTCTTTCCAACTTGATAATCAAGGACAACTGGTGAACGCCAGCGGTTACGTATTACAGCCGAGTATTTCTGTTCCACAAAATGCACAAAGCATCACTATTGGAGATGATGGCATCGTAACGGCACAGCTCCCCGGCGCCAGTTCGGTAACACAAGTAGGCGCTGTAACGCTTACAGACTTTATGAACCCGGCAGGCCTTCAGGCTATTGGCGGCAATCTTTTTAACGAAACAGCAGCAAGCGGTGCACCCATCCAAGGCACACCCGGCATCGGTGGTTTAGGCTCACTGATACAGGGCTCTGTGGAAACATCCAATGTCAATATAGTTGAGGAATTAGTTAGCATGATCGAAACTCAACGTGCTTACGAAATAAGCTCTAAGGCTATATCGACAACTGATGGCATGCTTCAGTACATCAACAACAATCTGTAAGCCGATGATTATTGATACTAATCATTCAGTAATGGGCTGTGTGTTGAAGTTTGTGTTCTCAACACTGTTGATGAGCACGCTCAGTGCTTGTATAAGCGTGCCGTCGCAAACGAATGACAACATGCCCGTTGCCATTGCAGCTGAACCGACGCCCACAGTCGTTGATGGGTCCATTTACCAAGCCAGTAATAATCGTTTTCTGTTTGAAGATGTCCGAGCAAGAAGAGTAGGAGACGTTATTAATGTTGTGCTGGAAGAACGCACGGATGCCACGAAAGCAGCATCTACATCAACCAACAAAGCATCGGGAATCAATATCCCTGGCCCGACCATACTCGGTGGGCCTGTTTCAGTTCGCGGTCGTGAAGTTTTCTCTAACGACATTAATTCAGCAAGTGAATTCACTGGTCAAGCTGATAGTAGCCAAAGCAATCGCCTTAGTGGCAGTGTTGCAGTTACTGTTCATCACAAATTGCCCAACGGTAACTTGTGGATCAAGGGCCAAAAAACCTTGACGTTAAATCAGGGAAGCGAAATTGTAAAAGTATCAGGGCAAATACGCCCCACGGATATAGCCCCAGATAATACAGTGCGTTCGTCGCAGATTGCGGATGCACAAATTACCTACGGCGGCACAGGTATTTTAGCCAACGCGAACAGAGCCGGTTGGTTAACCCGTGTATTTCACAGTCCACTCTGGCCGTTCTAGGAATAAATCGATGAAATTTATAACCAAGTATATTGCCAGAACCTGTTTGTGCCTTTTGGCAATCCTTGCACCACTGAGTGCACATGCCGAGCGTATCAAGGATATTGCTAGCATAGCGGGTGTAAGAGACAACCCTCTTTTAGGGTACGGCCTCGTGGTGGGTTTAGATGGTACCGGTGATCAAACAAGCCAGGTGAGTTTTACCGAACAAAGCCTACGGAGCCTATTGACGCAATACGGCGTAACAATACCTCCCAACATAAAATTGCAACCAAAAAATGTAGCGGCTGTATCCATTCACGCTGTGCTACCGCCGTTTACTAAATCTGGCCAGCAAATCGATATTACTGTTTCTTCCTTAGGCAATTCAAAGTCGCTACGTGGCGGCAGCCTGCTCATGTCTCCGCTGCGTGGCGCAGATGGAGAGGTGTATGCCATCGCTCAAGGCAATCTTGCGGTGGG
>JAZGEF010000034.1:0-188539 GCA_036478595.1 Granulosicoccaceae bacterium
GGCCTCGGTATCCGATGTGATCACATCAATACTGGCCACTTGCCAGGAGAATGAGGTTAACGCGTTTGATTATCTGCAGAGCATTCAGCGAAACCAATTGCAGGTAAAAGCCTCTCCAGAGAAGTGGTTGCCGTGGAACTATCCGCAGGATAAATAGGCGGCGTTAGACCATTAACCGCTATTATTTGCGCAGAGCTGCCGGAAACTCACAACCAACGTGCGAACTCCAAGTTCAATCCATCAAGATCTAACGTCTCGCCTGATTGGCGATAGCGCGTGACCAACGGGACAAAGAAGCTGCGGTGTATATAGCCGATCTGACGCTCTACTTTCCCTTTAGTCTTTGCACGATAGGGTCGGCATAGCCGAGGTAGAAAACCGTAGCGATGTGCCAAGTCTTGCAGCCCCGCATGAAATTGATGAAGCCCATCGCCGTAAGCGTTGCGCTTGGTTACCACCGTTTTCATGTTGTCATAAAGTATCTCTAGAGGCACACCACCAAACTCTTCAAACGCCTGTTCGTGGCAACTACGCAACGTATCGAACCGTTCATTACCAACAAACACACCGTAGGCATAGCGGCTCCAACCAAGTGTGGATAGATAAAGTGAAACACGTTTACCATTGAGTCTGAACACACCCCAATCAACTTGCATCTGTTGACCAGGCTCAGTCTCGAAACGCACAACAGGATCGAGCCGTGGCTCAGGCTTCATGGTTCGCGCGTAGTTGCGAACAGTGGTGACACAACCGTTTGAGTCAGACAACTATCCCACTAGCATACTGTGCCGAGTATTACGAGTGAGTTCCTCTGCATACTATGCCTGGAATAGGCGTCCTGGAAAGTTTGCGTATTCCGGCCCAATGTGGCCACCCATTCTGGAACTAAGTGGCCACCCATACTGTTTTTATCTGGCCACTGATTCTGGAATTAAATGGCCACTTTTGGCGCCGGCGCCAGAATAGGTGGCCACTTTCCAGAATCACTGGCCACTTAGTTCCAGAACCCCTCTCAGCGCATTGTTTTTTAACCCTTATTGGTACGCTGCTCGGTTTCTACTGAATACCGGAGAGCGGCGTGTCACGAACGAGGTTACCTATGCGAAAAATCCATGCCGTTCTGCGGCAATTCCATGAATTAGATCGAAGCCAAAGAGACATTGCCCGGGCGCTTGAAATCGGCCGTGGCACGGTGGCCAACTACCTCACTCGAGCGCGTAACGCAGGCTTGTCTTGGCCGTTGCCGCCAGAGATGGACGAACGATCGTTAAAGTTGGCGCTGTTTCCTGAAAGTATTAAAGCCGATGCGCAGCGCAAATTCGCTGACCCTGACTTTGCGGCTATTTACCTAGAGCTTAAGTCGGTAGGCATGACTAAACAATTGGCGTGGGAAGAGTATCGTCAAGTGCATGGCAAAAACGGTTACAGCTACTCGCAGTTCTGTCATCGGTATCGAACGTGGCTCGGACGACAACAACGTTCCATGCGACAAAATCATATTGCCGGTGAAAAAGTGTTTATCGACTATTGCGGTCCGACTGTGCCGGTGGTTGATGCGCATACCGGGACGTTCATTAATGCATAAATCTTTGTTGCCGTTATTGGTGCATCAAACTACACGTTTGCCTGCGCCTCTGCTTCGCAAAAAGAAGCTGACTGGATTGATGCCCATACCAAAGCGGCTTTGTTTTTTGGCGGATGGGCCGAGCTCACCATACCGGACAACCTTAAAAGCGGGGTGAGTGCATCCACGCTAAGCATGCAGCGGCAATCGTTGGTAGCTAAGGCTGGTAGAAAATTTAAGGCAAGAACAAACTCGAATCACAGTTTGCCAATTGCACCGAACCTGCTAGAGCAGGATTTCACTTGCGATTCAATAAACGAAAAATGGTGTGGTGATATTACCTATCTTTGGACTAAGGAAGGTTGGCTGTATCTGGCGGTGGTGATAGATTTATTTTCACGCCGAGTCATTGGCTGGTCCATGAGTCATCGTATGACACGACAGCTCGCCTGTGATGCCATGCAAATGGCAATAGATGCTCGCCAACCAGGAGCGGGTGTGATCATGCATACAGACCGTGGCGGGCAATATTGTTCGAAGCAATTTCAGAATCTTCTACGCAAATACAAAATCAAATCGAGCATGAGCAAAAAGGATGACTGCTTCGATAATGCTTGTGCAGAGAGTTTTTTTCATTCTATGAAAGTAGAGGCAATACACGGCGAAGACTTACCAACCCGTGAATCAATGAGATCAGCTGTGTTCGAATATATAGAAATCGACTACAATCGGACACGTCATCACACGATGATTGACAACCAAAGTCCAGCTAACTATGAGCTGGCACAAGCTGCTTAATAGATTGTCCGCCGTTGGTGGGGAGGATCATTTTGCCTGTTTTACCTTTAAGTCTTATCTACAAGCCCATCAATTTTTGATTTTACCAAACCCTTTAACATTTCAATCTGGTCTCGCCCCAGTCCTGTATTTGTAGTTACCAAGACGATTTCTCGTGATAGTTGGGCGTTCTTTGGACAGAATATTCGGATAGTATCATCAGCATAGCGTTGAATGTCATATTTGGGTAACAGGGTAAAGCCAAGATTTTGTTTAACACATTCCACGATGGTTTCAACATTGTTCAAAATTATTATAGGCTTGCTTTTTTCTGTGTGAATCTTTGCTATTTGATAAGAGATTAATTTACCAATACCTGTATTAGGTGCAAACTGCAAAAAAGATTTTTTTCTAACAAGATCCTTTAATGAAAAACTGGCTAGTGCTCCGGGTGCAGCATACATCAACGGTTCATGGTAAAGATGGTCATAAGAGAGCGTTGAATCTACTTGGTCAGAGGCTGTTACTATCACGGCATCGAGCTGCCCGTTAAGGAGTTTAGTTTCTAACGTTTCTGATAGACCTGTTTCCATTGTAAAAGTAGCTTCTGGATACCATTTAGCCGCATTTTTTAGAAAATTGGGTAATAACTGTACGCTTGCAGTGGTTACAAATCCCATTCTGAAGTGTCCTACAAGTTGATCGCAGGTGTTACTGAGTTGGATGAGCTCCTCTTCGGCAGATAACAAGGTGGTTGCTTGTTTTACAATGAGAATCCCAATGGGAGTAAGTTTAGGTGGCCGAAAAGATCGATCAAATATCCGAACACCTAATTCTGTTTCAAGAGATTTCATCTGCATTGAAACGGCTGATAATGTCATATTGAGCTGAACGGCCGCATCGGCAAAAGAGCCAATTTTAGAAATTCTGATCAATGTTTTCAGGGTGCGTGTCTGCATATATTAAATATATTTGAACTTATGTTTCAATTTAATTCGATTGTATTGAATATATGCCAGTAATATGCTTTTAGCAACTAACAACAGATGGATGATAGTCATGAGCAATAGCAGTAATGTATTTCAGCAAAAAGCAGCTGAACTAGCCCCAACCCTTGCCAGTCGTGCAGATCGATGGGACAAAACCAGAGAGTATTGCTGGGATAATATCAAAGATTTGACGGATTCTGGCTTGATGGGTATGTCCATCCCCACAGAATATGGCGGAAAAGGTGCTAGCTTCCACGATGTTATTCTCGCTGTCGAGGAAATTGCAAAAGTCTGTACCTTGTCGGCTCGTATAGTCGTTGAAGCTAATATGGGTGGTATAAGCGCCGTCATGGCTTATGGAACCGAAAAACAAAAAGCGCTATGTGCCCCTATCGTATTAGCGGGTGACAAACCAGCCATTTGTATCACCGAACCAGAATCAGGCAGTGCTGCAACCGAGATGACGACAACGGCTCGCAAAGTTGGAAACAGATACATCTTAAATGGCACGAAGCATTGGATTACAGGCGGAGGTGTTTCAAGAATTCATCTGGTTTTTGCGCGCGTGATTGATGAGGATGGTGAATATCTTGGTATTGGCGGCTTCATCATTATTTGTGACCCGCAAAATAATGAATACCCTGCTGGATTTGAAGTAATGGGTCGCGAATATACAATGGGTTTGTGCGGAATGCCAGAAGCCGAATTACGCTTTACCGATCTTAACGTGTCGGAAGATATGCTTCTTACACCGCCCTCTGGTTTCAATCGTGGTTTTGCTGACTTGATGAATGCCTATAATAGCCAGCGCGTTGGTGCGGGAACAATAGCTATGGGCGTTGCTGCTGGTGCATTAGAGCATGCAAAGCGGTTTCTTAAAGAGCGCGAACAGTTTGGCAGGCCGATTGGCGAATTTCAGGGTTTGCAATGGATGCTGGCTGATATGGATACAGGTGTTCATGCCTCACGATTGTTATTGCGAGAAGCAGCGAAATCAAGAGGTCTAAATAATAGTCAATTCCCCGATATTATGATGGCAGCGCGCGCCAAGGTTTTTGCGTCTGAAACAGCTATTAAAGTCGTTAGCGATGCGTTGCAAATATTTGGTGCACGTGGCTACAGTGACAGAGAACCGATTGAACGTATGTATCGTGATGTGCGTATGTTTACCATTGGCGGTGGCACTGCTCAAATTTTACGCACACAAGTAGCAGGAAGACTACTTGGAATAAGAACTCCCCAGACCCGTGATGGGTTCCATAAAATCGCCCTGCACGATGCTAAAAAATAGAGGCGGCCATGAAAAACAACGAAACAAATGCAAGAGCCGCAGATTATATTGCTACACGACTATATGAAGCTGGGTGCCGATATGCTTTTGGAATGCCCGGCGGTGAAGTCCTGACGATTGTTGATGCGCTAGAAAAAGCAGGTATTGAGTTCGTACTGTGCAAGCACGAAAATAGTGCAGGATTCATGGCAGAAGGTGTACACCATAGAACGGGCGCACCAGGTATTTTGGTTGCGACTGTCGGTCCTGGTGTTGTTAACGGCACCAATGCCATTGCCAATGCGTTACAAGATCGTGTGCCACTGATTGTTTTGACGGGATGCGTAGATGCAACAGAAGCCCTTACTTATACCCATCAGGTAATAGATCACGAAGCCATATTCAAGCCCATCACAAAAGCGACATTTAGATTAACCGCTGAGGGTGCAGATATTATAGCTGATAAGGCGGTTTCTATCGCGATGGAAGGGCGGTCTGGCCCAGTACTGATCGACGTTCCTATTAGTGTTGCGGATGAAGAACCAGGTGTGTTGCCTATCCGTCGCCGCGCACAAGCCAGCCCTGTTTCGCCAGCCCTTGGTACTAATTTTGATCAAGCACGCGAATGGTTGAGTGAGGCAAAAAAACCTATAATGGTGATAGGGCTTGATGCAATCAAGGATGGCGCGAGTGAAGTCATTCAAAAGTTTATTGAAAAATACAATATTCCTTTCATAACTACGTATAAAGCAAAAGGTCTGGTGAGCGAAAGCCATCTGCTGAGTTTGGGGGGAGCAGGTCTTTCTCCGCTTGCCGACAAGACCCTTGTGCCGTTTGTCGAATCAGCGGATTTAATATTATGCGTTGGCTATGACCCAATAGAAATGCGTACGGGATGGCGAGAAATTTGGGACCCTAAAAAGGTCAACGTCATTGATATAACTGCTGTCGATAGCGATCATTACATGCATCAGTCGAGCATCAGCTTTATTGCAGATACGAGAGCCACCCTGACTGCGTTACAACAAGATGTTAGTAATAGCAAAACGTGGGTCAACGGAGAAATAGAAAACGCCAAGAAAAATCTTGCCAGCGATTTCTCAAGCGATGTCGAATGGGGACCTGCGGCAGTGATTGATGAATGCCGTAAAGGTCTGCCAAAAAATACAATAGCAACGGTAGATTCTGGGGCGCATCGTATTCTTCTTTCGCAAATATGGCGTTGTTACGAGCCAAGCACGCTGCTTCAATCTTCTGCACTATGTACCATGGGTTGCGCCGTACCACTCGCAATGGGGGCTAAGATCGCCGAACCTAATAGAACGGTTGTCTCTTTTTCTGGCGATGGTGGCATGTTAATGGTAGCGGGAGAACTTTCAACCGCAGCCGAACTCAATGCAAATACAATCTTTGTAGTCTTTGTTGATGCAAGTTTAGCGCTGATCGAGTTAAAGCAACGCCATAGAGAAATGAAAAATGCAGCGGTTGATTTTGATCGCCATGACTTTGAAGCCATTGGTAAAGCATTTGGCGGAAATAGTTTTACCGTGGAATCACGCACTGAACTCAAGGATGCACTAGAAGCCGCACAAAGCAGCAAAACCTTTACCGTTATTGCAGCCATTATTGATCGCCATGCCTATGACGGCCTTATTTAGCACGCGAGGGTTCGTTAATACGTATTAAATAGGTGATAAAACCAATCAATTAAAGTACCCCCCCTGTTTTTGCCGCTTTTGTACTACAAAATGACCAAAAACAAGGGGTGTACTTTAGAGATTGTTATAGCAATGCTTCTTATCTTCTTTAAATTCTACAAAGGAATAAATCATGCCCAGCATTCCAGCTATGAAAGCAAATCGATTGAATGCCGTTAAGCCATCAATGATTCTTGGTCTCGTTCAAAAAGCTCGTCAACTAGCAACGGATGGTCATCCCGTTATTGATCTAGGCATCGGCGAACCTGATTTTGAAACGCCAGAGCACATCAAACAAGCCGCTATCGAAGCAATCCACAATAATGAAACACGTTACACCGTCGTTCCGGGTACGCCAGTATTGCGTACAGCTATCATAAATAAGCTGGGGCGCGAAAATGGACTTGCTTATACCTTAAATAAAATTACAGTGAGTGGTGGTGCCAAGCAAATAATCTATAACGCCATGATGGCAACACTGTCATCAGGTGATGAGGTTATTATTCCAGCACCTTTCTGGTCATCTTATCCAGATATTGTAGCAATTGCTAACGGTAAGCCTGTCATCGTCGATTGCCCGCAAAGTCAGGGATTTCTAATATCCCCCAAGGATTTGGAAGTAGCGATAACACCTCGCACTAAATGGTTGATTCTAAATTCACCGAGCAATCCGACTGGGGGTGTTTACTCATCCGAGCAACTTATTGAAATTGCTGAGGTGTTACTACGCCACCCGCAGGTGCATATTCTTAGCGACGATATTTACGAGCATTTGATGTTCGATGGTCACAGTTTCACCTCCATTGTAAATATTGCCCCAGACCTTAAGGAGCGCACACTTATCGTCAACGGTGTATCGAAAGTATTCGCCATGACAGGTTGGCGGATCGGATACGCAGCGGGGCCTCAAGATATAATCACAATGATGAATGTTGTCCAAGGTCAGAGCTGTACACATGCAAGTTCAATATCTCAGGCTGCATCAGTGGCTGCTCTAAATGGTCCAACAGACTTTTTTGCAGAACGTACCAAACGATTCCAAGCGCGTCGCGATGTTGTTGTTTCGGCTCTAAACGCTGTTGAGGGCATTGATTGCCTAACGCCAGAAGGTGCATTTTATGTTTATCCAAATTGTGATGGACTGATTGGAAAGAAGACGCCGACAGGCCGCATATTAAAGTCAGATAATGATATTTGTGACTGGTTGCTAGAAGATCATTCTGTGTCTGCTGTACCCGGTTCAGCCTTTGGACTTTCACCACATATGCGTATTTCAACCGCTGCTAGCACAGTAGAATTGGAAGAAGCGTGTACGCGAATTTCAAAAGCTTGTGCTCAACTGGAAGATACATAATGACAGGCGCATTGGATGGATTAAAAATCCTCGATCTTAGCCGTATTCTGGCAGGGCCGACATGCACACAATTATTAGGTGATCTTGGTGCCGAGGTTATCAAGGTAGAAAACCCTAAAACGGGCGGAGATGATACGCGCAGTTGGGGGCCTCCATTTGCCACCGATACAGATGGTCAACCAATGAATCTCAGTGCCTATTTCATGTGTGCCAATCGCAATAAGAAATCGGTTTCTATCGATATCAGTACACAAAGCGGGCAAGAAACTGTTCGACAATTAGCCGCTGAATGCGACGTAGTGATCGAAAACTTCAAGCCAGGGTCTTTAGCAAAGTTTGAGCTTGACTATGAGGCAATGCTCATTGAGTTTCCGCATCTAGTTTATTGCTCTATTTCAGGGTTTGGTCAGACTGGACCGAACGCATCAAAACCTGGTTATGATTTAATGGCTCAGGGCTATGGTGGCATCATGAGTCTAACTGGCGAGCCAGAGGGCGAACCTATGAAAGTTGCGGTTGGTATTGCAGATGTTATGTGCGGCATGTATGCAACAACTGGTATTCTCGCGGCACTACGACATCGCGATAAAACAGGTGAAGGTCAGCACATAGATATTGCTTTGGTTGATAGTCAAATTTCTTGGTTGATCAACGAAGGCGTCAATTACCTTACCTCTGGTTATCTGCCCAAACGACGCGGAAATGGCCACCCAAATATTGCACCCTATCAAGTGTTTGAAAGCGCCGATGGTCACGTGATTGTCGCGGTCGGAAATGACAGTCAGTTTGAACGGTTTGTCACATGGTTGGATAAAACTGAACTTGCTAGTGATGTACGTTTTGCGACTAATCCTGCACGCCTTGAAAACCGAGAAGCATTAGCCGAGATAATTCAGACCATATTGCTAGAACACAAAACCGACAAGATCATTGATGGATTAGAAGCATTAAAAGTTCCAGTCGGGCCAGTCAACAACCTTGAAAATGTATTCAATACCGGTCAGGTAGCTGCCCGTGAAATGAGAATATCTATAGAAACAGAAAAAGTCGGTCAAGGCTTTGTTGAGTTGATTGGTAATCCATTAAAGCTCTCAAAAACACCAGTAAGCTATCGATATCCTCCACCAATGGTGGGCGAGCATAATGACGAAATTCTAGGAAATCCAAATGAATCTGAATGACCTAACACTACTGGAAACTCGCGCCTATGTGAACGGAGAATGGCTTAATACGGGTAAGACATTTCCTGTTCATAATCCATTAACGGGAGAGTTAATTGCTGATGTCACTGATCTAAGTGTTGAAGAAACAAATGCTGCCATTAACGCTGCCTGATCCTCCCCACCAACGGCGGACAATCTATTAAGCAGCTTGTGCCAGCTCGTAGTTAGCTGGACTTTGGTTGTCAATCGTTGTGTGATGACGTGTGCGATTGTAGTCGATTTCTATATATTCAAACACAGTTGATCGTGCCTAACTTAATTTACTATATTTTACTTTAACCCACATAAGCGCACATTTAAAGCCTACGCTTGAATTAGATAACTTGTTGTTTTATATAAATTAGTGTGTATTTAGGTGAGGTTTTGTTATTTTTATTATTTGGCTTCGGAAGAGCGTGGTCGTAATTGAGTAAAGACTACAACCACTCCAAGCACTAAACTACCACCAATCTAAATCGAATTTGCAAACGATGGCTCTATACGATCTACTCGGCTTAATGGAGAAGAAGCTCGCCAAAGCTCAGGGTAAAGGGTATGGCTCCAGCACCATTTCTTCAGAGATCGGTTCTATCGTAAAACTACTGAACGGCGATCAACCTAAGCTATGTGTTGATATTGGTGGAAACGTTGGTGATTATTCTGCGCATCTGCATCGAGTTTTCCCCAATTCAGACATTGTTTGTTTCGAGCCTTCGCAAATCAATATTGACCTGCTAACGTCTCGGTTCAGTGATCATGAACGAATTAAAGTAGAGCCGTTTGCAGTATCAAACGAGGCAGGGGTGTTCACGCTGCATTCGGATAAGCCTGGCTCCGGGCTGGGAAGTTTAACCAAAAGAAATCTTGAGCACTTTGGTCGCGATTTTGAAGTAACTGAAACCATCACCACACTTCGTTTTGATGACTACTGGAAAGAAAAACTCAATAGTGCACCAATCGACATCTTAAAGTTAGATATAGAAGGGCATGAGATGGATGCGTTTGAAGGGGCAAGCGATGCCTTAGCTTCTACTCGTGTTGTGCAGTTTGAGTTTGGTGGATCGAACATTGACACCCGCACCTACTATCAAGATTTTTGGTATTACTTTCTTGAACGAGAGTTTTCCTTGTTTCGGATCACGCCTTTTGGATTGGCCAAAATAAAAAAGTATCGAGAGCGGGACGAATGCTTTCGTACTACTAACTTTTTAGCGCTGAGTAACAAGAGTTAAAATAATGCCCAATTTCATCGAAGAACTCCAATGGCGTGGCATGATCCACGATGCAATGCCAGGTAGTGAAGAACATCTACAAGAAGGCATGCGTAGTGCTTACGTTGGGTTCGATCCAACGGCTGATTCGCTGCATATCGGAAATTTGGTGCCGATAATGCTGCTGGCCCATTTTCAGCGATGTGGCCATAAACCCGTTGCCTTGGTGGGTGGAGCTACCGGCATGATCGGTGATCCTTCAGGTAAATCATCTGAGCGGAATCTACTGGACGAGCCCACGCTAAGGCACAATCAAGCATGCATACAAAAACAGTTGGAACAGTTTTTAGATTTTGGTGCCGGCCTGCCAAATTCTGCTGAGCTGGTTAACAACTATGACTGGATGAGAGATTTTTCGTTTTTGGATTTTATTCGTGATGTGGGCAAACACATCACTGTTAACTACATGATGGCTAAAGACTCGGTTAAAAACCGCATTAAGCCAGAAGACAATTCCAGTGCTGCAGGTTCAGAAGGCATGAGCTTTACCGAATTCACCTACCAACTAGTGCAGGGGTATGATTTTTTGCATCTATACAAAAATAACGACTGTACTTTGCAAATGGGTGGTAGTGATCAGTGGGGTAATATCACAACCGGTACTGAGCTTGTGCGCCGTATTGGCAATGGCAAAGCCTTCGCGATCACTACACCATTAATCACTAAGGCCGATGGTTCGAAATTTGGCAAAAGCGAAGGTGGGAATGTTTGGCTCGATGCAAAATACACATCCACTTATAAGTTTTACCAATACTGGCTAAATTCTAGTGATGAAGATAGCGAGCGCTATATTCGTATATTCACGTTTTTAAATGAAGCTGTAATCAAAGCATTAGTTGCAGAACACCAAGACGCACCCCATCTAAGGGTGTTACAAAAACGTTTATCTGATGAAATAACTGAGTTAGTGCATTCAAAGGAAGCGCTTGAAAAAGCCAAAAAAGCCAGCGGAATTTTGTTTGGCAATGCCACGACGGAGGATCTGAAAAGCCTAGACGAGCAAACGCTTTTAGATGTGTTTAGCGGTGTGCCAATGGCCGAAGCGCCACTGGCAAGTGTCAAGAGCGGGCTTGATATAATAGAGGCCTTGGCCACAAGCACCGGCTTTTTAAAGTCTAACAGTGAGGCGCGCCGTGCTCTAAAGGAAAACTCAATTGCCGTAAACAAAGAAAAGGTGCAGGAGGGTCATTCGCTAAGCGAAGCTGATCTTATCAACGGTAAATTTATCCTATTGCAACGCGGCAAAAAGAACTACTTCGTACTTAACGTTGTATAAGTCGTCAGCCGTAGACGATCGATAACTATATTGTTAGTTAAATTGATGAGTGCAAATAGCGATAACGCGGATCAAATGTCGCATGAGCTGCAGCGAAATAAGGAATTTCCAATGAGCTGGCACGTAAACGATCGGGTCGTCACTAGCGCAAGCTTTGTAGCTGCAGGCAGTGCTGGGGAAGGAGAACCAATAGTGCTTGCGCATGGTTGGCCTTGGTCATCGTTTTCATGGCATCGCTTAATACCTATGTTATCAAAAAAGTATCAAGTATTTTGGTATGACATGCCGGGCTATGGTCAATCGGATAAACATCCTGAACAACTTACCTCGTTAGATATACAGGGGCAGGTATTTTCGGAAATGCTTGAACACTGGGGGCTTAAAAACCCAATCGTGGTGGCTCATGATTTTGGCGGTGCTACTACGCTTAGAGCACATTTGCTGCATAGGTGTGAGTATGAGCGCTTGGTGTTGATGAATATTGTCGCAATGCGCCCATGGGGTTCAGAGTTTTTCGACCATGTAGGTAAGCATGTCGATGCCTTTTTAGGCTTGCCGCCACATATCCATCAAGCGGTTGTGGAGTCTTATATAAAAGGTGCGCTTGTTAACCCGATTGCCCCTGATGATATAGAACACCTCGTTGCTCCTTGGTTGACTGAGGAGGGTAGTTGGAGTTTTTATCGACAGTTTGCACAAGCAGATGAGGCTTTCACCAAAGTGCTTGAACCGTTATATAAAGACATGAGGTGCAAGGTGGATATTCTATGGGGTGAGGATGATCCTTGGATACCCATTGAGCGGGGAAGAGAGCTGCATCGATTTATTCCGCAAGCATCGTTTGCGGCATTGCCTGGCGTGGGTCATATGCCGCAGCTCGAGGCAGCGCAACAAGTACTAAGTTGTTTGGATGCATGCTGGGGTTAATGATTTGTTGTGTGGCTATGTAGCGAAGGAGCATCAGCTACACACTTGCATAGCACTCTCTAGGTCGGCAACAAGATCATCAGCAGCTTCAATCCCGATATTCAATCGTACTAGTCTGCCGCCATAATCCTTGTTTGGTCGATCAACATCGGGATAAACCACTGCAAGGCTGGTGACACCGCCCCAGCTTAGTCCAATTTTAAATAGCGACAATGAATCGACAAAGCTTATGGTTTGTTGCGCTGTTATGTGTTGCTTAAATTCAAACGAGAATACACTAGCCGAACCAGTGAAGTCTCGCCTCCAGTGTTCGTGCCCAGGGCAGCTTGGTAGGGCCGGGTGGTACACGGCAGCGATATTTGAATGTGTGGATAGCCATGTAGCTATCTTCAGTGTAGATTGTTCAAGTTGTGTTAGCCTTATGGCCAATGTTTGTAAACCGCGCAATGCAAGGCTGCAATCATCTGGTGATACAGCTAAGCCCAATTGCCGATATACCGGGCCTAGTGCTTTAAATGCTTGCGTATCTCGTGCCGAAACAGAGCCCAATAATATATCGCTATGCCCGCCAATGTATTTCGTTAGTGCTTGTACACTCACTTCCACATCGAATGAAAATGCATCAAAAAAAACGCCTGCAGCATAGGTGTTGTCCAATGCAACTGACACACCTTTGCTGTGAGCAGCCTTAACAATGGCGGGCACGTCTTGTACTTCCATTGTTACTGAGCCCGGGCTTTCGCATCAAATCAAAGATGTGTTGTCTCTAATCAGCTCGTTTATATCTTCGCCAATCAGTGGATCGTATGCTTCAACCTCTACATTAAAACCGCGCATGAGCCCTTCCGCCATTTCCTTGTTGGGCCCATAGGCAGAAATAGGCACTAGCGCATGGCTACCAGCTTTGCAGTACACCAATGCGATAGCAGCTTGCCCGCCTGGCACAATCAATGTGCAATGAGCGGAGTCGAGATCAACAATGCGTGCAGCAAGCTCCAGAGCAGTTGGTGTGCCGTACAGGCCGCACGAATATCCATTTTCGGCTTGATCCCAACCGTCGTTAACCGCAGCTTGGTTTTCAAACACCACGGTTGATCCGCGGTATACCGGTGTGGCTAGTGAGGCGTAGTCGCGGCGGGCTTGCGGATCAGGGTTTAGTAGTTTCGCGCGCCAATCCATTAGGTTGCCTCGCGCAGGTGATCGATAAACTCTCGGCTTAGCGCGTTGGAGGGTGCCATATGGCGTTGTTTTTTATAAGTGCGAACGGCTCGGTAGGTTTCGCTACCAGCAAAGCCATCGATTGGCCCATTGTACAAGCCCAGCACCTTCAAGCTTTCCTGCACCATCATGACATCACCGGTGGCAGCTAGCGATGCGCCTTTGTTACTAAGCTCTTGTCCCATGTCAGCCGTCGCGATATGAAGTGCGGGCAGTATAACAATTAAAATATAAAAGCTAAAAGCTAAACCGTAGCCAGTCAAATGGCCTTAGTTTGCGCAGCTGCTAGGGAGTAGATGGGCCAGTACTTCTGCTTTGCAAGCTAACAATATGACGGCTAAACTCATGCCACTGGCTGCAACGAACATAAGCAGGCCGATGGCCTACAACATAATGTATTCAGACCGAGGATTGTCCAAGCGAACGATAAAAGCCGACATGGTATCCGAAATTGCAGGCGCACTCAATACGATAATCTATGACTGAAAACCGCTCATTTGTGAATGGATACTAGCTAGTTAACGATGGTATTTCGCGTAGGTATAAAATCGCTTCGATATCGGCAGCGTCCATGTCAATTTGACGTGCCATTTTGTGTCCCGAATAAACTGCGTCAACAATCAATGCGGGTGCTTCCGCATCACCAATAATGTGCACTCTTGGCAGATTCGCTTTGTCTCCAACTTCTGTTAGTGATGTTAGCTGCTTATATAGGTCCATATTGGATTGGCGTTGAGTAAGCAACACCAAGTTATCGCACAGCAAAGTTTCTGTCTGATCTGTAAAAACACAGCATAATGTTACGCTGCCTTTGTCTGCTTTTATAATGTGTTTATTTGCAATGATATTGACGTTTTGTTCGATCAAAGATTTCTGTACACGTGCTTGTTCGAGTGAGTAGGCGGTCCACGCAGATACAACACTGCCCGGTGTAACAATACTTAGCTTGCTGCCCGTGGTGGCTAGATGGTCAGCGATAGCGCCTCCTAGATAACCTTGTTCTTGATCATAAATAACGGTGTGGCCAGACAGGCTATCAATGCCATCCATAACATCATCAGGCGTACACACATTCAAACCATCCAGGCCGGGTATGCCTAAGCCCTGATGTTGGCCAACGCCGTCGTTACGCCAATGGCATCCGGTTGCAACTATCACGTCATCACATTCAAGCTCAATGATTTCATCGGGGTTTAGGTCGCTTTCCCAAAACATTTTGGCGTTGGCTTGCTGGCTTATTTCATGAACTCGATGATCAACAACTCGTCGCCAAGCCGACAGTCCTTTTAGTGTTGATTCGCGTAAGCAACGCCCACCGGCTGTGTTGGTTTTTTCTGATAGGAATACTTCGTAGCCTCGTTTGGCCAGTTGCATTGTGCACTCTAAGCCTGCAGCGCCTGCGCCAATCACCAGCACGCGTTTGTCAGATTTTTTATTCGGTATGGATTCTGGGTGCCAGCCTTGTCGCCACTCTTCGCCCATGGTGGGGTTTTGTGTGCAACGGATGGGTATGCCGATGTTGTCACACGATACACAGATGTTGCAACCGATGCATTCGCGTATTGATTCGATCTCGCCATTTTGTATCTTATTTGGCAAGAAGGGATCCGCTATTGATGGCCTTGCAGAGCCAATGAAATCCATAACACCGCGATTCACTAGCGAGAGCATCATATCTGGGGAGCTTAAGCGGCCAACGCCTACAACAGGTTTGGTCGTCACGCTTTTTACAAATTCCATGTACTTTACCTGGTAACCGTCTTCAGGTTCAAAGCGCGTAGTCAGTGAGTCGTTATCCCATTCGGATACATTCACATCCCATAAATCAGGGAGCTCTGCCATCATCTCGACTACGGCGCGGCCTTCTTCAGATGCTTGCATGCCTTCTGGGCCTTTCATTTCGTCCACAGCAAAACGAAAGGCGACCGCGCAGGTGTCACCAACGGCTTCACGCGTATCGCTTAGCAGCTCCCTTAACAATCTGGCTCGATTTTCGAGGCTGCCGCCATATTCATCGATACGCGTATTCATATCGGAGAGTAAAAACTGATGAGTTAGCGTCATGCGGTGGCCAGCATAAACATAGATCACATCAAAACCTGCTTGCTTAGCACGCAGTGCTGCATCTCGATGCCATTGCCGGAAGGCTTTTATTTCTTTTTTTAGAATTCGCCGGGCTTGCTTTGGGTAGCCAATATCCACTTGCATATCGGTGACACCAAGCGGTGGTGTACGCGAAAAAAGATTGCCTGCATGGTTGCCGTTGTGTGCTAATTCGATTGCTGCCAGCGCACCTTTTGCATGCACAGCATCAGTCATTAATCTTAATGCAGGGATATCTCGCTCATCCCAGATCCGTTGCTCAGCATATGGTGAGATATCCGAAGTAGGGTGGATCTCGGTTTCTTCGGTGCTCACCACTGCCCAGCCGCCTTCTGCTTTCATCTCACGCATAGCAGCATGAGCTTGTGGCCTAAGATGCCCAAGGCCGCAACAGTGAGGCACTTGATAAAAACGATTGCGTGCAGTCAATGGCCCAATAGCCACTGGCTCAAACAAGCGGGCGTAGCGATCAGTGTTGCTCATGATGCATCCTCTAGCTTAAGCATCAGTAGGTTGCCATCAATAACAATGTCATCGCCTGCAAGCATCTTACGTCGCTTGCGAGTTTCAACTTCACCATTGACCCTGACATCGCCTTCGCTTATGCGTATCTTTGCCTCAGCCCCACTGGATGCAAATCCGCCGAACTTCAATATTTTATAAAGCTCGACGGGTTCTTCGCGTAACGTCAAATGTTGGGCTAAATCTTCGTTGGATGTCATAAGCGTTGTGAATGCAGGGTGAAATCAAGTTAAGGTCCATACTATACGGGTTGAGCGCCGATATTTTGGCTTGAATTGTGGTTTAGCGGACCATTTATTGCGTTTGAAACGTCTTTTAGTTCAGCTATTTTTGTAGTGGTCAGTCAAAATAGAGTTAGCTGTTAGCGCTAGATTTGGATGCGAAGCACATGAATAAAGAATTCGGCTTTTTTAGAGTGTCCGCCGCGGTACCGAAGGTAACCGTTGGTGACCCAATGGCAAACGCAACTGAGATGTTGCAAATGTTACCGGGCATGGCAGATTCCGACTTGATCGTGTTTCCTGAATTGGCGCTAAGTGCCTATACCTGTGGCGATCTATTTCACCAACGCATATTGCTTGATCAATGCCTTGTACAGATCGATCGTATTGCCACAGATGCTCCTAATCGGGAACAATTAATATTGGTCGGTGCGCCGCTGGCGCTTGATGGCGCTTTATATAATTGCGTGGTCGCAATAAACGATGGGCGTGTGATTGGTGTGATGCCTAAACAGTTCGTGCCCAACTACAAAGAATTCTACGAAGACCGATGGTTTGCATCAGGTGAGGACGATGCGCCTAGTTCAATCGATCTAAATTCATACTCAGCTCCCTTCGGTACACGGCTATTATTTACATGCAAGCTTGATAGTAGTAACACCGAAGCGGTTGTGCATGCCGAAGTATGCGAGGCCATTTGGATGCCAATACCGCCATCAAGCTTAGGTGCCATTGCTGGCGCTAATGTGTTGTGTAATTTATCGGCATCAAATGAAACTATCGGCAAAGCGGATTACCGCAGATCTCTGGTGGTGGGCCAATCGGGCAGATGTATGGCTGCGTATGCATACACAAGCTCCGGCCCAACTGAAAGCACTAGCGACGTGGTTTATGGCGGGCACGCGTTGATTGCAGAGTCGGGCCATCAGTTGGCGGAGTCCAGCCGAGTGGGGGATACCAATCCAACTCACCGCGATAGCTACTTTATAACCGCTGATGTTGATATCGAAAGCCTTGATACCGAGCGCCGCATGACTACCACCTTTGCTGATACTCGCCGTATATTGCGCGACATCGAATACAGACGCATACCATTTTTGGCCAATAACAATAATCAGCAACTGCTGCGACGCGTTGAGGCAATGCCCTTTGTGCCCAAAAATAACGAACACTTAAGTAAGCGTTGCTCCGAGGTGTTTGGTATTCAAACGGCGGCGCTAGCAAAGCGGCTTGAAATGCTGGGCAGCAATCCCACTCTGAGTATTGGTATTTCTGGTGGATTGGATTCAACACTAGCTTTATTAGTGGCATGTAAAACCTGCGACCTTTTAGGTTTGCCGCGCACTATTATTCGGGCAGTCACGATGCCAGGTTATGGCACAACGAACAAAACTCTACACAACGCGCGCAAACTAATGGAATACCTGGGTGTCACGGCGCTTGAGGTTGATATCAAAGAAGCCACGTTGCTGGAGTACAAAGAACTGGCAGCGGCCATTGCTTACAAGCCCTTCGGGCAAGTGTCGCTTGAAAAAGGCATGAGTGTGGAAACTTTTACCGAAGCCATTATGGCAGTGCCTCAAGATGAACGTAACGACCTTACCTTTGAAAATGTTCAAGCGCGACGGCGCACTGAGCTCTTAATGAACATGGGTTTTGTGCTTGGTACTGGCGATATGTCCGAGCTTTGGTTGGGATGGTGTACTTATAACGCTGATCATCAAAGTATGTACAACGTGAATTGTTCTGTGCCAAAAACTCTGGTGCGATTTTTAGTTGAGTATGTGGCTAAGACAGAATTTGAATCACCGATTAGCGATACGCTGATGTCAATCGCAGAAACTGAAATCACACCTGAATTATTACCACCGGACGAGCAGGGTAACATCGCACAAAGTACCGAACAAACAGTCGGGCCGTACGAGCTACATGATTTCTTTTTGTATAATTTGGTGCGGCACGGTTTTTCGCCCGCTAAAGTATATTGGTTGGCGCAACAGGCAAAGGGCTGGCAAAACACCTACGACAACAAAGCCCTCAAGCATTGGTTGAGTGTCAACATCAAACGAGCGTTTGCACAACAATACAAGCGTGACGATGTGCCCAATGGGCCTAAGGTGGGGTCGGTGAGTCTCTCGCCAAGAGGTGATTGGCGTATGCCGAGTGATGCATCAAGCGAAGCATGGCTGCGAGACTTGCAGCGCATGGATTAATTTGCTTGCAAATTAATTAGTAATGTGGATTTGCTTGCGAATTAATTAGTAATGTGGATTTGCTTGCGAATTAATTAGCAATGTGGATTTACAACGTGAATTAGCATTATTAATACGATTTATTCTTACTAAGCACCACTTTAATTGAGGCTCCACCGAGTGCGCTGGAGTCTTCGATTTGCAGCTCTGCTTGATGCCATTCGGCAATTCGGCTAACTATCGCTAAACCAAGCCCGTAGCCATTACGAGAGCCGTGTTTGCCTTGATCAACGGTGTTGCGGATAAACGGTTTTAACACATTTTTTCGTGCACTGATTGGAATGCCCGGACCGTCATCATCAATATACAGAATACTGTGCTGCCGCTGGTTTACCAATCTAACTGATATAGCGGACTTGCCGTAGCGAATCGCATTTTGTAGCAGATTGTTAAGCATGATGGTGGCGTAGCGATCGTTTGCTAAAACAAATGATTTATTTTGATCTGTATCGAAGGTGATTGTATGATCACTCAAGTCGCGCGCTGTTTGTACGGCATGTTCAACGATGGAAGTAAGATTCACCTCACTTAATGGCAAATCATGCAGCTCTTTGTCGAGCTTGGCGAATTCTAAAAGCACTGAAACGAGTTGTTCCATTTCAGTAACATCGTTGCTTAGACGATGAAGGTAATCAGTTTGTGATTCATCTTTGGCCATTTCATGAAGTGCATCGACACCAAACCTAAGCCGGGCTAAGGGGGTGCGTAAGTCGTGTGACACGGCAGAGCTTAACAATTTGTTATCACCGACCAAGCCATCAATACGCGATGCCATATTGTTGAATTCGGTTTCAATGCTATGTAGTTGGCTGCGCGTATGGGTAGACACACGTCGATCAAGCTCGCCCTCGCCAAAGGCTTTTGCCGTTGTCTCTAGTGCCCGTAACCTGCGAATCAGCGGATACAACCATGCCATCACCAACAAGATAACGCAAACGTAAAAAAGCATGGTTAATATAAGCCGAATGGGAGTGCCGCTATCGTCTTGATAGGGTACCGATAAATTTAATACCTGTTTGGTATTGGGTTGATTGAAGTATAGATTGATGCCACTATCTGTTTCCAATGTTATCGATTGGCCCTGTTCTAGCCTACTTTGTAACTCCGCTGGCAGCGCAAGCTCTTCGTATTGCATGATACGAACGGCATCGTCAAGAAACCCTTTGGGTTCAACTGTGTCTAGTGCCTGCGCAAGCTTTGCGCCTACTGATTTAGCCACTTGCAGGCTATTTTCTTCGCTGGGATAAAAATGTGTAAACAGCCTGTCTATACCCCAACCAGCGAAGATAATGCCGACTAATAACAACAGTGAAAGTGAAATACTTAGCCAGCGCATATTGACACCTTAAAATGCATCGGCAGCCAACATATAACCAATACCGCGTAATGTTTTGATGCGCTGTGGAGAATTGGCATCATCACCCAGTTTGCGCCTTAAGCGTGATATGCAAACATCGACGGAACGATCAAAGCCGTCATATTCAATACCCCGGATTTCTATAACCAGTGCATCACGGCTCAAAGCCTGGCCAACATTGTTTGCGAGCAATAACAGCACATCAAATTCGTGTGTCGATACTGAGATGATTTCGTTTGCCAATTTTACGGTGCGTGACTCGGTATCAATTGATAGCGTTCCTATTGTCACGTGGGTTGCGGTGGCCGATGGTTTTCCTCTGCGCAATAGGGCTTGCACGCGTGCAAGTAGTATGCGTGGTACCACCGGTTTGCCGAGGTAATCGTCAGCGCCAGAGTTCAGCCCAAGTATCTCATCGGTATCATCGTCCCTAGCGGTGAGCATCAAGACAGGGTTGTTGTAAAACTTACGGGCTCGTCGGCAAACTTCTAAACCGTCTAACACCGGCAAATTTAAATCGAGGATGACTAAATCTGGCGTATCGTTTTCGATTTGGATAAGCGCTTCGTCTCCTCGCGTGGCAACACTGACCAAAAAGCCGTGTGAGGCTAAATAGTCCGCTATCCACTGCGCAAGGGATTCATCGTCTTCGACGACAAGGATATGCTCATTTGTATGTGCGTCGCTAGTCATTGGGATTAAAACAGCCGCCAACCACTAGAGGAACGTCGGCTGGTCCGATATACCCAGGCTGTTTTAACCACAGCATGCGCAAGTGGAATGTCACTATTTTCCTTGCGCAGTTCATATCGAACTTTTGTCGCAGAGCTGTAGCCTGTAGTAAGGTTAATTTTTGCGGTATCTTGCCAGCATCGCAGTGGATGTAAGCTATCGGAGGCGTGTAAACAATAACGACCCGCTGGCAGGGGCGGCCAAGAAAATCTTAAATTCTTGTGGCACGTTTGCCCTTTATGTAGAGCGACGCAAGTTACTGGGCGCACGTTCAATTTAATCGACTCACTAACGCTTGAATCTGATTCGCTCGCATTAGTTGCGTCTGCTGCCATTGTGAGCGCGTTACAGCTTGTGGCTAGTACGCACAAGAGTATACGCCTGAAAGATTTATGACTAGATATAATCATCCTAGAAAACGTAACTGATGCCAGCGGTGAACTTTGCGTCTTGCTTGTCGTCTAGCAGCGGGCTGTTGTAAATCTCTCTTTGGTAGCGCACCAAACTTAAATCTGATCTAAATACTAACTTACGGCTTAGTGGGTAGCTTACGCCGATTTCAGCCTCAAGAGATACAGTGTTTCCGGCTTTGTATTCGGGAAATAATTGGGTCGCTTCGCTAGCGCTCACTGCATAAAGATAATTGTTAAGTTTTGCGGTGTTGTATCTGGCACCCAGAAACCCAGTGTAACTCCAATTTCCGTGCTGCCATTGTTTACCCAGCCTTGCGCTCCAAAGCGCTCCATTGCTTTCGTAATAGTCAGACAGCAACCGAAATTGAGCTATCTTATCATTGCCAAAATAACGGGTGATGCGTGCACCAGCACCAGCAAAAAAGGTGTCTCGGTCTATAAGTGCAATGTTTTTTTCGGCTTCGCTAACAGCTGCCGAATCGTCATCTCCATTTTTATTTCCACCAATATTTGCCGCTAAAAAATCCACGGACCATTTGTCGTTTTGCCATAGTGTGGCGCCAAGATTTAAACCATCAAACCCATCTCTAGTGGCTTCGACAAAAAATCGCTTATACCGATAAGCGCCGTGGATGTTTAGGAACAATTTGTCACCAGGGTTGCTCCTTAGGCCTTCAATTTCATCTACCCGGGCAAAGTCGACATGCCCAACCCCTAAGGCTAACTCAAGGAAGCCACCGTTTTCTGAATTAGGGTCCGGTAGACTATTGTCGGATGCGGTTGCGTTATCGTTAGCTGCGGTGAGCTGGCTCGCTGCTGCTAACAGGAGCGCGGATATCGATCTCCTAAGGTTATGTCTATGGGTTTTCATGATGTTCAAAGAATACCGGAGTTTGCCTATTTAGCCATGGCAGCCGCGGTTTTTCTGTAACGATACGTAACGGGGTGAGCTGGTTACCAGTATGCCGTGCTGCCAACCACGGCTTGAGTGGATGAGGCGGCGGTGGAAAAGCCGGTATAGTCTGCCGGATGAACAAACTACTGTTAATTCCGTGCTTTTGGCTGGTGTGGGTACTTATTGCGGCACCTGATCGCCAGGCTGAGGTGTTGGACATACGTCAGCAGCTCAGTTCTGAAGTCGACCTTCGAAGCCAGTCATTGACCAATGCGATGGAGAAGTACCGGATGGCGGCTGTGCTCCTTTCGCGCAGCAGTATTATATCTAAGCTGTTTGATAGCGACGATCCGTCATCTGAGTTAATTGAAAAAGTGGGATTCGTACAATCGATAGCCGGTGTCTCTACTTTGGCCCTGCAACGTCGTGGTGAATCACGATGGTATCCTGATATCAGTTCAGTGCTGCCACTAGCGAAAACAGATCAATGGCGTCAGGCTGTTCAATCCGCCTACCATGGCACCTTAGGCCGCGCATTCTACGTTAACGATGCGGGCAGGCCGATCTACGTATTTCTAACACCACATTATTTGCAAGAGCACGCTCCTCCGGCTGCCGTCGTGTTAGTCGCAGTTGACTTAGGCTTGGTGCGCGATAGTTGGGATGTATCTCGTAATGGTGTCTCAATTTGGTCTTTGTCAGATGAGCTAATGATGGCAAACAACGTGGGCCGGGCTGATAAAACAGTTTCGGTAGAACGGTTACATGGGCAGCTAGGCGCGGTGTTGCGAGTAGCCGCTCCTCCACTACCGCTTTTTGGAAGTTGGTGGTTAAGAGCTGCCCTGGTAACAACTCTGCTGGTCGTAGCGGGCTTAGTAATATCGTGGCTGCAAGAACGACGAAAACTTCGAAACGAACTAACAGAACAACGGGCAGGAGAGGCCGTACGTTTGGAGCGCGAGGTACAGCAACGAACCGACGAGCTAAAAAAAGCCCAACAAAAATTGATGTTGACGGAAAAGCTTGCGTTATTAGGTCAGATGTCTGCATCGATTAGCCATGAAATTAATCAACCTTTGGCGGCTGTAAAAAACTACTCCAGCACGGCGCAACGTTTGTTGGAACGAAATGACACTGACGGCGTAGATAAAAATCTGCGACAAATCGCCAGCCTTACTGATCGCATTTCACGTGTTGTGGTGAATCTGCGCAGCTTTGCTACCAGAGAGCCATCACCGGTTCAGTCAGTGGAACTATCGGAAGTTATCCAGGATGGAGTTTCCGACCTGGTTGATCGATTTCCAAGAGCAGAGCCATTTTGCAAGATTGTGAGATCGGATACTGCGGCGTTGTTACACGCACAAGCTGGTCGTATTCGATTGCTACAAGTGCTTGGAAACCTGTTAACCAATGCATGGTATGCATGCTGCGACGAATTAGTACCGAAGGTTGAAATTTCGGTGAGCCTTAAGCCGGATATGATTGAAATAGGAATTCGAGATAATGGGCCGGGTTTTTCTGCGGACGTGTCTACATCTGCCTTCGATGCCTTTGTCAGTAGTCGTGATAGTGATATTGGTCTTGGTCTTGGTTTGTCAATTTCGCGTTCATTTATTGAGAGTATGGGAGGTACACTTGAGCTACGAGAATCTCTAACTAGAGGTGCATTGTTGGTGATTTCGCTACAACGTGTAACTTAAAGACGATGAAAAATAGAACCAATGTTGTGATTATCGATGATGATCATGATTTTAGTGAATCTTTGGTGCAAATGCTTGAAGTCGAAGGGCACCTTGTGTCTAGCTATTCGGACCCTGATGCCGCATGCAAGGCCATTACACCTGCGTACGATGGGGTTGTTTTGTTGGATGTGCGTATGCCGCGCCATTCTGGGGAAGATATTCTCCAGCGATTGCACTCAATGGATGCTGCGCTTCCGGTGATCCTAATGACTGGGCATGGCGACATCCCAATGGCTGTCCGGGCGTTAAAAGTTGGCGCTTATGGTTTTTTTGCCAAACCGCTTCAGTTAGATGAATTCCACAATGATATTCGTCGAGCACAGGGAACACGTGCGGTTGAGATGGAACGTCGAAAATTGGCAAGGCAGTTGGAGATGCGTGATGATCTAGTGCAATTAGTTGTAGGTACGTCTCCTTTGATGGTTGCCGTGCGACAGGCGATCCTCAAAATTGGTTCAGCTAATACTGATGTTCTGATAGAGGGAGAGACAGGTACCGGTAAAAAGCTCGTAGCCCGCGCATTGATGAAAATTTCGGCACGTAGTAGTGCACAGTTTGTTGTCGTAAATTGCGGAATTCTCGATGCTGACTCCTGCATAAATGAGTTGTTTGGAATAGAAAAATTAGACGATGCAGGAAAAAAGGAAATTAAATTGGGTCGATTCGAACTTGCAAACGGCGGCACGCTGCTGCTTGATGAGGTCGATAGTTTAACGTTGGACGTTCAACAGCGATTGCTACGATTTTTGCAAGATCGAAGCATCGAGCGCGTCAATACCGTGAACGAAATAACGTTGGATATTCGAGTATTGGCTACGACTAAAGCTGATCTTAGCAATCTTGTTAAAGAGGGCAAAATTCGTCAAGATCTGTATTATCTATTGACAGGATCAACCATTTCGATGCCACCGCTAAGAGAGCGCGGCGCTGATCCAGTGATATTGTTTGAGCGAAATGTTCGCGCGCGACTTCCCGCCGAATCCACCTATGCTGTATCGACCGATTTGATGGCTGAATTGTTAAGCCATGATTGGCCCGGTAATGTCAGAGAGTTGGCCAATGCTGCAGAACGATATGCGGCTGGTTTGAGTGTATTCAGCCACGACAATAATAATGCCAGATCTAATAGCTTATCTGCGCGGGTAGCGAACTTCGAAAAAGGGCTGATAGAGGCGTCATTGACCCAAAACCAAGGCTCGATCAAACGCACAATGCTGGATCTGGATGTGCCTCGGAAGACGCTACACGACAAGATGAGCAAATACGATATACAGCGTACTGACTATCTGGCAGGCTGAATCGGGCTACTTTTTGTGCTAAATGTGGGGCAGCGACGGTGTTTTGGTTGTTTTAGGCGGATTTCCACACACGAAATCTATTGACGCAGTACCAGCGGGTTAGTCAAACTACCTGCGCTAATTAAAAACACCGCTAGGAGAAAGCACTATGTTCAAAAAAACCCTAATCACTACTCTACTACTGGCTGCAAACGTATCAGCATTTGCCGCCAGCGAAGCTTGTCAAGACGGCGAGATTGTTATCAAGTTCGCCCACGTTACCAACACAGATAAGCACCCAAAAGGTATTGCGGCTACGTTGCTCGAGAAACGGGTGAACGAAGAAATGAACGGTAAAGCCTGTATGGAAGTGTTCCCGAATTCTACTTTGTATGATGACAACAAGGTACTTGAAGCCATGTTGCAAGGTGACGTACAGCTCGCTGCGCCGTCACTATCGAAATTCGAAACCTTCACCAAGAAGTTTCGCCTGTTTGATTTGCCGTTTATCTTTAAAGACATCAATGCAGTAGATGCCTACCAAAATTCTGAAGGTGGCCAAGGATTGCTTGATTCGATGAAGCGAAAGGGTTTGCAAGGCTTAGCCTTTTGGCACAATGGCATGAAGCAAATCTCAGCTGATCGTCCATTGTTATTACCAAGCGATGCTGCTGGCTTAAAGTTTCGCGTTCAGCCATCTGATGTGCTGGTAGCGCAGTTTAATGCCTTGGGTGCTAACCCGCAAAAAATGGCTTTCTCAGAAGTTTATGGCGCACTACAAACTAAGGTTATCAGTGGTCAAGAAAACACGTGGTCGAACATCTACGGTAAAAAATTCTTTGAAGTACAAGATGGCACGACTGAATCCAACCATGGCATTATTGACTACCTGTTAGTGACATCTACCGAATGGCTGGAAGGGCTGCCAGCTGACGTACGTGATCAATTCACTACAATCGTGGGTGAAGTCACCACTTCACGTAATGCTGAATCTGCCAACGTTAATCAAAACAACAAGAAATTGATTATTGAAGCAGGCGGCGTTGTGCGTACGCTAACAGCTGAGCAACGTCAGGCATGGGTTGATGTAATGATGCCAGTATGGGCGCAGTTCGAAGGTGATATTGGTGCAGACGTTATCAAAGATGCCGTTAGCTTCTCTAAGTAATTTTTATCTCCACATCAAAGCTCATACTTCCAACCACTACCGGCTATCTGGCCGGTAGTGCGTTTTCCTACACGCTCAAATCTAGAGTCCGCTGATGCAAAGGCGAAATTTTTCTGATCAGATCGAAGAAAATCTAATAGCCATCATTCTCGGCTTAATGACAATAATCACCTTTGCCAATGTTGTGGTGCGCTATGGTTTTAAGGGCAACATACTTTGGGCGCTAGAGGCCACTGTATTCCTGTTTGCCTGGATGGTGATTATCGGAGCGTCCTATGCAGTTAAGAAAAACATGCACTTGGGTGTTGATATTGCGGTCAAACTATTGCCTGGACCGCTTAGACGGGCAGTGACGTTACTCGCGGTTCTTTCTTGTTTGATTTTTACCGGCCTTGTTTTGTACGGTTCATTTGAATACTGGCTACCGTTCTTTGGCGAGCGAGCTTGGTATGAGGTGGATGACATCCCGATGCCAGGTTTTTTGCAATTCCTAGCTTCCACGATGAATGAAGGCGAGCGTTGGGAAAAGTTGCCACGTTTTATCCCCTACTTTTGCTTGCCCTTAGGTTTTTCGCTTTTGTTGTTTCGCTTTTTACAAGTGTTTTGGCGAGTATGGAAGGGTGAACAAACGCTGATTGTTGCTAGCCATGAGGCAGAAGACTAGTGGCTGTCTTATTTCTATTTGCTATGGTCATTGGTTTTCTGATGATCGGTGTTCCAATCGCAATTAGCCTTGGCCTGTCGTCAATAATATTTCTATTGACGTTATCGGACACCTCGTTAGCGTCAATTGCGCAAACCTTCTTCAGTGCATTCTCTGGGCACTATACCTTGCTGGCTATACCGTTCTTTATTCTAGCCTCAACGTTTATGTCGACCGGCGGTGTGGCGCAGCGTGTTATTCGCTTCGCAATTAATAGTGTGGGCCACCTAAAAGGTGGTTTAGCTATAGCGGGTGTTTTCGCATGTATGTTGTTTGCAGCCCTGTCTGGTTCGTCACCGGCGACCGTA
Organism: Granulosicoccaceae bacterium; assembly: GCA_036478595.1. GTDB lineage: Bacteria > Pseudomonadota > Gammaproteobacteria > Granulosicoccales > Granulosicoccaceae > Granulosicoccus. The sequence continues at coordinate 27,239 of JAZGEF010000034.1, forward strand.
GTGGCCATCGGCACCATTGTTATCACCGCGATGCGTCAAGTGGGTTACACCAAAGAGTTTGCGGCTGGCATTATCTGCAATGCCGGTACGCTGGGAATATTGATCCCACCATCAATTGTTATGGTGGTGTATGCAGCTTCTGTTGATGTGTCCGTGGGTCGAATGTTTCTCGCAGGCGTTATACCAGGATTAATAGCAGGCTTTATGTTGATGCTTGGTATTTATGTATGGGCGAGTATAAAAGGTTTACCCTCGCAACCGCGCGCCAGCTTTTCCGAGTGGGTATCATCTGCCTGGGACGCCTCATGGGGTTTATTTTTAATTGTGATTATTCTTGGTGGCATTTATGGCGGTGTGTTTACGCCAACCGAAGCCGCAGCTGTGGCTGCAATGTATGCGTTCATTGTTTCTAACTTTATATATAGAGATATGGGGCCACTGAATAATTCAGAAGGTGAGAACGTTCGGCTACGAGATAAGCCTTGGGTATTGCTTACTGCATGGTTCCACCCTGATACGCGCAATGCTCTGTTTGAAGCTGGAAAGCTAACCATCGTTTTGCTATTCATTATTGCTAATGCGCTGGTGCTTAAACACGTACTGACCGAAGAACGTGTGCCACAAGCGATAACCGAAGCAATGTTGGCCGCTGGACTGGGGCCGGTAGCATTTTTGATCGTGGTTAATGTGCTATTGCTAATTGGTGGGCAGTTTATGGAGCCCTCAGGATTGATCGTGATTGTCGCGCCATTGGTATTTCCAATAGCAATTGAGCTTGGAATCGACCCGATTCATCTGGGTATCATCATGGTAGTGAATATGGAGATCGGTATGATTACACCACCGGTGGGCTTAAACCTATTTGTAACCGCTGGGGTTGCGAAGATGTCTGTTATGAATGTTGTAAAGGCGGCACTGCCGTGGGTAGCGATTATGTTTGTATTTTTAATTCTGGTTACCTATGTACCAATTATTTCCACCTGGTTGCCAACCTTGATGATGGGGCCAGAGATCATTACCAAGTAAAGCGGGGGCCAAACAGCATTTTATAGAGTCTGTATCCGCCATTTTAATACAAGCATTCACGCTTGTTTACCTTCGTATAACACTCAGTGCAAACTTTAGTAGCTTTGCTATTGATAAAGTTCATATCGGCTACACTAGTGCCGTCAGCGCAAATGTTTGCGGTCAATTAAATGAGGAACTTATTATGGGTATGGTTGGAACGTTAGGCAAATTGGCGATGGGCTACGCGGTAGCTAAAGGTGTCGGAAAAATGATGGGTCGAGGCAGCGCGGGCGGAGCCGGTGGCGGTCTTGGCGGACTACTTGGCGGTCTGATGGGCGGCGGCGCAGGCGGCGCGGCAGGTGGTTTAGGCGACCTTGGTGCGTTACTAGGTGGCGGCCAACAAGCCCCGCAAGGAGATGGCGGCGTAGGTGGTTCAAGCGGCGGGAGTGCTGGTGGTCTGCTCGAAAGCATCGGTGGTGCGGGCGGCGCAGGTTCTGGTAGCTTGGCTGACTTGTTCAATACTGGTATACAAGGCAACGCCGCTCCGGCTACTAACGAACAAGAAGCCAGTGCGAAGGTTATGATTATGGCGATGATCAACTCTGCTAAATCTGACGGAACTATTGATCAAAATGAGCAACAAAAGATTGTTGGTCAACTGGGTGATGATCTTACTGATGACGAGCGGCAGTTCATAGTTTCTGAAATGCAGTCACCGCTGGATACTGACGGTTTTGTCGCTCAGATTCCACGGGGTTCCGAACAGCAGGTGTATTTAATGTCACTGCTTGGCATCGATTTAGATACGCAGCAGGAAGCGCAATATCTTGACCAATTACGTAAAAAAATGGATATGTCTGAGCAGCAGGCCAATGCGATTCATGATCAGCTGGGTGTGCAGAAACTCTACGCCTAGTATTAGAGCTATCCGTAATAATGACGGTGCACCAAATCGTGCGCCGTTTTTCGTTTTAGCCTTGTCCTTGATGTTTTCAACAGCCACTCTGGGCGATAACTTTCCAGCGCCTGCCTCTAGCTTTGATCAATACATCAGCGATGTTTATCAACACATCAAGCCCAAAAGCTTGCCACGCACTGATGCTGAAATCCGGCTTAATCTCCCGTTTCAACTAAGCGCCAACCCTGATGTGTCGTATCGTGGACGATTTTTATTATTCCACGGCCTGAATGATTCACCGTATGTTTGGCGTGATATCGCTGCCGAAATTGCTGCACGTGGCTTTGATGTACGAGCAATTTTATTCGAGGGGCATGGTTCAACACCTGTTGAGATGTTAGACGTTTCATATAAAAGCTGGTTAGCAACAGCACAACAACATAAAGATGATTGGTTTGAGCCGGCTACGCCACTTTACTTGGGCGGTTTTTCACTTGGTGGAGTGATTGCGACATTACTGGCGCTAGAACAGCCTGATGACATCGCCGGACTTCTACTTATAAGCCCCGCTTATCATAGTAAGCTCAACAACTATTTAAGATGGTCAGGGATTTACTCTAAATTTAAGCCGTGGATGTTTGGCGGTATGATCATCGAAGACAACCCAATCAAGTACAACTCGATCCCCATTAATTCTGCAGCACAGTATTATAAAACGTCGAAAATACTAAAACGGCGATGGCGAGATCGGACGCTTGATATCCCTGTACTGCTGGTTGCGTCCGCTAATGATTCTGTAGTTGATGTGAAATACACACAGCGCTTGTTTAATCGCCGCTTTACTCATCAGGCGAAAAAAATGTTGCTTTACTACAATGCCAACAGCAAGGCTGATACGAAGTCGTTCATTGGGCCTACTATAAAAACGTCTGGTGCAATCGAGGCGCGTAATGCCAATTTTCCTTCATTACGTATCATTAACCAATCCCATTTAAGCCTGATTAATCGCTCAGAAAATAAGCTATTTGGTGAGGCAGGACGTATATTAGTGTGCAACGGTAATGCGTACCCCATTTTCATCGGCTGTATGCGAGCACCCCGCCATTGGTACGGTGCCCAACATACGGTGTTGCCGTCACAGGCGACAGCTAAAGACGCTATGGCCCGCACCACTTACAATCCGGATTTTCCCGTATTGCTGGACAGGTTCGATGAAGTGTTTGTTGTTCGGTAGATATCCTGCCTTCAGTCTGGCAGGCGCTGAATTAGCGTATATAATTTGTAATACCAATTTTGTCTGTTGTTTAGTTTTTGTTAAATATTGATCTTTTTAGATCGTTTGATTTTGGAGAACTCCTTATGAAAAATTTGTCTCGCCGACGTTTCATTGCCTTTGGTGGCGCAGGCCTGGCTTCTGTGCCTTTGTCATCTATTTTAAATTCCGCAGTTGCAAATGAACTACCGATGGTAGATCCTGAATCAGCTCAAGCGGGTGCGTTGCAATATGCGGCAGCATCAACCACAGATGGCCAAACGTGTGCTAACTGTGTGCTTTATCAAGGCGATGCTGAAGCCGCCGGAGGTGCTTGTGCACTGTTTCCTGGTAGCCAAGTGGGCAAAGATGCCTGGTGTGCTGCCTGGTCTGCTAAGCCCTGATTTAACGCCACGCGCTGGCTTACGCTGATATTTGCTGATTTGGCAAAATTAGCGATTCTGGCGTAGCACTGCCAATTAGGCACTGTTTTTACCATCTCAAAGCCCGTATTCGCAGGCTTTGTTGCATTTGGATTGAAATTTGCAGCATCTGTAGCCCTGTTACACAGTTTGTAATAGCTGTGGCTGTTTACGGATTCCACTAAATGCGATCTCTGCCTACACTGATACTCTGCAGCCTTCTCGCTACTGCTTGCGATAAGGGCCCCAAGGCTGTACCCAAAAACAATGCACTCGCGACTGCTGAATCTGGATCGCTGTCTGCTCAAGACGATGCCTTTTTTCTGGATGATGTGCAACAGGGTGGCAAGGCACTGCAAATCAGTTCTACTTTCACAGGTGCATCTGCCAATGGGCGAGAAGCCGATATGCTGTTGCGCTACAAAGTAAGTCCGCAAGTCCGACCAGCAGTGACATCGGCGACCGAACTCGTGGTATCCATAAATAAAAATGGGGTAGCGACAGAACTCCACAGGCAAAAGATTGATACAGAAGCGATGGAGGGTGATCTTGATATCACCATCGAACCCAGTACCAGTGGCACCAGCTTGGTAGTGGGTCTTGATCATCTCAATGCAAACATTGTTACTGATACGCCTACTTATTCGACCGTTTCCCTGCCTTATGCACTGGAGCTAAAAGATTCACACTTTGCCAACATTGTGGGCATGCATGTTGAGCTAGTACCGGGTAGTTACAACACCGCAGTGGTTGGTGATAGGCGAGAACATCGTTTTGCCGTGCGCGTGTTTGCCCAGTACAGCGATCAAATATCTCAAGAGAGTGCAAGTTGTGAAGCATTCAGTTTGGAAGATGTTGAATCTGGAATCTTGCAACCGGTTATTGGCTTGGATAAAAATGCTGATGCTAATTTCGTTGCATTAGAATACGGCGAGGTAGACATTGAATCGCCAGTAACTGTATCGTTTAGCAAGGAGAGCTTGGGGGTATATTTAGTGATGGATGTGTCATCCAGTGTGGTCGAGAGCGGGGTGGCTCACTATATGTTGGATGCTGTTTCACGATCGGTCATCTCTCTTGCGCAATTTTCTGAATTTAACTACCGCATCTTTGGCACCAATGTGTATGAGCTGGGTAGTTTGCGGGATATCAATTTTGACGATCCGGCTGGCTCAGGTACGGCCTTGTATTACAGCATTGATACGGCTTTGGAAGATATCGAAAGTTATGCGCCAGCAGGTCAAAACAAGTTAATTATTGCTATTAGCGATGGGCATGATCTCGCCAGTCGCAATTTTTACCCAGCGTTCGAATCGCACGATCAGGTTCGCAAGTACATTGCGCAACGTATTGTTAATGTTCAAGAAGGTCAAAACCAATTTCACAATAGCCAGCTGCAAGCCTATTTTCTTGAATTACCTGGAGCCGGGTCCGGTGGCAATTCTGACGATAATATGCAACAGCTTGCTCAATTATCAGGCGGCACTCATTTTGAAGCAAGTGACAAGCAGGGATTGAAAAACTCGCTCCAAACCATCACTGATCATGTGGGTGGCAGTTACGACTTAGTGTACAGTTCACAACAAACCCCCGATGACACTGATCTAGCGTTACGGGTTCATGCTGGAGGCTGTGCCTTTACGATCCCACTACCAACCGAATACAAGCAATAGCGGTTGATTCGCCGTGGAAGTTACCGTGGCGCTATGAGCTAAGTGTTTATATAAGCGTCATCACTTTAGTTAAACACGCAAGAGATTGACATTAACACCAGCACCTCCAAACGCCACGTATCCTATGACGACCTTGTCGCGTGTCCGGCTTGCGACTGGCTGCACTATCGGCCAAGCCTACCTGCCGGCACTCAGGCTCGTTGCGAACGCTGCGAACACGTGGTTTTTACTAACAAGGCACATAGTATTGATCGAGCACTAGCCGCGTCACTTGCCGGTATTGTGTTGTTAATTGTTAGTTTATGGTTGCCATTCCTAGCGCTGTCTCGCTCTGGCTTTGAATCGCAAATATCGGTTCTCGATGCGGTGTCGGCTTTGTGGTTTAGTGATATGCGATGGCTCTCGTTGATAGCGCTGTCCCTTATCGTATTATTGCCATTAATTCGCTTGAGTTTTATCGCCTGGGTATTATGGCAATTGCGTGCAGGCAAGCTTGCTCGGCCAGCCATGCGTTGGGCATTTAGATGGGCAGAGTTTTTAGAACCCTGGGCCATGGCTGAAATTTTTATGGTAGGCGTTGTTGTATCGCTGGTGAAAATTAGTTCGGTTGCGGCGCTTACGGTTGGTTTGGCATTTTGGAGCTTGCTGGGGCTAATTGCCGTGACTACTTTGGTCAGCATTGTACTGTGCCGAGATACAGTGTGGCTGCGGTTAACAAACAATTCACCAGAAGCTGTGCAGCCCATGCTGGGTCAATAACATGTGCAAAACTGACGGTACACATATTAACCATGATGGCAACCTGGGTGTCACAGCCTTGCAAGCTGGCCTGGCTCCATGCATTGCCTGTGGCACGTTACACAAGTGGCCTACCGAGGCGTCGTGCAGGCGTTGCGGTGGGGTGGTGCGATCGCGTAAACCTTTCAGCCTGCAACGCACCTGGGCCTTCTTGCTTGTTGGCATTCTCACCTATATCCCGGCCAATATCTTGCCGATTATGGATACTCTGTCATTTACGGGTAATACGAGCGATACCATTTTGACGGGAGTCGCGGCCTTGTTTGCCGATGGAGGTTATTTTGTCGCGTTTATCGTATTTGTGGCTAGTGTGTGTATTCCGTTAATAAAATTCGTCGTAATCGGAGGTTTGGCATTGAGCCTGCATTTTCATTGGGCTATGTCAGAATCTACTCGCCAGCACTTGCACGTTATTACTGAATTCATTGGCAGATGGTCAATGATCGACGTTTTTGTCGTGGCTGTGCTTGCAGCGCTTATACAATTGGGCGCAGTGATTAAGGTTGTGCCAGGCCCTGGTATCAACTGGTTTGCCTTATCGGTGGTATTCACCATGCTTTCAGCGACCTCGTTGGATCCTCGGCTAATATGGGATAACCGTTCCGATGGCGCGTAGAACTCCAGCAAGGCCAGTTGTAGAGAAGCTACGTGGTTTGCCTAATCGCATATCATTAGTTTGGCTATTGCCAATACTCGCCGTTTTATTTGCGGCCTATATGTTGTGGCAAAGCTACGAAGAACGTGGCCCGCAAGTTGAGATAATCTTTGACGGTGCGGACGGCGTAGAGGCTGGTAGCACTCGTATCCGTCATAAAGACGTTGATGTAGGAACGGTTGAGGAAGTACGCTTTGGCGATGATCTGGAAACGGTTGTAGTAGTAGCACGCCTTGATCCTGATGTTGCGCCATATATCGACGCCGACACACGCTTTTGGATTGTTAACGCTCGTATAAACACCACAGAAATCTCTGGGCTAAGCACGTTGTTATCAGGTGCCTATATCGAGGTTGACTGGGACAGCACACCCGGTGACCGACAACGAACTTTTGAAGGGCTGCAAGAAGCTCCGCTAACTCAGCGCGGCACCCCGGGTATGCGCGTTACGTTAAACGCGGATGAAGCCGGTTATATTTATGTCGGCTCGCCAGTATTTTTTCGGCAAATTGAAGTCGGCAGAGTAGAGCGCCGCAGGCTCCAAGATGATGGGCAGCAAGTGTTGTTTGATCTTTTTGTTGAAGCGCCGTATCACAAACATATCTATCAAAACACCCGCTTTTTTGGTGTATCGGGTGTTGAAGCCAACTTGACTGCCGACGGTGCGTCGGTTCGGGTTGAATCGATCGCCGCGTTATTCACCGGTGGTATCGCCTTCGTTAATAACAACTTACTAGAGGCAGAAGAGCCCATCATGCGTGATGGCACTAATTTTAAACTCTATGACAATCGCCTTGCTGCATTGGATAGCTTTTTCGATGACGATGACGATGATCGATATCGCTATATGGTTGAGTTTTCCGGAACGATTAAGGGCTTGCGCGCAGGCGCAGCTATCGAATACAACGGGTTGCGAGTAGGGCGGGTGTTGAATGTGTCCTTAGGTGAAGCCGCTGAAGGCGAATCGGTTGGTGATCCAACCAAAGCGCGGGCAGTATTGCAATTTCAGCCTCGACGTTTGGGCGTAAAAAAGATTAGCAAGGAGGCGTTTAATCAAACATTACAGAGCTACGTAAATAGGGGCATTCGCGTGCAGTTGGCCTCGGGTAATATTCTGACAGGCTCTTTGATGGTCAAGCTAGTAGAAATGCCTGATGAGCCCGCCTACGAAGTTGATTTTACCCAACAGCCGTATCCGATGTTGCCCACTACCCAATCTAACATTTCGGCTGTCACCGCTGATGTTGAAACGCTGATTAAGAATTTGTCTGAACTACCACTTAGCAGCTTAGTAACAGCAGCTACGGATTTGATTTCGGATACCCGTACATTAGTGGCAAGTTCTGATACACAAGCATTGCCCGCACAGATAACTGAAACATTGGCCTCATTTTCGACTGCGGCCAAACAACTGGAGCGCGCATCGGGTGATCTGCCAGTGATGATGAAAGCACTAACGTCAGCTTCACGTAATGCAGACGATGTCTTGTCAGGCTTGTCTCCTGACTCTGAACTATACGTTGAATTGGCTGCAGCTGTTCGAGAGCTTCGAGTTGCAGCAAAATCGATTGCGGCGTTTGCAGAGTTGCTTGAAGAAAACCCCAATGCGGTGCTTACGGGGCGATAATGGCAATAGTTATGAAAAACCGAATGGTATTATCAACACTGTCGCTGCTAGCGCTATTGCTAGGATCAGCATGTGGTAGTGGCCCTCCAGCAAAGATGTATTTGTTGGAACCCGTGCTAGCACCTGAGTTAGTAGAGCCAATGGCCAAGGTTACCGATCTTGGCATAACAGTGGTGAGCTTACCGGGTTACGCTAGTGATCCCCGCATTGCCAGTCGTAGCCAAGAGCGCTTGATTGTTCAGGCCGAAAGGCACCGCTGGGCAGAAGATCCCGAAGAGGCGATAACGCGTGTCCTTGCTGATCGTTTGCGTTATATCACCAAAGCCAATGTGGTCACTGAGCCTTGGCCGCGCGGTTATGAACCGCAAGCCCGGGTAGAAGTCAGCTTTGATAGACTGCTCCGCGAAAGCAGCGGTGGTGTTGAGATGGCGGGTCAAATAAAAATCATTGCAGGCGATGGTAGAAGCGTGAAGGCAATACGTACATTTCAGGTTATTCATTACGCTGAATCAACCGAATTCAGGGCGTACTTTTCGGCGGTGGCTGCAGGTATTAACGATATCGTCCGAATCGCTACAGCAGCTATGCGTAGCAGCATCAAATAATTTCCCTTTCAAACCCTATCGCTATGGTCTTGCGGTAGAGTGGCGTTGCTCTCGTTCTAAGCGCACCATTAAATGTTTCGCCTACAACAGCTCGGACCGCAAACCAAGTTAGGGCGTAAGCTTGAATATTGGAAAAATCAAAAGAGCTTAGCAAACGCATGAATTCAATTCGACCGCTTATCCCTTTACTGATAGCAGCCGGCATATTGTTGGCTGGCAACGGAATGCAGGGCACCTTGGTAGCGTTACGTGGTGCAGCTGAAGGGTTCTCTACAACACTCATTGGCTTCATGGGGGCTGCGTATTTTGCAGGCTTTCTGTTAGGTTGCACCGTAGTGCCACGTTTGATTCGTTCTGTTGGACATGTGCGTACCTTTGCATCCCTTGCAGCAATTGCGGCCAGTGCGAGCCTCACCTTAGTGTTGCTTATTGATCCGCTTGTATGGATCCCTATGCGTTTGCTGGCAGGGTTTTGTTTTTCAGGATTGTTTACTACCATCGAGAGCTGGATTAATGCGGGTGTCAATAATCAGGATCGCGGGCGAGTGCTATCGTTCTATCGCATTATCGATCTGTCGGTGGTCACCGGTGGTCAATTTTTAATACCAGCTTTAGGAGTCGCAGGTTTTTCAGTGTTTGCCGTGTTGTCTATCATGATCACCTTGTCACTGGTGCCGGTGTCCCTGGCGGACAGATCTCAGCCTAAACCGCCATCTGAATTTAAGTTTAATCCGATGTATCTATGGAGATTGTCACCGATAGCATGCATCGGTTGTTTGGCAATAGGATTGACTAATTCAGCATTTCGATTGGTCGGGCCTTTGTATGCGCAGTTTATTGGCTTGTCTGTCAACGATGTGGCCACCTTTCTAAGTGCTGGTATCATTGGCGGCGCTGTATTGCAATATCCCTTGGGCTCACTCTCTGATAAAAAAGACCGGCGTGTTGTGTTAATTGCAGCAACCGCTGGTGCAACGGCTGCGGGTTTATTTCTCTCGTTTGTAGCAGGCACATCACCACTACTAAACTATATCGGCATTTTTATATTTGGCGCGTTTGCCTTGCCGTTGTACTCATTGTCAGCAGCGCATGCCAACGATCACGCTAAAGAAGGGGATTACGTTATTGTCGCTGCAGGCTTGACGTTCTTCTTCTCGATGGGAGCCATGGTTGGTCCGGTGGTTTCTAGTGTGCTGATAGATCAATTCGGCCCAAGGGCATTGTTTAGTTTTACGTCTGCAGTGCACGGTATGTTGATAATACTAACATTGTGGCGTATGCGTGCACGTGCCGCAGTGCCTTTGTCGGGCCGCAGCCGCTTTGTTGCACTATTGCGCACGTCGCCTGCGATGTTTAGGTTGGCGCGCAAGCGCAAACAGGATTAGCCGGTGCATGCGACGCGCAGCTCTCCCAACTCACCAAAATCTGCATGTAGTTGATCCCCTGCTTGAAGCATAACAGGGATTGTACAAGTGCCACAAAATATGAATTGCCCTGCTGCAATTTGTTTTCCAGCAAAGCGATCAAAATTGAGTAGCCAGTGCAGCATACCGATCGGGCTGCCTGCAATGCTGTCGCCACTGTGTCCGCTTCTAACTTGCTTGCCGTTGATGCTGAGTGCTGTGAGCTGTGTTTGCCAATCACGTGTTTTCCAGCTGCGCTCTGGCTTGCCCACTATGACGCTATGATTTCCGCCACCGTCTGCAATAGCGCAAAGCCCAGGTTTTTCCGGGAGATTGTTTATCCGAGAGCCAATTAGCTCTAATCCTGGAGCGATCCAGTCGATGGCGTTCATCACCTGGCTCATAGAGATATCGCCAGCTGAGCCAGTGAGCGTGCTTTTTAGTCCAATGACAAATTCGGTTTCAACTTTCACAGGGTAGGCGGCTACAAGCGGAGCCTGCAAATCATGTTTGGTATCTTTGAAAATAAGCGTGTCACGACTAAACATTGGGCCAAAAAAAGGTTGGTTGAGCCCCAGTATCGTTTGAGTTTTAGCGTTGCTTGCACCTATTTTTATACCGCTGACGGTGTCGTCGCTGGCTTCAATAATGGCTTGTTGAATTGCGTAAGCTTCGTTTTCCATGGTGGGAAGCGGAGCACAGTCGATTTGCCTGCCGTCGAGACGAGCTTGTAACAGTGCGCTGGCAATGGTGTCGATCATGTGAATGTATTCTTGGTATGGAGTTTCGTTTGATAGTAACAAGATTGATCCTCTAGCAGCCATTCAATATCGCCCCATGAGCTGAATCGAGTACTCCCTAGTGCATCCGAGTCCCGTAGCCTGAGCCTGCTTGGGACGCTCGTGTTATAAACTACCGATTAACCAATGCCTTGATAACGGTTGAACTCAGGCAGCAGTGGGCCTACTCTATGGGTAAGAAATAAAGTCGATATAAGGGGAGCGTCATTCTATTTGCTGGCCTGGGGAGCGAAGTCCGCAATACGACAGTTGTGGCTGCAGTGCTCTCAGCATTGTCGTTGGCGCTGTTTGTTTGGTGGTTTCAGCCCAATTTGCCTGCGTTGGCAGGCTACGCCTTGCTGGCGTTTACCGCCATATTCACGGTACCGCTACTTTATCGTCAAACAGGATTTACGCTTGAAGATGAGCTCGAGTGGCTGGAAGATCGTGAAGCGAAAGAACACATGCAACTAACCAAGCGTTTGCATGAGCTGCGTGATGAACTTACTAAACTCGATATCGGAGAAGGTGCTAGCCAAGCGACACGCTTAACCGCCATGCTGGAAGATTATCATTCAGTGGTTGAGACTCGGTTTATCGGCAAAAAGAACAGCCCGATTGCCTACCTGGCCACCGCTCGTCGCGTTCAAAAACATGCCATACAAAATCTTAACGATGTCGTTGCGGTGGCGCACAGCCTCTCATCGATATCTCGAAACGATGACGACGGTGATCGCAGTGATTCTAGGCGTGAAAAGTTTGAGCGCTTGAATCGTGAGCAGTCAGATCGATTGCAGGGATTACTTAGCGAAAATCGTAATCTGTTTGATGCGTTAACTGACACCGCGGTGGAGGTTGCTAATATCAGCTCATTTAGTGAGTTCGAACGCCTGGATACGCTGGCCCGATTGGTCACGATGTCTGAAATTGCCAGTCAATCTGGTAAGTAGCGTCTTGACTATGGCGCTGGCACAATGACGTTGAGCTAGCGATAATTAACAATATGAAAACAAGGAAGCAAACAATGGCTGCGAAAGCCAACGTAACATCTATCTGCATTGTGGTATTCGCCACACTAGTGTTGTTTGGCTGTAAGCCTCGCATTGATTCTCAAGAAAAGGCTGAGGAGGCGATAGCTAAGGCAGTTGTCAAAAAGATCAAGCCCACTTTTCGCGAAAACCAGTCGCGCGCGAACATTCGCCTCAGCAAAACCAATTTGCTAAGCCTTCTGCCCAGCCTTGATGAATACCCCATTGGCATTGGTCGGCGCGATAGCAATCAAGTGGAGTCGGTTGAGATTTTCACATCATCCGAGAAAGCAGGCAAAGGGCGCGATGGTTTTTATAACGAATTAGCTGAAGCGTTCAATCGACAAGGTGTCCACTTGTCTAATGGAAAAACAGCGGCTGTTTCGATACGCAAAATCGCATCGGGATTGGGTGCTCAGTTTATGTTGGCTGGCCAGTACACTCCTGATGCGTTTTCGCCAAGTAATTTTTTGTGGGGAGACATGCTGCGAGCTGCTGGTATCGACCTGCAGACGATCGCCGACATTACTGCACCCAATACCGCAGGTATCATTGTCAAAAAATCTAAAGTGGATCTAATTACCAGCAACGGCGGCTTGGACGTGCCGAAGCTACTCACCAATGTATCCAACGGATCGTTTTCGATGGGATATACCAATCCTTATCAATCCAGCACCGGCCTTAATTTTTTGTTGACAGTACTTAATGCGTTTTCTGATGGAGACGAATCACAGATGCTCTCACCCGATGTCGCCAGTGCGTTCGAAGCTTTTCAGGTGGGTGTGCCGTTTGTTGCTCAAACCACTTTACAAATGCGCGATGCCGCACAAGGCAGTGGCGTATTGGACGCACTTGTCATGGAGCATCAGTCCTGGGTTAATGTCACTGGCATGAAGGGCTATGAGTTTATCCCGTTTGGCGTGCGCCACGATAGCCCGCTGTATGCCACACCGGAAGCCGATCAAGCAGAGCGCGAAGTGTTGCAGTTATTTGCTAAGTTTATCCAGCAGCAGCAGGCGGTAGTAGATCGTTTCGGCTTCGCACAAAATCCAGGCTATAAAACGGCCTACAATATTGATGATGCTTCGCTTATCGCTCAGGCGCAAACTATTTGGAAGCAAAAAAAATCAGGTGGTAGGCCTATCGCTGCGGTGTTCGTTGCTGATGTTTCAGGTTCAATGGAGGGCTCTCGAATGAAAAATTTGAAGCGTGCACTAATTGAATCATCCGATTTAATCAGCGCTAACAATGCAATTGGCTTGGTTACCTTTAACGAGCATGTTAACGTTGATCTGAATGTGCGTAAATTTGACGTGCAGCAAAAATCGCTTTTTAACGGTGCAGTTGAACGATTGGTTACCGGTGGACGTACGGCCACAAACGATGGTGTGATGGTAGCTGCCAATTTGTTAGCTGAGTTTCGTAAGCAAAACCCTGATCACAAATTGCTAATATTTGTTTTATCTGACGGCGAGCGTAATCGAGGCTTAGATCTAAAAGCCGTGAGCGATCCATTGGAGTGGTCTGGCATTCCAATTCATTCCATTGCTTATGAAGTTACGTCCGATGAAATGCGGCAACTCTCTAGCCTAGCTGAGGGCGCGTATGTTGAATCCAGTGCGAGTTCAGCCGCGTATAGAATTGGTAACTTACTGAATTCTGAAATGTGAGGCTAGCATTATGAAATGGCTAAAAGTGTTTGCATTGTTCTTTGCAATGCATGCTGTCGGATGGGCAGCGGCGCATGTTTATCATGGCAATAATCCAAAAACGGTTTTGGTGGTAGCAGACACCTCGTTTATCATGAAGCCTAAGTTTGCTGCAATGCAAAATTGGATTGAAGATTTCGAAAGTAGCGGGCGTTACCAAAAAATACTGATGGGCACAGATAAAGCGATGATTGGCCCATTAGCTAACATTCGTTCTCGCAATTCGATATTTAGAGCGGCGTTTGGTAAAAGCTCGGCTGAAAGTTTGTTGCGTTACAGCAATACAATTGCTGACAAAAAAATATGGCTCTCAGATGGCGGCATAGAACCTGACGGCTGGAGTATTGTTAAGTTTGACTAAACGCGTAAAAATTCTAGACACGGCATTACTATCTGATTCTTGGGCTCAGCTAAGCAAAATTTCGTTTGAATATCTTCGTAGTGACGGCCAATGGCAACATCAAGAGCGTGAGGTTTATAACCGCGGTGACGGCGCTGCAATATTGTTGTACAACCTTGAACAACGCACCGTCGTACTGATCAAACAATTTCGATTACCTGTATATCTAGATGACAACGACGGTTTCTTAATCGAGGTGCCAGCAGGTGTGCTCGAGCAGAATAATCCAGAGCAGACAATCCGTTCAGAAACTGAGCAAGAGACGGGTTATCGGGTGTCTGAGATTTGTCAGTTATTTAGCGCCTACGTCAGCCCTGGCTCAATCACAGAACGTATCCATTACTATCACGCCAGTTATACCGCTGACCAACGTATCTTTGAGGGGGGTGGGTTAGATAGTGAAGGTGAAGATATAGAAGTGATGGAAGTGGCCTTTGATGATGCAATGGCATGGATCACTACTGGGCAAATTCAAGACGCTAAAACGGTATTACTACTTCAACATGCGGCTCTGACCCTGTTTAATGTTTAGGTAATGTTAGTCCGTGTAGAATCGGGTTTGGCGGCATCGACAGCGGCCCCGAATAGCGATCTAGCAACAACCTCTCTTCCCGTTATCCTGGCACAAGGTTAGCGGGGCTTTGATATGTAAACCGCATTTCATCGTGTTCAAGTGTTCAACAAAGTGCCAATTAGTTTGCACGGTTGTAAAAAAAAAGATTATTTATGCGCAATGAGAGCCAGTTCGCTGGCAATTTTGGGTAATTCGTTCTATCTACTGTAGTGATATACATTTATGACAATATTGAGTTCGGAATGGAAATTCTCCCCATAATCAAACGGCCCCTAATGGCTGGCTGCATTGCCTTAACGATAACTGGCGTCGCCCACGCTGGTGGCGAAGTCAGTAGCGTTAACGTAAGCGAAACGCTTGCTACCCCTTTTCAATACGATCTTGACAGTGCCACCTACACCTGGGGGATGGGGAAAAATCAGTTACTTGACGGGTTTACTGTCGGAGGGCGCGGGTATAGCTACGCCAATTCTGCCGACCGGGTAGAGCTTCGCCGCGATGACATTGCCGGCCTGTCCTCAGGTAATCCATGCGGAATTTTTGCTCA
Organism: Granulosicoccaceae bacterium; assembly: GCA_036478595.1. Classification (GTDB taxonomy): domain Bacteria; phylum Pseudomonadota; class Gammaproteobacteria; order Granulosicoccales; family Granulosicoccaceae; genus Granulosicoccus. The sequence continues at coordinate 42,617 of JAZGEF010000034.1, forward strand.
ACGAGTGGGTGGTAGTGCCACTCTGCTCAGTACAGATTATCCCAGTGACGGTTCCGATACAGGCAATTGCGATATGGCGGCGATGCTGGCTAGTCGTGTAATCAATCGCGGTGCTTTGGATGTTTTTTCCAACAAGATACCTAATCCCAAAAATGTTGAACGAGTCGATTACTTGTTTGACACGGGTGTCTCTGCACCTTTCACTAAAAACGCCATGAGCCGAGCCGGGCACGTCGTGGCTGAAAAACGCGGCAACAATCCTATCCAGATCGCTGCGGTACTGTCCTTAGATGTTTTCGGTCAACCAGCATCCTATGGACCGCTGGTTAGAGTCAATGAATTCTTCCATGCCTGCAGTGGTAGTGAAATTTGCTACGGCGTTACTACCTTGCGGCACAACTACTTGTTTTTCCAAAGCGATTCTTCTGGGCCTCAGGGCTTTCCGCGTTTTTTAAAAGAGTCTACTGAATCCTTGGCGATGGCTTTTATTTCTGCTGATGAGCTTGGATTGTACGAAGGGCAGCGTTACTACGGATTTTCATATTTTGCAAAAGATGTAGATACCAATGTGCATACGCTGAGCGATCCGTCTAGTTTTCCCAATGATACGGCTGACGATTACATCGTGCCCGGTGATGGTGCAGATATTTACGGTGGCGTTTCTGGCTACTTTGTTGGTGATGATGTCAGTACTGGCACAGGCAGCTTGTTCAAAGATGAAAACAGTGACGGACAAGCAAACGATAACGAAGCCGGAATAGCGTCGATCACTTTAACATTGCATGAAGACAGCGATAATAACGGCGTGTATGAACAAGGTGTTGATGAGCAGGTTGGTGATTCACTGGAGAGCGATATCTCTGGCAATTTTACGCTGCCAGGGCTTAGCAACCAAAGTTACTTTTTAGTGCTAAACGAGAACGATGCCGATATACCGCCTGGTTTGGTTTTACCCGCAGGTAGTAATCCAACTATGTTCCAAGTAGCCGGTGCCGATGTGCCTAATATCAATTTCGGGTTTGTTTCGAATACTCAAAATGATAGCGTAGACACAACAGGTGGCACTACGCAGGGTGGAGATACAACGGGTGGCACTACGCAGGGCGGAGATACAACGGGTGGCACTACGCAAGGCGGAGATACAACAGGTGGCACTACGCAGGGCGGAAATGCAACAGGTGGCACTACCACTGAAGGTAGTCCGAATGATGGGGTGACAAGTGCAGTGGCAGATACCGCTATTGTTAATCAAGGGGATTCTGTCCTGATTGATGTGCTTGCCAACGATCGTGATGATTCTGGACTAGGCTTAACATTAGTCAGTGTCAGTGATTCGCCCAATGCGGGCATAACGATTACAAACGATCAGATTAGCTACATACCTAACTTCGGTTTTTTCGGTATGGATTCATTCCTTTACGTTATCCGAGATGGTGATGGCACGCAGTCTACCGGTACGGTTAATGTAGACGTGATTCGATTCTCTGATATCAATGGCAATAACGTTAACGATTTTGATGAATGTAATTGCACGAGTTTAATTTTAGAAACAGGTGTGAATGGATCAGGCCTCGGAAAACTGCCTATCGATTTACTGCTGATGCTTGGCCTTGTTGGACTGGCGCGGTTACGTAGTCGTCGTGATCACGGAGCTGCACTATGACATCACGAATCGACAACCGGTTGCGTACGTGCGCTGCCCTTTTAGTCGGGGCTATGATTGTTGTTTGTTTGCAGGCTTTGGCTTTTGCTGGCACCAGCGCAGTTGTCGCGGCCACGAGTGCAACTGCGGTGGCTAAATTTACACCTCGTCTCTATATAGGGGGTGGTTTTGGTGCCTCAACGCTCGAGCCCGAAGACGAATGCCCTTGTATTGGCGTAGGTGATGATTCTTCTTCCGGTCACCACTTAATGATTGGTTACGACCTATCGCGCTGGTTGAGCGCTGAGGTGTATTTTGCCGACTTAGGCGCCGCTGAAATCGAATTTTTAGGTACAGATGTTGGCCCCGTTGATTACTCGGTTGCCGGAGTAAGCGCAATTGCATACTTGGTCAACAACCAAAGCGGAACCCTGTTTAACAACAATGGCCGTGGTATGCATCGCCGTGAAGGCCTATCGGTTTATACCCGCCTTGGCCTTGGCACAATAGATAACGACACCGATCTTGAATATAATCGCGATTACGCTGTGCATCTGGCTGTTGGTCTTGGTGCCGAATATGGGTTCAAAAATGGTTTTGCACTACGTGGTGAATACACTGCGTTTGACTCTGACGTGCGTTACGCGTCCATCAGTTTGCTAAAACGTTTTGGTCAGGTGGCTCAAGCGGCTGCTCCAATTGCTGTGGCGGCCGTCGTGCCTGCGGTAACGCCTGAGCCTGTGCAACTAGAAGCGCGTCAAGTTGGTTCAACGGTTGCACCATTTCTTTATTTTGGTTTTGATGATACCCAGCTCAGCTCTACTGCTCAAGAGCAACTTAAGGCTTATGCAGAAGAGCTCATGCAGTCTGACTATTCATTTGTAGTGGAAGGGCACGCTGATTGGGTTGGGTCTGAGGGTTACAATCAGAATTTATCTGAACGTCGAGCTGATGCTGTTTATCGCTATCTTGTCGCGCAAGGCGTGCCGGCTTCGCGAATGGGCAAAAAAGGCTATGGTGAATCTCGCCCTAACAACAGCAACCATACTGCTGCGGGTCGGTCTCAAAATCGCCGAGTAGAATTTTTTATCAACTAGTTTTCACTAACTCATTTTTATCGTTTAACTGATTGATGCCTCTTCTCTGGGAGCACACCAATCATGATACTCACTATAGCGTTCGTCGCGCTGGTGAGTCGATTCGTCTCTACTCTAATGGCGTATTCCATACACAATGGAATCCACGCAAACCCTTCGCTGGTGGCGTATGGGATTGTTTAAGCTTGCCCTCACTCTATCGTAGTACTGCAAAGCAACAACGCGTATTAGTGTTGGGCTTGGGCGGTGGGGCGATTGTTCAACAGCTTCAATCGCTCTTGCCAGATGCACATATCACGGCAGTCGAAATCGACCCCATACACATTCAAGTTGCCCGTGATTGGTTTGGCATTACTGATGGCATGGCTGACATTGTTGAGGCTGATGCAGTGACTTGGCTTGCCAGCTACAAAGGTGCAGGTTTTGATTATATTGTCGACGATCTGTTTGGACACTTCAGTAGCGATGTAAGGCGGTCGCACCAATTAGATATTTCTTGGTTGAAAAACTTAGGAGCATGCCTTAATGCCGACGGCACATTGGTTTGCAATTGTGAGTCAACAAAGGAGCTGAAATCATCGTTAGCGTCGTATCGAGGGCGGGGTTTTGTTGAAGCCTATAGTTGGCACCTATCGAACTATGACAATGCCATAGGTGTGTTTTTAAGAGAGCCTATTGATGTTAAAGCTTGGTCACGTAATCTTGGGAAATCCGGGTTAAGCGCTTTTGCTAAAAAGCAGGCCCTAAATGTTAGTCGTCGCAAGTTAGCACTGATTTGACTAAGCTTGTGTATCGAAAACACATATCAGTAAGTCAATTTAGTAAGTCATATCAGTAGCTGAAGGCCAACTGCAATCCAAACTGGCCTTCGTTAGTATCAGTTAATCGAGTTCCTAATTCTAAGGGGCCTAAGCCCAAACCCAAACTCAGTGCCGTTGCTGAATCGTCGCGAGCTGCATCGTGGCTGATGCCTGCGCGAATAGCAATAGAAGACTTTTGCCACTCAATGCCGAGCCCGATCTTTTGGCTCTCCAGGTTATCAAGCTTGGCTTTGTTTAGCGCAAGGTCTGCGTTAATTGTCGCGTTGGGTAATTGGTAACTTCCGCCCAGAATAAGCTGAGGAGTTGTTTCGAAGGTATAGTTAGCTAGCGAGATCGATTCGCTAATCGCGTTGCGTAGTACTGCTGCTACACGAATAGGCCTGTTAGTGAGTTGTGTCGATACGCCGAAATCAAATGTGGTGGAATTGCTTTCGGTATTGCTGTTCTCAAATTGATCCGATAGTGATTCGTTGTTTTCCGTGAATTGATCGGCTACGTCTACATCAATAAATCCGGCTTCTAGCTTTGAAAACTTGGGTGTAATGCCGATGTCGTAGTTATGACCGTTGACGGTAAAGGTTCGCGCTAAGCTAATGCCAAGCTGCGTACGAAGAAGGGCTGCGACTTCGGCTGTCGATTCAAAGGTATCCTCTGGCTGTCGCAAGGACAGGGATAAGCCGGTTGTTTCTACAGCATATTCAATGTTGTCGGAGATTTCGCCAAACGTAAGAATGTCATCGCTGAGGGTGTCGGCAATAACACTAGTATAATTTTTATCGGAATCGGCAACATTCGGAGTTGCAATGCCCGTGGCCATGACTCTTAGATGAATGCCAAACGGTATGCTTGAATTAGTTTTAGCAAAGCCAATATCAAATGCTGCCTGCCCGCCCAGATTTTGACCATCGATGGTGTTCAGTATGTTAAGGGCTGAAGCTGACAATGCGCCTAGCTCTGCAGTATCTGTTAGGCAAACGGTATCCGCATTCGCCGTAATAATATCGCAGCTCACTGTCTGGCCACTAAGTGCGTCGATTTCCGTTTCGAAGTCATCAACTAGGTCGGGGTTTTCATCGACAATGTCAGCCACGTTGGCAGAGTCTCGCAGGTCAACAGATGCACCCATCTGAAAATGTGCTCGTTCCCCTAAGTTTTGAAGATGCATCAATGTGGCGGGGTTTTCGAGGGCGCCGTGGACGCCACTGCCGTTACTGATGGTTGAACCACCCAAGGCGATTGAGCGCGCATCGAGTGCTGCAACATTGCCAGAAAACAATAACGTGACGAGGCAAGCAGGGATGCAAATTGCAAGGTAATTAGGTATACAAATAACTGAAAAAGGGTAACGCATCGGGTACCTCGACTAAACTGGCTCAGAACAGATAACGCTTGATATGCAGATACCATACCGTGCTGCTGCCATAGCTGCCACCTGATGGTTAGCTGCTTCCAATACCACGCTGTGATGCCAATATTGAATCTGGTGCTTCAAACGCCAATGTGGCATTTAGCACTGCATGTCGCATCTGCTCGCCCATAAAAACACGTGGGTCTGTTTCGGATTCCAATAATATTGGATTAGCGATGAGAAGCCCGTCAGCAACCCAGAGTGCTTCCTGCTCGGTTAGTGTTTGGATAAACGTGTTAAATAGATGCTTATCGTGCAACTCGTTGGCCTCACGACCGTGTGTGAGAGCCAAGCGTTCGGCACAGGCTTCTATTTGACCTGCCAGATCGATAGCCGTAATGCCTGAGCTTGGCGCTCTAGCGAGCAACACAACTGTAAGAAAGTATCGCTCAAGCGTAGGTGCCATTGATTCTGCTAGGCGAATAAGTGATACCGCTTCGGGGGTGCCCGCCATGCTCCTGCTGTAGGTATCGCTGGATTGTTGTAACAGCCTGCAATTGCTCAACACCAATAATGCCCGATCAAGCTCATGCTCGGGATTTTCTTCTGGCAAGAATAGCTCGGCTCGCAAATAAGGATAGGCATAAGTAACCATACGTAGTAATTCTTGCTTGCTGCGTGTCACGCTGTTGTTAAAGCAGCTAGCAATTAGCGCGGGTATAACGAGCAGATGTTGAATATTGTTCCTGAAGTAAGTCATTGCTGCGGATTGGCGTTCTTTTATCGAGATTAGCTCACCAAGTTGATTCTGTTGCACTTCGATAAAACCTAGTTTTTTACCATGCTCAATTGCCGACTCTGGAATTATTTCGGGTACAATTATATGCGTCCCTTCATGGGTGTTGCTAAGTATTTGGTGGTATACCTGAATTTGTCTGATTAATTCAGGTTTGCCAAGCTTGCCTCTGGGCGTAGCGAGCAAAGCTGTAGCTAACAAGCTTATGGGTGTTACGCTGGCGGCCTGGTTGATGTGTTGCATGATGTTATCGCCGAGTTCCGTGACGAGGGGTTTCATGAATGCAGGGCGTTCGTCGCTTAGTGGTTGATCACGCCAATCAGCCTGGTGTTTGTTTAGTAGTTGTTCCAATGCGATAGGTTCAGCAAAATTGACATACACCTTGCCGTAATCTTCACGCAACGTTTTAAGTGATCGGATCAGAGCAAAGAAGGATTCTTTTTGTTTTTTTCCACCACCAAGTTCACTGATGAATGCTCGACCTTCAAGTAATCGTTCGTAGCCAAAGTATACTGGCACAAACACCACAGGTGTTTTAGGGTTGCTTAAATAGGCCTGTACAGTCATTGCCAGCATGCCACCTTTGGGTGGAAGCAATCTGCCTGTTCGGCTGCGCCCACCTTCGATAAAATACTCGAGAGAGTGGCCGCGTTGTAGGAGATCTTTTAGGTAGCTGTTGAACACAGCAGCATATAGCTTGTTGCCTGCAAAGGTTCGGCGCAGAAAGAATGCGCCACCGCGCCGCAAGATACCGCCCACAATGGGCAAATTAAGGTTTTTTCCTGCCGCGATATGCGGCAGTGAAAAACCATTGTCGTACAGAATGTACGATAGCAATAGATAGTCGATATGGCTTCTGTGGCAAGGTACGTAAATCACTTCTCGACCATCGGCTATCGACTTAAGGCGCGATAATCCATCAAGCTGTACACCATCATAAAGCTGAGTCCACAGTCGCGTAAGCAAGCGATGTAAAATTCGGATAGTGGGGTATGACACATCAGCTGCTATTTCATAGGCGTAAGCATTTGCCTTGTTTTGTTGGCGACGTATTCCAACTTCAGTACCTTGCGATTCATCTTGAATAATGTTCTTGACTTGCTGATCTGTTACTACATGGCTTATTAACATGCGTCTGTGTGACTGATCAGGCCCTAGGCTCGCAACGCGACGGTTACGAAAATGAACTCTCAATACGCGAGATAGTTTGCGTTGTAGCTGCTCTGATGAATTGCTGTCATCGAGTAGGGTGCGTAAAGATAGCGGTTCACTGAATTGCAATAGCGTGTGTCGGCCGTGAAAAACGGTGGTAAAGAACTTGCGGGTGCGCCCGCCAAACTGCCAGTTTTCGGTAAACAGTAAACGCCAAAAGGAAGCTTCCTTTCCAGGTGCGCGACCCCAATAAATTGATACTGGCACCACTTGTAATTCGCCTGCGCCCTTCAGGCTGCCAGCCTCGATAATTCGGTTTAGGCGCTTTGATAGCACATTGCGGTGTTTGCGAAAAACTCCTCCACGACGCTTTTTAAGCACAATAACAGAGGAGTTTTCTGTTTGTTCGCCGTAGCTCAGTTCAGCAGAAGGCATTGGCAGGCCGTAGTGCTTACATATCTGAGCAAGAGCCGTACGATCTGCTAAGCCTCCAACTTCCAGCACATAAATCACTGGCAATGCCGGATCAATTAACGTTTGGGGCTCAGCGGGCAATACCTCTGGTTTTACCCAAGGAATAAGCCCGTGGGCAAGGCGGCCCTCTAAAAGCTTGTGTAAGGCATGGTGCATAATGGCTGCTGTTTATATTATTGTTGAATGACCGAGGACAAAATTATGGCACGTTTAGCCACTTGCAAAGAGTCTGCCTTATCAACTGCTACGGTGGATGCGCTAGAGCACACACGAATTAGTGGCAAATTGGCTGATGTTTACCTGCAGTTTGCCAATAGCGAACCGGCAATCCGGGGCTATCTGCAAATGGAGGCCGCATTACGCGAAGGGTCATTATCGGAATATGACCTTGAATGTATCAAATTACTGGTTAGTGAATTTACCCAATGTCACTTTTGTTTATCCATGCACACCATGAAAGCCCGCAAGGCCGGTGTGGATAAAGATACCCAGTTGGCTATTCGTCGAGGAGATACGCTAGATGATAAACGTCTGAATGCCATGATGGGTATAGTCCGACACCTGTATACAAAGCCGGGAACACTTGAAGCAGCTTTGCTCGATGATGCACGTAACAATGGTATTAGCGACACGGAATTACTTGATATAACGATGGCTATGAGCACAATATTTTTTACCAATATTACTAACCACATAAATGACACTGAGGTTAAACTGCCTGCAGCGCCATCAATAATCTAGACATAAGCCATCATGGCACTGTTCATCAAAAAGTTGGGTAACATGTTCGATCGTCTCTTTGATTTTTTCGAAAGCCGCGTCGAGCCATTTCCATGTGAATCCGGCAAAGCGCCACCCACCAGCTTTTGGCCTTTTCTTTGGTATTACTCTAAACCAATGTGGCCCTGGCTGCTGACGATGGCATTCTTTGTTGCGGTAATCGCCGCGCTAGAAATTACCTTGTTTGCCTTCTTGGGTAGTTTGGTTGATTGGCTCGGTGATCGCAGCCCAGCCACATTCGTCGAGGAAGAACAAACCAAGCTGATTGGTATGGGGTTACTGGTGTTGCTGTTGTTGCCGGCGGTTGGTCTGATTGCCTCCACAATTTTACATCAAACCGTGCTGGGTAATTTCCCAATGGCTATACGATGGCGTGCCCACCTACACATGATGGGGCAGAGCTTTTCGTTTTATCAAGACGAGTTTGCTGGCCGTATAGCCGCCAAGCTCATGCAAACATCTTTGGCGGTGCGTGAGACCGTTACCAAGCTTATGGATGTCATGGTGTATGTCGTCGTGTACTTTATAGGTGCACTAGTTCTGACTGCCTCATTCGATATCTGGTTGATGCTGCCGTTTCTATTTTGGTCTGGTTTGTACACGGTGTTGTTGTTGTACTTTATGCCTAGGTTAAAAGCCACATCGCGCGCTCAGGCAGATAGCCGTTCGGAAATGACAGGCCGTGTTGTCGATAGCTACACCAACATTGTTACCGTTAAGTTGTTTGCACACGCCGGCCACGAGACGGGATATGCCCGCAGCGGCATGCGCCGGTTTTTAGGGACTGTGCATGCACAAATGCGATTGGTGACCTTGCTTAACTTTTGCTTGTCGTTGCTCAATGGCTTGTTGTTGTTTTCTGTAGCAGCGGCTGGTATTTGGCTTTGGTCAACTGGAGCCGCCTCTGTGGGAGCGATGGCCGTGGGTATTGGTTTGGTGCTGCGATTACAAGGTATGTCCCAATGGATCATGTGGGAGCTATCTGGCTTGTTTGAGAGTGTGGGTATTGTGTTTGATGGCATGCAAATGATATCGCAACATAGAGACGTTCAAGACAAGCCCAATGCACCGGCGCTAAGCGTCACTAAAGGTGCTATCAATTTTGATCAAGTCAAGTTTCACTACGATAAAGAAGAAGGTGTATTGGATAATATTGATTTAGCCATCACCGGTGGTGAAAAAATTGGCTTGGTTGGCCGATCCGGTGCCGGTAAAACTACGCTTACTAACTTGCTACTCCGGCTTTTTGATATCGAGCATGGCCGTATACTGGTTGACGGCCAAAACATTCAATATGTTACACAAGAATCTTTGCGTCAGTCGATCGGTGTCGTTACGCAAGATACATCGCTATTACATCGTTCGGTAGTTGAGAACATCGCCTATGGTCGAGCAGACGCTACGCTTGACGAAGTCATTGCTGCGGCCAAACGCGCCGACGCACATGAATTTATCTTAGGCCTCGAGGATCCAAGCGGGCGTACCGCTTACGATGCGCATGTTGGTGAACGCGGTGTTAAGTTATCAGGCGGCCAACGCCAACGAGTGGCTATTGCTCGTATGTTTCTTAAGGATGCACCTATATTGGTTTTGGACGAAGCAACATCGGCGCTGGACAGCGAAGTTGAAGCTGCCATTCAGGAAAACCTGGCTGCATTGATGGAAGGCAAGACAGTCATTGCGATAGCACACAGATTGTCGACTATCGCCGCGATGGATCGATTGCTGGTTATGGATGCTGGCACAATAGTCGAACAGGGCAATCATCAAGAATTATCAAATTCGGGTGGCTTGTACGCTCAGCTATGGCAACGTCAGTCTGGAGGGTTTTTAAATTCCCATGGCGACGTCAACATCGATGCCAACTAGGGCATGAGTGAGCCAACCCGATGGCGATCAATTTGGCTGTTGTTTTTTTGTGGCTGTACCTTATCGTTGCATATAGGCAAATTGCCTCCTTCATTACCATTACTAACTGAAACCTTCTCGTTGAGATTGTCGCAAGCGGGTAATTTGGTCGCGACCTTTTCGATATTGATTGGCATCATGGGATTGTTTTTAGGGACAGTTGTAGCGCGCTTTGGTTTTGTCGCGTTTGCAACGGTGGGTTTGATGCTCGCAGGTGTAGGCAGTGTTATCGGAGCTACAGCTGGTTCCTTTTCATTGTTAATCTTCAGCCGTACCATTGAAGGACTAGGCTGGATCGTGGCGGTAGTGGCTATTCCGTCCTTGATGGCGCGATTGGCGACGGCAAGCGATAAGCCAGTGGTGCTTGGAATATGGGGAGCATTCTTGCCCGTTGGTGCCGGAACCATGTTACTGCTTGCACCAATTCTACAAGCCTCAGGGGGTTGGCGTTTGTCTTGGTGGGTAGCGGCGTTTGCCTCCATCGTCGCAGCTGTGATTTTGTTAGAGATAGGTCGTCGTAACCAACCACTGTTTTCACCACTCAAACAAAGCTCGATAATTACACCGTGGTTCGAAATTAAATCTATTCGTGCCTGGGGTTTGTTCTTTTCTTTTTTCTTTTACTCGTTTCAGTTTATGGCGCTTACCTCTTTTCTGCCCACTGTGTTCATGGCAGAAGGTGGTATTAGCTTGGCGTCTGCGTCGCGTTGGACAGCGCTGGTCGTACTGACAAATGCTACTGGTAACCTGTTGGCCGGCCAATTGATTCGTCGTGGTGTGCCTGTATACCAATTGTTGAGCCTTGCCGCTGTGTCCGTAGGCATTGCGGCTCTGATCACCTTGTTGCCGCTTCCAATCTATATTCGTATTTGTAGCGCGGTTGTGTTTGCAGTGATGGGCGGTTTAATACCGGGCACCTTGTTTGCGACAGCCTCGCGTATTGCGACTAAGCCTGCTGCAACCGGTATTCTTATTGGTTTCATGTTACAAGCCGCTGGCCTGGGCCAATGGTTGGGGCCGATGTTGTTAACTCGACTGGTTGAGGCCACGGGGTTGTGGTGGGCAGGTGGTTTGTTTCTGATGCTGATGGCATCGATGGGTGCGATTGCTGCAATTATCGGTTTTAGAACATTGCCCGCAGGTTGACCCTATTGGCAAAGGGCAATAGCCGCTGTTTGCGCTTATGGTGTTTGCAAATTGGTTTTGAGATGCGTGTTAAAAGCACCCGCTTTCATATAACCCACTACGCGTGCATTAGAGAGTTCGCCTGCGCCTGGTGCAAAAAACAAAATAGCTGGTGGCCCGAACAAACCAAACCGCTTAAGCATAGCTTGATCTTCCGCGTCATTTTTAGTCACGTCGGCCTGAATTAGCCGAACATTCTCCAGGCTGCTTTGCACAGCTGGATCGGTAAATGTGTAGGCTTCCATCTCTTTACAGCTTACGCACCAGTCGGCGTAGTAGTCCAGCAGCACGTATTGTCCAGCGTTGGCCGCTTCACTTAATACAGTGTCAAGATCGGCTTCCGATTTAACTCTTTCAAATTCGATTTCATGTTGTTCCGATCCGCTGCCACCGCCAATCTGCGCCAGTGGCGTGATTAAGCTGTTGCTGCCCGCTAGCAAACCAATTAATAAGGCAGCACCGTAGAGTGTGATGATCAAACCAAGGCTCCTGCTAATCCAACTGATAGTGGCGCCGAAGCGTGCGCTGGTGGCAAGGTATATGCCGCCACATATGGCCAGTAACGCCGACAGAATCATAATCACGCTAGCAGGCAAGAAGCGTGACAGCATCCAGATAGCCATCGCCAGCATCGCTAAGCCAAACAGAACTTTAGTGATATCCATCCAGGCCCCGGCCTTAGGCATCAATTTACCAGCCGATGTACCTATGATTAACAATGGCACGCCCATGCCCATGCTCATTGAAAACAGCGCTACTCCACCCACTGTGGCGTCGCCAGTTTCCGCAATATAGATGAGTGCACCGACGAGAGGCGCTGTTACACAGGGGCCAACTATGAGCGCTGATAGCACGCCCATAATTGCTACGCCAATCCAATTGCCGCCTTCCTGTTTACTCGACACATTGTTGAGCTTACTTTGTATCGTTGCAGGCATTTGAATTTCATAAAAACCAAACATCGACAGAGACAGCAGCACAAAGATCAGTGCAAACACCGACAAGATCCAAGGGTTTTGGAACCAGGCTTGTAAGTTGTATCCAGACAGGCCGATGAATATTCCGACCAGCGTGTAGGTCACTGCCATTGCCAGTACATAGGTTAGCGACAGGCCAAACGCTTTGCCAGTAGAGATTGATTTACCTTGACCCAAAATCAAACTGGACAAGATTGGGATCATCGGAAATACACATGGTGTGAATGAGAGCAACAATCCGAGTACAAAAAACGACGCCGCATTGATCCATAAACTGCTGCTAGATAACTTGGCTCTGATGCGATCTTGTTCGGCTTGTGGGGCAGCAGTTGGCGTGTTGTTATCGACATTGGCAAGCTGCTTGGCTGAGGTGCTGGCGTCGTTGGTAGCGTTGACAGTTGAAGCTGTAAAGCTTGCAAGCTTAATAGGCAGGCTAGTATCGGATGGTGGAAAACACACGCCAATATCAGCGCAACCTTGGTACTTAATATCAAGTGCGGCAATTCCCGCTTTACTGTTTGTTGTGCTTAATATGGCTGTCGCTTGGTTGCGAAAAATAGGCACATCACCAAAAAACGCATCTGACTGGATTTGTGATTCGCTGTAAGCAATATTCGTTATGGATGCAGCATCATCGGCAAAACTGAATTTCATTTTGTCACGATATAAATAATATTCAGGTTCGATAAACCAGCTGACAGTGACGGTGTTGTTGTTCACAGTCGCGCTGGGTATAAACGCTTGCTCTGGGGATAAAATGGGTTCGTTGTCCTCTTCTCCAAAGAGCTCAAGGCCTGTCTTAGCTTTGCCGCTTTTCACTTTGCTACTTAGCGTTGATTGCGGTAGCGGATCGGATTGATTGGTAAGGTTACCTGAGCTGTTGGCAACGAGCTGAGCTAGAGCGCCACTGGTGGTAGTGCTAGGCGGTGTTGGTAATTCGACTCGAATTTTGTAGTCGGTGGGTGGGTAGCACAAACCAATGTCGGCACATCCTTGGAACTTGATGTTTAGGTCGATATTGCTCAAAGACGCACTAACATCGATTGGGACAACAAAAGTAGCTTGTTCGCGATAAGTAGCAGTTTCACCAAAAAACTCATCATTGATGACAATGGCCTTTGGAAAGAACGGTTCGCTTAACTCAACGCCTGTTGTGCTTGAAGTGATGACTGTTTTGTCACGGTACAGGTAGTAGCCCTCAGCAATATCAAACGTTACTGTTAAGGAGCTGCGATCCTCAGCCTCTGCAGAGGCTAGATAAGCCTCGTCAACTGGCAGGGGTTTGCTGTCAGCACCGCCAAGGCTAAATTTGGCAGCAAAAACGGGCAGGGTGGCGGTCAAAATCAACGCGGTGGCCGCCAGCGACCCAAGCGCCAAAAATCGTCGGTAATGTTTGCGGTCAGTGGTCATACTATTGATTCGAGTCGTTATCAGTGCTCATGGGCATTGCTGGTATCGGTCAGAGCCAATTTTAGTGCAGCGCAGGCCTTGTAAGATGCGGTGATTGGCGTTAGGTTCACTAAGCATAGTCGGAGACGTTAATGCCTTACATTTTTTTGCTATTTGTTCTCATTCCGATAATCGAGATAGCCCTGTTAATCCAAGTGGGCAGCGTAATTGGTTTACTGCCAACCATCGGCATCGTTATTCTAACCGCTGTTATCGGCACCGCCATGCTCCGTCAACAGGGGCTAGCCACATTACAAGCTGCCCAGCAGCGCATGCAGTCGGGCCAAATGCCCGCTCAGCAGATTGGAGAAGGATTATTGCTCGTATTTGGCGGCGCTTTGCTGCTAACCCCTGGATTTGCCACCGACGCATTCGGCTTTTTGTGTCTGTTTCCGGTCACCAGACGCTGGATGGCTAAAAAAATCGGTGCAAAAACCATGAGCAACGCTCAAATTTTTACGCCAAACGGGCAATCACCCTATCACCCCTCGGATTCAGCTGATCGGCCTACGAGTGGCCAAAACAGAGGCTCTCCTAGCAATTCAAAGGGTGGTGATGTGATCGATGGGGATTACCAACGTCTCGATTAAAAGATTTATCCACAAATTTCTTTGCTCAGGTGGTTGATTTTTGCCCCAACGTCTTTAGAATTAGCACTCGCTAACGGAGAGTGCTAACAACGCCCCGTTCAGGTTTATCGATACAAATTGTTATTAGTTGGAGTTATTCCCTATGAATATTCGCCCTTTGCATGACCGCGTGGTCGTCAAGCGTATGGAAGAGGAAACCACCACTGCCGGTGGCATCGTTCTTCCTGGTTCCGCTCAGGAAAAGCCAAGCCGTGGAGAAGTTATCTCGGTTGGTAATGGAAAAATCAATGAAAACGGCGACGTTCGTCCGTTAGATGTAAAAGCGGGTGATCAAGTGCTGTTTGGTAAATACACAGGCACCGAAATCAAAATCGACGGTGAAGAGCTACTTGTGATGCGTGAAGACGAAATCATGGGTGTTTTCGGCTAACTTTCGTCATTTGGCAATTCATCGTTTAGCGCGGCCCTGGTGCTGCGCCAACCCGTTTTAAAGGAAATTATTTAATGAGTGCAAAAGAAGTACGTTTTTCCGACTCCGCCCGCAATCGTATGCTGGCTGGTGTTGATGTCCTCGCCAATGCGGTGAAGGTAACTCTCGGTCCTAAAGGCCGAAACGTAGTCCTGGACAAAGCTTTTGGTGCCCCGGCGGTAACTAAAGATGGCGTGTCTGTGGCCAAAGAAATCGAATTAGAAGATAAATTCGAAAACATGGGCGCACAAATGGTTAAAGAAGTTGCTTCGCAAACTTCTGATGTCGCTGGCGACGGCACCACAACGGCGACAGTATTGGCTCAGAGCATTGTTCGCGAAGGCCTGAAGTCAGTTGCTGCTGGCATGAACCCAATGGATCTTAAGCGCGGTATCGACAAAGCGGTAACGGCTGCAACAGCTGAGCTTGCCTCTATGTCTAAGCCTTGCAACGACGCTAAGTCAATTGCTCAGGTTGGTAACATTTCTGCAAACAGCGATTCTTCTATTGGTCAGATCATTGCCGATGCAATGGAAAAAGTAGGCAAAGAAGGCGTTATCACTGTTGAAGAAGGTAAGTCACTTGATAATGAACTAGATGTTGTAGAAGGCATGCAGTTTGACCGTGGTTACCTATCTCCTTACTTCATCAACAACCAAGATTCTATGAGCGCTGAGCTTGAAGAGCCGTATGTATTGTTGTATGACAAGAAGATCTCAAACATCCGTGATTTGCTCCCCACTCTTGAAGCGGTAGCGAAATCAAGCAAGCCACTTTTGATCATTGCTGAAGATATAGACGGCGAAGCGCTAGCAACATTGGTTGTTAACAGCATGCGCGGTATCATCAAAACTTGTGCTGTAAAAGCGCCTGGTTTTGGTGATCGTCGTAAAGCGATGCTTCAGGATATCGCAATCTTGACGGGTGGCCAGGTTATATCTGAAGAAGTCGGTATGTCTCTTGATAAAGTGACTTTGGACGACCTTGGCACTGCTAAGCGCGTCACTGTAGACAAAGACAACACTATCGTTGTTGATGGTGCAGGGACTAAAGACGACATCACTTCACGAGTTGATCAGATCCGCACTCAAATCGAGCAGGCGACTTCTGACTACGATCGTGAAAAGCTTCAAGAGCGTGTTGCTAAGCTAGCTGGCGGTGTTGCCGTCATCAAAGTGGGTGCTGCTACTGAAGTCGAAATGAAAGAAAAGAAAGATCGTGTTGATGATGCATTGCATGCAACTCGCGCAGCAGTTGAAGAAGGTATCGTTCCTGGCGGTGGTGTTGCGCTGGTTCGTGCGATGAATGCTGTAGAAGCTGTTAAAGGTGACAACCACGAGCAAGATGTTGGTGTCAAAATAGCGTTACGCGCGATGCAAGAGCCACTTCGTCAAATCGTATCTAACGCGGGTGATGAGCCATCTGTTGTTGTTGCAAAAGTACGTGAAGGTACTGGTAACTTTGGTTACAACGCTGCGACTGGCGAATATGGCGATATGGTTGATATGGGCATCCTCGATCCGACCAAAGTAACTCGCTACGCGCTTCAAAATGCAGCATCTGTCGCTGGCCTGATGATCACAACCGAAGCGATGGTTGCTGACAAGCCAAGTGATGGTGGTGGTGCTCCAGCAGGTGGCGGCATGGACCCAATGGGTGGCATGGGTGGCATGGGCGGCATGATGTGATCTAGATCGCATAATTGTTAGAAAGAAACCCCGCTTATGCGGGGTTTTTTTTGTCCATAGATCAGTCGGGGGCGATTGCTCGAGTATAAAATCTGAGGATGTAGCTCGCGGCTGCCATGTTTGACGCATAGATATAGGGCCTTTATCGGATGCTGTTATTTTGGCTGGTATTTGGTTTTATCAATTTCTGTCTTTTAACCAGTCGAAAACCGCTGGATTCACCCGAATACCCCGCTACAAATGGGTTCAGGGTCTCGTTTTATGGCCGCTACTTATCTCAAGAACACCACCCAAAGCGGGTGGACCGCGCCTGAATTGACTGTTTTATTGCAGATCAGGCGTGTTTCATGTGGTTTTTAATGATTAACTTGGACTGAGTCTTGGGTTTCAGCAAGCTTACAACGTTGATAACACAGTCAAGGACGGCTAGACATCTGTCTTTGCTGGTGTTACTGGTGTTGCTGGCCAGCCAGATGGTATTTCTTGTGCCATCGCTATGGTCACAGCATCAAACTGACGGTGCCGCTTTACAGCGCGTGCAAAAAAGTCAACTGCAGGCGGCCGTGCGCAATATTGACACGCAGAACCTAGCGTCTGCCAAAGAATTACTGGGTAACGATCTTACCGGGTTAACACTAACCGATGCTCAGGGTAAAATTTTAGTCAGTGCAGGCGAGGTACCTGAGATGGTTGAACTATATCCTCAGGGCGGCGCAGAAGTAAAATCGAACAAATCGGGCACGATTGATACCGTGTGGAGGTTGGATGGAGCGGAGTCAACTCTCTGGGCTTTGGTTAGGTTAGATAATTCCAGCGTTTATACACGCACCGTAGATCGGGCCTTAAGTTACCTACTAGTGGCGGTATTAATCAGTTTAGCTGGTGCTATAGTTGCGCTTTTTACAGCGGCTCGATTCTATATCAACCCACTGAACAATCTGGTTAAGGCGCTTCGCGAGAGTCGTGAAGCTAGTGAAGGCAACATACCTGATCCTATTAGCTACTCCGAAAGTGAAGATATTGATCCGCTTGCAGATGAATTTAACAGCTTAATAGAAGCGCAGAAGAAAGCGGCTAGGCAAGTTAAGGTTAAGCAGCAGTACCTAGAGTTTGCTGCGCACCATGATCCGCTAACGCATTTGCCCAATCGCTTGATGTTTGAAGATGCTCTAAAAGGCACGATCGCAGAAGCCATGACCGGTGAGCTGAATTTTGCTGTTTTTCTTGTTGATCTTGATAACTTTAAGTTCTTCAATGATCAATATGGCCATTTGGTTGGTGACAAAATGGTAGCCGAAGTAGGTAACCGCTTACGTGCAATGATGCGAGATCAAGATTTGGTTGCGCGCTTGGATGGTGATGAATTTGCTGTCATACAAAAAGATGTTGGTAATCGAGCCGCTGCCAAAGAAATTGCGCAACGATTGATGAATGTTGCTACGCAGCCATACGAGTACCGTGGTTTTACACTTAAGGCATCTGTGTCAGTAGGCATTTCGTGTTATCCACAAGACGTTAATAGTTTTGAAGACGCTGATGCCTTAGGCGAGGAAATCGTTAACAATGCAACGGTTGCATTGCAGGAATCCAAGAACAACGGCAAAAACCAATACCAGCTATTTAACGAGTCGATGCGTAGCCGATTAACTGCACGCATAAGGCTAGAGCAAGACCTCAAGTTAGCTCTGCAAGAAGGGCAGTTTGAAGTTTACTTCCAACCTAAGATCAACATCAATACACGCGCTATTACTGGTTCAGAGGCGCTCGTTCGGTGGAAGCACCCGGCCAACGGTTATATTTCCCCTGAGATATTCGTTCCGGTTGCAGAAGAAGCCGGCATGATAATAGAGTTGGGCGAGTGGATCCTTCGCACAGCGTGTAAGGCTACCTATGAACTACAGCAATCGGGTTATGCCGGCCTTAATATTGCGGTTAATATATCGGCAGTACAGTTTACCGATGGTAACTTGTTACCACTAGTGAACAAAGCTTTAAAGGACAGCAAGCTTAACCCTGAGTACCTTGAGCTTGAGATTACTGAGAGCGCCGTTATGCATGACCCTGAAGAAGTCATTAATTCACTGCATCAACTTAGCGAATTTGGTATGAGCTTAGCCATCGACGATTTTGGTACGGGCTATTCATCCTTAGCCTATTTAAAACGTTTTCCGGTTAACACACTTAAGATAGATCGTGCGTTTATTACTGATATATCTAGCGACAATGATGATGTTGCAATAGTTGAAGCTGTACTTGGCTTGGGTAAACACTTCAATATGAAAGTGGTTGCTGAAGGCGTAGAAGATGAAGAGCAGTTACAATTTTTGAAGGTTCAAGGCTGCGATATTGCACAAGGCTTTTACATCAGTAAGCCCATGAATATCGTCGATTATCGTGAGTGGCTCGAACGCTGGCCCTACGGTGTAGAAGGCACGACCCGATTAGAAGACTTACCTAACAACCTACCAAGGGCGTCGGGTTCAGACATCGTTTAGTAGAATTAACCAAATTGTATCAATCTGCTTGAATCATTACAGCAGGCCTTTTAAAATCTCAGCCCTTTCGCATTGCTAGCTGTTAAGCTTATTCACTACTCAATAATATAGTGGTAGCGACGTGGCGGCAGTTAAAGACAAACGATGTAGCTGGTGCACCAGCAGTGATCTGTATATGGATTACCACGATAAGGAATGGGGCGTGCCTTGTTACGACAGTAGGGAGTTATTCGAACAACTCAACCTTGAGGGCGCGCAAGCTGGATTGAGCTGGATAACCATCTTAAATAAAAGAGAAAACTACCGTCGTTTGTTTTCAGGCTTCGAGCCAGCCAAACTTGCCAGATTCAATCAAACAAAACTAGATAAGTTGGTGCTCGACCCGGGTATTGTTCGCCATAAAGGCAAAATTGCCGCCGTGGTATCTAACGCTAAAATTTATCTTGAGATGGAAAAAAACGATGAACCTTTCGCCGATTTTTTATGGCAGTTTGTAGATTACAAGCCGCGTAATCACAATCGCAAGTCGATGAAGTCCGTACCGTCTAAAACCGCAGAATCTGACGCGATGTGTAAGGCGTTAAAAAAGCGCGGGTTTAAGTTTGTTGGTAGCACCATTTGTTATGCCTTTATGCAAGCGTCCGGTATGGTTAATGATCACATGATAGCTTGCCCATCCCATGCAAAGGCCGTGGCGCAAGCCAAAAAGCGTAAACGCCCAAAGCATTGGCCTGCCTAATCAAGTTTTTTCACAATCTAGTCCTCTAGCCATCGCGTTCTTTACTAATAACGTTTTTCATCGATGAATGATCTCATTCAGCTTGCGCTGCCGCTTAGCAGTATCCTGGCCATTGCGCTGTGCTTTGTGTGGAGTGGTTTTGTTCGATCGGGCCTGGGCTTTGGTGGTGCGGCCTTGTCGTTACCGGTGTTTTTGCAGATAGTTGAGGCGCCGCTAATTTTTTTGCCAGCCTTGGCATGGCAGTTATTATTTTTTTCAACGTTTACTGTCTTCACTCGTATGCACAATGTTAGCTGGCGCTTTTTGGGCAAATTAGGCCTGCAGTTGGCTATTCCGTTTGGCGTAGGCTTATTTGGTTTATTAAGTTTGCCAGCAAATATTCTTGCTGGAATTGTTTATCTCACCACGTTTGTGTTTGGCATAGCATACGTCACCGATCGTATGCTGGGTGGAGGTAATAAATTTGTAAACGCAGTGTCGCTTGGCTTAGGTGGTTATGTGAGCGGTATTGCGTTGATTGGGGCGCCGCTGATTGTCGCAGCTAGTAGTCATCGCTTAAAAAAACACCAAGTGCGTGATACATTTTTTGTGTTCTGGATCGGAATGGTGATCTGTAAATTATCCGCGCTGAAAGTAGCAGACATTGATTTGCAATGGAAGCTGTCGCTGTTGACTCTTCCATTAGTGGGCATCGGGCATTTTTTTGGTTTGAAATTGCACAATCGAATTGTTAATGGTGACCGCGCAGGCTTTAATCGCTTGATTGGCACCGGCTTATGTTTAGTGTCGTTTTTGGGCTTGTATTCGGTGATTCGGTCGTATTAAAGCGTCGATTTATGCGTGAAGCTGGTAAAATTGTTCATCATTACAGGCTTCCCTCTGGAGATTTACATGACAGCCGCGGTTCAAAATCAACCAACTCTCGCTGAAACATTGTGGCAGGGCGATAAAACGCTTGCTCGAAACATCACTTTGGCCGTCCTCGGCAGCCTTGCTTTGTGGGTGTCAGCAAAAATTCACATACCTTTTTACCCTGT
Organism: Granulosicoccaceae bacterium; assembly: GCA_036478595.1. Taxonomy (GTDB): domain Bacteria; phylum Pseudomonadota; class Gammaproteobacteria; order Granulosicoccales; family Granulosicoccaceae; genus Granulosicoccus. The sequence continues at coordinate 63,264 of JAZGEF010000034.1, forward strand.
TCCGCTAACCATGCAAACGTTTGTAGTGCTGGTTATTGGTATGTCGTTTGGTTGGCGTCTCGGTGGTGCCACAGTGGCATTATATTTAGCTGAAGGTGCTATGGGGCTGCCGGTGTTTTCCGGAACGCCTGAAAAAGGCCTTGGTTTGGTTTATTTGATGGGCCCTACCGGTGGTTATTTGCTAGGCATGTTGGTAGCAGCCGTTGGTGTTGGTTGGTTGGCTGAGCACGGCTGGGATCGCCGAATTGTAACCACTGCCTTGGCTATGCTGATCGGTAATGCATTGATCTATATGTTTGGCTTAGCCTGGTTAGGTTCACTGATTGGCTGGGACAAACCTGTACTTTCATTCGGTTTTTTCCCATTCATCCCAGGCGACATCTTAAAGCTGGTTCTTGCAGCTATAGCACTACCGGCTGTTTGGAAGCTTCTTGGAAAAACTCCAAAAAGCAGCTAAAACCTATGGTGCAACTAACTTGTTGCACTCAAACGGAAAGCTAAGGGATAAATTGTCTGTGTCTAAATTGTTAGCGTCAAGTGTCTTCGGATTCAGCCTCGCTCTGAGTGGCTGTGGTAGCTCTGGGACAACTCTGGATGATCTAAACCGTGCCGCCGCATCTGTACTAAATAGCAGTGCAGGCGAGCTAGGCATTGGGGAAATCACCCAAGGCTTAAAGCAAGCGCTTACACAAGGGTCAAATATTGTTGTCGCACAGCTTGGCCAGCCGGACGGGTTTAACAAAGATCCTCGCATACACATCCCGCTGCCAAAAAACTTAGCAAAAGCACGAGACTACGCCAGCAAAGTAGGTTTGCAAGGTAGTTTTGACGATCTCGAAATTAAGCTTAATAAAGCAGCAGAACGTGCTACACCGCAAGCCAAAAAACTTTTCCTTGGTGCGATACGCGATATGGGCATCGAAGATGCAAAAGCGATATTGCAAGGGCCAGATAACGCTGCAACACAATATTTCCAACAAAAAACGGGCGCATCACTTGAAAGCGCGATGCGCCCCCTGATTGATAACGCTCTTAACCAGGTTGGTGCTGTTCGCTCATTCAATTCTGCGATGGCTAAATACAAAACAATTCCATTAGCGCCTGATGTTAGTGCTGATTTAACTGGCCATGTTGTTGATAAAGGTATCAGCGGAATCTTTCTTTACTTAGCAGAAGAAGAAAAAGCCATTCGAAATAACCCAGTTAAACGTACAACTGAACTTTTGCAGCGCGTATTCGGTAGCCAATAATATTAATGAGTTATATTATCGACTAACGCGATTCAGCCACTAATAAACTACGACAAGAGTAATTTCCTGTTCCATGGGACAAACCAATTTAATAGATAAACACAGCTTTGATCGCGAAGAGTTGCTTGCTTGTGGGCGTGGCGAAACTTTCGGTGAAGGCAACGCTCGTTTGCCGGTGCCCAACATGTTGATGATGGATCGCATTACGTCGATTACAGCAGAGGGTGGCGAGCATGGCAAGGGAGAAATCAAAGCTGAGTTGGATATCAACCCCGATCTCTGGTTTTTTGATTGCCATTTTATCGGTGATCCGGTCATGCCTGGCTGTCTTGGCTTAGACGCCTTATGGCAGCTGGTTGGTTTTTTTCTGGGCTGGAAGGGCAATCCAGGGCGCGGCCGAGCATTAGGGGCTGGCGAAGTTAAATTTTTTGGGCAAGTGCTACCTACCGCCAAAGTAGTTACTTATGAACTTCAAATGAAGCGTTTAATCGAACGCAAGCTTGTGATGGGTATTGCCGACGGGCGCATGCTCGTTGATGGTAGGGAGATATACACAGCTAGGGATCTACGAGTTGGCCTGTTTACTTCCACTGAAAATTTTTAAGAAGCCTTAAAATTATGCGACGTGCTGTCATTACTGGTATTGGAATTGTTTCGTGTCTTGGCAACGACAAGGCATCAGTGACTGAATCTCTTCGTGCTGGCAAATCTGGCATTACGGCTCGGCCTGAATACGCAGAGCTTGGTATGCGAAGTCAGGTAGCTGCAGCGCCGGTTATTGATCTGAAGGAGCATATCGATCGCAAGCAATTGCGTTTTATGGGTGCGGCGGCGGCTTACGCCTACGTCGCCATGCGTGATGCCATTGCCGATGCCGGCCTAACTGACGCTGAGGTATCAAATGATCGAACTGGCATCATTGCAGGTTCTGGCGGTGGGTCATCATCCAGCCAGGTAGATGCAGCGGATCTATTGCGCAATAAAGGCGTGCGAAGAGTTGGCCCATATCGCGTTACGCAAACCATGGGTAGCACCGTTTCTGCTTGCCTGGCAACGCCATTCAAAATTCAAGGCACCAATTATTCAATTTCCTCTGCGTGTAGCACTAGTGCTCATTGCATCGGTAATGCTCTGGAGTTAATCCAGCTAGGTAAGCAAGATCGTGTATTTGCTGGCGGTGGCGAAGAAGAGCATTGGACACTCAGCTGCTTGTTTGACGCAATGGGTGCCTTATCAACTAAATATAACGGCACGCCAGAAAAAGCATCACGTGCATACGACGCTGATCGTGATGGCTTTGTTATTGCCGGTGGGGGCGGTATGGTTGTTGTCGAAGAGTTAGAAGCAGCAAGAGCCCGAGGTGCGCGTATCTATGCTGAAGTAGTGGGCTATGGTGCAAGTTCTGATGGTTATGACATGGTTGCACCTTCTGGTGAAGGCGCACGACGTTGTATGGAGCTCGCTAGCGCGACCGTGGATACACCGATTGATTACATCAATGCTCATGGCACTAGTACGCCGGTAGGTGATATCGCCGAGCTTAAAGCCGTAAAAGCCACGTTTGGTGATGCTATTCCAAATATAGGATCAACCAAGTCATTGTCTGGCCACTCATTAGGCGCTGCTGGTGTGCAAGAAGCAATCTATAGCTTGTTAATGCAGGAGTCTGGGTTTATTGCAGAGTCGATCAACATCGATAAACTAGATGCTGAGACTGAAGATATGCCTATCGTGCGTGCACGCATAGACAATGCAATGGTTGACACGGTGATGAGCAATAGCTTTGGCTTTGGCGGCACCAATGCATCATTGGTATTTCGTAAGCTTGGCGATTAGCAGAGTCGCCGCTAGTTGATAATGCTAGACGATACTGCTAATACGTTACTGTGTTAATAGACGAGCGGCTTTTCTTCTAAAGCCGCGAATTGCTCTCTAAGTGAGAGCACATGCTCATCCCAAAATCGGGCATCTGCAAAAAATGGGAACGCAATCTTGAAAGCCGGGTCTTCCCAGCGTTTCGCGATCCATGCTGCGTAGTGAATGATGCGCAATGCACGTAGTGGCTCGATAAGCGATAGCTCTTGTTCGTCAAATTCTCGAAACTCATAGTAACCATCCAGTATGTCGCCTAAACGGGCTTGAGCATAAGCACGATCTCCTGAAATAAACATCCAGATATCTTGCACAGCAGGGCCGGTGGCGGCATCGTCAAAATCAAGCAAGTGAGGGGTATTGCTTTGTCCCCACAAAATATTGCCAGGATGAAAATCGCCGTGTATGCAGATCTGGCGACAAGCGCTGGCACTGTTAAAGCGCTCATGTACGATCGGCATGATGTGATCAACTAGGGAGAAGTAGTTTTCGTGTGATGTTGATGGCACCAGGTTTGAATTGCGCAACAGCGCAATTGATTCGTCTCCGAGGCGAGCTGGATTTATGGTGGGTCTGTGTTCAAACGAGGTTTGCTCGCCTGCGCTGTGCAAACGGGCAAGGGTGCGGCCAATAACAGTGAGTTGTTCTGGATTATCAAGCTCGGGTGGGCGGCCTCCTGCGCGTGGGAACAGGCAAAAACGATACGGCCCAGCTTCTAGCAGCGTATTGCCATTTTCGCCAGCTATTGGTGCGATAACAGGTAAGTCGTATTCAACGAGAAGCTGGCAAAAACGGTGTTCTTCAAGGATGGCGGCGTCGGTCCAGCGCTCAGGGCGATAGAATTTGGCGATGACATTGCTGCCATCTTGGAGGCCAATTTGGTACACCCTGTTTTCGTAGCTATTGAGTGCTGAAACTCGGCCATCGGTTTGCCAGCCGCGCGCATCAATGGCATCCAGTATCTGAACAGGATCCAAGTGTTGGAAAGCCAGCGTTGCGTTGTCCAAATTGATTGTAAATTCCTTGATGTATCGAGTTAATGTCGCGAAATGTCTGTAGTTTGCGCCGATTTGATGATATCTTGTCGCCTAATATTTTATCACCTGGCGCGCCGCGGCAGGATACTTTCAGTTGCGCGAGCAATTGCGCAGCAATTCCACCGAAAAAAACAAAACACAATAACGGGACCAGTTGATGGACATCCGCAAGATAAAAAAACTCATTGAATTACTAGAAGATTCCGATGTGGCAGAGATCGAAATCGTCGAAGGAGAAGAGTCTGTGCGTATTGCCAGAGGCACCACAGCGTCGCCAGTAATCAGCGCGCCGATGATGGCCCAAGCGGCTCCAATGCCTATGGCTGCCCCTGCGGCTGTTGGCCAAGCACCTGCTGCTCAAATTGCTGACACATTACCTCCGGGTACTATTATTGAGTCGCCAATGGTTGGTACATATTACGGTGCACCATCAGCAGATGCCAAACCCTTCATTGACCTTGGGCAACAAGTGAATAAAGGCGACACGCTTTGTATTATCGAAGCAATGAAAATCATGAATCAGATCGAAGCCGAAGTCAGTGGCACGGTCAGAGCAATTTTGGTGGATGACGGGCAGCCGGTTGAATTCGGCGAACCATTAATCGTGATTGATTGAGCTGCTTTCAGATGGACAAACCTCTTAATAAAATTCTGATTGCCAACCGTGGCGAAATCGCGCTGCGCATCATGCGTTGCTGTCGTGATCTCGGTATTAAAACGGTCGCGGTTTATTCAACTGCTGATCGTGATTTAAAACACGTTCGGCTTGCCGATGAAGCCGTATGTATCGGGCCACCGTCATCAACTCAAAGCTATTTAAATATACCGGCTATCATTAGCGCTGCAGAAATCACGCAGGCTGAAGCTATTCATCCGGGTTACGGTTTTTTAGCTGAAAACGCTGATTTTGCCGAACGTGTTGAATCCAGCGGGTTTGAATTCATCGGCCCAAAAGCTGAAACCATCCGGCTAATGGGTGACAAGGTCAGCGCCATCAAAGAGATGCGCGCCGCCGGGGTACCTTGTGTGCCAGGGTCTGATGGCCCCTTGGGTGACGACGACCAACAAAACTTCGATACCGCAAAGCGAATTGGTTACCCAATCATCATCAAAGCTTCGGGTGGTGGTGGCGGTCGCGGAATGCGGGTTGTTCATGAGGAAGGCGAGTTGCTGCAATCAATTGAAATGACTCGTAGCGAGGCGCAATCCACGTTTGGCAATCCCGTTATCTATATGGAAAAATTCCTCCAAACTCCACGTCACGTAGAGTTTCAGGTTATTGCCGATAAACATGGAAACGCCGTTCATCTTGGTGAGCGAGACTGCTCAATGCAACGTCGCCATCAAAAAGTGGTTGAAGAAGCACCTGCACCTGGTGTGGATGAAGCTACGCGTGCCGACATGGGTAAACGCTGCACGGATGCGTGTAAACGTATTGGTTATCGAGGTGCAGGTACGTTTGAGTTTCTCTATGAAAACGGCGAATTTTATTTCATCGAAATGAATACGCGAGTGCAGGTTGAACATCCGGTAACAGAAATGGTCACGGGTGTTGATATCATCAAAGAACAAATATTTGCTGCAGAAGGGCGCATATTACGTCACAAGCAATCAGATATTTCCATAACAGGCCACGCATTTGAGTGCAGAATCAACGCTGAAGACCCGCAAACTTTTATGCCTTCACCGGGTGTAATCAATCAATATCATGCGCCTGGTGGTTTAGGTGTGCGAGTGGATACGCATATCTATAATGGCTATCGCGTACCACCACATTACGATTCTATGATTGGCAAGCTAATTGTTACAGCCAATTTTCGAGAAACAGCCATGGCTCGCATGCGCGGCGCACTGAGTGAAGTATTTATTGATGGCATCAAAACGAACATACCTTTGCATATGGATATCTTTTCCGACGAGAATTTTCAAGCCGGCGGTACGGACATTCATTATCTCGAACGTAAATTAGAAGACGAATAAGCGTCGCTGGATCAGCCCTTGGATCAATCGAAAGAGCAGCCATGGCCGGAGGTGCATATACGAGCCACACCCGAATCGGCTGAAGATCTGGAACAATGGTTGTTTGCCGCCGGGGCTGTTTCTGTTAGTTACAGGGATGAGAGGGACGAACCAATATTAGAGCCCGCACCAGGCGAATTTCGATTGTGGGAGCACATCGAGCTGATCGGATTGTTCACGCAAGATTACACGCCAGCGCGTGTGCATGATGCGATGATGCTTGCTGCCGCAGCTAATGGGTTAGTGCCCACCGTGTATTCATTAACTTTGCTAGGCGATCAAGTATGGGAGCGAGCATGGATGGACGCATTCGAGCCTATGCAATTTGGACCATCGCTTTGGGTATGTCCATCCCATCGACCATTCGTTGATAAAACTGCTATTAATATCAAGCTTGACCCTGGGTTAGCATTTGGTACGGGTACCCATGCAACTACGGCTCTTTGCCTGAAATGGTTAGGATCCCTCACTGCCAATCATCCACAATCACTGGCGGGGCAGCGAATCGTAGACTATGGTTGCGGTTCGGGGGTGTTAGCCATTGCTGCAGCTATGCTTGGTGCAAGGCAATTGTTAGCGATTGATATTGACCCTCAAGCGCTACAGGCCACCCGGCAAAATGCTGTCGCCAATGGCGTGAGTGATCGCATTGAGACGGCGTTTGAAGCGCCTGAAACCCTAGAAGCTTGTGACTTGTTAATGGCCAATATATTGTTTCAACCCTTGATGCAGTTAGCGGACACATTTGCCCTCATGGTGCAATCTCATGGCACGCTCGTGATGTCTGGCTTATTAGAGGAGCAAATCGAGCCGCTGCGCTTACGGTACAATGACGCGTTTGAATTCGAGTCAGACGAGATTCAGAATGGATGGGCGCGGCTCGTCGCATCCCGCCGCACAACATAATGGCCTATCCCAGCTCAGACACAGAAATCGAACAAAGCTTGCAGACACGTTGTTCTAATTGTCTGACAGTGTTTGAAGTCTCTCGTGAATTACTTGCCTCAAGTGATACACGCGTGCGCTGCGGCGAGTGCCTGTCTATATTTGACGCTCGTGAAGGCTTGCGCTCCGATGCCGCTGCAGCACCGAATAATGCCAGCGATATAAACACAGGCGAAAACGGTGAGGATACCAACGCTTCAGAGCCTGCTGCACTCAATGGGTCGACCGCCGATAGTGCTGCGCTAGATGTCACCTATTCGGATTTTGACTTGTTTTCCGAAGAAGCTGATTTGCCTGAAATTGCCTATTTTGATCAAACTCGTGACACGGCAAGTTTTGATTTCGACACTGTTGCCTTAGAAAACGATGAAACGTTTAGCGATACCTTGTTTGCGCATGATGTCACCATTGATGCAAACGTTGCGCAATTGGAAGCGGCAGCATCGGCACAGGCTGCTGATGTTGAGTTTGTTAGCGATGATGTGCCCACTGAACCATTAATATTTAACTATCGCGATGCAGAACCTGTCAGCGCTGAGGCCGATGTGTCAGACGATGTTATGACTGCGGACAATGATGAATCTGATAGCGCTGCTGGGATTGAGTTTCAAGACATAGATAATGATGTGCAGCGGCCCATTCCATGGTTGCTGTCTATTTTGTTGCTCGTCACCTTTGCTGTGGTCATTGGCGGCATGTATGTCTCTAGAGAATTTCAAAGCGTGTCCAAAATTGCAGCCCTGCGTCCAGTGCTACAAGCAGGCTGTGCTGTATTTCGATGCAAGGTGCCGCCGCGCGTCGACCTAAGTGCTTTGAAAGCTGTGCAACGAAATGCCTATTCTCATCCCACTGTTGATAATGCCCTGGTGCTCACTATGGGTATCCGCAATGACGCAGAATTCGAACAGCCATTGCCGGTGCTGGTCATTAGTTTGAGTGATCGTAACGGGCGAACAGTGGCAAAAAGGGATTTTATGCCCAAAGACTACCTTGAACAATGGAAGCTTGCTGATACCATCGTGCCGGGCAAAAGGCTGGATGTGACCTTGGAAGTGAAGGATCCAGGCAATCGCGCAACCGGCTTTGAATTGCAGTTTCGTAGCATGCGCTAGCAGCATTACCGTTTCTTATCCGTTAGAATAAACGGATGATCCAGATCGGCCCCTACACATTAAAAAACGGTGTTTTCCTTGCGCCCATGGCGGGCGTATCCGACCGTGCGTTTAGAGATATCTGCGCTAGCCAAGGGATTGGCTTTGCCGCCTCTGAAATGATTTCAAGCGACATGATTCTGCACGCCAGCGATAAAACACAACGCCGAATTGCGCGCGCGGAAAACGATCTTCCGCATGCCGTGCAAATAGCGGGTTCTGAACCTCACACGATGGCTGAAGCAGCTGCATTTAACGTTAAGCATGGCGCGCAAATTATTGATATAAACATGGGTTGTCCTGCAAAAAAAGTGTGCAAACAAGCTGCAGGCTCTGCTTTGCTTGAATACCCCGATAGGGTGAAAAAAATTCTTGAAGCGGTTGTCAAGAGCGTTGACGTTCCTGTGACGCTTAAGATAAGAACAGGCCCGTGTAGAGCAACACGTAATGCAACAACAATTGCAAAAATAGCTGAAAATACCGGTGTTTCGTGCCTTGCGATACATGGTCGCACGCGTGCTGATAGATTTACTGGTGATGCCGAATACGATACGATTGCGTATGTCAAGCAAACAGTGTCAATTCCTGTAATAGCGAATGGCGATATAAAAAATGCTGTACATTCACTGCAGGTATTGGATTATACTGGTGCCGACGGTGTGATGATAGGACGCGCAGCCCAAGGCAATCCCTGGCTGTTGCGAAGCATAGTTGCTTGTTTAAATAATGAAGCAACTCCCAAGCCCCCGTCGAACGCCGAAAAACTCGAGACATTACACGTGCATTTAAAAGCGTTATACAAATTGTACGGAGAACATCGAGGCGTGCGTATCGCTAGAAAACATATTGCGTGGTATTGCAAAAATCAACATTCCGCAAATGAGTTTCGCGTTAAAATGGAATGTAAATTAAAAAACGAAATAAACATGGTGGAAACGACGACTGAACAGTTGTCGCTAACCGAATCCTTTTTTATCCGGTCGGATGAATCATCCGCCGCAGCCTAAGTGATAAAACGTGCCTAATAATCCAAACGAAGAAAACATCGATCTAAACGTTGCCAACAACGTAACTGAATCTGCTGAGCAATCTGGTGGTGAGCAATCTGACACTGAAGGCACCGCTATCCAGCGTTGTGTTCAGGACGAACTAGCTCGTTACTTTGAAATGCTGGACGGCCAAGCTCCGCGTGAGCTACACCGATTAGTGATGGGCCAGGTTGAGTCCGCGCTCATTGCTTACGTCATGGAAGAATGCAGAGGCAACCAAAGCCGTGCCGCACAATGGTTGGGCATCAGCCGTGGTACATTACGAGGCAAACTGCCCGAAACTACCCGCAGCCAGTAAAAACCATAGTTGCAATTTGGTGTAATACGGGTCATGCCGAACGTCAAAAAACGCTTTGCATTGTTGAGCGTTTCTGACAAAAATTGTATAGCAGTTGTTGCAAAAGCTCTGACAGACGCTGGCGTCGGGTTGCTATCAACTGGTGGCACTGCTTCGCTATTACGTGATCACGGCTTCGAAGTTTTAGAGGTTGCTGATTACACTGGCGCGAGTGAGATGATGGCGGGCCGAGTTAAAACGCTACACCCGATGGTGCATGGCGGCATTCTTGGCAGGCGCGGTATTGATGACGATGTTATGCAGGAGCGCGGCATCACTCATATCGATTACGTCATCGTCAACCTGTATCCGTTTGAACGCACAGTTGCAAAACCTAGCGTTGAATTTGATGATGCAATCGAAAACATAGATATTGGTGGGCCTGCTATGGTTCGCGCTGCAGCCAAAAACCACGCGCACGTTACTGTCGTCACTGATCCGTCAGATTACGATCGAGTTGTTGCATCGCTTGCCTACGGTTCTGAGGCTAATCAACAACTACGGTTCGAACTCGCTGTCAAAGCGTTTGAACACACTGCTCGCTACGATGGTATGATCGCTAGCTACCTTGGTCGGCTATCTGGGCCAGCTGGTGGCGACGCATCTGTTTTCTCCAATACCTTAAATGCTCAATATGAGTTAGTTCACGAGCTGCGCTACGGCGAAAATCCACACCAACGAGCAGCACTGTACAAGCAAGCCAAGCCGCCGCCAGGCAGTATTGCTGCAGCTAATCTGGTACAAGGTAAACCTATGTCGTTTAACAATGTAGTGGATGCTGATTCAGCATTGGCGTGCGTTAAACAGTTTGAGCGACCTGCCTGCGTGATCGTTAAGCATGCAAATCCATGCGGCGTGAGCGTATCTGCCGAAATTGTTGATGCTTATCAGGCTGCGTATGCAACAGATCCGACGTCTGCCTTTGGTGGCATTATCGCCTTTAATCGAAGCCTGGACAAAAAAACTAGCGAAGCAATTACTGCACAGCAATTTGTTGAAGTCATCATAGCGCCATCAATCGATGAAGATGCTAAGAGTGTTCTTGCAGGGTTTCCCAATGTGCGGGTGCTAGAGACCGGCCCAGAATCTGCGCCTCTACCCATGCAGCTCAAGGCGGTGAGCGGAGGCCTGTTGGTGCAGGACGAAGACACGAAAATCATCACCGTAGATGATCTAACCATTGTGACTAAACGCGAACCCAGCCCGCAAGAAATTGCCGACCTGCTGTTTACCTGGCGAGTCGCTAAGTTCGTAAAATCTAACGCTATCGTTTATGGTAAAGATTTATCTACGGTAGGTGTCGGAGCGGGGCAAATGAGTCGCGTTTACTCTGCTCGTATCGCGGCGATCAAGGCCCATGATGCTGGATTGGATGTGAAGGGTGCAGTAATGGCATCAGATGCGTTTTTTCCGTTTCGAGACGGTATCGATAATGCAGCGGAAGTCGGTGTCTCAGCAGTAATCCAGCCCGGCGGATCAAAGAATGATCAACAGGTGATCGATGCTGCGAACGAGCACGGAATGGCCATGGTATTGACTGGCGTGCGACACTTCCGCCATTAGTTGCATGGCAATATTTACATTGTCTGGGGCAAAGCCCTGTACACATCGCCAATAGCATTCATTACTTCATCAGTAAGCGTAATATCAGCAGCCCCCACGTTGGTGGCCAATTGCTCCATTGTGGTCGCGCCAATAATAGTCGATGTCATAAACGGCCGGCTAGTGCAAAATGCCAGCGCCATTTGAGCAGGATCCAATTGATGCTCCTTTGCGATGCTTAAATAACCGCGTAACGCTTTTACGCTGCGTTCGTTATACCGACCGGTTAAGTCTGCTTGCATACTACGTCGCGAGCCCTTGGGTATTGCACCTTTTTCATACTTGCCACTTAACATGCCCGCCGCTAGCGGTGAAAAGGCGAGTAGACCTATACCTTCGTTATGCGCGAGTTCAGCAAGATCAAGATCGAACAGACGATCTAACAGGCTGTACTCGTTTTGAATACTAACCATACGTGGCAAATTGTGTTCTTCGGCCAGCCGCACATATTGCGCCGTGCCCCAACAAGATTCGTTGGATAAGCCAATGTGGCGAATTTTGCCGTCGCGTATTAGCGCTGCTAGCGTGCGCAGCACCTCGTGCATACTATCCAGGGTTTCTTGTTTATTTTGTGTAGTTGGGTCGAAGTGCCATGATTGCCTGAAGTGATAAGTTTTTCGATTAGGCCAATGAAGTTGATAGAGATCAATGGTGTCGCATTGTAAACGTTGTAGCGAACCCTCTAATGATTTGCGAATCTTCTCACCGGTGATGGGTTTGCCATCGTCAATCCATTTTGGGCCATTGCCCGCAACCTTAGTGGCCAGTAGTACCTTATCTCGCTTGCCAGAATTTGAAATCCACTGACCAATTATTGATTCAGTATCACCTTGTGTCTCTGCGGAAAGAGGGGTGGTTGGGTAGAGCTCGGCCGTATCTATGATATTGATGCCGTGTTCAATCGCGTAGTCAATTTGCGAAAAAGCCTCAGCGGCCGTGTTTTGTGTGCCCCATGTCATGCTGCCTAGGCAGAGTTCGCTTACTTGCGTATCGGTGTTACCTAAAGTGTTTAGTTTCATCTTTATGGTTATTTATGCGTTGGTGTTTGTGGCTACGGTAGGATGAGTTTATCGCCTGGTTTGATGTTATTAGTAGCAAACCAGCCTTGATTGACTTCCAGAGCATAACGGGCAGCTTTTGTAGTCGGAAACAGTTGCTTAGGGCCAACGTTCATATGCTGGATTTCGTTTATTGTTAGGTCCTCTGCAATGTACGCGATAGACAAAGGCAGTAGCGTATTACGCATCGTAAACACAAGCATCTGCTCATTAGAATAAACAAACAACATCCCCGCATCAGCGCCAAGATGTTTGCGAAAGCTCAAACCCATGTAGCGTTGTTTTGACGAAATCGCTATCTCTGTTTCGAGATTACTATTGTTGATTTTAATGGATATCGTGCGAAGCGTTGCTTGGGCTTGGTCGGCTAAAGCCAATGCGTTAGGCAGGGCAATGCACGCTAATAGCGTAACTGCTTTAAGTGCTGCATTCATTTAAGCTCCGACCTAATATAGGTGTATACAGTTTTTGTATCGGGCCTCACACCTTCCCAAATTGCAAAAGCATCGGCGGCTTGCTCTATTAGCATACCCAGTCCATCGCAAACTTGCGTCGCACGGTGTTGCCGGCTCCAATCCATAAAAATGGTGTCGTCGATGCCATACATCATGTCATAGCTAAGCGCCCCTGGCGCGAATAGGTATGTCGGTAGAGGTGGAAGCGTTTTTTGAAGGCTTAGGCTGGTGGCATTGATAACAAGATCAAAGCGATCTTCATTGCCAATGTCCTGATAGCCAACTGCCATCACGCCGCAGAGCATGTGTGGAAATGCGGCTGCAAGTGCCTTTGCCTTATCCACGGTGCGATTGGCGATGGTGATGCTATGTGGGGCTTGCGCGATTAACGGGCCGAGCGCGCCACGAGCGGCACCTCCTGCGCCAATAAGTAATATGCGTTTGTTTGTGACCGTGAAATTTTGATTGTTTGATAGGTCGCGCAGCAAGCCACTTCCGTCAGTGTTGTAACCATAACGTTTGCCATCTTGAAAGTGGATGGTATTGACGGCTTGGGCATCGTTCGCGCTTTGATCAAGTTGATCGCACAACTTCACTGCTATTTCTTTAAAGGGTAGGGTTACGTTGCAGCCTTTACCCCCAGCTTGTTGCCATTCGTCAAGAGTTTGGGCAAAGTTTGATGGTGTGGATTCAGTACGAGTGTAGATTATGTTGCGCCCCGTTTGCTCGCCAAACATGCAGTGAATGGTTGGTGATTTACTGTGGGCGATCGGTTGCCCTACGACGGTGTAGCGGTTACTCATTTTGTTTTTTTGTCGATTTTATTGATCTAGTTTAATGGCAGATTTCTTTACGCTTCTTTGTAGCAAGTAATATTTTACTTCGTCACGTCGTCGTTGATCCAACATGATTGCTGATTCGTCGCTTGCCGCGCTTTTTACTACGACAACTGAATTGAGGCATTTTTTGTGTTCTTGTATGAGTGCGTCCAAAGCCAGTAGGCTTTGGCCTCTCATTGCGGTGGAATTTTTTCTGAAAAACACACCGGCGACATAATTGTCTTGGCAATTGATTGAATTCTTTACGGACAGTATTGCGTCAATGGCTCGAATATTGGTAAAAACCGGGTTGGGTTTGCTGCCATTGATCGTCTGCTGCTCGGGCTGGCCTGTTGCTTGTTGTGCAGATACGTTGTTTGAGCTTTGCTGCGTATTACTATTTGTGACCATGTTTTCGATTGCTGGAGCGTCTTTTTCTCTTCCCTTTAATTCTTTACTTCGCTTTTCTTTTGCTTTTTCTTCCGCATCTTCCAAGGCTTTGAGCTCTTCAAAGGCGACAAAGCCTGCAGCCGTGTGACTCTGGGCGTTAAAGGTGCCACCTCCTGCGGTTGATTTTGAGGTTTTTAGGCCAAACAGGCTTAAGCTTGTGGAGGACAGAAAAGCGTAAAAGGCAAACCATAGTAAGATGGCGAGCACTAACGCCACTACTGTGAATTTTAAATTGAAGCTCATTGGGTGGTGGGTCGGGGCGCGACCACGCATAGTTGTCAGGCATTGATGGTACCAGTGCTTGTGGGTGTGCGCCACAGGAGGTATCCATAACAGGCTAACTCTTTGACAAATAAAGATTACTTAAGGTGAATTGTGACTGATAAGGCACTATTTGGGCTATCGGCAGCCTATCCAAAAACTCGCCCTCGGCGCATGCGACAAGACGACTTCAGCAGGCGGCTGATGCGAGAGAACGACGTTAGCACTGCTATGTTGATCCAGCCTTACTTTGTTATTGAAGGCCACAATAAACGAGTGCCGGTGCCATCGATGCCAGGCGTAGAACGTTTGAGCATTGATCAACTTGTAAAGGAAGCCGAAATGATTCGCCAGCTTGGGGTGCCGGCTGTGGTGTTGTTTCCGGTAACCGATGATTCTGCAAAGACTGATGATTGTGCTGGTGCGTTTGATCCTCACGGTCTTGCGCCACGTGCAATTGCGGCACTTAAAGCAGCCATTCCCGATTTAGGTGTGATCACTGATGTCGCACTTGACCCTTATTCGCCACATGGGCATGACGGCTTGATGGATAGCACCGGATACATCATGAATGATGAAACCGTTGAGGTGTTAGTCAAGCAAGCGTTGTGTCATGCAGAAGCTGGCGCTGATATGGTAGGGCCTTCTGACATGATGGATGGCAGGGTGGGCCAGATACGCTCGGCGTTTGAAACAGCAGGCTTAACAAATACCAAAATTCTTAGTTACGCTGCCAAATACGCATCGAGTTTTTATGGCCCATTTCGCGATGCGGTGGGTGCTACCGCGGCCCTGGGTAAAGCCGACAAATTTAGCTACCAAATTGACCCAGCCAACAGCGATGAGGCAATGCGCGAGATAGCGCTTGACCTGCAAGAAGGCGCGGACATGATTATGGTGAAGCCCGGATTGCCCTATCTGGATATTGTACGGCGGGCCAAACAGCAATTTGCCGTGCCTACTAGCGCCTATCACGTGAGTGGTGAGTACGCCATGATCAAAGCGGCTGCCGCCAACGGTTGGGTAGATGAAAAACAGGTGGTGATGGAGTCTATGATGGCGTTTAGGCGGGCAGGGTGTGACGCGGTGCTAACTTACTTTGCTCATGATGTAGCAAAGTGGCTGGCTGAGTAAACAGGGACTCCCTTGGGGCAAAAAAACAACTATGCTTAAACACTGTCTGTAGTTATGCCATTGTGTTGACGTAGCGCATGTTTAAATAATGCGGGAAGCCGAAGTGAAAAATAGCCGTACAAACAACCTTACTGCGATTACACGCGTTGTTGGCCTGTTTTTGCTGGTCATGTGTAGCAGTGTCTGGTCTCTCGACAATCAGTGGTATTTTGGTATTGGTGGCGGTGTGTCCATTCTCGAGCCCAATCCTGACGAACCTGGCCTTAACGTGGATAACAATCAAGGAACCTTGGTTAGCTTATTTCTAGGTCGTGATATCGATGAACGCACAAGTGTTCAGCTGCAAGCGTTTGGCATAGGCGAGGCTGAATTAACAAACGGCCAGACGGTCGGATACACCGCAGTCGATGCTTCCGTATTATATCGATTTTACGATACACGTGATCGCCAGCTTCGCCCTGGCTCGCTCGGCACTGCTCTGTTTGGTCGATTTGGTTTAGGCTTTGCAGATCGTGATACCACAGTGCCAGTTGGTAACAACCAAGACATTTATTTTGGCGCAGGTGGTGGTGCGGAATTTTTTCTGACTCAAAACATTGCTGTCAGAGTGGAAGCGTATTATCACGACCAAGACATAGTCACCGCACAACTCTCATTGCTGACGCGATTTGGTGGTAGGCGCACACAAACTCGACGCCCACCCGATATACCTGCGCCAGAAGTCCAAGGGCCCGAATTGTCTTCGCCGGCCTTGCCAAAACCTGCGTCACCCGCGGCACAGTTACCCGTGCCAGCGCTACCGTCGCCAGGTGTGATAGAGGAGCCGCTTCCTGCAGTCGACGAGCCTGTACCGCAGCTTAACAACGATAGCGATAGTGACGGTGTATTAAATGCGGCTGATGCCTGTCCGTCGTCGACTATCGGTTATCCAGTGGGCAAATCCGGTTGCCCATTATTTGATGGCGTCCTGAGTGGAGTGCAATTTATTGATGGCACAAGCGAGCTTGCGGAGAATGCATCAGTACAGCTGGACTATTTAGCAAACTTACTCAAACGCTATCCAATCGCTCGTATTGAATTGTTAGCTCATACCGACTCACAGGGTGACGTGCGTTCACAATCCATACTCACTCGCGCTCGTTTGCGTACCGTGGGCACTTATATGATTGGCCAGGGTATTAGGGCAAACAGATTAGTGCTGCGTTCGTTTGGCGGCACTCGTCCGATATACGACAATGCAACCTCCCGAGGCCGGCTCGCAAACAACCGTTTTGAGGTCATTGAACACCTCCCTCCCCAATAAGGTCTTCTGGAAGGACTCCAGCTATTGGCTTGCCTTATTGGCAGGCCCGGTTGTGTGGTGCTTACTTTATACGGCCGGAAACGGTGTAGGTGCGCCGCCTATTCCGTGGGAGATGTTTCTTAAGATCGCTATGCTAAGCCCACTACTTGAGGAGATCGTATTTCGCGGTGGGCTGCAAACCTTGTTATTAGAGGGGGCGTTTTTTACCAAGCGCAAGTTCGGTATTAGTGCTGCCAATATTGTTACTTCCTTGGTATTTGCTGCGGCGCATTTGATTTACCAAACTCCCATGTGGGCATGCCTAGTTTTTTTCCCATCCATCATTTTTGGTTGGGCAAGAGAACGTTACAACAGCGTCATTCCATCTATTTTGTTACACGCGTTTTACAACGCTGGGTTCGGCTTGCTATTCGTTCAGTTGTAATTTTTATTAATTATGCGAGCTGGTCGAGCCAATCGTGTGCTTGCAAATAACGTTCAGCAAGTAGGGCTTCATCGCTACCTTCAACGGCGTCATAGCCGTACTGCCAATGCGCTACCGGTGGCATGGACATCAATATCGATTCCGTACGGCCACCTGATTGCAAACCAAACAGGGTGCCGCGATCGTAAACCAAATTAAACTCTACGTAGCGGCCACGTCGGTAGCACTGGAAAAGTTTTTGCTCTTCGGAGAAAGGCGTGCATTTGCGCTTTTCAACGATAGGCAAGTAGGCCTTGAGATAATGATTGGCAACGCTTTGCATAAAAGCAAATGCTGGTTCAAAGCCTCCAGCGGTGTAATCATCAAAAAACAAACCACCAACACCACGGGTTTCGTTTCGATGTTTTAGGTAAAAATAGTCATCGCACTCTTGTTTTAATTCCTGATAAAGGTTATGACCAAATGGTGTACAGGCATCTTTTGCAGTTTGATGCCAGTGGACACAATCTTCCTTGTAACCATAACAAGGTGTTAAATCGAAACCACCGCCAAACCACCAGAGTGGGTCTTCACCTGGTTTTGATGCGTTAAAAAAGCGAACGTTGGCGTGGCTGATGGGCACGTGTGGATTAACGGGATGCACTACCAACGATACCCCCATCGCGCGCCATTCCCGCCCGGCTAGCTCTGGGCGTTTCGCAGTAGCGGAGGGCGGCAGCTTATCGCCAAATACTTCTGAAAACCCGACTCCGGCTTTTTCAAACACATCGCCATTTACTAGTGTGCGAGTGATTCCACCACCGCCTTGCTCGCGTTGCCAGGTATCGGATGCAAAGCTGGCTTTGCCATCTGTTTTGCTTAATGAATCGCAAAGCCTTGTTTGAAATTGCTCTAGGAATTGCTTGACTTCTGTGCTCATCGAAATAGACCTGGTATTGTGGGTACAGTTTACACCTAGCTACGCAGAATTTTTCCGCTGCTGGCGTCTATGATCATGGTTGGTTTAGCTAAGCCGCCCAGGCCGCCTTCAAGGACGGCATCGATATCGTCGCCAAGTTGTGACAAGACATCATCACTTGTACGTAAGGCTGTCTGTCCGCTGAGGTTTGCACTACTTGAAACTAATGCATGATCGCATGCGTTACACAGAGCCTGTACCCCAGCATGATCGCTGACTCTTACAGCCAGAGTGCTACGACCACCAGTGAGTAACGGGTTAGTGGTAGCTTTGGATTGCACCACTAAGGTAACCGGCCCAGGCCAGTATGTATTCATTAACGTTTTAGTTGAATTGTCAGGTGCGTGAATAAATGATGAAAGCTGCAATTGATTGCTGGCAATCAAAATCAACCCCTTGTCTTTTGCTCGCTTCTTTATACCGATTAAACGCCGCAAGGCGGCGAGGTTAGATGGGTCACATCCAAGCCCATAAACGGCTTCGGTGGGGTAGGCAATAACGCCACCATCTTTAATGATGGTGGCGGCAGTGTCTATATTGCAGGTAGCGGCACTCAAGCGAAAAATTGCGGCTAGTTTTTGGCGGCAGCAGTTACTTTTTTTGTCGCCTTCTTCTTGGAAGTCGCTTTCTTCTTACTAGTCGCCTTTTTCTTCTTCGCTACTTTCTTTTTAGCCTTTTTCTTGGTGGCTGTCTTTTTGGTGGTTTCCTTTTTGGCGGCGGCTTTTTTCTTACCTCGGCCGCGTTTTTCAGGCGCTTCTTCAATTAGTTTTTCACAAGTTGCCTGATCGATTTCTTCTGGCTTCTCTTTAAGCTCTTTGGGGATCTTCGCGTTTTTATTGCCGTCGGTAATGTAAGGCCCCCAGCGGCCGTGCAGAATCTGAATGTCAGTACCTTCAAACGTTTTGATCAACTTGTTAGCTTCAGCAATTTTATGCTCAGCAACAATTTCCATCGCGCGCTCTGCGGTGACGGTGTACGGATCTTCGTCTTTTAATGAAACGTACTTCTTGTCGTATTGGATGTAAGGACCAAATCGACCAATGTTGGCTCGTACCTTTTCGCCATCTGCGGTTTCACCCATATCGCGTGGCAAATCAAAAAGCTGCACTGCTTCCTCAAAGGTGATGTTGTTCATCCGTTGGCCGGGGCGCAAACTGGCAAATTTGGGTTTGTCTTCGTCGTCACGGGTACCGATTTGCACAAAGGCGCCGTAACGACCGACGCGTACTGACATGGGTTTGCCAGATTCTTTGTCAATGCCGAGTTGGCGTGCTTGAATGGCTTCTTCGCGGGTGACGTTTTCGAGTTTGTCGTCAACTGTTGCTTTAAACGGTGTCCAGAACTTTTCAAGTAATGGTACCCATTCCATCTCACCGCGAGATACTGCGTCTAAATCGTTTTCCAGGTTGGCAGTGAAGTCGTAGTCAACATATTTGTCAAAATGATTGGCTAGAAACTTAGCTACGACACGGCCAGTATCAGTTGGGAAAAAGCGACGCGATTCTATCTCGACGTATTCGCGAGATTGCAATGTAGAGATGATCGATGCATAGGTGGATGGACGACCTATGCCGTATTCTTCTAGTGTTTTAACCAAGCTTGCTTCACTAAAGCGCGGTGGCGGTTCAGTAAAGTGTTGATTGAGCTTGATGTCTTTAAGTGGCACTTTGTCGCCTTCTTTAAGCTCAGGCAACATTTTGTTGTCGTCTTCAGTGTTCTTTTTATCGTCCTCGTCTTCTGTATAAACCTTCATGAATCCGGGGAAGGTAACAGTGGAGCCGTTGGCGCGAAATTGATTGCCCTCGCCACATTGAAAGTTAACACCCACTTGATCGATGGTCGCATGGATCATTTGGCTGGCAACGGTTCGCTTCCATATCAGATTGTAGAGCTTGTACTGATCTTCGGTTAAAAAGGGTTTTAACTCCTCAGGTGTGCGCTCAACTGAGGTAGGGCGAATCGCTTCATGTGCTTCCTGAGCATTTTTTGATTTGTTTTTATAAACGTTGATCGTTTCTGGCAGGTAGTCTTTGCCGTAACGTTTTGGAATCAGCTCTCGTAGTTCGTCCAGACACTCTTGTGACAAGGTAATTGAGTCTGTACGCATATAGGTGATCAAACCAGTTTGCTCACCGCCGATGTCGATACCTTCATACAAGCCTTGCGCAATTCGCATACCGCGCTGTGCGCCATAGCCTAATTTGCGTGATGCCTCTTGTTGCATAGTTGAAGTTGTAAATGGTGCGGTAGGGTTGCGCTTACGTTGTTTCTTTTCAACCTTTACCGCTTCTAGCATGCCATTGGCATGGCTAAGCAACATTGATTTTGTGTCATTTGCTGTGTCGCCATCGGTGACAGTAAACTGCTTGACCTTTTCGCTTTTAAGTAAGGACAAACGTGCTGAAAATTGTTGTTTGTCTTTCTCAAGTTCGGCAAATATACTCCAATACTCTTGAGGTACAAACGCTTCTATTTCATCTTCGCGTTCGCAAATCATTCGTAGCGCAGGTGACTGAACGCGACCGGCTGATAAACCACGAGCAATTTTACGCCAAAGTAGGGGCGACAGATTAAATCCGACCAGGTAATCCAAAGCACGTCGAGCTTGCTGAGCATTAACTAAATCAATGCCTAGCTCGCGAGGGTTCGCTACGGCATCTTGTACTGCTCCTTTGGTAATTTCATGGAACACCACTCGTTTTACTTCTTTACCTTCCAGGTGGCCTTCTTCTTTAAGGAGTTCAACAAGGTGCCAGCTGATTGCTTCTCCTTCGCGATCCGGATCCGTTGCGAGGAGTAGGGTGTCGGCTTTTTTGAGCGCCTTGACGATTGCGGCAACGCGTTTTTCATTGCGTTCGATCATCTGGTACTTCATTGAGAAGTTATTGTCTGGATCGACTGCGCCTTCTTTTGGCAACAAATCGCGAACGTGGCCATATGAGGCTAATACTTTGTAATCCTTGCCAAGGTACTTTTCGATGGTCTTACCCTTGGCGGGGGATTCCACAATGATCAGATTCTTGCTCATTAAGTGAGTGAATATCCTGTGTGAATGCCCGATAGGAGCAGCCACATTATTAGTATTGATGGCCCGCAATGCAGACCAGCGCGTATAAGGTTGCTAGCAACGGCTGTACCGTCCCGCGGATCGACAGATCACGCCCTGCAGTTCTAACTTGCCTAACGCCCGGGTTACAAGCGCTGCTGACAGGCCGGTTTTACTCGAAAGCACGTCCGCTGAAGCGGGATCGTAGCCCAAATTCTCCAATAAGAGTAGCGCGTCTGGGTCGCTAATAATAGTTTCTGTCCTGATGGCTGCCGGGATTTCCTCCGATAGATGCCCCGAGAGTGGTAAAGACAAGCCCCGAAGAACATCGTCAGCCGATTCAATTAACAATGCTCCATCCTTAATTAGTGAGTGGCAGCCTCGGACCAACGGGTTACGGATGGAGCCAGGCACCACCATAACCTCACGGTCTTGCTCTGCCGCGTGCTTGGCCGTTAGCAGCGTACCGCTGGGCAAGGCTGCCTCCACCACGATAGTACCCAGGCTAAGGCCACTGATGATGCGGTTTCGCTGAGGAAAGCAGCCTGCTCGCAACGGAGTGCCCAGTGGAAACTCGGTCACAACAGCGCCATTTTCGGTAATTGCCTGTGCCAGATGCTGATGCCGCCGCGGATAAATCACGTTAGGCGGTGTCGCTGCAACCGCGATTGTTCGCCCGCCAGCGTTTAAACAGCCCTGATGAGCAGCTGCATCCACTCCGAGCGCCATGCCGCTCACCACAGCAATACCCGCTGCCGCTAACCCGGAGGCCAGCTCGCGGGCGATATCCAAGGCAGGGGCTGTGGCCTTGCGTGAGCCAACCATCGCCACATGAGGCGCTACCAGCGCCTCGAGCTTGCCATGGACGTACAGCACGGGTGGGGGTGAGCTGATTGATGCTAGAAGCGGCGGGTAGCGGCTATCTGACAGGGTCAATAAGTGTCGGTCAGGGCCGGCTGTTTGCCAGTCCAGTGCTTGATCGATACGTTGTCGAGTGACCACAGATTGGCGCTGTTGTTCGATAGATTGAGGAAGAGCGCCAGCCAAAACCGCTTCGATTAACGTATGAGGGTCGGCAAATTGCGCGTACAGCTGTCTGCGGACAGGCGCATTGATTTTAGGGGAGAGGGTAAAGCTGAGCCACGCGTTTAGGTGGCAGATGTATTCATCCATGAATGTGACCGCGGTTGTTCCCGCGGCCACCATGGCGTGCGGGTATTAAATACCAGTTATTGCGTCGTGCAGCTTGACCGGTAAGGTTGATTCCATAACCAGCGCATAGCTTACCTCATCGAAGGACTTAAACACCATCACAACACCCGTACGGGTGCTTGGCATTTTGATGCGTTCGTAGCCGCCTCGACCGCGTGGGTCGATAAATGAGCCGCCGCGAGTTTCAACTGCTAAGACATCGCCAACCTGCATACCGGAGCTGGTACCCAGGTTAATGACAACAACCTGGTTGCGCCCACTTTGGCTGATTGCACCAACCAAAGAAATGATTTTTGCTTCGCCATTCAGTACTGGCATGCGTGGCGTATACGTGTGAGCCATTGATTCACTGCCTGCTGGTAGAAGCACATCGCCTGCGATGGTTTCCATCTTATTGCTTGTGATCACTAATGTTGCCGGATCACCTGTGTGCATAAGCTTTGCTTCTGCAACCATAGTCACTTCATGACCCAATATTTTTCCAGATTCTGGATTGCGCAAGGCTTTGCTTTTTCGATAGATGCCGTATTTAGGTTGCTCGCGATTTAGATCGCCACGTACGTAGATCTGATGACCGACGGCACTTGTCAGGCGACCATCAAAGTTACCAACAACATAAGGTGCACTGCGCAGTGTCTTGGAGTCAACTACTTTTGGATGAACTAAAAATGAATTAATCGCATCAGCAGGGATCGTTGGAATAGCATCGTCAAGAGACTCTTCCCGGATGCGAGGAGATAGGCGAGTGCGTGTGCCACTAGCATTGGCTGAGCTGCCACCAACACTGTTGCTGCCGTGACCGTCGACATTGTTGCCAGTAACGCGCTTGCCATCTCGTGTAATAATCAGTGTTGGCTGGCCATCTACGTATTCAAGTGCAACCTCATCTCCAGGGTAAATCAGATCTGGGTTTTCGATTTGAGGGTTGTATTCCCAAATCGTTGGCCACAGCCAAGGCTCTTTAAGGAAGCGATCAGAAATATCCCAAAGCGTGTCACCTCGGACCACCGTATAACTATTTGGTGCGTCGTCTTCAAGTTGGCTGCTGGAAAGTGGTGCTCGTGGCACAACCGCTGTATAGGAAGTTTCGCCTTCGGCATTAAACCGTTGCTGTACCGTGGTATCAGGCTCTTGGACGATTTGAACAGGTTCGTTGCGGCCGAGGCTGCATGCGCTAATCAGCACAGTCAGGCTAGCAGCGCTCAGTACGCGCCCAGTGTTAGTGATAGAAAATGTGGCCATCTTCAGCATATCTCCGTATTCTCGATATTTGTGCAGCTCCCCCATCAATCGGCGAACCTTTCAAAAGCTTGATATGCAAGGGCGGTGCCTCATTACCCCTGTTAGAATCTGCATTATGAAAATAATGCGAGATTTGTACCTTGTCAGTGCTCGAAATACTTATTTATCCAGATACCCAATTGCGCAAAATAGCCAGCCCTGTAGCCAATGTGGACGGTAAAACAGCCGAATTTGTCGATAACATGCTCGAAACCATGTACGACGCGCCCGGAGTTGGGCTGGCAGCCACTCAAGTGGGTGAACATAGTCGTATCGTCGTTATCGATGTGTCCGAAGACGGTGACAGCCCATTGACGCTAATTAATCCCAAAATACTTGAATTTGACGGTGAAGCGGAAACTCAAGAGGGCTGCCTGTCCATCCCAGAGGTATACGAAAAGATAAAACGACCCGAGTCAGTCAGGGTGTCGGCCATTGATCGTAGTGGCGAGCCATTTGAGATGGATGCCGATGGACTGCTGGCCTGCTGCATTCAACATGAGATCGATCATCTCAACGGCAAGTTGTTTGTTGATTACCTATCACCGCTCAAGCGAAACCGCATTCGCAAAAAAATGCTGAAATTTATTAGAGATGGCTTCCCAGAGACTGATTGATGAGTGGCGGCACTCCAGAGTTGCAACAAAAACTGCGAATCGCCTTTGCCGGCACGCCTGAATTTGCAGCCGTGGCGCTGCAAGCGCTGCTCGAAAGCGATCATGAAGTTGTAGTCGTTTTATCTCAACCAGATCGTCCCGCCGGTAGAGGGCGGCAGCCTCAAGCCAGTGCCGTTAAACAAGCCGCAGCGGCTGCGGGCGTGGAGATTTGGCAACCAGTGCATCTAAAAGACACCGATTCGCAACAGCAATTGGCTAGCTACAACGTGGATGTCATGGTTGTGGTGGCCTACGGATTGTTGCTACCAGAGCCCATCTTGTCGATTCCGCGATTGGGCTGCCTTAATATTCATGCGTCGCTATTGCCTCGGTGGCGAGGAGCAGCGCCAATTCAGCGGGCAATCTTAGCTGGCGATAGGCAAACCGGTATTTGCATTATGCAAATGGATGCAGGGCTTGATACCGGCGCTGTGTTGCACCAGTGCAAGATACCGATTGATAGTGATGTTACATCGGGCGAATTGCATGATGAGCTGGCGACATTGGGTGCTGCTGGTTTGTTGGAAACGTTATCGGGAATGATTGCAGGTACTATTGAAGCAACACCGCAAGTTGAGTCTGGCGCGATCTACGCGCATAAGCTTAAAAAGTCAGAGGCCTTGTTGGATTTTAATAGCGCTGCAGTGCAATTGCATCAACAAATTATGGCTTTTAATCCTTGGCCGGTAGCGCAAACCACGTTTGAGAATCAACAATTGCGAATATGGCGCAGTGAGCTACCTGGCAATCCCGCAACGTTAACGTTAGCAACTTCGACGTCTGCGATGCCGGGTACTGTCATTGAAATAAACGCCGATGGTGTTTTGCTGGCCACCGGCGAGGGTGTGCTTCGCCTATTGCAAATACAACGGCCTGGAAAAAAGCCCGCTGCGGCTTCAGATGTCGCCCGAGGTATGCAACTGATGGATAAAGTACTTGGCTAAAACCGCTAAAAAAACCGCCAACAAATCCGGCAAAAAGGATGTACGCGCCGTGGCAGTTGCACTGCTCGTGCAGCTGGAGCACGGTAGCGGTTCGCTAACTCGGTTGATGCCGGCAGCACAGCTGCAAGTCGCTGATGCCGATAGGGCTTTGTTGCAAGCACTTTGTTATGGCTATGCCCGCTGGAGAGATCAACTGGATGGTTTGCTTGAGCCTCTACTGAAAAAGCCGTTAAAAAATAAAGATCAAGATTTAGTGATTCTAATGCAACTTGGCATTTTGCAACTTGAGCACATGCGCATTGCTGATCATGCCGCCGTTGATACCACTGTTAAGGTCACCAGTAAGTTAGGCAAGCCTTGGGCGAAAGGGCTGGTTAATGGGGTGCTACGAACCTATCAACGTGAGCAAGAAAAACTCAAAACAGGTTTGAGCGAATACGACGAACTATCGCATCCTATGTGGTTGCTTGAGACGCTAAAGGAGGATTGGCCCGAACAATGGCCGTCTGTAGTTGATGCAGCAAACACTCAGGCGCCCATGACGCTACGCATTAATCCGCACTACGCCTCTGTAGAGCAGTATCAAGCTCAGATGAGTGAGCGAGAGATGGGCTCAACTGTTAGTGAGCATGCCGTGCAAGCGTTAATAGCGGAGCAAGCCATGGCGGTTGAGCGCCTGCCAGGTTTTGCAGAAGGCGGCGTAAGTGTGCAAGATGCGGCAGCGCAATTGGCCGCACCGATTTTGGCGCAACGAACCTCAGGCCGATTACTTGATGCTTGTGCTGCACCTGGCGGTAAAACTTTGCATGCGCTCGAGCTTGATCATTGGCAACATGTCGTTGCTCTGGATAAACATAAAGAACGTCTGGATCGTGTGCAAGAGAACATTGATCGATTGAAATTAAGCAACACGGCTGAACTGCTTGTTGCTGATGCAAATGAGCCTTCGCAATGGTGGGATGGCCAAGCATTTGATGCGATCTTGCTAGATGCACCGTGCAGCGGCACGGGCGTGATTCGGCGCCACCCTGATATTAAACTACTGCGACGTGAATCAGATATTGCATCGCTTGTTAAGCAACAACGCAGCTTGCTGGCTGCTCTTTGGCCATTACTTAAACCGGGTGGGTTTATGTTGTACGCCACATGCTCAATATTAAAAGCAGAAAACGAACAGCAGGTAGCTGAGTTTCTTGCACTGGCAAATGGCTCAGTTCATCTGGTGATTGATGAAAGCTGGGGCGAGAAGCGTGAGTTTGGCAGGCAAATTTTACCAGGCCAGCATGCTATGGATGGCTTCTACTACGCGCTTCTGGAAAAGAGCGCGTGAACGTTCGCTCGGCCTGGCACACTATTTTGTTGTCGGCCATTGTTAGCTGGTCAGTTGCAGGTATTGCGCAGGATGATGATGGGCGGATAACTATTTACTCTGCCAGCGTAGAACTTAAGGATGCTACAGGGCGGCTTAGCGTTGATGCTGAAATCACGTTGCCGCGTGAAATCAGGGAGGGGCTTAATAGCGGCGTGCCATTGGAATTTATTGTTGAATTACAGCTGCAAAGGCCACGCAGGTGGCTGCCAGCTGCCAATTTGGCTACATTCCAGTGGCGCTATAGTCTTATATACTATGAGCTAACTCGACACTACCGGGTACGGGCTCTTGATACAGATATCAGCCGTAATTTTCGTTCTCTATTACCAGCACTCGAAGAACTCGGCGAGCTGCGAGATATCATGTTGCCGATAGCATCAGAACAGGCGCCTAGCCTAAGTGGTGCAACGCGAGCGAGCCTGCATATCAAACTCAATAGCAATGCACTGCCGTTGCCGCTTCAACCGGTGTTCACCTCCACTTGGCGGCTGTCCAGTAAGGAATATCAGTGGCCACTCAATTAAACACTAAAAAATTGGTAAGCAGTAAAACTTTAAGCAGTGCGCTGCTAATGGGTTTGTTGTTCCTAGTGTTGATAGCATCGTTGGTAGTGCTTGGTACCATGGCCTTGCGTCTCGATGAGTTTGGTCGGTATTACTATTGGCTGTTGTTTGCCAACGCAATTGCCTTGTTGTTTATCGCGATTGTTATTCTAATGAATGGCTGGCGCTTGATACGAGAATTTAAACAGCGAGTGGCGGGTTCGCGACTTACGGTAAAACTTGTTGTATTGTCCATACTGTTAGCGCTTGTCCCTGTCACACTCGTGTATGGTTTTTCCATTCGTTTTTTACGCGCCAATATCAATAGCTATTTTGATCTGGAAATAGAGGGCGCGCTTGATGATGCCTTAGAACTCAGTCGTGAATCGTTAGGCTTGCAAATGCGAACCTTGCAAAGAGATACACTTAAAGTGGCTCAGCAATTGGTAGGCATTAACGATTCAGTTGCCGTTGTTGCACTTAATTCTTTAAGCGCTGAAACTGATGCCTTAGAGATGACGTTGATCGGTCCAGACAATCGCATCATCGCGTCCACGGGTTTACTTGGCAACATAGCCGTGCAGCCCAATCGCCCGGATGATGATTTGATTGCTCGCGCCCGATCGGGTATACCGTACGTGGGTGTTGATCCTGCAGCAGGTGGCGAGCTCAACATCAGGGTAGTAACCCCTGTGTTTTCTGAAGCGGCTTCAGGTGGTAATTCAGTGTTGCAGGCCTTGTTTCCAGTAGCATCGCGTTCGGCCTATCTTGCTGAAAGCGTCCAGCAAAGTTATCAGCAGTATCGTCAGTTGGTTTTTTTGCGTAAACCTTTGATATTGAGTTCAATGTTAACTTTGTCGCTGGCATTGTTGCTATCGGTGATGATGGCTGTCTGGTTTGCTTTATATGCGGCTCGCCGAATGATGATGCCGGTTCACGATTTGGTAGAAGGTACACGAGCGGTTGCTGACGGAAACTACGCCACTCGAATATACAAACGCAGTAAAAACGATGAGCTGGGCTATCTGGTTAAGTCGTTTAATTACATGACGCAGCAACTGGAGCAGGCGCGCAATAACGCGGATACCAGTCAGCGGCAAGTTGAACGACAACGCGCTTATCTGCAAGCAGTATTAGGACAAATTTCGTCAGGTGTACTAACACTTGATGCGAGGCATTGCGTGCGCACAAGTAACCTTGCAGCGGTGAATATTTTAGGAGCTGACCTTGCGCACATGCAAGGGCATTCGATGTTAGGTGAGCCTTCACAACTGGCCAACCCGATCATTGCGCAGTTTGTCGAACAAATACAGCCAAAATTTACAGCGTACAAAGCCCAGGATTGGTCGGTCGAATTGGAAGTGGTTGATCAAAGTGGGCGTCGCTATTTGTTTTGTCGTGGAGCTACCCTGCTAGACGTGTCTGGTGAACCGGCTGGCATGGTGATCGTTATTGATGATATGACCACGATCATCAGCGCACAGCGTGATGCCGCTTGGAGTGAAGTTGCACGACGCTTAGCGCATGAGATCAAAAATCCCTTAACGCCTATTCAACTCTCAGCCGAGCGCTTGCGTCACAAGTTTAGTTCTAAGGTTAGTGTTGAGGATGCAGAAACGCTATCGAGATTAACTCAAACCATCGAAAACCAAGTAGATGCGCTTAAATCGATGGTTAATGCATTTGCCGAATACGCATCAGCGCCGAAGCTTGCGTTGCAAGAGACAGACATGAATATGCTGCTGCAAGAGGTTGCAGAGTTGTATCGTGATAATAATCGAGGCTTGGATCTTGAGCTGTTTCTCTCCGAAGAAATACCGCCAGTGGCAGTTGACTTGCCACGTATGCGGCAGCTATTCCATAATTTGATCAAAAATGCGCTTGAAGCCCAGCAGGAACAAAACGAACGTTACATCAGCTTAGGCACTAGAGTGGTCCATTGTAGCCGTGGCGCTATGCTAGAAATAAGCGTAAAGGATCAAGGGCCAGGTTTCCCACTGGAGATGCTTAACCGCTTGTTTGAACCTTACGTCACATCAAAGACCAAAGGTACTGGATTGGGTTTGGCCATAGTTAAAAAAATAGTCGAAGAACATAACGGCACAGTCGCGGTTAAAAACCGAGTCAATCGTGGGGCGGTTGCAATCGTGCAAATTCCCCTTTCAGGAGCGTTACAAATCCGAGGTGATGCAGCATGAGTAATCGATCCGTATTGGTAGTGGACGATGAGCCCGACATCCGAACGCTTTTGCAAGAAATTTTGGAAGACGAGGGATACGCAGTATTGGTAGCAGGCTCTGCTAGCGAAGCGCAGGAAGCCTTGGCTGAATCAGTGCCCGACTTAGTTCTACTTGATATTTGGATGCCAGATATTGACGGCATTAGTTTACTGAAGTCTTGGAAAGCCTCTGGTGCTTTGAAATTTCCGGTGATCATGATTTCGGGGCATGGTAGTGTCGAGACAGCGGTAGAAGCTACTCGGCTTGGTGCAGTAGATTTCATAGAAAAACCCGTGTCCCTTGCCAAATTATTATTGACGGTTGAAAAAGCCATGAGTGATGGCTATGCAGTTGCAGAAGGTCAATCGAAACCACCTTCAGTACAACGTCTGCCTATGCTGCTTGGTGACACTGACTACGCAAAAGAACTTCGAGAAGCACTCGAGCAACGAGGTGACAGTATGGCGAGCCTAATATTAATTGGCGAGCCGGGTAGTGGTCGTGTTTTATTTGCTCAATATGCCCATGACCGAAACCCTTCAATTAATGGTGCGTTTGTTCAACTACGTTGCGACACGCTGTCTGCAACCAATCCACATCGAGAGCTCTTCGGTGAAGAAACCAATGGCTCAGTTAGCATGGGGTATCTTGAGTCAGCGGCAAACGGCACCTTGTTTATAACGGACATCGAGCAAATGCCAGTCGCGGCACAGCAGTGCTTGTGTCAAACCATTGAGCAGCAGGGCTTTAGCCGCGTCGGAGGTACCGTGAGAGTGCGGTTTCGTTGTAGATTAATGGCGTCTTCGCGCAGTGAGCTCAGCAATAGCGTTAAAAGGGGTCTGTTGGATGCAACGCTTGCACATTTAGTTTCCTCCTCCACACTGTTTATTAAGCCGTTGCGGGAGCACCCGGAAGACGTGCCTGCGTTGCTCGAAGGTTTTGTGAACTGGCACGTAGAGGTAGAGAGATTGCCTTATCGGCATTTTACGGTAGCGGCTCAAAATCGTCTGCGTAATTTAGATTGGCCAGGTAATCTGCT
Source organism: Granulosicoccaceae bacterium (assembly GCA_036478595.1). Taxonomy (GTDB): domain Bacteria; phylum Pseudomonadota; class Gammaproteobacteria; order Granulosicoccales; family Granulosicoccaceae; genus Granulosicoccus. Next base: position 93,698 of record JAZGEF010000034.1, read on the forward strand.
TGAAGTGAAGAATCTCGTTCAACGTATCTTGTTGCACGGTGGCCCTACGGAAATCGAACGAGTCGAGGTCGATAAAGCGCTTGGCTTGGTCGGCGGCAGCGGAGCTACTATGCCATTACGTCACGAATTGCCGTTGCGTGAGGCGCGTGCGGACTTTGAGCGAAATTACTTGATCTACTGTTTGCAGGAAGCGCAGGGTAACATTGGCGACTTGGCCAAACATGTTGGAATGGAGCGTACACATTTGTACCGCAAGCTTCGTAGCTTGGATATTGATCTGGATAAGGTTCGCGAGTAACGACTAATGAAAATAATAGTGTTGGGTGCAGGGCAAGTTGGTTCTACTGTGGCGCAGAGCTTGGCGTCCGAAGACAATGATGTCACTGTCGTTGATACTGACGCCCATGTTCTGAATGATTTACAGAACCGTATGGACTTACGCGCAGTTTGCGGCCATGCGGCGCACCCAGAGGTGTTGCGCCGAGCAGGGGCTGAAGATGCCGACATGATTATCTCCGCAACCGACTCTGACGAAACTAATATTGTAGCGATTCAAATTGCCTATACCTTGTTTAGAACGCCTGCAAAAATTGCCCGTATACGCTCGCAGGAATACACCAAAGAAAAAGGTCTGTTTACCAACAAGCATATTCCAATCGATGTATTGATTAGCCCCGAACAATTGGTTACAGATCATATTCAGCGAATTATCGAACACCCCGGCGCAATTCAGGTTGTTGACTTTGCCGCCGGTCGTGTTCGACTGGTGGGAGTAGAGGTGCAGGATGGCGCGCCCATGGCAGGGCAGCCAATCGCCAGTTTGAATAAATTAACTGACGGCATAGACACACGCGTGTCGGCCATGTACCGAGGGGATGAGATCATTTTACCCGATGGTGACTCCATTGTTCATGCTGAAGACATTGTGTTTTTTATCGGCGAGCGTAAACACACGGGTTTGGTGATGGAGCAATTTCACCATGCTCAAAAATCATCAAAGCGCATCATGATTGCAGGTGGCGGCAATATCGGTTTGTCGCTGGCTCGAAAGCTTGAACGTTTTTATAACGTCAAAATTATCGAAGCGCGCGAAGACCGGGCCGAATTCCTTGCAGAAACCCTCAGCAGTGCAATGGTGTTACATGGTGATGCCGCCAATCAAGATATGTTGATTGATGAAAACATTCAGGACATGGACGTATTTTGCGCACTAACCAATGACGACGAGGCTAACATTCTTTCTGCAATGCTGGCAAAGCGTATGGGTGCGCATAAAATAATGTCTCTGATCAATCGCCCAGCCTATGTTGATCTCGTTGAGCGCGATATCATTGACGTTGCAATTTCACCTCAGCAAATCACGATCGGTGCGCTGCTCACACATATCCGTCGTGGCGATGTGGTTGCCGTGCATTCTTTGCGTAAAGGTTCTGCCGAAGCACTCGAAGGGGTCGCGCACGATGATGGTGAAAACTCACCGCTTGTAGGGCGATCGATCGTTGATATTGATTTACCCGATAGCGCGACTATTGGCGTGGTGGTACGTAACAATGATGTGCTTATTGCGCATCACGATCTTGTTATCGAGGCAGAGGATCATCTTATCGTGCTGATAACCAACAAGCAGCAGATACATGATGTCGAAAAACTTTTTCAAGTCGAAGTCACGTTTGTATAAGCATTAGCGATTATGACTATTCAACTAAAAGTTGTGCAGCGAGTGCTTGGCTTGTTACTGGCGTTTTTCAGCTTCACCATGCTGACACCTGTGGTGGTGAGTTTGATTTATCGTGATGGAGCATACTGGCCTTTTTTGGGTGCGTTTGCCGCCACCTTAAGTACCGGGCTTTTGATGTATTACCCGGTCAGAAGTGAGAAGGCGCAACTCAGGTTGCGTGATGGCTTTGTTACAGTGGTGTTGTTCTGGTCAGTGTTAGGCATTTTTGGTGGCTTGCCATTCTTGCTTTATACGCCACTCGATTTATCGATTGCGGCAGCCATCTTTGAATCCATGTCAGGCCTGACGACAACGGGTGCAACGTTAATTGTCGGTCTCGACCTGCTACCCAAATCAATTCTGTTTTATCGTCAGCAAATGCAATGGCTAGGCGGTATGGGTATTATCGTGTTAGCAGTGGCTATCCTGCCAATGCTTGGTATCGGCGGTATGCAGCTGTATAGGGCTGAGTCATCTGGACCAGGCAAAGATAAACTTACCCCACGTATCGCAGGCACTGCCAAAGCACTGTGGTACATCTATCTGGGCTTAACAATAAGCTGTGCCATTGCCTATGCCCTGGCCGGTATGGACCTATTCGACGCGATAGGGCATAGTTTTTCCACTGTAGCGATCGGTGGTTTCTCCACTCACGATGCCAGTATCGGCCATTTTGAAAGCACAAAAATCGAGATGATCGCAGTGGTGTTCATGTTGATATCTGGCGTTAACTTCGCCTTACACTTTATGGTGGCCAAAGGCCGCAGCCTGCGCCACTACTTTGCCGATGAGGAGTTTCGCGTATACATCGGAGTGCTACTGACTGTTACGCTTATCAGTACGGCTTACTTGTATTTTACTAATACATCTGACGGCAAAACGTCATTCTTTGATTCCTTGTTTCATGTTGTCTCCATCGGCACCACAACCGGTTTTACCTCGGCTGAATACTTCAACTGGCCTGGTTTTTTGCCTGTGTTGCTACTGTTTGTTAGTTTTATTGGTGGGTGTGCAGGCTCCACTGGGGGCGGTATGAAAGTCATACGCATACTGTTGCTATTTAAACAAGGTCAGCGAGAGCTTCGACGCTTACTTCACCCCAACGCAAAAATGGTTGTTAAGGTGGGCGAGCGCCCCATGTCCAACAAAGTTATTGATGTGGTGTGGGGATTCTTTGCTGCTTACGTTGCATTGCTAGTAATCTTTATGCTTCTGCTTATGGCTGATGGCCACGATCAAGAAACCGCGTTCTCGGCAGTGGTTGCGTGTTTAAACAATCTTGGCCCGGGCTTAGGCGTGGTGTCTGCTAATTATTCCAGTCTTGGAGACTTTGCGTTTAGTATCTTGAGCATAGCCATGCTGTTTGGCCGGCTTGAGATTTTCACGCTACTGGTGTTGTTTACGCCATCGTTTTGGAAAAAGTAATGAGCGTGCTGATATGAATCCGATTGAAACGTTCGAAAAAATGCTTGCATCAGGCCAAGATAACGACATGTTGCGCTTTACGCTAGGCAATGCGTATTTTACTGCCAAAGATTTCACAGTGGCAGCAGAGCACTTTGCAAAAGCTGTCGCACACAACAAAGAGTATTCGGCTGCTTGGAAAATGTTAGGTCGAAGCTATGCATCGCTAGAGCAGCACGCTCAAGCTTTAACAGCCTTTGATGCTGGAATGGCTGTGGCTGCTAAAAACGGCGACAAGCAAACTGAAAAGGAAATCACCGTATTCAGAAAACGTGTTCTGAAACAACTCGACACCGATTAGCTATGGCGGAATCTCCTTCGTCATTGCGCTCGCCTCCGCTACAGCCCGCAACTTGGCCCAGTTGGATTGCTGCTTGGTGCTTAACTCTGGTGAGTGTCTTGCCAGCAATGGTCCGCAACGCCATTGCAAAAATACTCGCCAAGCTCTTTAGCTTGATAAACAACAGCAACAAGCGGGTGTTTGATATCAATTTGCAGGCATGCTTTCCTGAGCTTGTCGAAAGCGAGCGTCAGGCATTTTATGTTGATCACTTAGCCGCACTGGTTCAAACCGCTTTTTTATTACCTAGACAGTGGTGGAAATGTCTTGATCGGATGCCGATTAAGACGCAAATAATTGATACGCACTATGTCGATCAGGTTAAAGCATCCGGACGACAGGTCATACTGTTGACCAGCCACACAGTAGCGCTGGATTCGGGGTTATGGGCGCTTGCTCCATTGTATCCTCTTGAAGGCATTTACAAGCCGTTTGAAAATCCGGTGCTCGAATATCTAGTGATGCGAGGGCGCATGCGTTTTGGTGCCGAACCACACGCACGTGGTGGCGGTTTGCGAGCTCTACTGAAGAAGCTATCGGCAGGTGCCATCATGGTTTATTTAAGTGATGAAGATTTAGGTACGCAGGGTTCGGTATTCGCGCCGTTCTATGGGCATCAAAAAGCCACGCTGGCGATGCTCCCTCGGCTTGCTAGACGTAGTGGTGCTGCGGTGGTACCCATGTATAGTTTTTACGATGCAAAGGCCGATACGGTCAAGGTACAGTTGTTAGCGCCGATTGATGGTTATCCAGCTGAGGACGACATCCAAAGTGCGACCCTGATGAACGCTGCAATCGAACAAAGCATCGCCCTTTGCCCGAAGCAATATCTTTGGAAGATGCGATTATTTCGCTCTTGCCCCAACGGCGGAATATCGCGGTATCAGCAGGTTATTAACGGTGATTTAACGCCGCAAGATATTTGAACCTAGTGAATAAAGAACTTAGAGACCTGCTGGTAAATGGTGGATATTGGTACGGTCTGGCTAACGGTTGGACTTCAGACCTTATTTTGGATTCGTATCTCGAACTAATAACCCAGCCCTTCGCGCGAAAAAATAACCAAGTGATCAAGCTCGAGGCGAACACCGAATTTTTCACCTACTTGATGGTTATGGTGTGAAGGGGCTAAGCAGAGTAGTCGAGTGCTGCCTGGCATACGCAGGGTATACAAATGTCCAGCGCCTCTAAAATCTTTAGCAATGACTGTTGCTTTGTTTGGGCTTTTATCATCGTGAATGATATCGTCTGGCCTAACCAGCAATTCGATTTGCGTGCCAGCTCGAAAGTGTTCGGAGAGTTCGCCGTGGATAATACCAAGCTCTGTTTGGATTTGATTATTTTCCAGGGTGTTGCCACAAACGAAAACACCCTCGCCGATAAAGTCGGCAACGAAGCGATCAGCAGGTTTGTGGTAGAGATCGAAAGCGTTGTCCCATTGTAGTAAACGCCCGTTGGCAATGACTCCTATATGGTCAGCAATCGCAAACGCCTCGTATTGATCGTGTGTAACCAGAATTGCGGTTATTCCGTCTCGCTTAAGAATCTCTCTTACTTCGTGCGCCAGTTGTACGCGGCGCTCGGTGTCTTGGCTGCTGAAGGGTTCGTCAAGTAATAAAACCGGCGGGCGTGGCGCCATTGCTCGTATCAGTGCAACACGCTGTTGCTGCCCACCGGAGAGTTGATGAGGAAAGCTATTACCCAAATGGCTCATGCCGACCAATTCGAGTAATTCGGCTACGCGTTCTTTGATGGATGCTTTGTTATGGCCATCCATTCCAAATGCGACATTTTTGCTAACCGTCATATGAGGGAACAACGCCAGGTCCTGAAAAACCATGCCGATCCGGCGTTCTTCCGGCCCTGCCTGTTGCTCCGCAGTGGCGACGGTTATACCCGCGATTTTGAGCTCCCCGGTGGTGGGCGCCTCAAAGCCTGCTATTACCCTCAGTAGCGTAGTTTTGCCACAGCCACTAGGCCCCAGCAAGCAGCCAATTTCTCCATCGGCTAACGATAATGAGAAATTATGGATTATGCGTTGTTGGCCAAGACAAACAGAAATATCACTAAGTTGTAGCTGAGGTGTCATAGCTTAATGATACCTGATGGCAGAGCGTCTACACTGCACTCATGCATAAGGAATGTTCCAAAATACTCATAACGCCCGTTGTTACGGAGGCTGTGGCATCCGTGCTGAGCGGAGCCCACACTAATGGTAAGGCTGTTAGCGCGAACACAATGGCGCTGATTGAGAGTACAGGGCCTGTTTTGTTTGCGCTTAGCCCGTATTTGATGAACACCGCGGTTCGCTACCCTCAGGCGCTGTTTGATTTTATCAACGATGGCGCATTGGAACCCGATTGGCAACTGCCTTCAGTAGACGACATCAAAACCAGTATCCAAAGCCTTACCGCCGGCGTTGCTGACAGCGCGGATGAAGATTCGCAAATGAAAGCGCTCAGACAGGTTCGCCATGCGCAGTTAATGCGAATTTTATGGCGCGATATTACTGGTGTTGCCGATGTGGATGAAACCCTACACCAACTTAGTGCCTTGGCTGATGCCTGTGTACAGGCAGCCTGTAATTGGTCGGAGCAAGCCATGCATGAGCGCTTCGGTATTGCCCGCGACGGTGCAGGTGTTGAGCAACGGCTGATTGTATTAGGCATGGGCAAGCTGGGTGGCTGCGAACTCAACGTCTCCTCTGATATCGATTTGATTTACATTTTCGCCAACGCCGGTAACAGTGACGGAAAGAAGGTGTTAGACAACACCGATTACTTTACGCGTGTGGCGCAACGCACTACGCGTATGTTGGGCAATGTGACCGCCGATGGTTTTGTCTATCGTGTCGATACGCGCTTGCGCCCATTTGGCGAAAGTGGTCCGTTGGTCATGAATCTAAATGGCTTAGAGCAGTACTACTTAACGCAGGGCCGCGACTGGGAGCGCTATGCGATGGTTAAGGCGCGGGCTATTACCGGCAATACTGATGATATAAACGAACTGTTCGATTTATTGCAGCCCTTTGTATATCGCCGTTATCTTGACTACAGCGCAATAGATTCGCTGCGGCAATTGAAACGCAAGATTGCTCTCTCTGTTGTGCAACGGGATATGCAAGGCAATATTAAGTTAGGTAGCGGCGGTATTCGTGAGATCGAATTCATTGGCCAAGTGTTTCAATTAGTGCGCGGTGGGCGTATGACGGAACTGCAGGATCGATCAATCAAATCAGTGCTAAAGACACTGATCGAATTGGATTTGATGGAATCCAGCTTAAGTGCGACGTTAACGGCTGCGTATGACTTTCTACGCCGTGTTGAAAATGCATTGCAGGCCATGTACGACACGCAAGTGCACAGTTTGCCCAGTGCAGCTGATAGCGATGCAGAGGATCGTTTGCGATTAATTGATATGTTGGATTTTGCTCATTGGGAGCAGTTTAGCAAAGCCCTCAATGTGCACCAGCTTGCTGTTTCTGCACAGTTTGAAGCGTTATTTGCGGATCCGGATGAGCACTCTGATCAACAACGCGATGAAGGCAGTGTAGTTGACCCGGTTAGTGATGCTGCGTTGCGCACTTGGGCCATTGTTAGCTCAATGGATGCCGATCCGCAAAGCTCGATCGAAGCCATCAATGCTTTTGGCATCAATGCTGATGACGAGTTGCTCGAAAATATTAACGGCCTGTGTAAAGGTGCCTTCTACGCAAGGCTCACAGCGCGCGGTCAAGATCGAATAGACGATATGCTGCCGCGCTTGTTAGATGCAGTATTGCAATACGATGAGCCCTATACCAATCTGCTGCGTTGTTTGCGTTTGTTGCGTTCAGTTGCTGGAAGAAGTGGTTATGTGCAAATCTTGATTGAACGCCCACATGCGTTTGATCGCTTGGTTAGATTGTTCTCACGTTCCGCTTGGGCCGGGCAATTTGTTACCCGTCATCCGATTGTGATAGATGAGTTTTTACGCTACGACCGTAGTACAGCATTCACTGATTTTGACACATTATGTGCAGAGGCGATGGCTGAGGCTGAGCGCGCTAAGCGCTGGGAGCTTGATGAGCAGATGGATGCCTTGCGTCATTTTAAGCAGGCAAGGGAGTTACGCATAGCGGTTGCTGAACTTGATGAAGATATACCGTTGATGAAGGTTAGCGATCAACTCAGTTGGCTTGCACAAGCCTTATTGCATGCGGTGCTACACCTGGTTGAATGCCAATTGCAACAAAAGCATGGTAAGCCCTCGTGTATTTCCGATGGTGTACAACGAACCCCAAGTGTGTGCCTTGTAGCTTATGGCAAACTTGGAGGCTTGGAGTTAGGCTATGGTTCTGATCTGGATGTGGTTTTTTTGCATGACAGCAGGGGCGAGAAACAACAAACCAATGGTGTCAAGAGCATAGATAACGGTCAGTATTTTGCTCGCCTTGCTCAAAAAGTTGTGCACTTCATGAGTACGCACACTCCGGCAGGTTTGCTATACGACATAGATTTACGCTTGCGCCCTAATGGGCAATCAGGCGTGCTGGTGACATCGCTTGATAGTTTCACGCAGTATCAACAGTCGGAGGCTTGGACCTGGGAGCATCAAGCCTTGGTAAGAGCAAGAGTGTTGGTTGGACCCACAACACTGCAAGATCGATTTGATGAGGTACGCCAGCAGGTGTTGTGTATGCAGCGTGATGTGCCGAGCCTGCGCTCTGAGGTTGTTGAGATGCGCCAACGCATGCGAGCTAGCCTTGGTACGCAAAAGGCTGGTCACATCCATCTCAAGCAAGCCACCGGCGGAATTGCAGATATCGAGTTCATTGTGCAATACCTAGTGCTGGCCAATGCGGCACAATATCCCGAATTATGCCGATTCCCAGATAATATTCGTATACTTGAACAAACGGTTGAAGCAGGCCTTCTGGCCCAAAGCAGCGCAGAAACATTGATAGAGTGTTACTTGTATTTGCGTAGTTTGCAGCATAGGCAGTCATTGCAGCTACAATCGGCTCTGGTCAAAGAAACTTCGCAGCTGCAATCAATCAGGCAGCAAGTTGTTAGACTCTGGCAGCAAATTTTGTTGGCGTAGTTATATCGGCGTAACCATTGGCCGGCGTATCCACTAGCCTTAAACACAAACGAGATATCCATGAAGCAGTCCAACGCAGAATCCTTGGTAGAAGTCACAAAAGATCAACTACCGCTTCACTGCCCAACACCTGATAGCCCTTTGTGGGACAGTCATCCACGGGTGTATATCCCCTTGGAGGAAGCCAGGGAGGCATCTTGCTCCTATTGCGGCACTGTGTACCGCTTAGTCGACACGCCCTCACCAACTAAGTAATATAGGTATCTTGCAGTGAGCAAGATTGACCAAGTTAGCGATAAAAACACCACTTGGTGTTTTCTGTCAGACCCGACGAATTCACCTGCAACGCCGTTGAATAAACGTTTGTTTGATACCGAGTGGTTGCATCAGCAAGGTTTCGTTGCGGGCAGGCCTAAAGCTGGGCGAGGCAACACCTTATTTCTCAATATTGATGGTACTGAATTAGTGCTTCGAGAATACTTGCGTGGTGGTTTGGTGCAGCATCTTAATCCTCGGTATTATTTGTGGAAAGGCTTGCAAAGCACGCGTGCGTTTCGCGAACTAGACATGCTAAATAACTGCATCGCTAAAGGGCTGCCAGTATCGATTGGCTATGCCTGCAAAATTGAACGGCATGGGCTTTTCTATACGGCATCGTTAATCACTCACAAACTTGAAGGCTTGACGTTTGCGGACTTACTCGCCAATTGTAGCATTAGCGTTAATAGCGCAAACGTTCCAGAGCAGGTATGGCAGAGTATTGGTAAGGCAGTAGCGCGCTTTCATAGTGAGGGTATTTGGCACGCTGATCTAAACGCGCATAATATTTTGGTTCAAAGTGGTGTGAACGGCAATGAAGTATCGTTGATTGATTTTGACCGAGCTCGAACACTTCTGCCCAAAGCGCCTGCAATGAAATCTAACATTGCACGCTTACACCGCTCTTTAGTTAAAGAAGCTGGAAAGGGCGGTTATAGTTTTGATGCAGGCGGATGGGCCAATCTGCTACAGGGCTATGAGTTATAGTTTATGTATCAAAATTGGGCAGCAGTAATTTAAGATACCTGTCAGTAATTTCGCTGTTTTTAGAGATGGCCTGTTGTGCGTTTGTACCCAATTGCTTGGCCCACTGTGTATCGTTAACTGCGCGTCTAAGGATTGCAACGGCCTCTGATGCAGAGTTAGCTCGCATCAGGCCATCGGCATCTTCCAGTAATCTGGTTTCATCTTTAAAATTACTCATGCTGGGGCCAGTCACAATTAGCTTTGCAAACCGCGCAGGTTCCAGCAAGTTGTGTCCACCGCGATCAATTAGTGATCCACCCATAAACACCGCTTGAGCATGGGCAAACCAATGCTCAAGCTCTCCTAAGGTGTCGGCTATATAAAGCGGCACATCGTTTAGTGGTTCAGCTTTACTGCGTAGCGGTACATTGCCTAGGTTGCGTAGTTTGTCTTTTATGGCAACACCGCGTTCAGGGTGCCGAGGCACAATAACCAGTGTACAGTTTGCAGAAGCTAGCATCCAAGCGGTGGCCAGTTGAGTTTCTTCATCATCATGAGTTGATGCTGCTACACAATAGCGAGTGTCTAGCAAAGGCGTATTGCTTGTGGTGGCAGCACGTGCGCCGTATTTGAGATTGCCAACGGTTGTTACGTGAGCACTATTGTTGGATAACACACGATAGCGCTCTGCTTCGTTTTCATCTTTGGCCATCACGCTGACACCTTCTAGAGCCTTTGCGTAGCTTGGTCCTAACAATCCATCTCGCGCTCGAAGTGTTTTTTCTGTGATACGGCCGTTGATTATCGTTAGTGGTAAATTTTTACTATGGCAACGGGAATACAACCAAGGCCAAATTTCAGTCTCCATAATCCAGGCAGCACTTAACCGATGTGATGATAAAAATTGTTTACAAGCGCCCGGTAAATCAACCGGCAAGTAACGATGGATGCAGTTATCGGGCAATTGTTTTAGTAGTGTCTGTTTGCCGGTGGGCGTGTTGGTTGATACCAATATACCTTGCGCCATCCCGCTCGATTGCAATGCCTGTAGAAGTGGCAGTACTGTATTGACTTCACCGACGGAGGCGGCGTGAATCCAAATTCTGTCCACCTTGTCGGCAGGATAAAAACCGAACCGTTGAAATAGGTATGAGCGCCCACCATCCTTTATGCTGCGCGCTACGGTATATATCAGCCAAAGTGGACTGATCAAGCGAGCGATAAAACGGTAAACCGCTGCAGGCTTTGTGCTCATTGGTATGGGTTGGGGTAGTTTGCAGCCGGTGGCTTGAATCGTTTGTGCACCCAAAAATATTGCTCAGGCTGATTGACAATTTGTGATTCAAATAAATGATTAACTTGTTGTGTTGCTGTTGCGATGTCTTGATCATCGAGTGTGATCGCAGGTAATATTTCAAGCGTGTAGCTGCTACCATCTTCACTGCGCCGAGGTACAAACGGCAAAACCAATGCCTTTGTCATCTTTTGTATTCTGGCCGTGCCGGAGCTGGTGAGAACCGCCTGATCAAAGTAGGTGGTATCAACACCACCACGTGCACGAGAAACCGCCTGATCAGGGGAAAACCAAACTATGCCGCCGTGTTTCAAGCGCTTGACCATTTTTCTGATATCACGGTTTTCAATCAGCTCAACTAAATGACGGCCACGCTGGTGTAAAAGATAAGCGGCGTATAAAGGGTTTTTGGGCGTATCGTAAACCGCAGCGATTGGCCAACGGCTGCCCATAGCAGCGCCACATAATTCAATTGTACTGAAGTGGGCCTGCAGCAATATTACGCCGCTACCTGTGGCCAAGGCATCATCTAGGAAGTTAGCGCCCTTGATGGTTACGCGAGGGGCAAATAATGACCAAGGCCGAAACCAAAGGCTGGCAGTTTCTGCAGCAGCCATCCCAATATGCCGATAAACACGTTTGCTTAAGCTGGCTAGCTGCGTTGGGGTATTGTCGGGGAAGGCAAACGATAAGTTGGTTGCCGTGATTGTACGGCGAGCAGGTATGGCGTAGTAGAGCAAACTTCCTAACGACCGTCCGATGGTCAATTGAACACTAAGGGGTAGCCGAGAGAGTAACCAAAATAAAAAAAGGCCTAGCAGCGTTGGCCAATGCTTTGGAGAGAGGTAATCGCGCCAAACAAAGTCAACCAAAGCCGTTTTATTTCGCCTCTACCAAAAAGTTATTGATCGGTTCGAGATCAGCCTCAGTCAATGTGCCAGCAGCCGCACGCAAGTTGAGTGCGTTAATGATGTAGTCGTAACGCGCGCCTGAATAATCGGATTGCGCACGAAAAGTGTCGCGTAGTGATCGCAAAACCTCAACTGAGGTGCGGGTGCCGGCTCTGAAGCCAGCATCGGTGGCTTGTGCAGCTTTACGAGTAGAAGACAGCGCCTGACGTAGTGCCTTGACTCGACTCATGCTAGTCACCACACCTCGATAGGCATCGCGTGTACGCTGCGCCGCTCGGCGTTCTTCTGCTATTAAACCGGTTGCTGCCGATGAAGATTCTGCAGTGGCTTGGTTAATTAGTGCTTTAACTCTGCCACCAGTGTAAACCGGCATGCGAAACTCTAACCTTACTTCGCCCGTATTCAGATCACGTCGGCCTTGCTGGTGTGTGTCGCTGCGCGATGCCAAACCCACAAGATCAAGGGTTGGGTAGCGTGCGCCACGCTCGGCATCAACACCAAATTTTGCTGTTTTTGACGCCATGCGCGCCACCATTAAATCAGGATTGTTTTCCAGAGCTAGCTTAACCCAGTCCTCAATTTCAATTGGATCAGGCGCGTTCAGTGGTAAGTCAGCTGCTAAGGTGTTGAGCTTGATGTCGGCGTCACCAGTAATTAAAAATAACGCTTCGTGAGCGGACGCGAGGTTATTTTCGGCTGCAATTTTTTGTGCAAATGCTAAATCATATTGCGCTTGAGCCTCCCGTACGTCGGTGACCGGAACCAAGCCTACTTCAAAACGACGCTCGGCTTGCTCACGTGTGCGAGCAATCGCACGCAACTCCGATAGACTGAATCGCAATTCAACCTGTGCGCGAAGGACGTCAAAATAGGATCCTGTTGCTCGCAGTATCAAGCTTTGCTTTTCTGCTGCAAGCAGGGCGTCAGCCTGGCTTACACCGGCCCGCGCCTGATTGAGAATAGCTTTGTTAGGCCGATTGAATAGTGACTGGGTTAAAGACAGGGTAAAACGATTGTCTTCGTAGGATTCGTCCAAATCAGAGTTCACATCGTTGACACTAGAATTAAATGCAGCACTTAATTGTGGCTTAAAAGCGGACTTTGCAATTGGCAAGCGCTGAATGGCCGCTTGATGATCAGCATTGGCAGCAGCGATATCCGCATCGTATTGTGAGGCCAAGGCGTAAACGTCCTTGAGATCGGCCGCTTGCGCGGTGTGAACCTGAACGAGCAGGCCGAAAGCAAGAGCGCAAGGTATCGCGCGTATCCAAATAGCTTTTTGACGAAACCGTAGCATCTTAATCAACTCTGTTTGTTAAAAGATAAAAGTGGACTCATTGGCAGCAAAATTGATTAGTGGATCGAGACGTGTTTCAAACTGGCTGTCGGTACGCCATTCAGTTTCGCTGATGCGCGTTATGAGTTGAGCTTCCATCGTGGGTGTATCTACATTGCCTACAACAGCAAATAGCCGGCCACCCACCGCCAATTTGTTGAGATAAAAGGTTGGTACAGCCTCCACAGAGCCGCCAAATGCAATAGCTTGGTAGGCATCGCGGGCATCCCAAGGTTCTGAGGCGTCTTGTTGCAGCAGGGTTACGTTGCCGATGCCAAGTTGCTTGAGTCGCGCGTGGGCTAAGCTTGCAAGTTCTGGGTGGATCTCCACACTGTCGCATTCCTTACCCAATCTAGACAAGCAAGCACTAAGGTAGCCACTGCCTGCGCCTATCTCAAGAATCGAATCGGTAAGCTGGATATTGAGCGCCTGAAGCAATCGACCGTCGATTATCGGTTTTAAAAGCGTTTGACCAAAGCCAATAGGTAGTTGGAAGTCACTAAATGCCAGCCCACGGTGATCGTGGCTGACGAATTCTTCTCTGGGGATACTCCCAAGGGCATCGAGAACGCGTTGATCAAGCACGTCCCAAGGACGAACTTGTTGCTCGATCATGTTTTCACGGGCTTGCTGCAGTTGTTGCTGTTGCATTTAAATTGATACCAGCATGAGGGGTTGGCCGTATGTCGATTAGGTTTACTGTATTCGAATTATATGCCAAGCCAAGGGATTTGGCGGGAAGTAGTTTATTTGCCCCTTTGGCAGATTCGAAGTTAGACGCGATGGCTGCTTCGATTTTGTCGCTAAGCAGAACGCCGGGCTTAGGGCAAGCCCGGTTTACTAGACGATAGCTTTTGTCGCTTAACAAAAAGCCGCTTATTCAGCGACGACAGAGCTCGCCTGTGGCCCTTTTGGCCCTTGCTCTACTTCAAACGATACTTTCTGACCTTCGGCAAGGGTTTTGAAGCCGTCGCCTGAGATGGCCGAAAAATGTACAAATACATCGTCGCCACCGTCATCTTGAGAAAGAAATCCAAATCCCTTGGACTCGTTAAACCACTTTACTGTTCCTGATGCCATTTTCCTAAAACCTCTACGTACGATTGAAAATACACCACTATTTGTATTTACAATTAGTCACAAACAGGGCGTAAGCTTAGTCTACTGCTTTTTTATATGAGGGCAATGTGCTATTCACTTGCTACAGCAGGCAGTTGGGACTTTATGGCCCGATCTAACCTGTCTGCGCATTTTGTGTTGGTATTGTATAGGTCGTTGTTAATTCAGCCATTAGACTTAGGACCGCGACGGCGCCGATTGCCACCACGAGAAGGCTTGCCTGTTTTTTTGCCTTTGTGGTTTGGCGGAGGTGCTCTTTCGACCCTCACGCGTGGTTTTGGCTTCGGGAGCATTTCATCAGTAATGGGTATGTTCTCGATCGATTGACCGATGAACTCCTGTATTTCGGGTAGCGAGAACGAGTATTCTTCGCAAGCAAAGCTGACAGCCACCCCCTGAGTACCGGCACGCGCTGTACGGCCGATTCGATGCACGTAATCTTCGGCTTGCTGTGGCAAATCGTAGTTGAACACATGCGTGACGTCGTCGATGTGCAGACCGCGAGCAGCCACATCGGTTGCAATCAATACGGGTAGCTTGCCTGCGGTGAAGTCGGCAAGGATTCGTTGGCGTTTGTTTTGTCTAACATCACCGGACAAGGTGCCACAGGCTACGTCATTACCGGTCAGGTAGCCTTCTACATATTCTGCCGTTCGCTTGGTGTTGACAAATACGATAGAGCGCGGTGGTTCCATTTCTTGAAACAAACCTAACAATAATGCGATTTTTTCATCGGTTGCAGGTTGATACATTGATTGCTTCACACCATCGGCCGTTACACCGGTGGATTCAGTTTTGATTTCCACTGGGTTGTCCATATGCTCGTAGGCGAGTTCCATCACCCGGTGCGAGAGAGTGGCCGAGAACAACATGCTCAGGCGCTCGCTAGGTGGCGGCATACGACGCAGTAAAAAGCGTATATCGGCAATAAAGCCTAAGTCGAACATTCGATCAGCTTCATCCAGTACAGCGATCTCGATCGCTTTTAGATTGAACACTTTTTGTTTAAAATAATCGATCAATCTACCGGGAGTGCCAATCACCACATCAACACCGTCGGCTAATTGTTTACGTTGTTTTTCGTAGTCGATACCACCGTACACCGTGGCGATACGTAAGCCAGTATGTTTGCCGAGTGCTTCAGCATCTTTACCTATTTGAATCGCTAATTCGCGGGTCGGTGCAATGACCATCATTCGAGGTTGGTTGGCGCCTTGATTTGAGGCACTACCGTCCTCACCATTGGCTTGTAGCCTAGCGAATGAGCCCAATATAAAAGCGGCTGTTTTGCCAGTTCCGGTTTGCGCTTGCGCAGCCACATCTTGCCCGCTTGTGATCACAGGCAGAGTCAAGCCTTGTATCTCGGTACAATGTGTAAAGCCTAGTTCGTTAGTGGCTTGCAGCAATGTTTGCGGCAGCCCCAGCGAGTCGAATGATGGCGTGGCATCTGAATTAATTGTCATGTGATCTGTTAGAGTATTTGCCAGGCCAGTTTGAACTTTCTGAGCCAGTGATATCTATGGGTGTAGCCCCATATGTAATGATTAACGGGAGAGACACAATGAACGAACATGTTACCGCGATTACCGATGCCACTTTTGAAGAAGAAGTGCTCAAATCGGATACTCCCGTCTTAGTGGACTATTGGTCTGAGTATTGTGGCCCTTGTAAGGCCATGAACCCAGCCATTGATGCGCTGGCCGAAGAATATGCCGGCAAGGTCAAGGTGGTCAAAATGAATATCGACGAGAACCCTAACACGGCACCTAAGTTTGGCGTGCGGAGTCTACCTACACTAATGATGTTTAAAAATGGAACAGTTGAGGATACCAAGATGGGTGCCTTGTCAAAAAACCAACTATCGGCATTTATCCAGCAAAACGCCTGATAGCCTCAATAACCTGGCCGGCAGCCTTATGACCGGCCAGACTTAAAACAAATCAAGCCAACTTAATGATCCAAAACTAAACCAAAATGGAACTCATTGGCCAAAATCTTGCATTTCTGTTCAGTAAACACCCAACAAGCTCAACAAATTGCTGTTTGGGCTGGACGCTAGCCTAATGGCGTGATAACTTTCGTTTCATCCTACTTGGCAAGTGTCTCGGTTCTTCGACACACCCCGTCATAACTAATCTAGCAATTTCGTTTAGCAAAATCTTTTTTAGTAAAATCTATTAACAAAAACTAATCTGTAACTAAATCAATCTGAGCCAATTATTTTGGCGAAGCCTCCCTGTTAATTCCTCTTCTCTTCCTTTATCTGTATGAATCTTACCGACCTTAAAAAGAAAAACCCAACCGAACTCTTGGAGCTCGCGCAATCAATCGGTGTCGACAATGTCGCCCGCCAGCGCAAGCAAGATATGATCTTCGCGATCCTCAAAGCGCATTCCAAAAAAGGCGAAAATATTTTCGGTGGTGGAGTGCTTGAAATACTCCAAGACGGATTTGGATTTTTACGCTCGGCGGATAGCTCATACTTGGCAGGCCCGGACGATATCTATGTTTCGCCTAGTCAGATACGCCGTTTTGCGTTGCGTACTGGTGACACGATCATGGGCAAGATTCGTCCACCCAAAGAAGGTGAGCGCTACTTTGCTTTGCTTAAAGTTGATGAAATTAATTTTGGGCCACCAGAGCAAGCCAAAAACAAAGTACTGTTTGAAAATTTAACACCGCTGCACCCCAACGAACGCTTGACGATGGAACGCGGCAACGGCAGTACTGAAGACATTACTGCTCGTATTATTGATTTCGCATCTCCTATCGGTAAAGGGCAACGTGGCCTGCTAGTGTCACCCCCTAAGGCCGGTAAAACCCTCATGCTGCAAAATGTTGCACAGAGTATTGCTGCGAATCACCCTGAATGTATTTTGATTGTGCTACTCATCGATGAGCGCCCGGAAGAAGTAACCGAAATGGAGCGTATGGTTCAGGGTGAGGTTATCTCCAGTACCTTTGATGAGCCTGCAAGCCGGCACGTGCAAGTTGCTGAGATGGTTATCGAAAAAGCCAAACGTTTGGTTGAACACAAAAAAGATGTGGTGATACTACTCGATTCAATCACTCGTTTAGCACGCGCTTACAATACGGTTGTGCCGTCGTCGGGCAAGGTGCTAACCGGTGGTGTTGATGCTAACGCGCTACATCGTCCTAAACGGTTTTTTGGCGCAGCTCGAAATATAGAAGAGGGCGGCAGCCTAACGATTATTGCCACCGCTCTAGTGGATACCGGTTCTAAAATGGACGAAGTGATCTACGAGGAATTCAAAGGCACGGGCAATATGGAACTTCAACTGGATCGCCGTATTGCTGAAAAGCGCGTGTTCCCCGCCATCAGCATTAATAAGTCGGGCACCCGTCGTGAAGAGTTGATGATGAGCCAGGAGGAGCTACAAAAGGTGTGGATACTGCGTAAGTTTATCCATGCAATGGACGAAGTCGAAGCCGTGGAATTCTTACTTGGTCGCTTGCAGCAAACTAAGACCAACAGCGAATTCTTCGATGCGATGAAGCGCTAATTGAGCCGGGCGAGGGCTCGGTAGCCGATATCACGCCTGCGATGCATGCCCGGCCAGCTAATCTTATTCGCACCCTGGTCAGCCAATGTCTTGGCTTCGCGTATATCGTTGCCTAGTGCGGTTACACAAAGCACGCGCCCACCATTGGTAGTGACTTGCTCACCGTCTATTCGACTGCCCGCATGAAATACCTTGCACCCCAGTGCATCGGCATCGCCTATTCCCAGAATGGTTGCGCCCCTACTTGAACCTGCTGGGTATTCGCCGGCTGCCAACACAACACCTATCGCTGATTGCCTGGACCAGCTAATGCCGTGTTGATCAAGTTGGCCGTCAATCGTGGCAAGGCAAAGCGTCACCAAATCAGAATCCAGTCTCATCATTAACGGCTGGGTTTCTGGGTCGCCAAGTCGAACGTTATACTCAACTACCTTAGCCACACTGTTGGCATCTATCATCAAGCCTACATACAAGAAGCCCACATACGGCGTGCCGTTTTTTCGAAATGCATTAATAGTGGGTTGAACAATGGTGTTCATCACTTGCTGATGAATTGAATCGTTGATTACTGGGGCAGGTGAGTAGGCGCCCATGCCACCCGTGTTGGGGCCGCTGTCACCTTCGTCGCGCGCCTTGTGATCCTGGCTGCTGGCAAAAGGCAAGCTGTGCTCGCCATCAACTAACACGATAAAGCTGGCTTCTTCCCCTGGCAGAAACTCTTCAATAACCACGTTTGAGCCCGCGTCCCCAAACGCAAGTTCTGACAGCATCGACTTAACTGCATCGATTGCAACTGCGTGTGTGTCAGCTACCACCACACCTTTACCCGCCGCTAAACCATCCGCTTTGATCACTAACGGGGCATCATGTTGTTTGATGTAGGTAATAGCTTTGTCTATGTCAGTAAATGTGGCGTAGCGGGCCGTGGGGATATTGTGCTGTTGCATGAATTCTTTGGCAAACGCCTTGCTGCCTTCAAGTTGTGCCGCTGCCGCACTGGGGCCTAGTATCCGTAAACCGGTCGATTGAAAAAAATCAACGATGCCATCAACAAGAGGAACTTCAGGGCCCACTATGGTGAAACTAACCGACTCTTTTTTGGCATAGGCCGCAAGCGCTGCAAAATCATTGCTCGCGATGTCGATACATTCGACTTTTTTCTCTAGTCCAATTGCATCACTACCTGGTGCCACACTGATGACGGTACTTTTCTCTGATTGCGCAAGCTTCCAAGCCATGGCGTGTTCGCGTCCACCACTACCAATTAATAAAATATGCATTGCGCTTATCGCTTGACCGTTGCTGTTTCGATTCGGCTATTCTACTGAATCTGACATCGTATTCGGTAAGTTGATGACACGCGTTAGATTAATACTGGCTGATTTCTCCACGCAGAGCCTGATAATGGGTTTGCTGGTTGCGGTTGTTGGTTTTACTGGTTCATTCGCCATTGTGCTGCAAGGGTTTCGCGCATCTGGCGCCACTGACCAGCAAGCGGCAGCAGCACTACTGGCTGTATCCGTTGCCATGGGTGTGGCCGGGATTGTGTTGAGCTTGCGCACACGTATGCCGGTTAGCGTAGCTTGGTCTACTCCAGGTGCCGTATTGTTGATCGGCTCTGGTGGTGCGCTGGGCAGTTTTAACGAAGCCGTGGGCGCCTTTATCGTTTGTGGTGCGTTGTTGTTGCTTTGCGGCTTGTACAGGCCCTTAGGCCGAGCAATCGAAGCGATACCGCCAAGCCTTGCCAATGCCATGCTGGCAGGCATACTGTTAGTGATCTGCTTAGCCCCAGCAAAAGCGCTGGTATTTGACTGGACTCTCGCATTGCCGGTGTTACTCACGTGGTGGATAGTCGCGCAGTTTTACCGTCTCTATTCTGTGCCCGCTGCCTTGCTTGTGCTGTTTGCCTTGTTAATATGGAAAGTCGGTTTACCTGCCGATTTTCAAACACAATTAACTCAATCACTTGTCCCGCCCGTCATATTAATAAAACCTGTTTTTACACTTAGCGCTGCCATCAGCATTGCCTTCCCACTTTTTATCGTCACCATGGCCTCTCAAAACGTTCCGGGTATCGCAGTGCTGCGCGCCAATCATTACAAGACCAAAGCTGCGCCCTTGCTCACCCTCACGGGGTTTACATCACTAGTCGCTGCGCCGTTTGGTTCGCACGCCGTTAATCTGGCTGCGATAACCGCTGCCATGTGCGCAGGCGATGATGCCCACACTGATCCACAGCGCCGATATTGGGCATCCTTGGTTGCTGGATTGGCGTACATTTTAATTGGTGTGTTGGCAGGAGCAGTCACTTACACAATGACACTGGTGCCTACAGTGCTCATCGAAGCCATCGCGGGTTTAGCACTGATTAGCGCGTTCAGCGGTTCGTTAGTTGCGGCGTTTAAAGACGTTGCCGAGCGCGAAGCGGCAGCTGTTACGTTTCTGTTGTCCGCCTCTGGTGTCACGCTTGCTGGTATCGGTGGTGCGTTCTGGGGCTTGCTTGCAGGCTCTGCGATGTTAGCTTTTTCGAGATGGCGAATGTCAAGAAATTGAATCCCGTGCTGCTACCCCCCATTGCGCTGTTAATTTCAGTATCAGCCATAGGGCCGTTTGTCCTGAATGGTGTGTTGCCAGCCAACACGGCGGTGATGACTGACTTGGAATCAAGCTACTCACTGGTTCAGCTGGTGCTCACCGTATTTTTGATTGCATCACTGCTTGGCCAGTTGACCTTGGGTCATGCTGCGGATACATGGGGTAGGCGCCCGGTGTTGATAGGCAGCTTGTTGGTTTTTTCGATTGGTGGCGTTATCTGTGCAATCGCGCCCGCTATCGAGTGGTTACTATTGGGTCGATTTATTCAAGGGTTTGGTGCATCAACTTGCATGTTTATCCCGCGCACTATTGTGCGTGATGTGTATACACGCGATCGTGCTGCTAGTGTTATTGGATACATGACTACCGCCATGATGATTGCACCGTTGTTTGGCCCCGCGATCGGAGGTTGGGTGACTGACAATCTTAATTGGCGATTGCTGTATGTTGGTTTGGCGGTGCTTGGATTCGTGTTAAGCCTGTTGGCTTGGCGGTTTCAACATGAAACATTACGGCATCAAGCCACTGAACAGTTACCTGTTTCATGGTTTAACTCGGCAGCCAGATTATTGTCCGAACGGGAGTTTGTCATTTATGTGTTAATGATGATGGGTTCCGTTGGTGTGTATTACTGCTTTCTCGCAGCCGCTCCTTATGTTGTGATGGAAAGCCGAGGATACAGCGCAACTGTGTACGGCCGCTGGTTCGCTGTTGTGGCAATAGGTTATTTATCTGGCAATTTGATTGCGGGCCGTTTTTCACAGCAGTTTGGTGTGGAGGCGATGACAAGGTTGGGATTGATCCCCTTCTTTATTGCAGTGTTGCTCTTCTGGTTGCTTTCAACATCAAGCCATCCGGCGGCGCTGTTTGTGCCAATGAGCATGGTGGCGTTCTCGAATGGCGCAACCCTACCTAATATGTTGTCAGCGGCGATGAGTGTGAGGCCTGAATTGTCAGCAACAGCCTCTGGCGTTGCAGGTGGTTTGCAAATTGGTTTTGGTGTGGTCGCAAGCTTGGTGCTAGGGATTGTATTGCCGTATGGGGATTATTGGATGTTTGTTGCGGTATCGATTGCCGGGCTGATATGCTTATTTGGCTATATGCTAAATCGCGAGACCAGCTAGTATTTTCGTAGCTGGCCTCGCATTGTCACTTGGGGTAGCTTAATTAACAGAAATGGGGTAAATCAGAGTTTGCCCCGCATAGATTGCAGTGCCGTCGATGCGGTTTAAACGCTGTAGCGTTGATACATCTGTGCTGTATCGCGTAGCGATTCTTGATAGTGAGTCGCCACTGCGCACTACGTGCTCCAAAAATTCATTTTGGGCGGGTGTAATTGAATGAGCCGCTTCAATTTGTGCCGCCACGACTGTTTCAGTATCGCTTACTGATGCAGATACCCCTACGTTCGTCGGTTCTGGCGGCATTTCAGGCGCAGGTATGACTACCATGCTGCTGGCCGGTATGGTGACAGCGCTTACGTTTTGGGTGTTTTCGTGCCAGCGGTATATTCCTACAGATAAGCCTGCAGTTGCTAGCACCAAAATCAATAAATCTGTTTTCTGAATCATGAGCTCTACGGGCTCCTTTGACGATTAGTTGACGCATCATACCGGGACATTTGAGCCGAGTATAGAAGCCAGTCTATAATTTGCCATTTCCCTCATGTTGGCAAGTGAATAATGGGCAACACGTTGGGTTTAAATACCTGAATTTAGAAAAAATCCAGGGTTTTGGTGGCTGTCATTGGCATTACCTGGAGCGCTGGGCGTAGCCTTGGAGCCCCCTGGAAAGGGCTTATTGTTCAAAGTCTCGAGCGTTTTTAAACTGTTTGAACCCCCAAAAATGGCGTTTTCCATGGCTTGATCGGCCATAAATGTCTGCGCAACTCCAGGCCAGAGTAGCCGCAAGGCGTAGTCGATATGCTGGCTGAGCCGTTAGCGTGTAATAAGGGCATGGCTTATACATTAAGCAATAGATGCTCTCGTTCCCAGGGGCTGATCACTTCCAGAAACGCCTCAGACTCATGCATCTTGATGGCAGTGTAAAGATTGCAAAATGGTTTTCCCAACATATCCTGAATGGGTTGGCATTCTGCAAATAGGTCTAGTGCTTCGTGCAAGCCACGCGGTAGTTGGTGGGGCAGCGAGTATGCATCGCTAGCCAAAGCATTCCGGGGTTTATTGTTTTCTTGCATGCCGATTAAACCGCAAGCCAGGCTTGCTGCAATCGCGAGATACGGATTGCAATCCATACCCACTATTCGGTTTTCAACGCGGCGGCTTTGCGGTGAGGATAACGGCACGCGTAAGCCAGTTGTACGATTGTCGAAATCCCACTCCAGGTTAATAGGTGCAGAATCATCTCGAACAAAACGCCGATATGAATTCACGTAAGGTGCGAGTATGCAAAATACAGCAGGTAAGTAGCTTTGTTGGCCTGCTAGAAAACCAAAAAACTTATCGGTGGGTTGGTCGTTTTCATCATTAAAGACATTCTTACCTGTCTTGGAGGATATAACACTCTGGTGTATGTGCATCGCACTACCAGGCTGGTTCTGCATGGGCTTGGCCATAAACGTGGCAAAGCAATCGTTTTTAAGTGCGGCTTCTCTGATGCTACGTTTGTAAAAAAATACTTGATCAGCCAGTGCGATTGGGTCACCGTGATGCAGGTTGATTTCTATTTGCCCTGCGCCACTTTCTTGGATGATCGTGTCAATCTCAAAGCCTTGTGCTTCTGCAAAGTCATAGATGTCATCGATGACGGTGCCGTATTCTTCGATGGCACTAATGCTATAAGCTTGATGCGCTACACCCTGTCTGCCGGTGCGGCCAATGGGTGGCTCAATTGCGTTATCGGGGTTGGTGTTTGGCTTGGTTAGATAAAACTCGAGCTCCGGTGCAACCACAGGTTTTAGGCCTAGCGCTGCATATTTGTCGACTATCAACTTAAGTAAGTTACGTGGAGAAAAAGGAACAGCGGTGCCATCTTGGTAGTAGGCGTCATGTATTACCTGCAGAGTGACATCGTCTGACCATGGCACGGCGGTGGCTGCTGCAAGGTCAGGCTTTAATACCAAATCGGCCTCGGTCCATTGATTTTCCATATCATCAAGGTCTGCATAACTGCCATTGATGGTTTGAAAGTAAATTGATACAGGCAGATACATGGCTTCTGCCCTTGCAAACTTCTTGGCAGGCATCGCCTTGCCTCGAGACATCCCCGCAATGTCGGCAACGATACACTCGACGTCATCAACACGACGGTCGCCTAACCATTCAGTAAAGGCTGCGGGTAAGTCGGCTTTCCAATCTTTAGAGTTTGACATAGTTATGAGCGTGTTAAAAATTTGCGAAGTGTGGAGGCAATCGTATCGTTAGATAGTGGCTTACCTATCGAATTGCTTGCATATTCGCGATTTTCGTCAGGTATTGTGCCACCACGTGTAATGACTAGATCGCTGACAAATTCATCGTAAAATTCGGGATGGGGTTGAAGACTTAGTGCCTTGCCATCGCCATACGCTAAGGCTGCATATTGGCAAAATTTGTTTGATCCAACGACGGTCGCATCGGGTGGCAATTCAACAACTTGATCTTGATGCCACGCAAGCACTGCAGCATCACTAACGCCTACAATGCTCTCATCCATGTTGTATTCCATACGGCCCGTTGCCCAACCGCCATCAAATTTTTCAACCTTGCCACCCAAGGCTTGAGCGAGGAGCTGATGGCCAAAGCATATGCCCACCAGTGGGATGTCAGACGCATAGGCGCCGCGAACAAACTGTTCGAGCGGTTTGATCCAATCGTGATCTTCGTATACGCCATGTTTTGAGCCGGTGAGTAACCAGGCGTCAGCCGCATGTATGTTTTCAGGGAATTGCTTATCCACAACGAAATACACTTGGTAATCGAAGCTGTCGACACCGAGGTACTCTTGAAAACGCTTGCCGTAGTCGCCATGCGACTCGACCATTTCCTCTGGCGTGTGGCCGCATACCAGTATGCCGAGGCTTCTCTTCGATGACATAGTATTGTTTGAATGAGTCATGATGTTTTTAGTATAGCGGCCAAGCAGAGTGCTGTATGAGCGGCTGCTTTATAAGCCAACTTTGTCACGAAAACCGTACCACCATGATCCAATAGCGGAGTATTGAGCCCTGAATTGTTGCCCACCAGGGAAGGCGTGCCACGGCAATTTAGCAAATTGATCAAACCGCGTGGTATCACCGCCGATGGCTTCTGACAGTATACGACCAAATAGATGGGACCCGGTAACGCCGTGCCCGCTATAGCCCATCGCGTAGTAGGTGTTGTCATCAAGGCGGCCCATCTGCGGCACACGTGAATAAGACAAGGCAAAGTTGCCACTCCAGGCGAAATCAATTTTGGTGTTTTGTAGCTGCGGAAATACCTTTAGCATCGAGGGGCGCAGTTTTGCTCTGATATCGCTGGGGTCAGTGCCGCCGTACACAGTACCGCCACCAAACAACAAACGTTTGTCGGCCGATAGGCGATAGTAGTCGAGTATGTATCTGACATCTTCTACACACACGTCGGTGGGAAGTAGCTCGTTTGCGAACGTATCGCCGAGTGGTTCGGTGGCCATCACTTGAGTGGATACTGGCATCACACGGCTGGCTAATTTTGGTACTGCTGCACCCAGGTAGGCGTTTCCACAAAGCACTAAGGTGTTGCAATTAATTCGGCCATTGTCTGTCATGACTATGGGTTTACCGTTGTTGTTTTCAACACGGACCAGTCGAGTTTCTTCGTATACGGTCGCCTCATTTGCGCGTAAGGCTGCAGCTTCGCCCAGCGCTAAGTTAAGTGGGTGAATATGCCCGCCAGAGGTATCCATCATGCCACCTAGATAACGATCACTGCCAATGTGTTGTTGCATACCAGCACGATCCAACATCTCGTGATCGGCCATACCGAAGCGTTCCCAAAGTGCTTTCTTGGCTTCTAGGTCTTTCATTTGTTTTGCGTTAAACGCTGCGAAAATATTGCCTTGCTTTAAGTCGCAATTGATATCGTGCTCACTAACAAAGCCGCGAATAATGGATGCACCCTCGGTGACTAATCCGCCGACAAACTCGCCGGCCTTTTCGCCATAACGTGCTTCGATTGTATCTAGGCTCGCGTTCAAGCCATGCACTATTTGACCACCATTACGGCCGCTGGCACCCCAGCCAATTCTTGCGCCTTCTATAAGGGTGACTTGGCGGCCAGCCTGGCTTAAATGCAGCGCAGTGCTAAGGCCGCTGAACCCACCACCAACGACGCAAACATCAACATCGATTTCGCCCTCTAAGGCTGTTGGGGGCGGGGCACTGTTGGCAGAAGCGGCGTAGTAACTGTCGATATGGCCAGCATTGGCGGAGTAATAGGTAGTAATGACTTGAGTCTCGGGTTTCGATCAGGTAAATAGTATACTCAGGCTTCGGCCGATCAACCAGAATGACTTTGTTAAATGAGTAAACGCCCGTACCCCGATGTCGCCATACACAGGCTTGCTCACCTGACTCCCGCACAGCGATCTGATTTGTTGCGCCGTAGCGAGGATGATCTGCAGCCGTTTATTGATGGCGTAAAGCCACTGATTGCAGCTGTAAAAGAGGAAGGTGACGAAGCGCTGGCCCGGTTTGCCAAACAGTTTGATCATGCTGATATCAGCGCATCTGAGTTGGCAGCAAGCAAGCAAGAGATAGATCAGGCGTTTGATGCACTAGATAAAAACATGATCGAGGTACTTGAATATTCGGCTGACAACATTCGCCGCTTTCACGAAACCCAATTACCAGAACCAACAACGATGGTTGAGATTCAACCTGGTGTGATGGTAGGGGAGCGCGCCATGCCGATTGATTCGGTGGCGTGTTATTCACCTCGCGGTAAAGGGTCTTTCCCATCGGTGACGTTAATGACGGCAATTCCTGCGGTAGTGGCAGGCGTGCCGCAACCCATCATTCTTACCCCAGCCGGTGCCGACGGCAACATTGATCCGGCAACATTGGTGGCGGCACGGCTTGCGGGTATTGAATCTGTCTTTAAAGCCGGTGGTGCACAAGCGGTAGCCGCTGCGGCTTTTGGCACGCAATCCATTCCTCGTTGCCGCAAGATTGTTGGCCCGGGTAGCCCTTGGTTGGCTGCGGCTAAAAGAGAGCTGCAAGGTGTGATTGATCCAGGCTTACCGGCTGGCCCCAGTGAAACGATTGTGTTGGCTGATCCATCTGCCAATAGTTTGATCGCAGCACTCGATATCATTATTGAATCTGAGCACGGCAATGACAGTAGTGCATTTCTAGTGACATGGGATGAAAAGCTTGCCAGTGAAGCAGCCGCTGCTATCCCAGCCTATTGGGCGAAAATGAATGACACGCTCGCAGGTTTTTCATCGCACGTGCTTAGTACAAACAGTGGCGGTATCGTGATTGCGCCTGATGCACAGGCCGCCTATGATTTTATTAACGATTACGCGCCGGAGCATTTACAGATACTTTCTAAGGATCCGTATCTGCACTTAGATCATATCCGCAACGCATCAGAGATTTTGCTAGGTGAGAACGCGCCAGGTTCGATGGCCAACTACATGATGGGGCCAAACTGTGTGTTGCCTACGGCGGGCGGTGCCCACACACATTCGCCACTGGGCGTGAGAGATTTTATTCGCACGGCATCAATTGGCCACGTTACACCTGAGGGCTACGCTGACATGGCGCCGCGGGTTGAAAAGTTCGCACGCTATGAAGGTTTTGATGGTCACGCCAATGCCGTTTCGTGGATGCGAGAGGAGGCGTTTAAGGGTCATTTGCCAAACGGTAAAACTTAAATCATAGGGCGACAGTTACTATGCGAAAGCTTGAATTGCCAGGGCGTTCACCGGTAGATGGAATGAATGCAATGACCTGCACGTCGCGTGCACTCTCTACACAGGTGGCCATTGATGAGTTTTGATTGCTTAAATTATCGAATTTGTTGCTGAATTGGTGTAAATGAGCAGATTAAGCCTGCCGGCGATGTGTCGCAAGGGCAGTTGAGATTTCGCACGCCAGGCGTGCGTTGTTTTTTACCAATGCCTGGTTACATGTCAGGCTCTTTCCATCGGTCAATTCCATAATGCGTTGCAATAGCCAAGGGGTTACGGCTTTAGCATAAACTTGCTGTGCCTGTGCTTCGTTTAGTGCCTGCTCAATATAGCCTCTCATTTCGTTGCTTGGAATTTCATGTTCAGCCTCTACTGGATTCGCGATTAGCAATCCACCAGTCATATCAAGGCTGTTTCGGGCTTCTATGAAGGACGCAATTTCGAAAGCGGCGTCAAGCCGCAGCGGCGCTTTTATCCCGCTGTCACGAGACCAAAATGCGGGTAGCGCGTCTTGTCCGTAAGCCACAACAGGTACGCCTAATGTTTCGAGCACTTCTAAAGTTAGCGATAAATCGAGAATAGCTTTAGCGCCTGCACAAACCACAGTGACGTTTGTTCGCCCCAACTCGGTTAGGTCAGCAGAGATATCAAACGATAGCTCTGCGCCGCGGTGTACTCCACCGATACCACCTGTTGCAAAAACGTCGATGTCCGCTAGCTTGGCCGCGATCATTGTCGCGGCGACGGTGGTCGATCCATTGCGTTTTGCAGAAATAGCAAAGGGCAAATCAGCACTAGAGAGCTTCATCACATCTTGCTGCTGTGCTAGCGAATCGATTTCCTCGTGTGATAGGCCGACAATCAGTTTACCTGCAAGCACAGCAATGGTTGCAGGGACGACGCCTTGGGCTTCGATAAGTGATTCAACTTCAAGTGCAGTATCGCGATTGGCAGGATAAGGCATGCCGTGTGTGATGATGGTGCTTTCAAGTGCCACCACAGGCTTTCCTGTCTGTAAAGCGTTAGCCACATTTTTTGATAACAAAATTGCTTGAGTGTTCATAGTGTTTTTTATAGAAGTTTAAGACGCCGCAGGGTAAGTAATGGGTGAATCGGTTAGTACGCACCGCGCAGCCGCTAAACCTGCCACATAAACGCTGGATAATAAATCGTTGGTTTTTATAAAGTGCGCAAGCGTTGCCCCCGCTAGTGCGTCGCCGGCGCCATTAACGTTGCCAGTAAGGCTTACTGATGGCACTGCAACGTTTGTTAGCTGCCCTTGCTGCGCTACCTTAATGGGCTTGTCTGCGTCGGTCAAAACCACATTGGCAAAGCCCATACTCATTAGTGCAGTTGCTAGTTCGTCGCTAGGTAACATAGCGTATCTGTCAGTAAGCGCTGCAGCTTCACGTCGGTTGCAAAAAAGCACATCTACCTGTTCTGCACAGGGTTGCCATTTCAGGGCTTTCTCAGGCGATATAGGTAGCGCTGCAACTATTGCATCTGGATGCCTACTGGTAATAAATTCAACCAGCTCTGATAAACACTGTGAATTTAGGTTGGCGTCAATTGCATAAACCGAAGCGGGCTCTGTTAAATGCGCTTGAATGTCGCTCAAGCATAGAGATTCGGCCAGCTCGGTTGAGGCCAAGCCAACAAATAGATCACCTTTTTCGGTGAGCACTGCTGTGTAGCGATCAAATGGCTTTTCCCGCTTGATCCACTGGCAATTGACACGGCTTAAGCTGTCATGGCATAGCAGGGCTGGAATGTCGTTGCCGGCTGCGCTAATCAGGTTTGTTTTTTCATGTACGGCTGCGGCTCTGGCCGCATTGGCAGCCACGCCACCTACGCCCTGAGTCCACTGCACTGGATTAGATGCCCCGGCATGCAGTATTTGCAGCGGCTTTGCAATATCATCCACTAATAGCGAACCGATGCAGGTCAGGGTACTTTTATCTGGCATAAGTAGCGGTTGGTCGATTATTCATATTCGTTAATTGAGTATAACTGGATGAAGGACTGGATCACTAATCAGGGCGAGCTCCCTGGCCAAATATTAGGCTTTGCCAGTAACGCTGCGCTTGCCTTGTTGATATTCCTTATTGGCAAGTGGGTTGCCCGTCGCCTCGTTGATATTGGTAAGCGTGCTGCGTTGGAGCGCGGTATTGAGAAAACGGTGGGCGGTTTTTTAAGCAACATTGTATATATTGCGTTGCTGGCAATGGTTATCATTGCAGCGATGGCACGGCTGGGCGTGCCCACTGCATCGTTTATAGCCATACTAGGTGCGGCGGGCTTGGCCATCGGTCTTGCTTTGCAAGGCTCTTTATCGAACTTTGCGTCCGGTGTATTGTTGGTGGCTTTTCAGCCTTGTAAAATTGGCGACTACATAGAAGCCGGTGGCGCATCCGGCACGGTTACTGACATCACTGTTTTCAGCACCACATTAGTCACACCCGATCAACGCACGATTACGGTGCCTAACTCCTCTGTGCTAAGTGGTCCAATAGTTAACTACTCAACTTCTCCCAGCCGACGCTTAGATTTAGTCATTGGCGTTAGCTACGATGCTGATATCGCATCTGTCAAATCATTACTGCGTGATGTTGTCGAGGCTGACGAACGAGTGCTAAAAGCACACCCGGTGCAAATAGGCATAAGTGAGTTAGCTGACTCATCCATGCTGTTTACCGTACGTCCGTGGGTAAGCAGTGGTGATTACCTCAGCTTAAAATTCGATTTACACGAAAAAATCAAGAACGCGTTCGATTTAGCGGGCATTGGTATCCCATATCCACAAATGGATATAAACGTCACCACCGTCTCCGAATCACAATAATTGAAGTATCGGCCAGATGCCTATGCAAGCTAAAATAGCCATATCGCGTCGCTTGCGATCTCGCGAACCAGAGTTTTAGCCCTTGGCAGTGCAGGGCCCTAAAGCTGAAACCTTAATGCCACGTGTATCTGGTGATGCGGCAAAAAACATTCGCTTTTTTCGTTTTGCCAAGCTTGATTACCATGGCCACCCATTTATTGTTGCTCGCTCTGGTTGGAGTAAGCAAGGTGGGTTCGAGGTTTATGTAGATGACGCGACCCAAGGCTGATTTTGCAGCACTGCAAATTGATGGTGCAGCCTAACGAGGCAGTATGTCTCGGCGGTTTAACTCATGTTAGTTAACGCAATTAAAATAATTAGTAAAATTATGTTTAAGAATATTGTAGTAATAGGGGCAGGCACGATGGGCTCTGGTATCGCAGGGCAAATCGCCAATGCGGGGCATCAGGTAATGTTGTTAGATTTACCGGATGATGATCAGCCGAACGCGCGTACTGAGGGCGCAGTAAAACGACTGCTTAAATCTGACCCAGCTGCGCTGATGCACAAACGTGTGGCCGATAACATCAAGGTGGGCAATACTCGTGATGACTTCGCAACACTATCATCGGCTGACTGGGTAATAGAGGCGGTAGTTGAACGCCTGGATATTAAACAGGATCTTTACCAGCGTCTTGCTGATGTGATACCCGATACCTGCATTGTCACATCTAACACCTCCACCATACCTATATCACTATTGATTGAAAAAATGCCTGCCTCTTTCCAGCAGCGTTTTGCTATAACCCATTACTTCAACCCCGTTCGTTACATGCGTTTGCTCGAGCTAGTCAGCGGTGATAAGACGGATCCGAAAATTGTCGACATGCTGGCACGGTTCAACGATCAAGAGCTGGGTAAGGGCGTTGTGCGCTGTGGTGATACTCCCGGATTTTTGGGTAATCGAGTGGGTGTGTTTGCATTGCAAGTTGGTATAGATGAAGCCATAAACAATAATCTCTCTATCGAACAAGCTGATGCATTAATGGGTAGGCCAATGGGCATCCCTAAAACGGGTGTGTTTGGTTTGTACGATTTGATCGGTATCGACTTGATGGCGGATGTGGTGCGTTCACTGCGTAGCATCTTGCCAGAAGGTGATGAGTTTCATGCGGTAGGTCAAGAAAGCGACATGATCAATGCCATGGTAGCCCAAGGCTTGACCGGTGAAAAAGGCGGCGGCGGTTTTTATCGCAATGTCGATGGTGCCCGCCATGCTCGCATTCTTCATAACGGGGAATACCGCGAAGCATCGGAAGTTATACCTGCGTCGGCCGTGGCAGCAGCCACTGCATTGGCTGAGCGTCGGGAGCCATTATTACCGTTAGTGCAGGGCAACAATAACGAAGCGCGATTTGCTCGAAATGTGTTGGGGCGCGTTTTAGGTTATGCGGCTTCATTGCTGGGCGAGGTCACTGACTCTGCACAAAATATCGACGATGCTATGAAGCTTGGTTTTAACTGGGTGCGTGGTCCATTCGAGATGATCGATGCTTTAGGTAGTGAAGCAGTTGCCGTTTTTTTAAATGATGCTGGTTATGAAGCACCTGCAGCGTTGCAAGTCTCTGAGCCTTTTTATTCGCTCGCAAAGGGCCGACTCAACGTGCGGCATGCTGATGGACAAGCACACCCGGTTGAGCTGCCAGAAGGTGTTGTTCGTTTTGCTATGACACGACGTGAACTTACCCCCATCAAACAAAATTATAGTGCTAGCTTGTTTGAATTAGATGATGACTTGCGTTTGCTTGAATTTCATAGTAAAGCCAACGCGCTTAACGATGAATCTATGCAAATTGTACTGGCGGCCGCTGCAGATCCGGGCAAGGGAATTTTAGTGCATAACGATGCGCAACATTATTCAGCCGGTGTTGATCTAAACGAATTCTTACGCCTGATCGATAACAACGACTGGAATGGCATAGATCAGTTTCTTGCGCGCTTTCAACAAGCGGTTAAAGCGCTCAAGTATTGTCAGACACCAGTTGTGGGCGCTCCGTCAGGTTTAGCATTGGGTGGTGGCTATGAGGTGCTTATGCATTGCGACAGTTTAGTGGTGCACAGCAACTCCGTGCTTGGCCTTGTGGAATCCGCTGTTGGGCTACTGCCTTCAGGCGGCGGTGTCAAAGAAACCTATTTGCGTTGGTATGCTCTACAAGGTGATTGGAGCGAGGCGGCTTGGAACACCTGGTTGAACATCGGTTACGGTGCCAGTGGCAGCTCACCTGCGATGGCTGAACGCTTAGCTTATTATCGCCCGGAAGTCGATGATGCCGTGATGAACCGTGATCGCTTGGTTACCACGGCCACGGCAAAACTGATAGCCATGTCGGCTGGCTATAAGCCACCAATTGAACCCGAAGCTATGCTCTGCGGAGGTGATATCTTGCATCGTATGGCAACCTTTATGGATGAAGGCATAGCCAGGGGGGATTTCTTCCCGCACGACAAAACAGTTGCGATGCATATAGCTGCTGTTATTTGTAGTGAAGATGGCATACAGCAAGCGATCAGCGAAGACGAACTCTACGCCCGCGAACGCCGCGAATTTATCAATCTTGCAAAAACGCCGCAAACACGCGCACGCATTCACAGCATGTTGCACGAAGCCAACTTGATCCGAAACTAATTATGAGTACCAAGGCATGAGTACAGAGTATGCGCCGCAAGCGGCAAACTATGTGCAGTTAACACCGCTGTCATTTCTACAACGTAGCGCAACGGTTTTTCCGCAGCGATTGTCAATAGTGTATGGGGACAGAAGCTATACCTGGAAGGATACGCTTCATAGGTGTCAGAGGCTGGCAAGTGCTCTGGGCAACATTGGTATTCAACAGGGCGACACTGTTGCAGTGCTTGCCTTCAACACGCCAGAACTCTTCGAAGTGCATTTCGGTGTGCCGTTTTCTGGTGCTGTGCTCAATACAATTAATACACGGCTAGATGATGAAACAGTGAGCTACATCCTTGGGCACGGAGAAGCCAAGGCGATCATTGTTGATGCTGAATTATTGCCAGTTGCAACGCTTGGTTTAAAAGCACTTGGTAGTAATATCCCTATTATCGTTATTAACGATAGTCAAGCGGGCCAGATGCCGGTACCCGATGCTGTGTTAACCACGATGGATTACGAATCGTTTTTACAAACTGGTAGTGATGACTTTGTTGGGTTAATGCCGAGCGACGAATGGCAGTCTTTGTCTTTAAACTATACGTCGGGTACAACTGGGCGCCCAAAAGGTGTCTTGTACCATCACCGTGGTTCGTATCTTATGTCGATGGGTACCATAGCGGGTTGGCAAATGCCGATGCATCCAGTTTATTTGTATTCTGTACCCATGTTTCATTGCAACGGTTGGGGCCATGCATGGACACTGGCTGCCTTAGCGGGCACTTGTGTGTGTTTGCGACAAGTGGACGCGCGTGTGATGTTTGATTTGATGGAAACCTATCAGGTGACGCATTTTGGTGGCGCACCTATTGTGCTAAACATGCTGGCAAATGCACCGGATGAACATAAGAAACAATTTGATCGTGAAATCAATGTGATGACAGCAGGTGCACCACCGCCTGCTTCAGTATTGCAAAGCATGAACAAATTGGGTTTTAAGGTTATTCATGTCTATGGGCTTACCGAAACCTTCGGACACGTGCTTATGGCGGCGCCGCAAAAGGAATGGGATCAGCAAAGTGCGGCTGAGCAAGCTGAGTTGCATGCGCGACAAGGTGTTTGTTTTCCGATGAGCGAAGCTGTTGATGTGTTGGCAGGGGATCCACCGAAGCCAGTGGCGCACAATGGCAAAGTGCTGGGCGAGATCGTGCTGCGTGGTAATACAATAATGAAAGGCTATCTAGACAACCCTGAAGCCACGAATGAAGCCATGCACGATGGTTGGTTTTGGACGGGAGATTTAGCGGTAGTGCACGCAGATGGTTATGTGCAGATCAAGGATCGGGCAAAAGATATTATCATCTCGGGTGGTGAGAACATATCGTCAGTCGAGATTGAAAACGCGCTGTACAAACACGAAGCGGTTGCAGAGGCTGCGGTAGTGGCAATGCCGGATGAAGAGTGGGGCGAATCCCCTTGTGCGTTTGTAACCTTGCGCGAAGGGTTTGAGGTAACCGAGCAAGAGATTATCGATCATGTAGGCGGCCTTATTGCACGCTTTAAGCGGCCAAAGCGCGTGGTATTTGGTGCGCTACCTAAAACTGCCACCGGCAAGATTCAAAAGTACGCGCTTAGGCAGACACTTCAAGAGCAACATTAATATTAATAGGCTAATACTAGTTAGTGCCTATCCAGAAACGATGAAAATATCATTGCCGGTATTGATGAAATTCTGAAGAGAAGATTGACAGTCCAATTCGTCAAATAATTCGCATGCCGTTGGTGCCATTATGCCTAAAATTATGCTATTTGGTGATCGTGCAGGCAGGGCTAACATCAACCTGAGAAGAAAAGGCTGATAGGTCCATCTGGGCAGTTGCTGCTTGCGTTGTCAGGCAGAGCTGAAGCGTACCATCCGCATCAGGTTGTAGCTCAAAGCACAAGACCATACGTAGGCGCAAAACCCGTCGTAGTTTTTCCAGATGGCTTTGGCCATTCCAAAAGCGCGTTTTAACTCAGAGATATTGCCTTCCACTCCAGCGCGAAATTCACGCAATCGTATAAACGTTTTCTTCTTGACGCTCATCTGGTGATAGCTCAATCCACAACGCTTGTTGAACACGGCGCGGGCCACTCCATCTTCACGCGCTTGACTAACATTGTCTTGGCTAGCGTAATCACCATCAGCCAGCAGTCGACTGTCGCGTGGGTTTCAGCATATTGCTCTGCACAACGGTGCTATCAACGCGTACAGACTCTAGCGATAGGGTCTCTTCTTCCAACCGACACAGCATCAGTTGCTGATTGATCTGATGCAAAGTGTCAGCGCTTATTCTTCTCACCGTGGATTGCAGTGCCGACCCGCTCGGCGAGCGTCCATCATGCAATCGGGTGAACGTGCGATAAGTGGGAGAATCAGCAAGGTGAAACGCCAGCTTATCGTAACTGACGCCTAGTATCTGTTTGAGTAGAAGGCATCTACGCGTTTATGGATAGGCACTAGTTAAGCGGTATGCTGTTTTCTGATTTGCCTGATTGATATTGCTCTGATAATTTTTGATAGCGAGCCTTGATATTTTTTGCGCGCAAGGTGAGCGCCTTGTGATTATTCTCATCAAGCGAATTTATTATATCAATGATGCTGAAGCTTTGCCAAAATGCGTTTCTACGCCTGTATTGACCAGGCCCGAGGTTAAATACTTCTTTGAGTATTTTTAAATCATGCGGAATGGCAAAGTCGTCACGTGAATCCTCATGGCTAAAAAAATAATAAAAATTATCAAAACCCGCCCAGGTGATAGCCGATAAGCACAGACTACAGGGCTCATGGGTAGACACAAATAACAGTTGGCCAATGGGTGTACGTTCGTTTTCTGGTATTTCAAAATAGAGCTTCAGCAAATGCATCTCACCATGCCAAAGCGGGTTTTCCAACTCATTATTGGTGGCGGCTAGGTACGTCGATTGATCTGATTTCAACAGCAGAGCAGCTCCAAAAATTTTATTGCCCCCGGCGACACCATCAATTGTAATGGGAAGTATGTCGTTCTCAAGTGTATCGATTAGGCGGCTTGCCCATTGTGTATCGGTGGCTGGAAGATGCATAACTTTTTATACAGCAGGTGTTGGTTGCCTTAACTGTACAACAACTGCGTGTAGACTGTGTGAAAATTAACGCCGCATCTAACTTACTGATAAAAAGATGAAATTATATTTCCGTTTGCTTTATCTTATTTTTACCCAGCGTTTACGTGCAAGGTGCAGTGTGCTCGGCCCTTGCGATACATCCTTACGTGTATGGCCTAATGATTTGGATGTATTTTTCCACGTGAACAACGGGGTGTATATGACATTGATGGATTTAGGGCGCACCGACATGATGTTGCGCTCGGGAGTATTTGGCCCGGTCAGAGCTAAAGGTTGGTACCCAGTCGTCGCTGCAGAGACTATACGGTTTCAGCGTTCGCTAAGGCTGTTTCAACAATTCAACATAAGGACTGAAGTTGTCGGTTGGGATGAGAAGTCGATCTATATAGAACAAGTGTTTAGCAGTAACAACAAACAGGTTGCTATTGCGGCGTTGAATATACGGTTTCTTGCAAAGACGGGCGGAACGGTTAGTCCGGCTGATCTACTTGGCCTGCTGGGTGAGCAACACCATGATCAACCGGATTTACCCGAATGGATTAACAGCTGGAACATTGCCATTGCGGCAATGCCGGTTCAGCGTGATTAAGGTGCTAAGTTAAGCTCACCTTCTGCGTTACCGGCGTAATTTACATTGACACCGATCGTTACATCGCAGCCGTTATCATCGATAAACAAACCCCAACCTAGACTAAAGTTCGAACTGACGTTAGACAGTTGTACTCTCGCTGGATTTGAGCTGTTGCACGCCAATGCGATATTCCCAGTAGTGGAATTGTTGCCAGTTCCACCACCACCGTATTCAACGACGACGTGATCCAACTTGTTGTTGACGGTGGGTGAGAAGAAAAAGTAGATACCTTCCCAATAGCCCGGAGTCGGTTCTTGAGCTGTGAACACGATGGGTTGAGTGGCTGTGCCATTGGCCGAAAGTGCACCGCCATTATTAATTCGAATAGCGCTTCCGGCATCCATGATCATCGTAACGCCTGGGCCGATGTCCAGTTTATTTTGGAGAATTAAACCAATCATGCTATATGGAACACCATGGTCAAGCACCGTGAAATCCGATCCGATACCACCGGAGCCTACTCGTATAAGATCCTCTGTGTTTCCGATGAAGTTGCTACCGGTGCCAAGAGAACCCATCATCGGAGCATCAACATAGCCTGCACGTTGGTTTAGTGTGCTGGTTATATTGTCAAATTGGCTCAAGTTTGCACCGCTATCAATATAGAACCCATTGGTTTGACTGTTGCGCAGTATCAGATTGCTTGCGCTAAGCCGTGATGGGTTGGAGCTATTCGCTTGCAAGACAAGGTTACCGGAGTCGGTGCTCGTGCCGCCACCGTACTCAATGATAACGTGCTGCATGGTATTTCCAGTATTGCTAAAGAACACATTAACACCGTCCCAAAAGCCAGGAGACGGTTCAACACTTGTTAGCAAAATAGGGTCAGTAGCGGTACCAATAGCGTTAATTGTTCCAGCACTGTTCACTCTGAGCACTGCACCTGCTTTAAATTCAATGATCACGCCAGGCTTGATGTCCAGCTTGGCATCCAGGCCGATATTGTCTGCTAAATAGGGGATGTCGATATCGTTGAAGGTGGTTGCTTTATCAATTGAATCGGTAGTTAACACAAGAGCGTCATTCGCGTTACCTGTGTAGTCACCTGTGTTGGCAATCGAAGTTGCTGTCGTCGGTTCTATTCTCCCGGTAGAGGCGTTTCCTGTCACGCGGTTGCGATCAAACTTGTCGATTAGTGATCCTGCATCGAAAGAAAACCCGTACGAACTGCTGTTTAATATAGACGAATTGCTTATTGATACACGAGCAGGGTTTAAGGAGTTTGCATCAAGCAATATCGCCGCACCGTTGCTACCGCCACCGGCGTATTCAACTTGCACGTGATCCAATCGATTGTTGATGCTATTACTAAAAAGGAAGTTAATGCCTTCCCAAAAGCCAGGTGTTGCTTCTCTGCCGGATAAAATAATTGGATCTGCCACTGTGCCTTCAGCGGTTAATGATGCGCCTGTATTGACCAGGATATCAGCTCCTGCACCAAGCTTAATCACAACGCCAGGCTGCAAGGTCAGGTTGGCTGGTTCTGATACGGTGATACCATCATTGGCTAGGTAGCAGCCTTTGGCCAGGGAGGTGTCTTGATCAATATCGCGATCGAGAATATCGGTACAAATTAGTGCGCTCACATCCACCATCGGTGCGGTTAGTTCGCCAGTGCCAGGGCCGACGGTGCCATCAGGCGTAGAGACTATCGCACCTAAAGTACTAACACATTCCACTGGAGTTGACGGCGACTCGTTACCGCTAGCATCCACTGCGGTCACTTGATAGCAATACTGCGTACCACTCATCACATTGAAATCTGTTAGAAAGTTTGCCGTGACGTTGGCCAGCGTCGTTGATACACCTGAGCCAACACTTCGAGAGATATTAAATGCGGCAACATCGCCGATCTCTGTTTGATTCCAGCTGATTCTCATATTGGCGATAGCAGGCGTTAGCACCACGGACTGTGGAGCAGGTGGTGCTATGGAGTCTGCTGCTGCCAGAGTTTGTGATGTTGCAGGTATTGATGATGGCGATGCATTGCCGCTGGCATCAATAGCCACTACGTGATAGCCGTAGTCAACATCACTGCTTAAGTTCGTGTCTGTGTAAACCGGGTATGGCGTAGTTGCGATCAACACAGCGTCACGAAATACCTGGTACTCGGTTACACCGATGTTGTCAGTGGACGATTCCCAAACAACCACTATCTCGTTTGATGCTGATGCTAGTGCCCGGACTGAACCTGGAACTGATGGCGCTTCATTATCAGTTGCGGTTAGATCAGTAGTTAACGGTATATTGGTGCTGGCTTGAGTTGACGTCAGCGTACCTTGCTGGGTAACGATGATGGTGATGCTGCCGTTGTTAACCAACACTGGATTGTTATCCAGATACAGATCAACACCTGTGTCGTTCGCATCATAACTAGCTGTAGCCAAGTTGGTGCCGTCCAGCTTGTAGTCCCCCAACACTGCAGCAACAATGGCAAATAGGCTATCAAGGATAGCGTCGATTTCAGGTTCTGTTGGCAAGTGAGCGACGGGCTGAATACCCGCGAAGGTGTCGTCAATGTCTAAGCCCTGTGTGGCAAACCAGTTTCGTAATGCAGCATCGGTATAGCTGTGGACGTTGCGTGTAACGCGTT
The DNA here is from genome assembly GCA_036478595.1 of Granulosicoccaceae bacterium. Classification (GTDB taxonomy): domain Bacteria; phylum Pseudomonadota; class Gammaproteobacteria; order Granulosicoccales; family Granulosicoccaceae; genus Granulosicoccus. Next base: position 132,821 of record JAZGEF010000034.1, read on the forward strand.
TTGAGTCATCCTCATAAGCGATACCATAAAGGTAGTCACTGTTGCCCAGGTCGGCACGTAACATGTAGGGCCCAGTGCCCATCAAATCTGCAACAGAGAATCGTCCAGTAGCTGCAATGGTTGCCATGCTACGTTCGCCGCTCATGGCTTTGATTTCAATATCGTTGCTGGCGTAAGCACGTGTGCTGGAGGTTGTGCCGTCGAGCATAATGCCAGTGCCAATAATACCACCGTCATCGCTGTTGCAAGCGCTGAGTGCGGTAGCCAAGGTTGCCAGAGCAATCCATTTGCCCAACATTGCCAATAGTGGTCTCGTTTTAAATTTCGTTCTATTTCTAAACATGCCGATTTTCCTCTTTTGGCTGCTCGCTTTCAATGTAATAGATGCCCCAACCGACTCGGTGTCTTGGAGTGTCTTTTTCGTTTTCTTTAGTGGTTAAATGAGAAAGATATTGATTCATGTGCTGCAGAAGCTCCGCCGCTTTTTGCTCGCTATATGCTTTGAATTCTGCAACCGAATCTTTCGATAAGTTGGCGTAGGTGACTTGTCGTTGCAGGCGCGTATTGCCTGTTTCGCAATCTAGGTTGTGTACTGCGGTATCAAGTAAGTCGCCAGTACAAACAGACATGATTCTGATCTTGTCTAAATCATCTGCATGTGGAACGTATCCTGTTGAGAGAAGCTCTACGGTGTTCTTGTCTGGGCGGCGAACCACCGACACACGTTCCAACTCGTCGATAACCGCACCTAATGTAATATCGCCGCTATAACGCGACACAAGGGCTGCAAAACTTGCGCACTCTCCCTGAACGGGCAACACTATCGGCATTTTCTTGTGATCCAAAAACTCGGCATCAGTCAGCCAGCCGTTAACGACCCGTTGCGCACGATTTGGCAGTGCCCTGGGTGGAGGAAATGGCATGTTGCGTAGTTGGGCTAGCCGCACCACTTCCTTACGGCTAAGGCCAGTGAGTACGGCAACGCGCGAATAGGTGGTTTTGCGTTTCGGGATAGAGAAATGGTCGTAGGCGACGTCAACGTACGCTTGTTTGGCGATTTCGGCAAATTCTGCGAAAGACAGCTCTTGTCGAATTAATACACGTAGCAATGGCCTTAAAATCAGGACGATTGCGCGAATGAGTTTGTTTTTTGTTCCATCGTTCATAAATGGGATTATTATCCCGTTTTGTTATGAAATCAAGCGGGGATTTCTGTCTTGGGCGGCCAAAAGTGGATTACCCGAGGGTTTTGAAACTCGCATAGCGCTTGATAACGGGCTTTTAAGCCCATTTTGTAAAAGATAAAATAAATTTGATGGCCCAGCTAATAACCGGAAAAAGAGGCGTACTGGAGGGTAGTGTTACCCGGCCAAAGCGACCGGGGACAGCCCATGGGGGTCATTCGGCTTGATTTTTTAGGCTCTTGAAACTGACTAGCTTTTGTGCTTGTTCGTCCCATAGAGCCAACTTGACGCATCTAAGGCTTTCCATAAAGGTCAGGCGGCTTATTTGTTTGAGCTCGGGGTATTCGCGCAGCACCTGAGGTAACTTATGAAACGGAATACGGCTAGAGAGATGATGCACATGATGGATGCCGATGTTGCCGGTAATCCACATCAACGGTTTGGGTAGATCGTAGAAAGAGCTCCCCATCAGTGCGGCCTCTGAGTGGCTCCAGTCTTCGTTACGGCGATAGTACCCTTCCTCAAACTGGTGTTGTACGTAGAACATCCAAATGCCGATTGACGCCGATAGTATTACCGTCGGTATTTGAATAATCAAAAACCATTTCAAGCCAGTAAATTGTACGATAACGGCAGAGACTAGCAAAATGCCAAGGTTGGTAGCCAGCGCACTGATCCAAGGTTTTTTGCCTTGTCTCATAGCGCCAAGTGGTATTCTGTGCCGGAGAACAAACATGTACGCAGGCCCTAAGCCAAACATCACAAACGGGTTGCGGTACAGCCTGTAGACAAGGCGCCCCCATAATCCGCGCGTTGTGTATTCTTCGATGGTCAGTGTATCTATTTCACCCCAGCCGCGGCGATCCAGATTGCCTGAACCGGCGTGATGGGTTGCGTGCATACGTCGCCAGTACTCATATGGCGTAAACGTCAGAATGCCTAGTACGCGGCCAACCCAATCCATTGCTTGTCGTGAAGAAAACAATGAGCCGTGACCACAATCATGTTGAATGATAAACAGACGAACCAATAGGCCGGCATTAGGGATTATAAGCAACAGCCCTAACCAATAGCCTGCCTCTAACAACAGCCAGCTCGCTATCCAAAGGATGGTGAATGGCAATACGGTGATAAAAATTTCGAAGGCTGCGCGTGAATTATCGGGCGTTCGATATTGTTGGAGTCGTTTGACCCAAGAATTGGTGGACATACACTGGAATCAGAATTGTCGGGAACAGAATTATAGCTTAGCGTAAACCCATGCGTATGACCTGATTGATGATTTTTTTACGATCTTAAGTCAAGTTAATGCCTATCTACGCGTTTTTAGGTATTGGTTGACAATTGTATGGCAACGTGAATGCCCTTGCAGCACAATTCTTGCGAAATTAGCTGTAGCGCTTGCTCAGCAACATGGCGGCTGCAAATCGCAGTCGATACACCCAGCTGCTTTTTAAAAAGTCAGATTTAAGCATCGATCGAATCAGGCTTGTTCGCGAAGGCTGCAGCTGCAAGTATTGATAAAAGGAATCCAATACTAATTTGTCTGTACTATCCAGCGGCGGTAGAGTTGAATTATCAAGCAAATGAGCAATGACTTCCCGTCTGTTATCTTCCATAAACGGAAGTTTGAAATCGCGCTTCCTCAGGCGTCGCCAGAAACTCAAACGAGCGGGGTTGAGCTTTAACGAGCTAAATTTTCTTGCACTGTTGCTAGCGTTGTCAGCATGTAGACGATATTGCGCAGTAGGTTGATCAAGCAGTATTCGTTTTCCGTAGAGTTCCGCAATTACCGCTAACCAGTAATCATGCACATGGAGATTTTCGGGGAAGGGCAGCGCAAGTTTGGCTAAGGTGCTGTTCATCAAGATGGTGTTCCCCATTACGCCGTTTTGGCCCAAGATCAACTCCATGTTGCGCTGTGTGCTGAGGCGATAATTACGCAAATTAAAATATGATGGGGTAATGGCTTCGCCAGTTTCGCCTATCACGGATAAATCGCTATGCACTAAAAGCGCTCTGTTGCTTTTGTTTTTACCAAGCGCAAGCAAACCTCTTTCGATCCGATCCGGGTTCCAAATGTCATCTTGATCGGAAAGCGCAATATATTGAAAGTTTTGCTTGAGTGCTGCCGTAATTGCCGCTTCAAAGTTTTTAACGTAACCCAAATTGCTCACATTTTGAGATACGACAAATTGATCAGATTCGAAGCTATTTAAAATCGACAGTGTAGAGTCGGTAGAACAATCATCGAACGCCAGCACTGTGCAAGCTTGGCTCTGGGCCAACAAAGATTCAACCTGGGTATTTAGGTGGCGCTCACCGTTATAGGTACACAGCACAATGGCAGTGTTGTTAGTGCATGGAGGGAGCGAATGCGGCATGGCCCGAATTGTAATGGAGCCATGCCGAAAAGTGGGGCTGAGTTATGGAGTATCTAGGCTTAAAGCCTCTTGAATTGCTGTATAGGCAGGTTTGGTCTGATAGTCTTGCGTTAGCAGAAGCGGGTCAAGTGGTTTGCGCCATGAATAGCGATCATTGATGCCCCACACCTGCAATGCCTTACAACTGGCTTGTGCCAAGCAGATTTCAGCCACTTGTCCAAATATTTCACCCTGTCGACTGGCAGTACCGCCCTCTGCCATTGATACATCAAATTCAGTGATATAGAGATCTAAGCCAAGGTCTGCAAATCGTTGCAGGTTGGTAGCAACTTCGTCGAATTTATCGAATGTAGTGTCGACATGCAGCTGAAAGCCGATGCCGTCGATAGGTGTGCCGCTATTGATCAGGTCTTGAACAAGCGTGTAAGCCGCATCAGATTTTACACCTGGCCAGGCGATATCGTAGTCGTTGTAAATCAGTTGGGCATTGGGAGCGCCCGCACGTGCGCGAACAAATGCCTTGCTAATGTGCTCCTTACCCATTGCCTGATACCAGATGGAGTTTCGATAACTGCCGTTGTCTTCGAAAGCTTCATTAACGACGTCCCAAATATTCACAGTGTTGTATCGACTTGTCATGGTGTCGATAAAGTCATACATAACTCGCTCACGCTCATCCGTCGGCGTTTGCTGTACCCACTTAGGTAGAGAGGTGTACCAAACCAGGGTATGGCCGTGTATCTGCATACCATGCGTGTCGGCAAACTGCACAAGTGTGTCAGCAGCTTCATAACGATACTCGTTTGGCATAGGGTTGATATAACCCCACTTCATCGAGTTTTCAGGTGTGACTAAGTTGTAGTCTTGGCTGGCAATAGCTTGATACAAATCAGCATCAGGCCGTTCGTAGTATTTAAGCAGCGATGCATAGCCGATTTTGAAATTTCGTTGATCAGCAAGATCCCGCAAGCGTTCACCGGCCAATATGAAATTTGCCTCAGGTTCCACTCGAACGTTAATAGCGCTTTGGAACGTCATCGATGAATCAACCGAATCAGTCGCCTCAAAGTTGAACGTATTAACGCCAATATCGGCATCACTTGCTGTCCATCTCAGTACTGAAAACAGGGGCTCTTGTGGATGAATCTCAAAAGTTGAGTTAGCTGGCTGATTAAGTAAAACTAGCACCGGCCTTGTACCGTTAGGATCGGTTGCTTTTACATTTAGGTTGAGCGTGTCACCCACACGTATGACGTGCTCTTCAACTAAATCAATACCGGGTGGAAGGTTTACGATCGTTGAAGTATCCTCAGGAAGTACAACGGTTAGCCGCACTGTTTGCGTCGTTTGTACGCTGCTGTCCGCTGAATCGATTGCTGTGACATTGAAGTCATATACGCCAACATCAGGTTGCAGGGGCCGCCATCGCAGGGTTCTTGTGCCATCTAAATTATCGTCTGACACCACACCTGCAGGTAAGCCGCTAGTAAACATGCCAGGATTACCGCCGTCGATATCAACAGGCTTTAATAGTAGAGACCAATTTTCTCCAGCAAATAGTGTTTGGTCAACAAGGTTTTCAAAACTCGGTGGGCGATTGTCACCTTCTGGCAAAGTCACTCTCACTGAAGCTTGAGAGAAGTTTTGCGAGCTATCAAACGCAACAACGTAGTAAGAATAAGTTTGCCCGGCAATTACGGTTTTATCAAAGCTTGTGCCAGCGACTGTTGTTAGGTACTGATTGTTTTCATAGATGTTGTAGCCTGGAATTGCGCCGCCATCTGTTGATGCCGTCCATTGCAATGAGAGTGTAGCGGCACCGTTTTCTGCCACGATGCTACCCACTAGATTGGCAGGCGCACTAGGGGGCAGGGTGTCTTGCTGCGCAGTACCGTTATCGGGCAATACTATGGCGTTTGACGGTGGGGCATAGTTTTCGTCCGCATCAAATGCCACGACATAGAACGAGCTAGGTGTATCGGCATTTGCTGGAGCTGTGTAGTCGGTGGCAAAAACGGTAGTTAAGTACTTGTTATTCTCATAAAGGTTGTATCCCAGTACCAGTTGATCATCTGTGCTGGCTTCCCAGTTCAATGTAACTGTTCCACTGCTTAGAGAGCCGCTTAAGCCAGTAACTTGGCTTGGCGCAATAGTGGTATCGGTAGGGGTAGCAGAATCAGGTACACGCACCGTGCCTGATTGCGTAGAAAAGTTAGTATCGTTATCAAACGCTACAACATAGAAGCGATTGTGTTGGCCTGCAGGGACAGATATCGAATAGCTGTTGTCGGAAACTGTTGTTAGATAGTTGTTGTTTCGATAAATGTTATAGCCCAATACCAGTTGGTCATCAGTTGACGAATCCCATGTGAGTGACACGATATCGTTGGTGGTGCTGGTAACAACACTGCCAATAAGTTTGGTGGGTACCGAAGGCGGTAGGGTGGTATCGACCCTGGCAGATTCAGGCAAGGTAAGGCTGTTGCTAACGGGTGAAAAATTGTGACGAATATCAAAGGAAGATACGGTAAAACTGTATATGAGATCTTGTTCAACTGCACCGGTGTAGCTTGTATCGAAAACAGTGGAGACATATTGGTTGTTTTGATAGATGTTGTATCCCGATACGCTTTCGTCATCGGTCGAAGCAGTCCAGTTTAATTCCACGACGGTGCCGTTGATCGCGCCGCTTACATTACTTGGCACACTGGGGGGAATCGTGGTGTCGGTTGGCACTGCTGAGGCTGGTAAGATTACTTGCTCTGAGCGAGGCGAGTACATCTCGGGCGCATTGCCGCCTAGATCGCTTGCAACTGCAACGATGTAGTAGTTTGCCACCTCGCCTGTGGCAAGCGTTTCCTCATAGCTATTCGCAGTCACGGTAGTCAGATACTGGTTGTTCTTATATATATTGTAGGCAGTAGCCGCTGCGTCAGTATCCCAACTTAGTGCAACTGAACCATCCGATTCAGACCCGGTGATATTGCCAGGTGCCGCTATGTTGGCAACAGCCGCAGTGGCGACTAACATCGCGCCGGAGACAAACAAGCCGAGTGTGGTGATTCGAGTTTTTTGTAGCAGTTTTTGTACTAGGGGCATTGGAGTATTGTGTTCGTGACTATCGAGTGGTTATTGTTAAAATAATAATCAGGGTATCGGGATTATTACTTGTGTAGGTAAAAGCAACAAGTCGAATGCGCACCTTATAAGAGTTACAATCCACGCTGTAATCACTTGCAATTCAACCTACTGGGCCAATTGTAGCGAAATACTCGGTGGGGTGGTGGCACGGAAGTTACACAATGGTATTACTACCGCTAATCCGGCTGCTACCGGGTTAGCAAATGCAAATTTTTGTCGCATAAGCTTACATGCGCAGTTCACAACTTAGAGAACATGCTCGCCGTGAAATATTGAACGTTGACTAACTTTTACCACCGTCAATTACATAACCTTGCCGAATGGGCTGCGCACTGCACCACTGCACGCAGCACACTGCTGCTATTTGTTGTCGCATTAATATCGTTGTTGTTTGTTACCCAGTTGCAGGTACAGCACGGTACCTATGCCTTTTTTGAATCAGACTCCAGCGAATTTACGGCACACCGGCGCTACACTGATCTCTATCCGGCGGAGCAGCAGGATCTATTGCTGCTTACGCAATTTAAACCCGACTCTGTCTCTTGGCTAAATCGATTCCACCGTTTTCATGTCGCTCTAGAACAAACCGAGGGCGTGGCTCACGTTATTTCTGTGCTATCTGCAGCAACGCAATCAGCTGACGTTATTGAGTTACCAGGAGATGGCACTGCCGTGGATAGACTGGTTTCCCAAGACAAACATTCGACTTTACTAGTGGTGAGTTTGGATTCCGACCTGCTGTTGATGCCTGCGAATATGAGCCAAGCCATAGAACATATTGCTGCGACCGCCGAGCAATATAATATGGGTTTGCAATTTGCTGGTCTGCCTGCTTTGCGGCTTGAGCTGCGGCAGCAGGTACTAAATGATGTTTGGCTATTTGCAACGGTGGGCACTTTGTTTGCCCTAGTGTTGATTTGGCTAACTCTGCGGCAGTGGGTAACCGCAGCACTGATACTGCTCGGGCCACTGATCGCTGTTGCCGCAACATTAGGGCTGATGGCCTTGATAGGTGTTAGCTTGAATGTGCTTACGCAAATGTTGGTGGTGTTGATCGTGGTGATTGGTGCAAGTGATTCACTTCATCTTGCGCATAGGCTTATACACATGCGCCAGGCGGGGCTGGATCAAGCAGAAGCGTTAAGGCAATGCGTGATAAAGGTAGTGCCAGCTTGTTTACTTACAAGCTTGACAACAGCCATTGGTTTTGCATCGTTGTTAGTTTCGCAATCCGCGGCAGTGCAAGAGTTTGGTTTCGCTGGATTTATCGGTAGCGTTGTGGTGGTGGCGGTAGTGCTTATGTCGCTTCCGTTGTTGGCGGCTAGCTGTTACCGTGCCCCCGCTCGGCATGTAAAGTCTGTAACTGATGGCCAAGCAACTAAAAACCATTTCGCAAATCGCTGCACTAGATTTGTGCATCGTGTTGTTGAGTTACGAATTGTTCTCTCCCTGGTGGCTGGTTTGATGGCGGCAATCATGCTTACGGCGTCTATCAATAATGAAGCCACCTATGAAGTTGGCGAAAACTTACCCCACGATAGTGCCTATATCAAAACCGTCGATAGACTACGAGATGAATTTGGCGGCGGTTACACGTTGGTTGTGTTGGTGGAGCCTGTTGTGGAAGTTGCCAGGCGGGGAGTACTGCTGGAGCAAGTTGATCATGTTCAGCAAGGGCTTAATGCAAGCTTTGAAAAACCTTGGACATCAATCCGAGACCTGATCCGGGCAACACCAGGCGGAGGCTTAAATTCGCGGCTACGAATTTTGCCAAACTATCTGCAAAATCGCTTTTGGGATCCAAAAAATACGGGTTCTGCGATTCTTACCTACACACTCGATAGTCACGATAAACAAGATATTGCCGCAGCAGTAGCTAGGACGCGCGCCGTGTTGCAGCACAGCATTACAAGCGACGGATGGCACTATTCAGTAGCGGGGTTTGTGGCCATAGCCAGTTCAGCTAGTGAGCTGATATTGACCGAGCTACTAAAGAGCTTACTATTGGCCATGGCATTGATCGTGATCGTATGCCTGCTGGTGTTTCGCAAATTGAATTGGGCTTTTATGGTGTTATTACCAACGGCATTTCCGATTTTAGGCATCACGTTTGTGCTCAGTGTTGTCGGTGAGCCCATCCGTTACGTGTATGCCTTGCTATTTAGTGTTTGTTTTGGTTTGTCAGTTGATTCGGCGATACACATCTTGAATACTTACCGGCAACATCTTGTGCTATCGGGTAACCCCGCAAGATCCATGGGCCATGCATTGTCTATTACATTGCAGCCATTGTTGCTCGCTACAATTGTGGTGGTGGTAGGATTTGTTGTCCTGACTCTAAGTGCATCCCCGACATTATCTATGGTTGGAGTTTTGGGTGCAGTGGCCCTCAGTTGCGCCTTACTGAGTGCTTTGATTCTTATACCGATGTTGCTAGATGTTCCAAATTGACCATTTTTGGCTATTTAAAAATACCATCACAACTGGTACGGTAAGTGGTCCAGGCGGTGCTGCAAGTCATAGGATTTTTAACACTAACTAAGGGCTCACATTCATCAGTGATACGGTTGTCAGTGGTAGGATGATCATTTTGGATCCAATTGCGGTATAACAAACTATAATTGACGAGGAGTAGAAATGCGCATTTTTCGAACTTTTGCTACGGCTGTAGCTATCCCAATACTATTATCTGCCTGTAGTTCTGATTCTAGTTCTCCCGCTGATACCGGCGGTTCGACAGGCGGCACCACTGGTAGCACAACAGGCGACACAAGCGGCACAACCTTTTTTAACGATGCTGACGGTATCAGCTTCGCCAATACCATTGGTAGTGGTTTTAGTAACGCCTTAGATGCGGTACTGAGTGGTGTTGGCTCAGGTGGTTCAATCGCTTCTGCTAGTAACCTATCTCAGCGGTTGGCGCGTGCAACAGATATTGAATCTACCGCGTGCGATGGTGGCGGCACGATTGCTGTAAGCAGCACGGTGGACGATACGACAGCCGAGGTAACTGACTTTGGATTAACATTTAACAGCTGCAATTCCGGTGGCGTGCTTTCAACCGGTGGCGTCTCCTTTACTATTTCTGGAGCTGCGCCTACTCAAGCTGTCACAATGAATTTCGATAACTTTGCGTCCCTGGAAAATGGTGAATCCAACTCCATAAACGGAACTGTCTCTATTGCTCTATCTAATACGAATGGTGTGATATCAACAACCGTATCGGGTACGTCTATCACGATGGTTACAGGCGGTGAGACAATCACGTACTCCAACTACAATTTGATGAGTGGTCAGGATAGTGCAGGTAATTCTAGTATTTCAGGGGCTGCGACAATTGCTACAAGCTCTGACGGCACGTTGATGATGTCAATCAATCCCGCGCTAGTCACAGGCGCTAGTGATTACCCCGAAACTGGAACTATCTTGTTGTCGCACAGCGATGGCAGTTCACTCACGATCAATGCAGACACTGGCGATGCATCTACTTATAGTTATATCATTAGCGATGGCGTTAGCACCACGTCTAATGTGGGCAACTGGTCTGACACTGATATTGGCGAAATAGAGCTGTAATTAGCATTCAGCAGCCGCTCAATTGAGTGGCTGCTGAAACACGACATTTCAATTCATTTTTCATAATTCATTGCGAGACGGGGCGGGTTACACAGCTCTTCGATTAAAGCTGGTATTGTATACAGTGTATCAATACTGGAAACACTGTGATGGCTTTGCACACTCGGTTATACAAGGGCAGAGGAGCGCTCAGCAATACCACTGGTCGGTACGAGTCGCTAACCAGCATCGCAATAGACGATGGTTGGCAAGCCTATAACGATCAGCCATCCAGCATTAAAACTCAGTGGCGATGGGATCCAAGCCGTAGCATCATTACACGTAATCAATCCCCCGACATTCATTTTGATCGTTCAATCAATCCCTTTCGTGGCTGCGAGCATGGTTGCGTGTATTGCTTTGCTCGCCCTAGCCATACTTGGTTGGGCCATTCAGCTGGGCTTGATTTTGAAACCCGTTTGTATGCCATGCAACATGCAGCCGATCTACTAAAAAAAGAACTCGCCAAGCCAAGCTATCGGTGTCAACCCATTGCGATAGGCGTTAATACGGATGCTTATCAGCCGCTCGAAAAGCAACTACAAATCACGCGCTCTATTCTGGAGGTATTAAACGAGGCTAATCATCCGACCAACCTTATTACCAAGTCATCGCTAATAGAGCGTGATATCGATTTACTCAGTAGTATGGCTCAGCGTAATTTAGTGTCCACTTGTGTATCAATAACATCGCTTGATTCATCATTGTCGCGCAAGCTGGAGCCTCGTGCGGTCGCGCCTCATAGACGATTTAAAATTCTACAACGGTTGCACGATGCCGGCATACCCACGCGTGTGTCAGTCTCACCGATCATCCCGGCACTCAACGAGGAGGAGCTAGATAGCATTATCGCAACTGCTGCAGATTGTGGTGTACAAGCAGCCTATGGAATAATCTTACGCCTACCGCACGAACTGCAGCAGTTGTTTCCAGAGTGGCTAGAGCAGCACTATCCGCAGCGTGCGGCGCGAATAATTAAAGCCATCCGCAGTATCCGTGGCGATCGCTTAAACAGCGCTGGTTTTAAAGATCGCATGGTGGGTAGCGGGCCGCGAGCTGATATTATCAAGCAGCGGTTTAAGTTAGCCTGCAAAAAAGCAGGTATCAGCTACGCAAGAGATTTCACGCTTGATTGCAGCCAGTTTGTGCCGCCCAATAAGTCGGGGCAACTAAATTTATTTGATTAATTGATCGGCTGATGCGCATTGTCAGCAATCCGTACAGCAGCAACAGTTGTAAGAAGAACCACTACATACAATAATCCCGAGTTACAAATATCTGTCGGCCCCTACAATGGCACTGCGGATGTTATGCCTTTGTTCATTGTTCAGTATCAAAGGGGCAGAGCGGTTTCGTGTTTGAGTACTTCCATCGAAAGGCTGCTGGTCACACTGTAAAGCTCAATTTTTGCAACGATCGCTTTATACAATTCATCGAATTCGCGGGTTGATTCAACTTGTACTTTAATCAAGTAGTCAATATCCCCAGCCAATCGATGCACTTCAACTATTGCCGGTAGGCTTTGCATAACGCGATTAAATTTCTGCAGCCATTCTTTTTTATGTTCGTTAGTTTTAACGGCGATAAAAAAGGTTTCGTTTAAACCAATACTCTGCGGATCAACGATCACCACCTGTCGTTGGATAACTTTTTGCTGATGGAGTTTTTGTACACGGTTCCATGCAGCCGTTTTGGATACGCCGACTTTTTTGGCTAAACGATCCATTGGCTGTGATGCGTCCAGTTGCAGCTCACGAAGCAGAGCCTTGTCGGTGTTATCCAGCTTAATTGGAGTTCCTGTTTTTTCTGGCATGGCAGACATATGTTCCATAATAGCTATGATATGGCAACTAATATACAATTTAGTTCCACGTATGTTGATATTCTAGGAATAATATCCCAATATTAGCCTCTCATTGAATCAGGCACAACAGAATTTTTTAGTAATGACTATCAATACAGATGTAGTAGTTATTGGGACAGGGCCGGTCGGCCTGTTTCAAATTTTCGAATTGGGCTTGCTCAACATTCGTGCTCACGTCATTGAATCGCTGGATAAGCCTGGCGGGCAGTGCGCTGAGCTTTATCCTGATAAGCCAATTTACGATATTCCTGCATTGCCCGTTATCGGCGCACAGCAATTAATCGATAACCTGATGCAACAAGCCAAACCTTTCGACCCTGTTTTCCACTTTGGACAGCAAGTTATTCGGCTTGAAAAAAGGGATGAAAACGAATTTTATCTGCTCACTAGTGCTGGCCAAACGTTTATTGCCAAGTCTGTGATCATTGCTGGTGGTGTGGGTGCGTTCGAGCCTGTCAAACTTAAAATCCCAAACGTAGAACGCTATCTTGGTTCCCAAATTCACTACTCTATTGAAGACCCAACTGCATTTGATGGCAAAGACCTTGTTGTTTTAGGTGGTGGTGACTCCGCACTGGATTGGGCATTGAGCCTACGCGAAACTGCAAGTAGTGTGTTGCTTATCCATTGCTCTGAAAAATTTAAAGCGGCGCCAGCATCGGTTGAAAAAATGCGAACATTATGTAAAAACTACGAAATGCAGTTTCTCAGTGGTAACGTCACACAATTGTTGTCCAACGAATCAAATATGAACGGTATCGAAGTGACCTCATTGGATGGCGTTAAGCGCCGGGTCGAGCTTGATGAGTTATTGGTATTCTTTGGTTTATCGCCCAGGCTTGGCCCGATTAAAGATTGGGGCATTGATCTACACCGCAATCAACTAAAAGTTGATACAGAGAAGTTTCAAACTAGTGTAGAAGGTTTGTATGCGATAGGTGATATCAACTGCTATCCAGGTAAGAAAAAGCTGATCTTGAGTGGTTTTCATGAGGCAGCATTGGCAGCTTTTGCTGTTAAGGCGCAGCTTGAACCAGAAAAAAAGGTCGCGTTGCAATACACAACAACGAGTTCCGTTATGCATGAGCGCTTGGGTGTGTCCAGCCCGTATGCTGACGACGAGGCGGCAGCTTAGATTATGGCTGCTGTCAAAATTAGGGATTACTCACACGGCGTCATGCTGATTGCCAACCATTTATTGGGTGGCCGTACTGTGTATCTCAGTGGTGAGCAGCAATGGTTGCTCTTAGGATGTCTACAGCAACAACAAGCTGCCATTGTGCATAGCGAAGAGGCTGCGACTCAGTTGCTTGCATCGATAAATCCAAATGATGCACTTTGCCCGGTGGTTGAGCCATACGTTGTTCAATTAAGCAGCAACGGTATGCCCAGTCATAGTCGCGAACTACTCCGTGCTACCGGCCCGAGCATTCGCTATGGCGCGCCAGCCACTCAGGAGGCTAACCATGTATCAATATAATGACATTAATCAAGAAACTGTTGATAGCCGTTGCCGTGAGTTTCGTGATCAAGTAGAGCGGCGTATCGCGGGCACATTAAGTGAAAGCGAATTCAAGCCTTTAAGATTGATGAATGGGCTGTATCTGCAACTGCATGCCTACATGTTGAGGGTCGCCATTCCCTATGGCGTATTGAGCTCTAGCCAACTAAGTAAGTTGGCTGATATAAGCGATAAGTATGATCGTGGCTATGGTCACTTCACCACGCGCCAAAACATTCAATTTAATTGGCCAACGCTGGAAGATATGCCTGATTTACTTGAAGAGCTGGCAACTGTGCAAATGCACGCTATCCAAACCAGCGGTAATTGTATTAGAAATATCACCGGTGACCCGCTGGCAGGGGTAGCTGCCGACGAAGATGTCGACCCACGCCCGATATGTGAATGGTTGAGGCAATGGTCAACATTGCACCCTGAGTTTCGTTACTTACCACGTAAGTTCAAGTTTGCGATTACCGGCAGCGCTAATGATCGCGCTGCAATTAAGGTTCATGATATTGGGTTGCGTTTACGCAAAGGCACAGCTGGCGATCTGCTTATTGACTTGTGGTTGGGTGGTGGGCAGGGACGTACCCCAAAAATTGCGCAGTTGTTCAAACGCGGCTTAAAGGTTGAAGAGTTATTACCCTATCTAGAAGCTACACTGCGCGTGTACAACATGCATGGCAGGCGTGATAATAAATATAAAGCTCGCATCAAAATATTACTAAGTGAAATTGGGCTCGAATCATTGCAAGCGCAGGTACAAGAGGAATACGAAGCACTAGATAAAGGCCCGTTTGCCAATAGCGTTGCTGAGCTAAAAGCGTTGTATTCGCATTTTGCTTTACCGTTAATCGACATCGTGCAGCAGAGTGGGCCAACGATATTGGGCAACGAAAAATTGGCTGGCCATGAAGTTCAGCGTTGGTATAAACAAAATACACGTGATCATAAGCTTGCAGGATTTCGTAGTGTGATGATTTCGTTAAAGCCGGCAGGTGGAATACCAGGGGATGCAACATCGGCTCAAATGCGCGCATTGGCCAGCATCGCGAAGCAATATTCTCGTGATGAATTAAGGGTGACTCATCGACAAAACATTGTCATGCCTTGGGTGGCTGAAAAGGATCTTCTTAAGGTATGGCAAGCGTTAGTTGATGGTGATTTGGCTGAAAGCAATATTGATTTACCAAGTGACATTATTGCCTGCCCAGGTATGGATTACTGTGCACTGGCCACAGCTCGCTCTATACCTGTGGCGCAAGATATTTCAAAAAAGCTTCGTGAAACTGAATTGCAAACCGACATAGGAAAGCTTGCGATTAATATTTCGGGTTGCATCAATGCCTGTGCGCATCATCATGTTGCTGATATTGGTATTTTGGGCCTCGATAGGGCAGGTGTGGAAAACTATCAAATTACTTTAGGTGGCCGCAGTGATGAAAATGCCAGAGTTGGCGAGCGGATGGGACCGGGATTATCAGCAGATGAATTACCGGCAACCATTGAGCGTGTGATCAAGTTCTATATTAAGGAGCGACACGATGACGAATCATTTAGCCTAGCTTATGATCGCATTGGCAAAGCCGGGTTTAAACCTGCAGTGTACGGCGAAGTCAATGATGATGCTGGAGTGACAGCTTAATGCGACAGTTATTTGAAAATGGCGATGTCGTTGAGTTAAGTGAGCGGGACGCTCTTGGCAGCATTTGCATCCCCGCAGATACCCCTATTGCTGATATTGATGCAGAGCAGCTTGCGCAAAGTGTGCTATTACTGGAGTTTGCAAGTTTTGCTGATGGACGAGGATTTTCGTTAGCCAAAATACTCAAACGAACCTTGCCACCAAGCACTCAGGTGGTGGCAACAGGTACGATAATCCCTGATCAGTTGGAGCTAGCTTGGCAATGCGGCTTTGACTCGGCCATTATCAGTGAAGAGTTATGGCTGCGATGTGGGCCTAATAACTGGCGGGCTCAGTTGTAAGTCATCATCTCACATACGATACATGACGCGTTGAGCGGCTTCATGAAACCCAATTGCCTCTATTCGGTGATGCAGTTTGTCAGCTAGTGCCGTGTCACCTGTTTGCCTCGCGGAATCAAACAACAATTGATAAAATACATCCTGCTGCGCATGGCTGCCCCCCATTTTTTCTAGTTGCCCCATCGTAGTTAGCAAAGTGGCTATTACTTCATTGTGTTTGCCCTCGCGGTGTAACATTGCAGCTTTCGCGGCAGGGATGGCGGCTTTTACTGAAATAGCCAATTCAGCGTGTTGATTGTCTGCAACGTAGGTTTGCATTGCACTTAGCAATTGTTTGCAAGCCGCATCATCCTTGGTAGCTGCCAGTACTAACGCAAAGTGAGCGCTGGTAAACGGACTGGTGATATCGTCTACCCTAGGCTTGACCACATCAGCCAAAGCATGCCAACGATCTGCAACATCAAGCCCAGCCGTATCCAACCGCCAGAGTAGGCTTGCGCTGTTTTGTATATCAAGGAATAAATCTGGAGTAGATTGTATGAGTGGATGCTGTGAATTGCGCACATGGCTGTCGTATAGCGCTAGCACATCAGCCGGATTACCCTGCTCAATCATGAATAAGCAATGGTGCCACCACAGATGAAATTGCATCTGATTTGCATGCTGCCAGTTTCTGTTCAGTTTTTTTAACCAATTAACACCCTCATCGGCACGGTTTTGCATATACAGCACATGAGCCACTGCATGAGCTGCCCAGATATTGCTGTTATCCAGTTCAATCGCATGACACCCGGTAGCTTCAGCAGCTTCAAATTGGTTGATCTCTTCCAAGTCAAACGCACGGCTTGCCAAAAACGCTGCGTAGTCCGGCATATCAGATTGCCAGTGCTTAACCAAGGTATATGAGCTTTTGGCAGAGCGGCGCATCTCACCCGCCCAAAAAAGCTCGCCTTGTAAAAAAGTCAGGGCGAGTAAGTCACTTGGGTGTTTTACCAAGATGGATTCGTAAATCGAGGCAGCAGACAAAGGATTGCCAGCGATCGCGGCCTCTAGCGCGACGACGTAATGTTGTTCTCTTTCACTTGCACTACTGGCGTGTGCCTTTGCTTGCTCTAAGGCTTCAATCATCTGAGGGGCGAGCGACGCTTTGCGAGCTGCACCAAGCATCAAGCCGTACACTGCTTGCGTATAGGCGCATTCAGGATCTGCGTCTCGGGCGGTGGATAGTAATTGCATGGCATCGCTGCGTCGATAAACGATGCTACTCTGCGCGGCAATACAATCGGTCATCGCCAGCGTGCTATCAGTACTAATGGGTAGTTCGCTGAATGGTGCCGTGACTGTCATTATTTAGTCAGTGACGATGGTCTGCACATCGCAGTTGATGTGGGCGACAGCTTGGACGCAGGCACTTCGGTGGGTGAAGGTATCTATATGCTTCATCGCTAGCTCATTGACAGTGAGATTGGGCTTTGGCGAGGTGTCGCAACCAACTGGCAAGCATCGACACATCATTGTTTGATGATACCGCAGCGGGGGAGGCGAGGTAGTAGCCATTCTGATGAGGTCTTCTCCATCAGCTGAACCTGAAAAGCAAGGGGTGAAATCAATGCCACTGCTATAGTGGCAGCATCACCGATTTACGATCCCGATAAAAGTAAAACTCACGCCTAACCGGCTAATCACTGATTCTGGCATACTGAAGGCTCAATTATTCGGGCTCGACGCTTTTGAGATCAGGTAGCCTAACGTACAGGCGCACCACCTAGTGCGCCTGTTTTCAACCAAACATCGCCCTTCGCACTGTGGGCCATACCCGCTTGAGCGCCTAAAACGCACCAGTATCATGCCTAAGCTGGCTGCCTCGCCAACATTCGTGCAGCAATCTTTTGATCGAACAGATACCCCACAAAGTATCGTTAACGCGATGGGTGAGTATCAAGCACTGCTTGATGCAATACGCATAGGATTGACTAATAAAGCGATCGCCGATTGCCCGCTTGACCTAATTGAGCGGGCTAATCATCTCAAAGCATACGGCTATTTTTGTGATGCCTCAATGGTGGGTGTATCTGCCATTCCCGATAGTGCACGGTTGGAAAAACCATTTCGAAACCCAGATATAGACAGGTTAGCAGAAGATCTTAAAACCCGACAAACCAAAACATTGGCATCGGGCGTTGATCTGATCATGGCGGACTTGCGTGAATCGATGATGGCGCCTCCGTCATCGATTGATGATCACACGCATGCCTTAGTATTGCTCTATGAACATCCGCGCGATCCAAGCCCAGACGAGCCGGGCGCGGATTGGCTAGAGGATGCGCAAGCGGCGAGAGCCAGTTTGCGAGCCAATGAAACCGCCGTCGTCATTGCTAACTATTTACGCTTATTGGGATACGAATCACGCAGCCATTCGTCTACCACATCCGATGTCGATCTACACCAACTCACCGTTGCTGCAGGATTAGCATCAATCGAGGAAGGTCAATTGTCCAATCCCTATATAGGCGATCGGTTTGGCGTGGCGGTGGTAACGACCACTTTCCAACTCGCTGTTGATGGCCCACTCGTTAACCACAGGGACCAACCACAATCTACTAAAGGCATAGCTTGGCAGCTGGGCAAGGGCACAAAAAAAAATGCGCATAATCACATCCCTTTTGCAAAGCGTCGTTATGTAGACGGAGAGCATCCATTCGAAAAACTGAAACGGGTGGATACTCCTACCACCTTTATCGATGAACCGCGGGTGGCGCGCGTGCCTAAACGAACCGATATGTTTGCGCGTTCCTTGTTCGGTGATATGGGTAAGATAAATCAAGAGGCTGCCAAAGGTGGTAAGTATGTTAATAAGGCAGCGCCGTCGACAGCGCAACGGCGGGTGCTGGGTGCGTGTATCTTGTTGCAAGATGGTGAGCCGGCAGCGCAGATCAATGCGGCAGCAAAAGATGCAAAACGCAATGCGCAAAATATCAAAGCCGCTGCCTATTTTCTGGGTGTTGATGCTGTGGGTTTATCACGTTGTCCCGATTGGACGTGGTACTCACACGACGCCACGGGTGCTGTGATTGATCCACCGCATGATCAAGCGATCTCTATGATTATTGATCAGGGTTACGAAACCATGGAAGGTGCATCTGGTGATGATTGGATCGCCGTAGCTCAGTCGATGCGCGCTTACTTACGCTTTTCAGTGTTGGGCGGAGTTATTGCCAAGCAGATTCGTAATCTAGGATACCCGGCTAAGGCACACTCTGTTATGGATGGGGAAGTACTCCAACCACCGTTGTTACTGTTATCTGGCATTGGTGAGGTCAGCCGCATTGGTGAGGTCATACTCAATCCCTATCTTGGGCCGAGGCTAAAAAGCGGCATCGTCACCACCACCATGCCAATACTACATGACAAGCCCATTGATTTTGGTTTACAGCGCTTTTGCGAAAGTTGCAACAAATGCGCGCGTGAATGCCCCTCAGGTGCTATCACCGCTGGCCCTAAGCTGATGTTTAATGGGTACGAAATTTGGAAATCTGATAGTCAAAAATGTACAAGCTACCGATTGACTACACCGGGTGGGGCGATGTGCGGCCGTTGTATGAAAACTTGCCCATGGAATCTTGAAGGTTTGTTTGCAGAAGCACCGTTCAGATGGGCGGCAATGAAACTACCTGCCGCCGCGCCGTTGCTTGCAAAATTGGATGATGTGCTTGGCAATGGCGAGCGAAACCCTGTTAAAAAATGGTGGTGGGATCTCGAACGACAAGCAGATGGGCGATATCAACCGACTACTCATACCGTCAACCTTCGCGACTTACAAAAAGCTCTAAAGCTCAAATTTGAAGATCAAACCTTAGCCGTATATCCGGCTAACCTTGCACCACCTCCGTGGCCGTTTCCGTATCCGATGGATCGCGAGAAGGGTATTGATGCGTATCAAGCGATGATCCCAGCAATGCAATATCAAGCGCGCCTGGCAAATGGAAAAACTGATACCTTGCTGCACCAATATAAAGTAGCTGGTGATGCGCCGGTAGTGCAAGTGGTGTTGTCAAAAGTTGAGCAGATGACCAGCGCGATTAGCAAATACGAATTCACCGCCGTTGACGGTTCACCTTTGCCTACATGGGAGGCAGGTGCACATATTGATGTTGTGATTGCACCAGAGCATCTACGTCAATACTCCATGTCAGGTGATCCAGGCGATCGCAGCGTTTACCAAATAGGGGTTTTAAGAGAAGATCAAGGAAAGGGCGGGTCGGCATTACTACACAGGATATTTTTGCAAGGGCGGAAACTGTTTGTGTCTTATCCCGTTAATCATTTCGAGCTAGCTGCCAATGCATCGCAGCATATATTAATGGGTGGAGGTATCGGCATTACTCCGATGATATCGATGGCCCATCAGTTGTACGCGCAAGGTAAAACGTTTGAGATGCACTATTCCTGTTCATCGAGAACAGAGGCAGGTTTTTTGAACGATATCAAATCTGCTCCATGGGGGCAGTTTGTGAGCCTGTATTTTTCTGATGAAGGCAATCGCGCTGATTTTGTAAAGCTGTTGCCAGAATACAATGCTGGCAACCATGTGTATACCTGCGGCCCTGATAGGTACATGCAAAGTGTTTTGGATATGGGTATCGCCAAAGGCTACCCTGACGACTGCTTGCACCGAGAGTATTTTTCTGTGCCCGACGTGCCGGATTATATCAATCACGAATTCAGTATTAAACTTGCGCAAACTGGTATTTCCTTACCGGTTGGTGCGGAGCAATCTGCCACTGATGTTCTGGCTGAGCATGGCATTGATATCGATGTGAAATGTTCGGACGGGCTATGCGGCGTGTGTAAGTGCACGGTGTTATCAGGCGAGGTAGAACATCGGGACTTCGTGCTATCAAACAAGCAACGAGAGACGTCGATCATCTTGTGTCAGTCTCGTGCTGCGCACAAAGGTGGCGTACTCGAGATTGATCTTTAGAGCCTTTTTATTTAGGTAGATTCAAAGAATACGCATGGTAGTCTTCAAATTCCTTGGCGTAACCCAGCTTCTCGTATAAGTGGTGTGCTTTGTAGTTGGTTTTTTCTGTCAGCAAATCAAGCCTGGCAGCTCCGTTGTCTTTGGCCCATTGACCAAAGCTAAATGAATTTTCTCCCGCGTGTTTCAATCAGTTTCCAATCGTTGCTTGACATAACACCAAATGGTGTTATATATTGCAACTCCTTTTGGTGTTATGCGAATATTTATGAAAATCAATGGATTGCTAGCGGCATTAGTACTACCGCTTATGACTTTGGGCGTAACCAGCCTGAACGCTGATCAGGAAGCGATAACGAATCTACCAACGGCTAGTTTGTCATGGAATATGACGGAAGAGGGCGTTGGCTTTGCACCATTGATTGGTAAACGCTTTGAAGAGGCGTATATGGCAATGGTGAAATTGCCTGCAGGTTTAGTGAGTCCTGCGCATGTAAAATCATCCAATATGTTTGGAGTGGTTGTATCAGGCACAATGACTCATTTAGCAGTAGGTGGCGATCCTTCGTTAGAGATACCTTTAACACAAGGTGCTTTTTATAAAATTCCTGCTGGCATGCCTCACATTAGCAAATGTATCTCTGATGTCTATTGTGTGACGTTCTTATACCAGGACGGCCCATTCGATTTTGTGCCGGTAGAACAATGAATCAACAACTTCAATCATCCTTTCGTGCACTAGGTGACCCAACTCGTCGTCAAATTTTGATGGAGCTGGGGCGCGAAGATCTTACCATTGCAGAGGTCGTTGATAAGTTTGAGCTTACGCGCACCGCTGTGCGGAAACATTTAACCATCCTTGAGGAGGGTAACTTAATAACGGTTACTCCCAGAGGCAAGGAACGTGTAAACAGACTGAACCCAGCAGGCTTAAAAACAACGGCTGAGTGGTTCAATTACTTCGATCAATATTGGGATACCGCTCTGGGTTCACTAAAGAAAGTTATTGAGAGCAACCATCCTGCGACCACTAAAGAGAGGAAAAAATGAGCACAACTACAATCAACAAATCGATATTCTTGGCAGTATCTAGAGACACTGTTTGGGAGTACCTAACTAACAAAGATAAGTTGGGCGAGTGGTTTCATCCGGCTGCAGCGAATCTGGAAGAAGGTAAGCCGTTTGCACTCTTGGCTGATGTGAATGATCCTGAAACCAAAATGTGCTGGGGAGATGTGCTTAGCGCTAATAAGCCATCGTCATTGAGCTACACATTCACCATAAAACCGCTTGGCACCGCTATGACCACAGTGACGTGGACGCTAGAGGAGGCAGCCGGTGGCACTAAAGTTGCTTTGGTGCATGAAGGTATTGCAGAAGCATCAGGTGAAGCAGCGCTTGGATTAATTTTGGCTCTTGATGGGGGCTGGGACAAACACTTTGCGAAACTGCGAGAATTGCTTGCGGCTTAAGCGATAGCGTGCAATACCTTGTGAAAAAATATGCGGCGTTAGCATGCAGTCGTTGTTCATCTCTAAAGCACAAGCACGTGACACCTCATGTTCTTCGTCATACCGCTGCAATGGAACTGCTTTGTGCCGGTGTGGATAGTTCAGTCATAGCGATGTGGCTTGGCCACGAGTCTGCACAAACCACACAAACGTATTTGCACGCACACATGGCACTGAAAGAGGAGGCGCTGGCGAGAATCGCACCAGTGAATACCGAAGGTGGGATCCACTATCAGCCTGGTGATCAGCTGCTGAACCACCTCACTAGTCTGTAATCATCAGTTTAAACTATGCCGAATCAAGTCGCGTTTTACCCAAGCACAAGTCAGTGACAACAACGTGCTCAAGAGATAGATTGCGAACCGTTCGGCATAGTTCTTCATTCGGCATAAACAGCACTATGCCGCAATCGGCATAGTGCCGTTTCCACCAGGCTGTACAAGTTGGCACTGGCGTTGGCTCCGGTTCAGCTTTCATTTGTTACTCCAGCAAGTGTTTAGGTATATTGACGAGTGGAAATTAAATAAGGAACGAGTGCATTTTCATTGAAAACGGCCGTGCCGTTGCAATACTTCTATGGCGTAACCGTCCGGATCCTTGATAAAAAAGAACTTCGCAATTAGCGCGTTGTCATTTTCAAATTCTACGATGTCGCGAGGTTCGTAGCCAAGATCGATCATCTTGTGATGTTCTGCGTTCAGGTCGTCAACACAAACCGCGAAATGCCCGTAACCACCACCTAAATCATAAGCAGTCGACTGGTTTTTATTGATGGTGAGTTCCAGCTCAAACGAGCTTTCTGAGTTGCTTAAATAGACGAGAGTGAACGAGTCAAAATCTAGACGACCGCCGATGTCTAGATCAAATGCATCTTTATAGAATTTTACTGATCGCTTTTCGTCCAGCACACGGATCATCGAATGGATGGCCTTGGCCATAGAGAGCCTCCTGATAGGCGATAGCTAAATCGTTCTCAGAAGACGGTATCTTGCTGGTACGCGAGTGATGTGTTACAGCGTTACTACATACGAAGATTGTACAAACACGATGCGTAATTATGACGCAATAGACGCAGCCGGCAGCTCATCTATGCTGTGCGTGCTCATTCTTTTTTGCAGGTAGATTAAGCAGGTACAACGCAGAAGCGAAGTGAAATTCTTGGCTTCACCGTGCAAAGTGATGACTTCTGAATACAGCGTTGAGATGAACAGCGGAGTGGAGATCTTCTCCGCCTGTGCCATTCGGCCAAGAATTTCCCAAAATTTTTGTTCGAGGCGCACACTAGTACTAAGTCCGTTGAGGCGGATTGAACGTGATTGGTAATCGTAGTTAGATTGTGGTTGGCCAGCGAACATTTGACACATGTCATTACTCTCAGCAGTGATGTAGGTTAAGTGAGCCTCAGTGTATTGACTAGTTTTGCGATTCTATGGTAGATCAAATGGGCTTGTATTTCAATTTATGCGAAAACCTGTGTATAAAAGAGAGTGCTAAGCCTACGCCGATTGATCCAATGCCCAGCCAATCCAGAGCCGCGTGGAACTTCATACCTTCGCTTCCTGTAGAGGTGTCGCCTTACTTTCGTTGCATCCCTTAGAGCATGTTATTTATCTAAGCACCGTGCTCATGCATTTTGTCGTTCCATCAGCGCTACTGTTGATAGCGTTTCATCTTAATGTACTTTACCTTGTCGGCCGCAACCACACATACTGGTTATCAAGGGATCATGGCCGGTGGAAAAATGATCCTGTCGTTGGGTACGTATCATCTTCAGCTGCATCATCGTTACGTTACCTGCAACTACGGTGGGCTTGAGGTTTCTTGGGGTGAATGGACTGGGTCATATCATGATGGTACGCCGGATGCGCATAAGGCATTCTTAGCGAAACGAAAGGGCAAAGCTAGTGCCCAGATCCACGGTTAAAGTACTGTAGTTAGCTCTGCGGTGTCCAGACGCCTGATCCATTGCCAAATTCTCTTGCTTGATACGCTGGCTTAGTTTAGTGGGCAAAAAAAATTTGACCAATTGGACAAATTTTGCTTAACTCGGGTTTCTACCTTACTGGGAGCATACAGCGTATGGCTCAAAGCGCTCGTCTCGATAAATTAAAATCGGATTTGCATGCACCGCTCACACAGCACGATGCATTGGTAGAGGCTGATCGTTGCTACTTCTGCTATGACGCGCCCTGTATTGACGCATGTCCCACCGGTATCGACATACCACTATTTATCCGGCAAATTAAAACGGGCAATTCAACCGTTGCAGCCAAAACCATCTTCGATGAGAATATTTTCGGTGGAATGTGCGCACGGGTTTGCCCCACCGAAACATTGTGCGAACAAAAATGTGTTCGTAATGTAGGCGAAGAAAAGCCAGTTTTAATTGGTCAGTTGCAACGATTTGCCACCGATAGCTTAATGGCAACAGGTAAGCAACCTTATACAAAAGCCGTGCAGCGCGATACACGTGTGGCGATTGTTGGGGCAGGGCCTGCAGGTTTGGCCTGCGCTCATCGCTTGGCCTTGTATGGCCATCAAGTCTCAGTCTTTGATGCTAAGCCGAAGCCAGGTGGCTTAAACGAATACGGAATAGCGGCGTATAAAACGGTTGATTCTTTTGCTGCAAAAGAAGTCGATTACATTATGTCAATTGGTGGCATCGAGCTTAAGCCGAATACCGCTATCGGGGAAAAATTAACGCTGGACGAACTCAAGTCTGACTATGACGCTGTTTTCCTTGGCATGGGTTTGGGTGGAGTAAACGTTTTGGGAATCGCTGGTGAAGATCTACCAGCTGTTGAGAATGCCGTTGGATTCATTTCTCGCCTACGACAAAGCAGTGATCTCAGTTCCTTGCAATCTGAAATTGGGCGTAACGTGATTGTGATTGGCGGCGGTATGACCGCCATAGATGCCGCCGTTCAAGCCAAGCACTTGGGTGCTGAAAACGTCACCGTGGTCTATCGACGTGAGCAGTCTGCGATGAATGCTAGTGCTTTCGAACAAAAACTTGCACAAAAAAGCGGCGTGTTGATACGCACGAATTTGCAAGCAACAGAATTTCTCGAGGCGGCTGGTGTGTTACACAAAACATGCTTTGAATATACTGAAAGCATAAACGGCAAGCTTACTGGTACGGGTGAGATGTTATCTATTGAAAGTGATCAAGTGCTGGTGGCTATTGGGCAATCGATGCAGAGTGTTGTAATGCAGGGTTCTAGAGCAACGGTATCGATGAATTCAGGGCGAATTGAAGTAGACGAAAATCGGCGCAGCAGTGATAAGTCTGTATGGGCGGGAGGCGATTGTATTGCCGGTGGCGATGACCTTACAGTGTCTGCAGTGCAAGACGGCAAGCTAGCCGCAGAATCGATTCATCAAACATTGGAGAATGCTCATGGCTGATTTGGCATCCGAATTTGTTGGCATAAAATCTCCTAATCCATTTTGGTTGGCCTCAGCGCCACCCACGGATAAACTGATTAATGTCGTGCGGGCCTTTGAGGCTGGCTGGGGTGGTGTCGTGTGGAAAACGCTTGGTGAGGATCCCAATATCGTTAATGTCAGCGGGCCGCGATATGGTGCGGTGTATTCCAGTGATCGCACCTTAATTGGTTTAAACAATATTGAGCTAATAACCGATAGACCACTACAAACCAATCTTGATGAAATCCACATTGTTAAAAGAGATTGGCCTGATAGGGCGATGGTGGTATCACTTATGGTGCCGTGTGAAGAAAAAAACTGGGCTGACATCGTAAAAAAAGTGGAAGACACCGGCGCTGATGGTATTGAACTGAACTTTGGTTGTCCGCATGGAATGTCAGAGCGCGGAATGGGCGCAGCGGTTGGTCAGGTGCCTGAATACATCGAGATGGTGGCGCGTTGGTGTAAAGAAAACACAAAAATGCCAGTGATTGTAAAGCTAACGCCGAACATCACTGACATTAGGCTTCCAGCACGAGCCGCCAATCAAGGTGGTGCGGATGCGGTGTCATTAATTAATACCGTGAGTTCTATTGTAAGTGTCAACCTGGATACGATGTCGCCAGAACCATCAATTGATGGATGGGGCAGTCATGGTGGTTATTGTGGCCCTGCGGTTAAGCCAATCGCACTAAATATGGTTGCTGAAATCGCACGTGATGCAGAAACCAGCCAATTACCGATCTCTGGTATTGGTGGCGTTACTACTTGGCGTGATGCCGCTGAGTTTTTAAGTTTAGGTGCAGGTAATGTACAAGTATGCACAGCTGCCATGACTTACGGTTTTAGGATAATCGAAGAGCTGACATCGGGTTTATCCAATTGGATGGACGAGGCGGGCTATGCCTCAGTGGCTGAGGTGGTGGGTAAAGCAACACCAAATATTAAAGACTGGCAAAACCTAAACCTCAACTACATCAGTAAAGCTAAAATCAATCAAGAACTATGTGTTGAGTGCGGGCGATGCCATGTTGTGTGTGAGGATACGTCGCATCAAGCAATAACCTCAATGGTAAACGGCAAGCGACATTTTGAAGTGATCGATGAGGAGTGTGTTGGTTGTAATTTATGTGTTTGTGTTTGCCCCGTCGAAAACTGTATCACAATGGAAGAGATGACAAGTGGTGTCGATCCGCGCACCGGGCTAAAAGTGAGCAAGCAATATGCAAACTGGACAACTCATCCTAATAATCCTGGACGCATTGCCGAGTAGGCATGAGCACCGTTCAACGGCCCTGGCTAATCGCGGTAGATTGTGATGGCACATTGTTCGATGGCAATGGTTACCCCTCGCCTCGTACCTGCGAGGTCATATAACGACTTGTCGATACAGGCCATCAAGTTGTCGCAGTCACTGGGCGTAGTAGGCTAAGTGCCTGCGAACGCATAGCGGCAGCTCCAGGGATGCGTCACGCAGTGTGTGCCAACGGGGCTTATGCTTGGGACATGCAAGGGAATCAACTAGTCTGGGATTGCCAGCTTACGCAAGCAGACGTTGCGGATATCGTGTCGCAATTGCGTGATGCGTATCAGGACGCAGCATTCGGTTGGGAGACGCGCAATGGAGTCGGTTTCGACGATAGCTTTATCGAACTGGCTGGAGGTATAGATGAAGTGGAGCTAGTGGTTGCTGGTACGCTCTAAATTTCTACTGACCAATTACACCGGAGTACTGTGGCCCCTTTAAACCTTCTAGCAAAACGATGTCGAGAAATTTTTCAGCATCTTTATGTAACTTGGATTTAGGAGACGAATCAAGAGCAGATATTTGGATAGCAAAATCGGCATAGTGTTGCGTGGTGGACCAAATTAAGAATAATAAATGTATTGGTTCAAACGTTTTTATTTCTCCTTGCTTCATCCATTTTTCCAATATGGCTACTTTGCCGTCCACTAGTGCTTTGAGTTCTGTTTTTAGATAAGGGCCAATCATGGGCGCGCCTTGCAGTATTTCGTTGGCAAATAATCGAGAGGCTGCTGGGGAAGTACGAGACAGTTTTAGCTTTGCTTGAATATAACGCTGGATCTCCAGCAAGGCGTCGCCTTCTGCATTGAGGTCGGTGAGTGGGTTGAGCCAATCCTTTAAGGTCTCTTCAAGTACTGCCAAATAAATATCGTTTTTGCTTTTGAAGTAGTACAAAACGTTGGCTTTGGACATGCCAGCAGCTGTTGCAATTTGATCCACAGTTGACCCGCGGTACCCGTACTTGGAAAACACATCAAGCGATGTGGATACGATGCGATCTTCGTTCTCTGCTTGTATCCGGGTACGTTTGCGGTCTGTGCTGGGCATGGAGTGTAAATCAAATTGTTGACCATATGGTCAAAATACGATAGCGTGATCGTAACGTAAAGTCTATTCCTAATCTCCAAAGGATACCGTTATGACCATAAACAGCAATATGCGCATTAATAGCGATCGGCTCTGGGAGTCGATTATGGAAATGGCAAAGATTGGACCTGGTGTTGCGGGGGGTAACAATCGGCAAACATTAACCGATGAAGATGCCGTGGGTCGAAAATTATTTCAATCCTGGTGCGAAGCGGCGGGTTGTACTATGGGCTTGGATAAAATGGGCACCATGTTCGCGCGCCGAGAGGGCACTGACTCAGATGCACTGCCTGTATATGTTGGAAGCCATCTTGATACGCAGCCCACGGGTGGTAAGTACGATGGCGTGTTAGGTGTGTTGGGTGGTTTGGAAATCATCCGACAACTTAACGACATGAAAGTACAAACCAAGCATCCGATTGTTGTGGTTAACTTTACTAATGAAGAAGGCACTCGCTTTGCACCCGCGATGGTCGCATCAGGCGTGTTTGCCGGCGTACACACGCTAGATTGGGCTTATGACCGTGAAGATGCCGATGGTGCAAAACTTGGCGATGAACTAAAGCGCGTAGGCTATTTAGGTGAAGAAGAAGTAGGCGCCAGAAAAATGCATGCGTTTTTTGAACTGCATATTGAGCAAGGCCCCATACTCGAAATCGAAAACAAAGATATTGGTGTAGTGACTCATGGGCAAGGGCTTAATTGGTTGCAAGTGACATTAACCGGTAGGGAGAGCCATACGGGTTCCACTCCAATGCCGATGCGTATCAATGCAGGCTTAGGTATGGCAAGGGTCACTGAGCTGGTAAATGAAATCGCTTTAAGTCATGCGCCCGACGCAGTAGGCGCTATCGGGCACTGTGATATCTATCCTAATTCGCGCAATATCATTCCGGGTAAAGCCGTGTTTACGGTTGATTTTCGTCATCCTGATAAAGAAATAATTAACGATATGGAGTCGCGCTTACGCGAAGGTGCTAAAAAAATCGTTGACGACATTGGTTTAGGTATGGAGATAGAGCGGGTTGGTGGTTTTGATCCGGTAGAATTTGATAAAGACTGCGTATCGGCTGTGCGTAACGCTGCTGAGCGCTTAGGCTATAGCCATCGCAATTTGGTATCAGGTGCTGGCCATGATGCTTGCTGGATAAACCGCGTTGCACCAACGGCTATGGTGATGTGCCCATGTGTTGATGGCTTATCACACAACGAGGCTGAAGATATCAGTCAAGACTGGGCCGCTGCCGGCACCAACGTACTTTTTCACGCGGTCGTTGAAACTGCGCAAATTGTTGAATAGGAGTCAAAGCATGTCAACAACAGTTATTAAAAGTGGAACGGTGGTCACCGCTGATCGCAGCTATGCAGCTGACGTACAAATTGAGAACGGTGTCATCACGGCAATAGGCGATAACCTAAAAGGTGATAAAACTCTCGATGCGGACGGCTGTTATGTTATGCCGGGTGGTATCGATCCGCACACACATCTGGAGATGCCGTTTATGGGCACCTATTCAACAGATGATTTTGAATCAGGTACCCGCGCGGCACTCTCTGGTGGTACCACCATGGTGGTTGACTTCTGTTTGCCTGCGCCGGGTCAGTCGTTGTTAGAGGCACGGCAGATGTGGGATAACAAAACATCAAAATCCTCATGTGATTATTCATTCCATATGGCTATCACTTGGTGGAGTGAGCAGGTGTTTAACGAGATGGAAACCGTTGCCAAGAGCGGTATCAATACGTTCAAACATTTCATGGCATACAAAGATGCATTGATGATTGATGATGAGGGTATGTTTTCATCGTTTAAACGTTGTGCCGCTATCGGTGCTATGCCGCTAGTGCATGCCGAAAATGGCGATGTCGTGGCGCAGCTGCAGCAGAGCTTGCTCGCTGATGGTAACAACGGCCCGGAAGGCCATGCTTACTCACGTCCAACTCAGGTAGAAGGTGAGGCTGTTAATCGAGCAGTGATGATTGCCGATATGGCGGGCGTACCGCTATACGTTGTGCATGTCTCTTGCGAGGAGGCGCATGAAGCGATTCGACGAGCACGCCAAAACGGCAAACGTGTATTTGGTGAACCACTCATTCAGCATCTCACTTTGGACGAATCGGAATACTTCAATAAGGACTGGGATCATTCAGCGCGGCGTGTAATGTCGCCTCCGTTTAGAAATAAAATGCACCAAGATTCGTTATGGGCAGGTTTGGCTGCTGGCAGCTTACAAGTGGTTGCTACTGATCATTGCAGCTTTACTACGGAACAAAAACGCTTTGGCGTGGGCGACTTCACCAAGATCCCCAATGGTACTGGTGGTTTAGAAGATCGCATGCCAGTGTTATGGACTCGCGGTGTTAACACTGGGCGGCTTACCATGAATGAATTCGTTGCAGTCACCTCTACCAACATAGCCAAGATCCTTAACATGTATCCAAAGAAGGGCGCTATTGTAG
The DNA here is from genome assembly GCA_036478595.1 of Granulosicoccaceae bacterium. Classification (GTDB taxonomy): domain Bacteria; phylum Pseudomonadota; class Gammaproteobacteria; order Granulosicoccales; family Granulosicoccaceae; genus Granulosicoccus. The sequence continues at coordinate 163,269 of JAZGEF010000034.1, forward strand.
AAGGCGCGGACGCAGATATTGTTGTGTGGGATCCTAAACGCGGCAAAACGATCGCCGCTGAAAAACAACAATCCGCAATAGATTACAACGTGTTTGAGGGCATCGAAGTGATCGGTTTACCCAGGTTTACGCTGACTCGTGGCGAAGTAGTGATTAGCGAAGATGAAGTCAATACGCAAGAAGGTCATGGCAAGTTTGTCGCAAGAGATGCGTATCCTGCAACGAATACAGCATTGTCGAAATGGAAGGAACTCTCAGCGCCGAAGCCAATACAGCGCGATCCATCTAAAATGCCTGCGGGTGTTTAGTCAATCTGAAATTTGAGCTTTAAGAAAGTCACAGAGCCATATTGAATAGACATGAGTGAAACCGTAATACGAGTCAATGAACTTTCGTTGACCTTTCAAACGAATGATGGGCCTGTGCATGCCTTGTCTAATATCGATTTGGATATTCAGCATGGTGATTTTGTATCGCTAATTGGCCCGTCGGGTTGTGGCAAAACAACATTGCTGCGCGTTATTGCCGATCTTGAAAAAGCCACAGGTGGTGATATCAAGGTTAACGGTGTTTCCCCAGAAGCCGCGCGACAAGCACGCGGTTACGGATATGTTTTTCAAGCCGCTGGCTTGTATCCATGGCGCACTATTGCAAAGAATGTTTCCTTGCCGTTAGAGATCATGGGTTTGGATCGAACAACGCGCAAGGAGCGCATAGCACGCAATCTCGAATTGGTTAATTTACAAGGCTTCGAGAAAAAATACCCCTGGCAATTATCAGGTGGTATGCAACAGCGCGCATCCATTGCAAGAGCGCTGGCTGTTGAGCCAGATTTGCTGTTAATGGATGAGCCCTTTGGTGCACTGGATGAGATAGTTCGTGATCATCTGAACGAGCAATTGCTTGCCTTGTGGGGAAAAACTAATAAGACGGTTGTGTTTGTCACGCACTCTATCCCTGAAGCTGTTTATCTATCCACACATATTGTGGTGATGTCTCCGCGGCCAGGGCGTATTCAAGATATCGTGGTTAGTGATCTACCACCAGAGCGCACCCTAGACATTCGTGAAAGCCCAGAATTCCTCCGCCTCGCGAATCGTGTTAGAGAAGGTTTAAGAGCAGGGCACGCTTACGATGATGTAGAGTCATAAGGCGTGTCTGAAACTGGATTCAAAAACAGTATCATTCCGGTCACTACGGTGTTATTGGCAATACTGCTTATATGGTCAATTGCATCGGTTTTACTCAATACTCCTTGGCAAAAAGATATCTATAAACGTGCAGGTGCGCAAAACGTCGGCACTATTGAATTTGTCAAAGCTACGATGGAGCAAGAGCGTCCTGTATTGCCATCGCCGCAGCAGGTTGCTACGGAGGTGTACAACACAACGGTTAAAAAAAAGGTGACCTCCAAACGTAGCCTTATCTATCATTCTAAAATCACTCTATCCTCGGCGATGCTCGGCTTTGCCATGGGCACATTGTTAGGGATCGTATTATCGGTTGCCATCGTTTATAACCGAGCATTAAGAAAGAGTTTGATGCCGTGGATTATTACCTCGCAAACTATTCCAATACTCGCCATCGCGCCAATGATTATCGTGGTGCTAAATTCGATGGGCGTGCAAGGCTTGGTGCCTAAAGCATTTATCTCCATGTACCTAAGCTTTTTCCCCATTGTTGTGGGCATGGTTAAAGGCTTAAATTCGCCCGATATCGGCCACATGGACTTAATGCGTACCTACAGCGCCTCAAACTGGCAATCGTTTTGGAAGTTGCGTTTGCCATCATCGTTACCCTATCTGTTCACCAGTATGAAAATCGCTGTTGCTATTTCAATTGTCGGAGCGGTAGTGGCGGAGTTACCCACCGGTGCTGTAGCGGGGCTGGGCGCGCGCCTGTTGGCTGGCTCCTACTATGGGCAAACCATCCAAATCTGGTCGGCACTGGTAATGGCATCTATCCTCGCGGGTAGTCTGGTTTGGATCGTTGATATGATCGGGCGCTTGGTCACCAAACGAATGGGGCTGAACCATGCTTGAATCAGCTGTTGCACCCAAAGCGTTGGAGCGCACTCTTTATTTGGCTGCGCTGTGTTTTGGTGTGCTGGCTTTAGGCTCATCGTTGCCGCGGTTTCTTGGTTTGTCGATGCTTGTCAGCATAAGCCTGTTAGTGATCGTGGCGACGGTCGTTGCTTATAAATTGGCATCACTGAGTAGCGTTATGGCCGCTATTTGGTTGTTGGCTACGTCGTCGTTGGCTGCGGCCTTTCTGCTGTTGTTCTTATCCAACTATGAACCCGATACAGGTCCTGTCGGTTCTGCATTTTGGTTTTTAGTGATGGCATCGTGGGCCTTGGCTTGGGCATCGGTATCACGATTCACTGAAATCAACACGCTGTCGCGTGTGGTCAATGGCGTGCTGACAATTCTTATACCGCTGATCTTTGGTGTATGGTTGTTGTTACTTTGGGAGTTTGTTACTAAGGGACAAGATGTGCCTAAGGTCTTGTTGCCTGCGCCGTCTGATATAGGCGACCGACTTGCGCATTCTGTTCCTACCTTGTGGGCCGATTTTAAACAGACATTTATTAAGTCGGTGTTAAGTGGCTACATCATGGGCTGTTCAGCAGGCTTTTTGGTTGCGATATTAATTGATCGCTCGCCATTTCTTAAAGCCGGCCTACTACCAGTAGGTAATTTGGTTGCCGCGTTGCCGATAGTGGGCATCGCACCCATTATGGTTATGTGGTTTGGTTTTGATTGGCAATCCAAGGCGGCTGTGGTCGTGGTAATGACGTTTTTCCCAATGTTAGTTAATACGGTTGCTGGCTTGTCAGCGGCCTCCAAGATCCAGCTCGATCTAATGGATACCTACGCTGCCAATTATTGGCAGTCGCTATTTAAACTGCGATTGCCAGAAGCAATGCCGTTTATATTCAATGCTTTGAAGATTAATTCCACTTTGGCACTGATCGGCGCTATTGTTGCGGAGTTTTTTGGTACACCTATCGTTGGCATGGGCTTTCGAATTTCGACAGAAGTTGGCAAAATGAACGTGGATATGGTGTGGGCTGAAATTGCTGTTGCAGCATTGGCGGGCTCGCTGTTTTACGGTTTAATTGCACTGCTTGAAAGGCTGGTGACGTTTTGGCATCCGTCGATGAGAGCAGTGGCCAGATAGTCTGGTGTTTTATATTGATATTTATATTGATAACGAGTAGTAGTAATTTAGTTTCAACATTAACGATCTAACCAAAAGGGGAGTTTAAAAAATGGCATTTTTTAGAAATAAAATTAGCTCAACGCTAATAGGTGCGGCAACGCTATTGGCTTCGGCAACAAGCTGGGCAGCGGATGACGTAACATTGCAACTCAAATGGGTGACACAAGCCCAATTTGGTGGCTACTACGTAGCGCTTGATAAAGGTTTTTATAAAGACGCGGGTTTAAACGTAACGATCAAACCCGGTGGTCCCGATATCGCACCACCCCAAGTCATTGCTGGTGGCGGCGCGGATGTTGTAGTTGATTGGATGCCCTCTGCATTAGCTAGCCGCGAAAAGGGCGTAGCACTGGTTAATATTGCTCAGCCTTTTAAACGCTCTGGCATGATGCTTACTTGCCGTAAAGAAACCGGCATAGCCGCGCCAGAGGATTTTAATGGTAAAACCTTAGGTGTTTGGTTTTACGGTAACGAATATCCATTCTTAAGCTGGATGTCTTCTCTCGGTATAGGCACTGAAGGTGGTGACGGCGTAACAGTATTAAAGCAGGGTTTTAACGTTGACCCGCTACTACAAAAGCAAGCTGATTGTGTGTCTACGATGACGTACAACGAGTACTGGCAGGTTATCGATGCAGGTTTAACGCCTGATGACCTAGTGGTATTCAAATATGAAGATCAAGGCGTGTCTACCATGGAAGATGGTCTTTACGTGCTGGAAAAAAATCTTGAAGACGAAGCATTCGTTGATAAGATGGCGCGCTTTGTTGCCGCCTCTATGAAAGGTTGGGAGTACGCACGAGCTAACCCTGATGAAGCAGCAGGTATTGTTCTTGATAACGACGCCAGCGGTGCGCAAACTGAGAAACACCAAATGCGTATGATGGCGGAAATCAATAAGCTAACAGAAGGCAGTAACGGCAAGCTTGACCCAGCGGATTACGAACGTACGGTTAAAACGCTACTCTCTGGTGGTTCTGATCCTGTCATCAGTGCAGCCCCTGAAGGGGCATGGTCACACGTGGTCATTGATAAAGCGTTGTCTATGCAGTAGTTATCAATATGGATCGACGGATCAGGTGCATTACAGGCGCACCTGATCCGAACTCTCTAATCCCTGACCCTAGTCACATTGAAGTACCATGGGCACGTGCCCGGTTGAGCGCAGAAATTCGCGCAGCCCAGTTGAGGTAATGTTCAATGTGGCTGTATTGATCAACGGATGAAAGTTCGCGCTCTCAGAATTCAATATTTTCTCTTCAATAGCTAAATTCACCACATTGCTTTGATCATTCAAAAGCGCAAACGGTGTGACGGAGCCTGGCTCTACACCAAGGTGCTCCATTAGCCGTTCGGTGCTTGCGAAGCTCCAGGATTTCACCCCCACTAAATTTGCCAACTGTTTTAAATCAATGCTGGTGCTATCTTCGAGCACCACAAGCCATAGTTGTTTTTTTTGGTTTTAAGAAATAAGTTTTTACAGTGGCAGCCAGGGATATCACTGGAATGCTGTTGTGCTTGTTCCACCGTATATACCGCTGGATGCTCATGCACCTCAAACGTTATTTCCAGATCATTTAAATGCTGTTCTAGATCATTGCGAGATTTTTTCATACTTTAAATTTTCGAGTTAAGTCGATTATTGGGTACGACTTTGCTGTTCAAAAAATGATGCACCCGATGGATGCTCAGCAATTGCTACCTCATAGTTGCTACAGCGTATACGCCCCGTGTTTATGCCTCTGATGACATCGCCAGAGTGTTTGCTGGGGATATGATTTAGCACAACAGGATGGGAATCCTCAGAATTATAGGCGCAAATAAATAGCGTGCGAGGGTGGCTAGATTTATTAGGAGCAGAGCCATGCAACAAGCGTGTGTGCATTAGGCAAGCTGCACCCGCAGGGCCAATACAAGGGATTGCATCTTTTTGTGCTTGCGCACCGACTTCTTCGCTGACCGCGCCGGTGAATACACCGTCATGCCATAGCTCATGCAGTGGGCCGTTGTGGCTACCCGGCACAACTTCTAATGGGCCGTTTTCCAGGGTGACGTCATCGATAAAATACAAGACGGTCATTAAGTCGTCGTTGGTGTGTAGCTCAAACTGGAAATCTTGATGGAATTTGACTTCAGTGCTAGCACCGGGCAGTTTCGAATTAATCTTGGCATTATTAAATCGTAGGTTGGGGCCAAAGATATCGCATACCGCATCTACAGCACGGCTATCGCGCATTGTGTTCAGGTAGTTCTCGGATAGTTCATTGGGTGATGATATGCGGCGTAGGGCAGGGTTATCTGCATTGTGCCCAGGTTGCACGCTAAAGCGTGGGCGGCCATCGCTGGTCTCGCCATAGTTTTCGGTATGCCCGCGGCTCTCTTCAACCCACCGGTTGAAATCAGTGCGTAAAACCTCAAGCTTATCTGTTGATATTGCGTCTTCTAGTAGTAGATAACCATCGCGTTCAAAGCTTGTTAGTTGATCAGCGGTGAGTATTGTCATGGTTAACGCCGGTTGTCGATTGCGGATGAGCTGACGATACCAAGTCAATCACTAATTTCCAAGGTAAAAACCATTGTAATAACGACATAGGGAAACAAGTTACGGCTACTATGGTATTCGTCCAACCGTGCGCGCCTGTTTGATAACTATGTCCACTGAAGATTCCCGCAAGTCCGTCATCGGGTATACCGCCGCTTTTTCCGTCATGGTAATCTGGGCCACTTGGTTAGTGGCGAGCCGGGCAGGAGCCCAATCGCCTCTAACGATCTATGATCACGCCGTTTTACGCTATGGCGTATCTTCTATTGTGGCTTTACCCATCGTGTTGTATTACCGGCCTTGGCGCACAATGTCATGGAAGCGTATTGCTATTGTCAGTTTTCTGTTGGGGCCGATTTATATATTGGCTGTGTTTCTAGCATTTCAATATGCGCCGGCGGCTCACGGCGGTATTTTTATGAATGGTGCCTTGCCGGCGGTCACTTTGTTTATCTCATGGATTCTGTTTAAGCAGCGTGTTCACAAATTGCAGCTTTTAGGTGTATTGTTGATCATCATCGGTGCTACCTTGGCTGTTATTGATGCAGCAGAACTCTCATTAGTAGATGCCTGGATAGGCGACGGATTGTTTTTTATCTCAGCAGTATTTTTCTCCGCTTATCTAATTGCGGCCCGGGTTTGGAATGTCACCACCACGCAAGTCTTGTTTTGTAGTTCGGTAATCAATGCGATGTTGTTTGTGCCTATTTGGTTTTGGTTTCTACCCAGTGGGTTTGCTGAGGCGAGCCAATCGCAATTTTTAATTCAAATGTTATATCAGGGTTTGATACCGGGTTTGATTGGTTTGTTGCTGGTAGCCACTGCCACGCGAAATATTGGGCCGTCCTCCACGGCGGCATTTATGGCTGGAGTGCCTGCCTTAGGCTCCATTCTGGGTGTTGTGTTGTTAAATGAAATGCTCGGCGGGCTGGGTTGGTTGAGCATTTTGGTGCTAACGCCGGGTATCTTGCTGGTGGCTTTTTTTAGTGCGAAGTAGATTATGCTGGTAACGCGGTTAGTGACTCCGATATGTAAGGTACGGTAGTATGGCGGCAGTTTCTATGCGAGTATTAATATGAGTCACGACGACTTCCCCAAATTCACCGAACCAATGACTCGCGCACGTTATGTTGGTGTGCCAACTTTTTTCAGAGCGCCCTGGAAAGAAGATCTAGACGATGTTGATATCGGTATTATCGGTGTGCCATTTGATGGCGGTGTGACTAATCGTCCTGGCTCGCGGCATGGGCCTCGTGAAGTCCGTAATCAATCAACCTTGGTGCGCATGAAAAATCAGGCTACTGGTGTGTCGCCACACGAGCTGTGTCGAGTAGCGGATATTGGTGATGCTTGGGTGCCTTCACCGTTTGAACTGCTTGCTAGTCATAAGGCCATTCAAGATACATTCGAACGAGTTATCCAAAAAGGTATTTTGCCACTAGCAGTGGGTGGTGATCACTCGGTGTCGTTACCCATATTTAGAGCGCTTGCCAAAAACGGGCCTATCGGCATGATCCATATCGACGCACATTGCGATACAGGTGACGATTACATGGGTTCCAAGTTTCATCATGGTGCACCGTTTAGCCGAGCTGTGGAAGAGGGCTTGCTTGATCCCAAACGCACTATTCAAATCGGCATTCGTGGTTCGGTTAATGATTTGGACCTATGGAAGTTTAGCCATGACAGTGGAATGCGCGTGATGTACATGGAAGAGTTTTATCAGTTAGGCGTTGAAGAAACCATAAAAGAGGCAAAGCGTATTGTTGGTAACGGCCCTGTGTACATTAGCTTTGACATAGACAGCCTTGACCCTGCTTTTGCACCGGGTACTGGTACACCAGAAATTGGTGGGCTTACTACGCTTGAAGCGCAGCTGTTAATACGCGGTTGCCACGGGCTCAATATTGTAGGTGCTGATATGGTTGAAGTAGCGCCATCATTTGATATGTCAGGCACTACTGCAATGGTGGGAGCCAACATTTTATTCGAGCTGCTCTGTGTAGCAAGTGAGTCGCTGGCAGTTAGGTCAGCGTCGTCCTGATCTGGGTCGTGGGCTGGATCGGCTTTGACATAGCTGGGTGGCTCAGTACACTGGTGTGGCAAACCATAAGAATGGCCGATTTAATTCGGAATATTACGATTGAGGAGATACATTTATGAAATTAAAACACGCAATTAAGGTGTTATGTGCAGGATCTGTGCTCGCAAGTGCATCAATCGCGCAAGCAGCAGATGTTGTCATTGGTGTGCCTAACTGGCCATCCGTGCGCGTAACCGCTCACGTACTTAAAGTGGCGATGGAAGACAACCTGGGCCTTGAAGTCGAACTTCAAAACGGTACCAACCCCGTTGTTTTTGAAGCGATGGATTCAGGTGCCATGCACGTTCATCCTGAAGTTTGGTTACCTAACCAAACCAACCTTAACAACAAATTTGTTAAGGAGAAGCAAAGCGTAAGGCAAAACCCTAATGGTGTAGCGGGCGATCAAGCTATGTGTGTTACTGCAGGTACTGCTGAGCGTACTGGTATTGCCAACCTTGCCGATCTTACTGATCCAGACATGGCCAAAAAATTCGACACCGACGGTGACGGCAAGGGCGAAATCTGGATTGGTGCTGCTGGTTGGGCTTCAACTAATGTTGAAAAGATTCGCGCCAAGTCATATGGCTACGATCAAACAATGAACCTGAAGGAGATGGATGAAACTCTAGCGCTTGCTGAGGTGGATAACGCGGTAGCGCAAGACAAAGACATCGTCTTTTTCTGCTATACGCCGCATCATATGTTTGCTCTGCATGAGCTGGTCATCCTAAAAGAGCCTGCACATGATGAATCTAAGTGGACCGTTGTTCAGCCTACTGATGATCCAGAATGGCTTGATAAATCTGAAGCCGGTGTTGCATGGTCAACTGCTTACTTGCACATTCACTATGCAGCATCTTTAGAGACTAATCAGCCTGAAGCTGCAGCCATGTTAGCTAAAGTAAAGCTTGATACCGCCACGGTATCTGCCATGACCTACGCATTGGTTGTTGATAAACAAGATCCAGCAGAATTTGCCGCTAAGTGGGTTGCTGATAATGCAGAGATCGTTGATAGTTGGTTGCAATAGTCAGGGTTAATTTTGTAAGTAAAAAACGACTTGATAGAACGAGTTAATAGTAAAACTAACGGGAGCATATTTGTGCTCCCGTTTTTGTTTGTGCGGCCAGGAGAGATAAACGGTGAGTGAAGACGTCATAACCCTAAAAAATGTCTGGAAGATATTTGGTGATCGTGCTCAGGAAGCCATGAGTGCTATCGAGGAACGTGGTTTAACCAAACCGGAAGTTCTGTCAGAATTTGCTTGTGTGGTGGGTATCGCCGACTGCTCATTTGAAGTGAAAAGAGGCGAGATATTTTGCGTGATGGGTTTGTCCGGCTCTGGTAAATCTACGATGGTCAGGCATCTGAATCGATTGATCGAACCCACCGCGGGTGCCATTTCGGTTTTGGGTAAGGATATGTTGTCACTTAAGGGTGATGCACTACGTGAGATGCGTGCCAATAATATTGGCATGGTGTTTCAGCATATGGCGTTGCTACCGCATCGTACTGTTCGCGATAACGTGGGTTTCCCGCTGCAAATACGTGGTGAGCCAAAATCCCGTCGTTGGGAGGTGTCTCAGCACTGTCTAAACATGGTTAACCTTGATGGCTATGAAGACCGCTTTCCCAGAGAACTCTCCGGTGGTATGCAGCAGCGTGTTGGTTTGGCGCGAGCGCTGGCCTCCGATCCAGAAGTGTTATTGATGGACGAACCATTCTCGGCACTGGATCCATTGATACGTAGGCAACTACAAGATCAATTTATGGCCTTGTCTGCAGAACTTAATAAAACCACGGTGTTTATTACGCATGATTTGGATGAAGCCATTCGCATCGGTAATCGCATCGCGATAATGAAAGATGGGCGCATCGTACAAATAGGCACGCCCGAACAAATCGTAACTGACCCAGCGGACGATTACGTTAGAGACTTTGTTGAAGGAATCTCCAAACTTAAATTAGTATTCGCTAATTCCATCATGGAACCATTGGACGCCTATCTGGCTGCAAATGGGGATGACCTCGCATCGTGTCCACGCGCTGATCACGGTGTTGATTTAGATCAGTTAATCGATCTCTCCACAACAACTGAACACCCGATCGTGATTCAAGATGATGACAATAACGATGTGGGTGTCGTGACGAAATCAAGGTTACTCAAAGGCATACAAGGGGGCAAGGCATGACTGATACTGGCCTCGAAGCATCACCTAGTTCATTAGATGCATCAGTTTCAGAGTTTGCTCAAGAGAACGCGCAATATTACTCAACACAATTCTCGAAAATCCAAGGCACGACTGGTTTCGCGTTTTCCTGGAACACGATGGCGGCAGTGTTCGGGCCCCTATGGGGTGCGGTACGTGGTGCTTGGGGTTTTTTCTGGACGTTTCTGGTGCTCGAACTATTTGCATTAGTGCAGATTGGCCGTGGATTATGGGGAGAATTGGGCGCTGATCAAATTGCCCGTTATGAAAAGCTGCTCGTCAACATCTCTAAACGAGAACAGCAAGCTAAAGATTTAATCGCAGCCGGTGATGCAGCCTCAGCCGAAGCTAAGCTCAAGATTGCTGACAACCTTAAACGTGTTGCTGCTGAGGCTCAAGATAAAGCAGAGCTTGCATCCAATGAGGCCACATCAATTTTAGTGACAGGGCTGGTGTTGATGGTTGTGGTTAAGTTGCTAGAAGGGTTTTTAGCCAATCGTAGCTACGAAAAACAGTATCTTAAATGGCGTGCTAATCCTGCAGTTCAATCCGGTATTAATCGAGCGAATGTTTGGTTTGGTGGCTTTTTACTGATTGCTATTTGGCCGCTGACTTTATTTCGTTTTACTGTGTCTGACCCTGATGGCAAACTCAGTAAGTTAACGGGTGGTTTTATCGGTGACAAAATTACCATTACTGAGTTTCCGGTTGGGCGTGAGTATTTCTCGTCACTTGCTAGAAAAGGTGATGCCGGATTTGATTGGTTAGCGCTTAATTTTAGCGATGTATTCGAAGGAATTACCAAGGTCATTCGCTCAGTGCTTGATGCCTTAGAGATTATATTGATTCAAACTCCGTGGCCTGTCGTAATGATAGTGATTGTCGTCATGGCTTTTAGGCTTGCTGGTATTCGCGTGGCAATATTTACCGCAGCATCACTGATGTATCTTGCGTTTATGGGCTTATGGGAGATGTCCATGATCACTGTTGCTTTGATTGGGGCGGGTGCATTTTTATGCGTAATTATGGGTATTCCTCTAGGCATCTGGTTTGGCAAATCCAAACGTGCATACACCTTTGCAGAGCCAGTGCTCGACTTTATGCAAACCATGCCAGCATTTGTATACCTAATACCGATCATTGCTTTTTTTGGTACCGGTAAGCCGCCTGGTGTACTAGCCACGCTAATATTCGCGATGCCTCCGGTTATAAGGCTAACTGCCTTGGGTATGCGAGGTGTACCCGAAACAACCAAAGAGGCAGCAACGGCATTTGGTTGTTCTAAGTGGCAGTTGCTCACCAATGTTGAACTACCGCTGGCGATGCCATCAATCATGACGGGTATCAACCAGACGATCTTGATGTCGTTGTCAATGGTGGTTATTGCATCGCTTATCGGTGCAGAAGGGTTGGGCGCACTGATTCTTGAAGCGCTACAGTACGCGGCTAAGGGCCAGGGTTTGCTCGGTGGTTTGGCAATCTTGCTCTGCGCGATGGTTATCGATCGAATAGCGCAGGGTATGTATCGTCGCAAGGTAGCGGGTGATTAGTCGCAGTTGCTGGCACTTATTATTGGCAACTCATAGCAAACTCGTGAATACGAGCAACTAATAAATCCAGCGTATCAATAATCGGTACGCTGGAGTCAAGCTGTTTGCTTAACAGCGAAAATTCTGTACATCCCACCACTAAACACTTTGCACCTTTTTCGATGCATTGATTGGCTGCTAGTTGCATCGTGTTTATTTCAGTATCGCTAACACCTGTGGCTTTAATACGCCTTATTGTGGCGAGTATATTCCCAAGGTCATCGGGCCAAACCGTGCTGAGCTGGTGCGGGGCAAATAGGCCTTCAAAAAGATTGATGCCTATTGTTGCAGGTGAGGCCAGCATTCCCACGTTGTCATTTGGCTCGCATTTAGCGGTAACTGCTGTGGATGCCATATCCAGCATATTCAATAATGGAATCGAAACCGCATCAGTAATTGATTGCGAGAAATGATGTGCGGTATTGCACGGCATTGCGAGTGCTTGAGCGCCAGCAGTTTCTAAACCTTTGGCCATCTGTGCCAGGACAGGGCCTGGATCATTACCTTGTTGGTGAAGTATCCAATCAAGCCTGGACGGTACCTGCGGGTTCATGTCCACCAATAGTGGTAGGTGACTCACGTCGTCTTCAGCTTGAACCGAGTCCAGCACACGCTGTTGTAATAACAACGTAGCTTGGGGGCCCATGCCCCCAAGAATACCGACTCGTTTAAACTGATTCATTAAGTAGATTTGATTTGTAGTTTAAGAAATCCAGCGATTGGAAAAATCAAACGCAGCGTTGTAACCAAATAAAGCAACCGAACCACCCGTATGAAGAAATACTACTCGCTCACCTTTCTTGAAATGACCTTTACGGATCAAATCGATAAAGCCAGCCGCACCCTTTGCCGAGTAAACTGGGTCAAGCAGGATCGCTTCAAGTTCTGCAAACATTGAGATTGCCTGTAGGCCACTCTCTGTTGGGATGCCGTAGCCTTCACCAACATAATCGGTGTTAGCAATAACATCTTCACGTTGAACTACGCCTGGGCAGCCGATTTTTTCAGCTGTTTTAACTGCAAGATTATAAACGTTCTCCTCTTGTTTCTGTTTGGGAGCACGCACACCAATACCGAGTAATGGAATGTTGGCATTCATCGCTTTTAAGCCAACAATCAAACCTGCTTGCGTGCCTGCACTTCCAGTGGCATGAACGATGTGATCAATTTTAAGTGCGCGGTCATTGAATTGCCCAAGCATCTCGAATGCACAGTTAACGTAACCCAGTGCGCCAGTAGGGTTTGAACCGCCACCTGGGATGGTGTAAACCTTTTTACCTTTAGCGCGATAAGTTTCAGCAATCTTTTCCATCTCGGCGTTCATGTCGAGACCATCAGAGAATTTTTCCGTGGTTGCGCCGTGTAGGTGATCGAGGATTACGTTTCCGTTGTGGTTGTAGTTATCGTTGTTAGAGTGAGTACGATCTTCTAACAAGATGTGGCATTGCATACCAAGCTTGGCGGCAAAGGCTGCAGTTTGGCGTGCATGGTTTGATTGAGTGGCACCTTGAGTCATCACCATCTCAGCGCCTTCAAGCTGCGCTTCGGCCATTAAGAATTCAAGCTTACGAGTTTTGTTGCCACCAGTTGATAAGCCGGTGCAGTCATCACGTTTTATCCAAATTTCGGGGCCACCTAGTTCTGCTGTTAAGCGATCCATGCGTTCTAGTGGCGTAGGTAGGTGAGCCATGAAGTGGCGTGGGTAGCGAGCAAGATGCATAAGAGGAAGCCTAGTAAATGATGAGTCATGCATGTTACTCAGGCTGATAAAGCCTTTCAATTGCAAAATTCGTCGGCTAACATGCAGTATCTGCATATTGTGACGCTTTTGACATGCAACAGGACTGGTTAGAAGACCTTCTTGCCGTATTAGACGCAGGTTCGCTCACGGCAGCCGCGGAACAACGGTTCCTTACGCAATCAGCCTTTACCAGGCGAATGCGTGCGATGGAATCTGCGATGGGCACTCAGCTGCTTGATCGCACACGCAAACCGGCGCAGTTGCTGCCACATATTATCGAACAGGAAGCCGAGATGCGCAGCTTGATTACTCGGCTCAATAGCTTGCGCAGTGCATTGAGCAACCCTCAGGCTTCACTTGGCGACAGAGTGTCCTTGGCATGCCAACACACTATTGCCACCACCATATCGCCCAGGCTCATTAGGCAGTTAACCAGAGAGGGTGATATCAACGTTAGCGTTAAGGCCACCACACGTGATGATTGTCTGATGCAGTTGCTGACATCTGATGTCGATCTAGCCATTGTGTTCGATACGGCAGCCGAAGCTAGTAGCCGGGGCCAGGCGGGTCTACTCGAAGAGGTGCTAGGAGAAGACAAAATGGTACCGGTGGTAGCTGCTGAATTTAAAGCGCCCTTATTGGAATCGCTAGACGAAGGATTGTTGCGGATTGTCTCTTACCCAAAATCCATCTACTTTGGATCAATGTTGGAATCGCATTTTTTAAGCAGCCTTGCTTACGATTGCCAAATTGTTCGCACGGCGGAAACCGGCTTAGCATTGGCCGCTCTGCACTACATACTGGAAGGGATTGGAATAGGGTGGCTACCCATGTCGATTGCCGGAGATGATATAGATAAGGGTAAGTTGATTGATCTATCCGACCGATTGCCCTCGCAAGAACTGCTTATCACCATCGTGCGTTTAAGAGCGTCTATATCGCCACTGGCAGAAGTTGTTTGGCAAAAAATAGTCGCAGAGTTGCAGGCAGAGTAGATGCTGGGTTTGCGAATAACATTACGTATCTGTTTACGCCAGCACTCCCGAAGGAGTGGCTGCCTATTTAAAAATTTTAGAGTAAGTTGTGCAAGCTTAACTACCAAGCCTGAAACGATAGCGTGCAAAACCTTCTGCACCATCACCCGCGGGTTCAATCTTCACAGCGGTTACATCAGACACATGCGCTTTACCGGCCGGGCCCGTTTCGAATATCACACTGGCGCCTTCCACTGGTGCAAATGACCAGTTTGAATCAGCCTTCGGGTTGATTGTGCCTTGGTCCACTATGTAGCGTACGAGCACGTCGCGGTTGGTATCGGGGCCAACAAACACGGTCGAATCTCCATCGATACCAGGAAAGTTACCGCCACCGCCAGCTCTATAATTGTTTGTGGCAACAATGAATTGCTGATCGGGATCAATCGGCTTGCCTTCAAATTCTAGTTCCACAATACGATTAGCATCCGGGTTTTCGCTCTCACCCTTGGGGCCAAACTTAGATGCCTGAGTTAAATCGATACGATAAGTCACACCATCGATAACATCGAAGTTGTAGGACGGGAAGGAGGGGTTGATCAATGGTTGATCTTCCATGCCAGGTTTGACTTGATTAAAGATGCCTGCTGAACGTTCTAACCACTCTTTAACACCAGCACCCGTGATAGAAACTGCTCGAACGGTGTTCGGGTACAGGTATAGATCGGAGACGTTTTTGATTGCGACAGCGCCTACAGGTACATCGGTGTAATACTCGGGGCCACCACGACCACCCGCTTTAAAGGGCGCAGCAGCGGAGAGTACCGCAAGGCCTTCCCATTCAGTGCCTTTCATCATGTCGGTGATATACCAAGTTTGCGCTTGGCTAACTACCTGTACGGAAGGGTCGTCTGCTACCAGAGCGAAATAAGAATGAAGTGGTGCTGCAGTTTTTCCAACCGGGCGCCTGACATACGCAAGCGTTGCTTCGTGCGCCGTCTTGACTGAATCGAGTACGTTTTGCTGGCTTTCAACCAAGGCAATGTTTTTGCGTTCAACTCGTTCAGAGATTGGGCGTGCTTCGGTTTCGAATGAAACCACTTTCCATTCATCACCACTTTTCTCTAGCAGTAGATCCATCAAACCCATATGTGAACCCCAAAAACCGGGCATTACCGCAGGTTTGCCGAGCAGGGTGCCTTTTTCCGCATTGATACCCGGTAGGTCAGCATATTTGGCACCTGGAAACACGAGGTGGTGATGGCCGGTCAATATGCCGTCGATGCCATCCACAGCTGCTACGTGTAAGGAGGCGTTTTCCATGCCTTCGGTACGGCTTGATGCATCAATACCTGAGTGTGAGAGGGCGATGATGACGTCAGCGCCTTCTTCTTTCATTTGTGGTACCCACGCTTCAGCTGCATTGATAATATCGCGAGTTTCAACGTTGCCTTCAAGCCAGCGTTTATCCCAATTCAGAATTTGTTGTGGAACAAAACCAATCAAACCAACCATTATGGTGTGCTCCTTACCATCACCGTCAACAACTTGCCTATCAAGTATTACATAAGGCTTAATGTTGGGGAGCGGTTTATCTGCTGTGGCAGTGGCGGCTAGTTTTCCATTGGCGATGTTTGCGCAGACCACTGGAAAATCAGCGCCTGCCAAAGCGGCATCAAGAAAATCGAGCCCGTAGTTGAACTCGTGATTACCTAATGTAGTGGCGTCAAAGCCAAGTGTGTTCATCGCTGCAATGACAGGGTGAATGTCACCAGCTGACATACCTTTTTCATAAGCGATGTAATCGCCCATTGGGTTGCCTTGCAAAAAATCACCATTGTCGATCAGCATGCTGTTGTTCGCCTCATCCCTAATGGACTTGATGATTGAAGCCGTGCGCGCAAGGCCAACGTTGTCAGCGGGCTTGTCGCCGTAGTAATCGTAGGGATAAACATGCACGTGTAAGTCGGTGGTTTCCATGATCCGCAAATGCGCTTGGTTGCTTTTAGCGAATACCGAGTAGGGGTGCAGCATGGCCAGTGCGCTGCCAGCGGAGGTAGCCTGAATAAACCGGCGACGTGACATGGGAATGTGTGGTTTGTGCATAGCTCTTATCCCGTGGTTAATTAGTTTACGTTTATTATTGTGAATATTGAGTTGTTGATGCAATCGATTGCTCGGGTACAAGCTAGACCAACCTCTTATTAATTTAGTGTACGCCCTAAGCTGTGTTATTTCTATTGATCGCACAACCGTTCAATTGCGTATCAATCAACGGTTGAGCAAAACAGTCGCAGTCGTGACAGAAAACTGTCCTAATACCAATTCTTGACAAAGTCCAGAATTTGTTGGACACTACTGAGCAATGCCTACATCAAACTCGCCAACTGAATTTGCTGATGAGCTGCGCGAAGCTGGCTTACAGGTAACAGCGCAACGATTGGCCGTTTACCGAGCAGTTGAAGAGGCGCCGCATGGCATGGCTGATGAGATCGCGGATAGTGTGCGTAACGAGATCGGTACCATTTCACGTCAAGCGGTATATGACGCGCTTAATGTGATGTCAGAGCACGGCTTAATCCGCCGCATTCAACCGGCAGGTTCTGCTGCACGGTACGAACACCGAGTAGACAACCACCATCATCTGGTTTGCCGTTCTTGTGGCTCGCTGGTTGATATTGATTGTGCGACGGGCAAAGCGCCTTGCTTACACGCTAAAAAGAACCACGGTTACGTCATTGACGAAGCCGAAGTAATCTATTGGGGTATCTGCCCCTCTTGCCAAGACTGAAACGATAAAAATCAGTACCTATAAACAGCAACTAATAACAGTAACGAAATAGGGGAATAGCTATGACAACAACTGATCGTAATATGGATGCGGTAACCAAGTGCCCCGTGATGAGTGGGCGCATGCCTGCTTCAAGCACGGCTAGCCAACATTGGTGGCCCAACAAACTTAACCTTAAAGTATTGGCGCAAAACTCTCCAATGATCGACCCAATGGACGAAGGGTTTGACTACGCCGCTGAATTTAAATCGCTCGACCTTAAAGCCCTGAAAAAAGACCTTACCGCACTAATGACTGATTCTCAGGCTTGGTGGCCTGCCGATTATGGCCACTACGGGCCTTTCTTTGTTCGCATGTCATGGCACGCGGCTGGCACCTACCGTACCTATGATGGCCGTGGTGGAGCTGCATTTGGTACGCAGCGTTTCGCACCATTGAACAGCTGGCCTGATAACGTTAATTTGGACAAAGCACGCCTGCTGCTTTGGCCGATCAAGCAAAAATATGGCCGTAAAATTTCTTGGGCTGACTTGTTAATGTTAGCGGGCAACGTTGCAATGGAATCCATGGGGTTTAAAACCGCTGGTTTTGCTGGTGGTCGTGCTGACGTATGGCAGGCCGAAGAAGATATCTATTGGGGCCCTGAAGATGAATGGCTAGCCGATGATCGCTACAGTGGCGATCGTGACTTGGCTAACCCACTTGGTGCTGTACAGATGGGCTTAATCTACGTTAACCCAGAAGGCCCTAACGGTAATCCTGATCCGCTTGCGTCGGCTCGTGACATTCGCGATACGTTTGCTCGAATGGCGATGAACGACGAAGAAACTGTTGCGCTTATTGCTGGTGGCCACACGTTTGGTAAAGGCCATGGTGCTGCAGATGCTGATAAGTACGTTGGAGCAGAGCCTGAAGGTGCCGCGCTAGAAAACATGAGCACGGGCTGGAAGAGCAGCTATGGTTCTGGCCATGGTGTGCACACAATCAGTAGCGGCCTCGAAGGCGCATGGACTAATAACCCGATTAAATGGGATAACAACTTTTTCGAAAACTTGTTCGGTTACGAATGGGTGCAAACCAAGAGCCCAGCGGGTGCAATTCAATGGACTCCCAAAGAGGATTCTGCGAAGGGTAGAGTACCTGATGCTCACGATTCTTCGATCACGCATGCACCAGTCATGTTCACATCCGATCTTGCGTTACGTATGGATCCAATCTACGAGCCAATCGCGCGTCGCTACTTTGAAAACCCCGATCAGTTCGCCGATGCCTATGCAAAGGCCTGGTTCAAGCTCACTCACCGTGACATGGGCCCTGTCTCTCGTTACTTGGGTGCTGAAGTGCCAAGTGAAACCTATGTTTGGCAGGATCCGTTGCCTACTGGTGGTAAGGCAATTAGTGATGCTGATGCTAAAACACTTAAGCAGGCCATTATGGATTCAGGTTTATCAGTATCTGCATTGGTGTCGCTCGCATGGGCTTCTGCATCGACTTACCGTGGCAGTGATATGCGTGGCGGCGCAAATGGTGCTCGTATAAATCTTGTGCCTCAAAAAGATTGGGCTGCGAATAAAGCGGTTGAATGTGCCAAGACCATTGCAGCACTTGAAAAAGTGCAATCTGAATTTGGTAAGCCGGTATCCCTTGCTGATGTAATCGTACTAGGTGGTTGTGCTGCAGTTGAAGCTGCTGCTAAAGCTGCTGGGCATAGCATTAAAGTGCCATACACTTCTGGCCGTACTGACGCCGTGCAAGATCAAACTGATGTTGAATCATTTGCAGTGCTTGAGCCAAAGGCTGATGGTTTTCGTAACTACATCGCCAAAGGTAATTCTCGCTCTCCCGAAGAACATTTGGTAGACAAAGCACAGCTGCTTACGCTAACTGCGCCAGAAATGACAGTATTGGTCGGCGGCTTGCGTGTGTTGAACACTAATGCTGACCAATCGGCTCACGGTGTGCTTACTAGCAACCCCGGCAGCTTGAGTAATGACTTCTTCGTAAATATTCTGGATATGAACACAGAGTGGAAGAAGACAGGCGACAATGCTTACGAAGGTACGGATCGTAGTTCTGGTAAAGCTAAGTGGAGTGGAACAGCGGTTGATTTAGTATTTGGTTCAAATTCCGAACTACGCGCTTTGTCTGAAGTGTATGCAAGCCACGATGCTGGCGAGAAGTTTGTTAAAGACTTCGTTGCAGCTTGGGATAAAGTAATGAATCTAGATCGATTTGATCTAGCTTAGCCACTAACGTATGGTAGCACTGGCCTTAGTCGCAATTGATCATTGCGGCTAAGGTTTTCTTAGAATTCAACTTGCTTCGCTTCGTTCTAAATACTCACATATAATTTCGCATGTGGCACGCCGACTGCTTCAATCTGTATTTGTCATGCTAGCAGTGTGCTGAATAGTGTTTACGCTATTCAGCTTATGTTGGTTTACGCCTGTAACAAAGTGGCTGTCGTGCCTTCCACCGAGGCATTAAGAGGAATAACGCGTGTGCCTTCTGGTAGGCGAGTGACAACCGCTTGCACGTTGAATGCGTTGTTGGCAGCCGTAGACTGAAGTTCAATGGGGAGTGAGCTAAAGTGCACCATCACATGTTTGTTTGCTGGGATGATTATCACGGCGTTATCGCACACAACACCGCAGTCAATTGCCTCTCCGTCGAAAGTGATTAATGCGTGCTCAAATCGATCGACAGTCAGGGGTTTATCAGTAAGGTTTTTTAACAATAGAGTCTCGTTAGTAGTACCTGGAATACTGACGAGTGTTGCATTGATAACGATTTTTCCACTGTCAGCATGGCTGCCTATTTGACGATCAGCCTTGCTAAAGTGAATGGCATTTTTCTCGCTATTTAGACTAGCAATTGAAGGTGACGATACTAATGTAGCCGTAGCACCAGCGGTACCTATCATGCGTTTGAGAGTGTGGCGTTTTCCTGAATCAACCGTAGCGTTTTTGGTTTTCATGATCACATCCGAATGGAAAGACAATACAGGGTATATTAGTTTTTGAATCAGGCCGCCGTGATTATCAGTAAATTACGATTTTAACGGTTAGATGCCCAGTTTGCCTCAACCAATTTCAGCGCTCAATCTGATGAGTAGCACAGCTGCTTTACATCAAACACTGAGATTGAGATCCGTTTCAAGAATTTGGGTATATTTGTCAGCCGTAGGTGGGTCGCGGCTAGTTTTATCGGTTTTTATAATATTGTTAGCCAAAATACTTAACATCCGCCATTAATCTTACAATTATATGAACTTTCCGACGGCATATTGGTACTGAGTTATAGTGCCGAATTGGCCTGCCTTAACCATATAAAAAAATCGGAGTTATACCCTATGTCTGGAGCTAAGTTACCACTAGCCGTTATTGCTGGTACGTTGATCACTGGGTTGGTCAGTACAATAGCCCAAGCGGCTGATCTAAGTGCGGTGCCGTCGGGCAGCTATACTGTTGACCCAACGCATGCGTACATCCATGTTCAATACAACCATTTGGGTTTGTCCAACCCCATTCTTGCGTTTAACGAATTTTCAGTTGACATGGATCTAAATAACGCTGAGCCAAGTAAAACTAGCGTTTCAGTTGATATCAAGGCTGACAGTATTATTACTGGATCAGATATCTTTAATCAGCATATCACTGGCGAAAAATGGTTTGATACTGGTGCAAACCCGGCCATTACGTTTAGTAGTCAGTCTGTAACTGCCAATGACGATGGCACGTTTGCTTTGATGGGAGACCTAACAATTAAAGGTATGACCAAACCCGTCACGCTAGATGTAACTATCAACGCTGCAATGAAGCATCCCTTAAAAAAGACGCCAGTAGTTGGCATCAGTGCTGTCGGTAATTTAAACCGCTCCGATTGGGGTTTAGGTGGTAATGCTCCGTACATTAGTGATGAGGTGAAGCTTGAAATTCAGGCTGAAATGTTTAAATCAGAATAATTATTGTACTTGCCTAGTACTTTTCGATTATGCCTAAATGTCATCCACCCCGGAGTGGATGATTTTTTGCTTTAACGCAATTTAAAACTTAAGGGCACCGTAATCGTTTTAGAAGCGTCATTGAAGTCTTCAGGAAACGCTTCGAACCGGCCGACTCCCGTTACTGCTGATATTGCCGCTTTGTCTAGATCAACAACGCCAGAGCTCTTTACTAGTCTAATTTGACTGATAGCGCCATCAGCCGTGATGTTGAAAGACACTTTAACCGTACCTTCCTTTTTTCTTCGACGTGCTTTACGAGGGTACACACGATTTTTCTGAATCGCGGCGCGTAGGCGATCCATGTATCGAACTTCGGTTTGTTGTTGTTCGGCCGTGATAACAACTTCTGTTTTTTGCGGCTCGGGAACGGCTGCGACTGACTTTGGTTCAGGCTTCGGTTCAGGCTTCGGCTCAGGCTTCGGTTCAGGCTTCGGCTCAGGCTCAGGCTTCGGCTCAGGCTTCGGCTCAGGCTTCGGCTCAGGCTTCGGCTCAGGCTTCGGCTCAGGCTTCGGCTCAGGCTGCTGAAACATAGCCATATCTAAGGGTGTGGAAGCTTTCAGAGGTGCTGCAGATGTCGACAAAAACTCTCGATTAGCGATCAACGTCCCGACTAATGCTAGGTGAAACAAAATGGATAATGCAAAACCAGCGAACTTTGAGTTCAACTGTCCGTCCTGGTCAGTACGGATACTTTGTCGAGTGAGAGCCGTTTTAATATATCGATTACAGCAACGAACTGTTTAAATTCAACGCTCTCATCCATCAATAACAGGATAGCGGTATCGGTAGGAAGTACCAGCAATAGCAGCTCTGCCGCTTCCAAGGATTTTTCGATACCATCGATAAATAGAACACCGTCTCTATCAACGGCAATTTCAACGCGCTCGGTATTGTTTGCTGCTGTTGCAGCGCTTGAGGAGGGCAGGTCAATATCAAGCTGACCATTGGTAACAAATGTTGCCGTTGTTAGCACAATGGCTAACAACACTAGCATTATATCGATGAATGGTATGACATTGATGGAGTCAAATTTTTTCATTAGCTGTGATTGGTCACTCCATGTGCAAGTTTCCAGTAAGAAATAATTCGCTCAGCTTTTGCCACAAGCATGTTGTAGAAAATCATTGCAGGTATGGCCACTAACAAGCCCAATGCGGTTGCTTTCAAAGCAAGGGCTAAACCTACCATCACAGAGTTGGTATCGATCTGCCCACTTTGACCAATATCATAGAACGTAATCATGATGCCGAAGACAGTGCCGAGTAAACCGACGTAGGGTGCGTTTGATGCAATAGTGGCAATCACGGGTAAGCCCTTGTTTAAGTCAAGCTTTAGCCGTTCAAGCTGCGTGTAGCGTTCCACCTTTATTCGACTGAAACTTATGGCTCTTTCGATGGTGTAGGCCAATGCGAGGAAGCTCATGATTCCCAGCACTGCAAATACGCTGATGTCGAGATATTGCTTAACTAGTTCCATACTTAAAATGACGCCTTAAATCCAATGGAGACGAACCCTTCCGACTGAGTCAATAGCTCTTTCTCCGTGTAATCAGCATTGTAATCAAACTCAGCCCCGTTTTTCTGGCCCAATATGTTTAACACCTCAAAATACGCACCCATAGTGTTGTCTTTTTTGCGTTTGAAGGTTCTATCGATACGTAAATCAACACGATGATAAAGTGGGAAGCGTTTTGAATTCAACTTGCCATAGTTAGGGCGATAGAAGCCAGGGATGTCAGGATCCTCAGTTGCGTCAATTATGGGCGTGTAGGGTGCTCCACTATGGGCCCAAAGCTTGGCACCTATCGACCATTTATTGTTAAATTTGTAGCTTCCCACAAGGCTCAGATTAAAGGGTTGGTCATAGTCAAATACAAAGCTTTCGCCGGTTCTTGTATCTTTTCGACGCGCTTCTGATAGTGAAATTGATGCCCAACCAGAGAACTTATCGCTTAATTTTTTGCGGATTAGCGTATCCAGGCCAAACGCACTGCCTTCACCATCATTTGTATAATTAAGTTCGGCATCAGTGGTCGGTAAATCATCTATTGATTTGTAATACAATTCCGATTTCACACTCCAGCCGCGGCCCAAAGATTTCTGTACACCGACTTGAGCGTGTAATGCATTGGAGTATTTGATGTCAGGGTTGCCAAATACCTTAGAGCTAACGACGTAGTCTGGCGCTTGGTTATATTGCCCGAGTCCTGCGCTAAGTATTGTTGACTCGCTCAAGGAGTATTCTGCGGCGAGTCGCGGCTCTACAAACTGTCTGTCAAGGTAATTTTCTGTGTGAAATGTTAAGCCAGGATACAAAGTCAGTCGATCTGTGACATACCAATTATCTTTGACAAATGCGCTGACACTTGTAAAGCTGTCGTCCAGTTTCTCCGTCTGTTTTTCGACGCCAGTGAACAAACACTCAACTTCAAACTCGCCGCAGGGCGGAAGGCTAAATGAGACATCTAAATCGATGTCTTGTCGTGTTATTCGTGCACCGGCGGCCAAATCATGACGACTTGTTAGTGCATAGTTTGCGTGACTTTTTAACAAAATTGAGTCATCGACCAAATCGAAGGAGCCAGCACTACCTATCGAACCCTTATCGCCGGAACGACTGTGCGACAATAATGATTTGAAACTAAGTTTGTCGTTAGCAATGTGATCCCAAACTAGAGCCTGCTGATGAAAAAGCTGATCGAAAGAAGTGGTGCCGGCGAAAATTGGATCTGTGTCTACATCCTCAGACCCCACCTCGGCTCTAATCACCCCAGTATCGGATGCGCCGTTAAATTGGATCGTCAGTTTATTGTCTTCTCTTGGCTTCCAGACGTACTTACCCTGGTAGTCGGAGTACTTCGGGAATTCTATGATTGAAAAACCTTCTTCATCTGGCTCCTCATCTTGCAATTGATCGCCTACCAGCAAATCCAGATAACTGACGCGTCCGGCTAGGTATACGGATTGTGTTTCGCTGATTGGTCCTTCAATTAGTGCACCTGCTTGAAATATGCTGACATCAACTGACGCACGTAATCGATCAGTTTTGGGCTCACGCAGTTCGATATCAAATACACCTCCGGTTACACCTGAAAATTCAGGACCATAGGCCGACTGATAGATGTTGAAAGTTTTAATTAAATCAGGATGGAAAACGCTGAGGCCAAACAGATGGAACAGATAACCGCTGGGTGCGAAGTCCGCTTGAAAATAGTTGTCGCCTGGACGTGATCCACGCACCGCAGGTAATTCCTCTTCGTCATCTGTAAAGGTTAAGCCGGGGAGTGATTGCAATGTACGAAGTGGGTCACCACCTGAGCCCGGCGCTGTACTCAGTGTTTCGCCGCTAATACCAATACCTAGCGGTAGTGCCGCTTCAGGCTCACCATCTTCTTCTACGACGATCTCTTCTAGCTCGGTAACATCAGGCTCAACAGCTTGTGCAAACGCATAATATGGGTTGAGTAAGTACAAATGTAATAACAGTGCTGCAGAATATTTACTGCACCCAGAAGATGCTCTGGCTCTTGAATTGTTGATTCGCGAGTGCGTCCATGCTGCGGCTTGATATGCGTACATACTGTAGTGCTATCCCGTTGTTATTACCTGATCAGCTTATCGAACTATTCGATATGCCTTTAGTGCCAATTCACAGGGGTTCAATAATATCTATTGTTATATAGGATAGGTGTGACTTGTTTTGTAACCGTTTGTAAGCTGAGGGTGCGTCACTCACAAAACTAATGGTTTGGCAGGGTTCGATATCTGGCAATAGTGAATGTTATTTGAGTAATATGTTGTACTTTTTCCGAATAATATGATCGCCTCTTCGTGTAAATATTCGGGCTGATGTGCGCTTTACAAAACGGGCATTCGCTAAACGAAGGTATCCCTGATGCCGACTTCAGCAATCTGCCAGATAACGATGGAGACGGCATAATTGATGCGGCTGATGCTGATACAAATGGTGATGGGCATATCAGTAGTGGACCCCAATAACTGGACAGCCGCTTGTGCGCCTTCCAAAGTTAAGCAGCCATCTTGGCTGCGTGTTGATTGTATACCGAATCAGGCGTCTGCTCATCTAGCGATTGATGCCGTCTTTCGG
>JAZGEF010000035.1:0-29154 GCA_036478595.1 Granulosicoccaceae bacterium
TATCCAACGATCAAATGAACTCGCTTACAGAGGCGAGTTAACTACAACGTGAGTCACGGGCATATGCGCGCATTGTTAATCGTTGCTCACGGCAGTCGCCGAGCAGAGTCTAATCAAGAAATCAAATCGCTGACTGAGCAAGTCACCCAAAAAGCGAGTGCGCATTTTGATTTGGTTGAGTGTGCATTTTTGGAGCTTGCCGAGCCGTTGATTCCCAATGGCGTAAACGCTTTGGTTAAAAATGGCGCTAGATCCATTGTGGTCGTTCCGTATTTTTTAGCCAAAGGTGCGCATGTTATCGATGATATTCCTGAGGCAATAACAAAAGCACAAGCGGCGCACCCTGAGATTGCGATAACGGTTAGCAACTATTTTGGCGCATCCGATATCGTGCCAAACGCACTGGCAGAACTTGCCATAGCCGCCACTCACCCATAAGTTTCACGTCAACTAAGGCTGTTAATAATATGTCTAGCAACACGCCTTTGCTGACAAACAAGGTAGCGTTGGTGACGGGTTCCGCAAAGCGACTCGGTGCTGCTAGCGTTAAGGCGCTGCATGCAGCCGGTGCCAATGTGGTCGTGCATTACGACCAATCACACGATGAATCGCAGAACTTGATTAGAGAGATGAACGAGTTGCGAGCCGGCTCTGCGGTCTCAGTTGGCACCGAACTAGGCACTCGATATCAGGCTCAGTGGCTTGTGGAGCAAGCGAGTCGCTATTGGAATCGGCTCGATATATTGGTTAATAACGCCTCGAGTTTTTTCCCTACGCCATTAGGTACTATCTCCGATTCTGACGTGGTCGATCTAATGGCGAGCAACGTAAGCGCTCCGCTGTTTTTAATCCAAGCCGCGCAAGCTGAGTTGACAAAATCCGAAGGCTCTATACTCAACATGGTGGATATTCACGGTTTCAAACCCTATAAGAACCATGTCGTCTACTGTGCTGCGAAAGCGGCATTGGTGATGATCACGCTATCGATGGCTAGCGAACTTGCGCCCCATATACGAGTCAATGGTATCGCACCAGGTGCGATCCTGTGGCCTGAGGATGGGTCTTTGGATGCCGAACAACAGCGCTTGAAAATTGCGGAGGTTCCCCTTGGCCATCAAGGCACACCCGAAGACATCGCAAAGTTAGTGGTTTACCTATCCAGTGATGCAGCGAAATTTATTACCGGTGAAATCATTAAAGTGGATGGCGGGAAATCAATATAGCAGTGCTTGACGCAGAATTTTTAAATTGATGTGACGAATCGAATCTACAAAGCCTGTTTTGAGGCGTGTTGTTATTCGACTTCAAACGATACAACAGCTTGGGCTGTTCAAGGACGCTTTGTCGATATGGGTGGGGTTTCGCTACATTAGAAAAAGACACTAAGGTAGCCGACCATGAAGTTGGAACCTCAACTCTGGCGGACTAGCGTTATTTTAGTTCGGTTGTGTTGATCATAAAAACGAACAGGTTTATTGTTAGTAGGGTGTGTACGATTACCACCCTCTAATACAAAGGATACAGACATTTCACACATGCATATTAGCTAGCTCAACTAACTTATGCATTAATTTGGACAAGTAGATTTGTCGATATCAAGTTTAACGATCTGTACTGCATCGGAGCCCTTATAAATGTAGGAAAGTGAGCCGCCTTGATCCAGAATAGGTCGTAAATTCGGACTGCCACACGATTGCTGCATAACCAAGGGTTGTAGCTTCGCTGTGGCGACGTCAGTAGTGAGTGTTTCTGATGTGTAGTTTACTAATACATAGTGGTAAGTCAGTTTATTACCATCGACGGAGGTATTAAGTAGCTGTGTTTCGGCATCTATAGCGGCAGGCAGTTGTTCGTTAATCATCTTGGCAGTGGTTTGCAGAAATTCTGATAAATCGGTTTCTGAATCTTCACAATTTGATTGCTTGGCACTTTTCATAAACTGCTCAACTATTTGTAG
This sequence comes from Granulosicoccaceae bacterium, assembly GCA_036478595.1. Taxonomy (GTDB): domain Bacteria; phylum Pseudomonadota; class Gammaproteobacteria; order Granulosicoccales; family Granulosicoccaceae; genus Granulosicoccus. The sequence goes on from JAZGEF010000035.1 coordinate 1,958, forward strand.
GCGGTTGCCCGCTGTACTTTTTACAACCATGTAGAAACCTTCATCAGTGAAGCAATTAAGCTCGGAATACCTTGATGCAGTTATTTTGGCATGGTTGTTATCTACCTCAATACTTACATCACTGTATACACTGTGATCATTCATCTGCTTTGCGCGTTCCATTGAAGACAATATAATAGTTTTCCAACGAGCGCCATCGATCGTCATTTTCTCTTCAGTACCGTCTGGTTTTTCTCGCGCGCCCATTATTTTTGCATCATTTGAATACAGATTGCTAACCGCTGCGTCGAACTCTGATGACAAGTGTTGGTACTCTTCAAAGAACTGCGCAAAGTCGGCCTGTTCGGCTGAATAGCTTGCAGACGAGAGCATTAAACAAAAAACGGGAATGAACTTGTAATACATTGTTTTTCTTTCGCTTATGGCTCGGCCATGTAACTTAAAATCGCGTCCACAATCACAATCTAGAAGATAACGACCGATCTAATTGATTCTCCTTTATGCATCAAATCAAATGCCGTATTGATATCGTCGAGTGGCATGGTGTGAGTGATTAAGGGATCGATCTCAATCTTGCCGTCCATGTACCAATCGACAATCTTTGGTACATCGGTACGGCCTTTGGCCCCACCGAATGCGGTGCCTCGCCAGTTACGCCCGGTGACCAACTGAAATGGCCGGGTGCTAATTTCAGCTCCAGCCGGTGCAACACCAATGATGATGGATGTTCCCCAACCTTTATGGCAGCACTCTAGTGCTTGACGCATAACATCTACATTGCCTATACATTCGAACGAGTAATCAGCACCGCCATCGGTTAGGTGCACCAAGTAGGGGACTAGATCACCTTCGACTTCTTTAGGGTTAACAAAGTGTGTCATTCCAAAGCGTTCGGCCATTTCTTTTCTGGCAGGGTTTAGATCTACCCCCACAATTTTATTAGCGCCAGCGAGTCGCGCCCCTTGCAGTACATTTAGCCCAATACCACCAAGCCCGAATACGACCACGTTGTCACCAGGTTGAACATTTGCTGTATTAATGACCGCGCCAATGCCGGTGGTCACACCGCATCCGATATAGCAGATCTTATCGAAGGGTGCATCTTCGCGTACTTTTGCCAACGCTATTTCTGGTACCACTGTGTAGTTTGAGAAGGTGGACGTGCCCATGTAGTGGAATAGTTTGTCATTCCCCAGAGAGAACCGGCTACTGTTATCAGGCATCAGCCCTTGGCCTTGCGTTTCTCTAATTTGTTGGCACAGATTGGTTTTGCCAGAGGTGCAGTAATCACATGTACGGCATTCCGGTGTGTATAGCGGTATCACGTGATCGCCTTTTTTAAGGCTGGTAACACCCGCGCCAACCTCTACGACTACGCCTGCACCTTCGTGGCCGAGCACGGCAGGAAATATCCCTTCTGGATCAGCGCCCGATAAGGTGAACTGGTCGGTGTGACAAATACCAGTAGCCTTGATTTCTACTAGGCATTCACCGGCCTTTGGGCCATCCACATTGATGGTGCCCACTTCAAGTGGTGCGCCTGCTTTAATGGCGATAGCGGCTCTTGATTCCATGAAGCTTCCTAAGTGTGTGAGTTATTTATTGCAATGATAGCACGCAGGCTTTCATCGATCTGCAATGCTAAGGCGTCAACTCCTTTCTTTGTTAGTCGAGGTTCCCAACCTTTTATCTCAACCACAAAGTCAGCGTTTATTTCTCCGGTCACAGCGTTAATTAGCTGAGCTTTTAGATAGACAAATAAGAAGCTCGCTTTGTGTAATCTTCCGCTAACTACCCAATCGGCACTCGCAGCACGTGCCATCTTTGCTGAGACTTCCGGGCGATCAAATATGTAACCCTTGCCTTCTTTATCACGAAGCGGTTGCGAAAGTGTTGTAATAGAATAATTAAAATCATCCTTAATCATTGTTCACATCCTTCAAGAAACATTTCTCCGTAGGCGCGTGATCCATCCTCGGTATCAATGGTATCTACGACTTGGAGCGTTGTTACGTCAATGATGCTTACCGTGTTGTCGAACCAGTTTGCCACATACACCATAGTTTGATCGGGGTGAGTGTCAATACCTTCCGGATAATCACCCACTTCAATTTCAGTGATAACCGCCAGTTTTTCTGTGTCGATTACACTCACCGTGTTGTCGTATTGATTGGTCACAAATGCGAAATTCTGTGCGAAGCTCACATCATAGGGCCGATCTCCTACATCAATTGTCGCCACTGTCTTCATCTCGATTAGATCAATTACGCTAACTGAGTTTGAGGTGACATTGGCACTGTAGAGTCGATTGTGCAACTTATCTATGTCGATGCCAAACGGTCTATTTTGGGTAGCGGCGGTTCTTCTTACCGTAAATGTATCGAGCTCTATCTCAGAAATAGCATTGTCATCACGATTGCTGACATACAAGTGATTATTGTCTGGTGATAAAGCAAGCCCGGAAGGCGATTGCCCCACAGAAACGAACTTCACTATCTTTAGTGGGTCAATGCTAATTGCCATTACCACGTGTTCATACCAATCTGCAACGTAAAGCAACTCGCGTTGTTCATCTACGGTAATCGCCAGGGGACCTTCACCCGCAACGATCGTGTTAACGACCTTTAAAGTTTGACACTGTATTTCTGATACTGAACTATCGCCAGGTGTGCTGACCCAGGCTCGTTTGAGTTTTGCTGAGGTAGTGATACCGGCAGGTTCTTTGCCGACTGCAATGTTACTTAGCACGGTGCTTGTTTCGGTATCGATGACCGATACCGAATTGGCTTGCTGATTGGTGATAAACGCCAATGTGGTGGCGTGTGCAGAATGTGGCGTTACAACTGAATGTGTTACAAAAAATGCTAAGGAAAATAGAAAATAGCCTCTTAGGCGCCACGTGCGAGAGGCGGATATTTCTATCGTAAATTGCATGGTGAGCTACGTTCTTAACTTTTGTTTTCAACCAGTTCTTTTAAGCCAGCCAGCCCAGCCTGATATAATCCGGTAACCGCATTAACCGCAGCCTCGTCGCTGAGCTCTTCTGGTGGATCATTATTTGGGTAGCCGCGGTAAAATGCACCTTTCCAAGTCACGATCGCTTTATCGCCACTGGCTTTAACGCTTAAAGTTGATGAGTAATTATTCACCGGTAAAACAGTAACGTCGTGTGTGGCATCGGAGATGCGATATTTGTACATCATTTTATCGGCTTTATAAGTTTTTAAAGTTTCAATAACCTGGGCGCCTCCAGCTAAGGTCAATGTGCGAACAGAGCCGACTTCGTTTTCTTTGTCAGCACTAGATAATTCCACCATCGGCAGCCAATTTGCATCGCCAAAGTTTTGTATGACTTCCCATACGGCTTCGGCAGTCGCATCTATTTCAATTGTTTCTGTCACTTTTTGACGTGTAGGCCCGTGCGCTTGTACGGAGGTGCTGCTAAGCAGTAAATACAAAAATGTGATTGCAGTGGCAGCTATAGCACTGTGCGTAAAACGCAAGGAATGAGTCGCGTACATGTAATATCTCCTCGATATTATTTGATGAATGGTTTAATAACAGTCTATACGACTTGCAATATGATGAAAACATTCGCTTATTATTTCCCGGGTATCAAAGCTTGTGGCGCATCAACAAACACCAGATCCTCTCCAATGACGTTCAATTGCTCACCGCTAGTCGTATCTGGAGATTCCGTTTGCGCTACCTGGCCAATAACGGGCAACCCTTTTCTGAGCTTTCTACCAGCCTTGTTGGCCTTGTCGTGTAGCTTGGCCGAGTAGGGGAGGCCGTAGGCTCGCGGTACTGTTTGTCCCATACCACGATCGAGGTCGGTGCCCCATAAATAGATGTGCGTTGGTTCGTTAATTTGCACTGCATGCAGGTAAAACTGATTGGGTACCTCACGTGTCGTCGGCCAACCTAAAATAGCGGAGAAAGAATGGTAGGTGATCACAAAGAAGCCAGCCACCAATGTGGTAGTGGCTAATTTTAAAATCCAGTGCCAATTTGAGTACAGATTAAGCGACAGTAGCAGGACAGCTATGACGACATAAGCTGCGATCAGTGCATTCGTATCGAGTAACGGAATGATCCTCTCCTTATATTTTTCTCTTCGACAATGATCGTCATGCTACTTGTCAACCAACGCTTTTGGCAGTCGATTAACATTGCCAACGTTTCCATCGGGCAGTACAGTAAAACGCACAGCCGTTTGCTCAGAGCCTTTTTCTTCAAGCGTGGTTGTGCCGTAGTACACTACTTCATAAACCGGGTTAACCCTAGCGACTTTCACAGCAACCGGTACAGCGTTCATTGAAACGGTGTCATAGTAATGAACGTTAACCGTGTATTCGCCTGGCATCATTCCTCTTAGCGCCAGCACCTCTTGATTGAGTGGGTTATCTATTTCTCGTCCTTCAATTACTATTCTGTCATTTAGCATGCCTCGGTCATCGCGATCAAGATGCAAGATATTCGTTTCTCGTTTTTTATAAAACGCCACTTGTCCCTCTGGATCTTCCACCCATGTATCAATATCGTCAGCGCTGTAATCTTCCCAAGTCACGGTGATGACGTATTCAGCTTCAATATCGACTTTGCCGGCATCTTCGTCGGGGTTAAGAAATATAATAGAAATAAAGAACAACAGAATAAAGCCGAGTAGCACATTGAATAGTAGATCGGTAAAAGGATCAGATCCTGCGAGGCGCTTTGAACGGTAACCGTTTCCTTTGTTTGGTTTTAAACTAATAGTCATACCGTTATCAGCGTACGTCTGTAGCCAATATTAGTGAGGCAATGACGTGTTCAGTCTGTCGGCCTAATACCATGTATTGAATGCTGAGAAAGGTTGCGGCAATAAGGCCTGCAAGTGTTGTAAACAAGGCTGTTCCCATACCAGCGCTCATTGACACCAAAAGTTGCTGCAATGCGTCTTCACCAACTATATTTTCACCAGTAAGTGAGCTGAATATTAAAATAAAACCAATAATAGTGCCCGCTAGTCCAAGCCGTATAGCAAGATCGACCATAAACCACCCTGCTTCAACGGGTGCTCTTAATTTGTCGGCAGCGATTTCTAGGGGCAAAACTATTTCAATAGGTGGGTTGTTAGCCAATTGAGATCGGGATGATTCAGTCGCCTTTGAGCCCTGCAAAAAATGGCTGTACCTAATAATATGCCATGCGGCATGCACGCTTGCTGCAATGGTTAATAGCGCAATTGCCTTGGTTAGATGGCTTCGATCTTTAGAAAAAATGGGTTCGATAAAACCCAGATCCCAAGCGACGTACAAACCGAAACAAAAGAGCAACAGCACGAGCCACCAAATCAGCGCAAAAATATGCGGATGTTGATGCTCGTCGCTTCGATGCAGTGATATCATAATTCACTCGCGTTAACTACGATGGGAACTTAAGCAGGCAATGACGCTGGTATCGCCTAGAGTCCCTCATCGACTAAAAATTCCAGTTTCGACCACTTTGATAAAGCAGTGCTAATCTGCATCGGTGAAAGGGTCCATTCCCGAGCAATTTGCGACATATAAAGCTCCGCCGCCGGACTGCCATGTATATCAGCCATGTTGTACCAAGCAAATGCACGCATAGGATCTGTATCGACACCAAGACCGAGTTTAAACATGTGCCCTAGATTGAGTTGCGCATCCGCAATGCCTGCACTGGCGGATTCAAAATACAATTCACTAGCACGCTGGTAATTGCGTTCTATGCCAAGGCCTAAATAATAGAGGTTGCCCAATGAATTGGATGCGCGCTGATCCCCTTCATTAACAGCTTGTGTATAGTATTCTGCAGCGATATCATAGTTACCTGTGGTCATGGCAGCAACAGCATTTTGTGGGCGGCTAGGTGCGTAGAACACATACAGGCCGGCGCAAATAGCAACGGCGAGTAAAGCAGCGATGCTACGCATTAACACGAAATACAAAAACGATCAAAAGCACTTTAGGGTGGATTCAGCCTGCACACGTTCGAATATTTCTACAGCATTCTTTGCCCAATGCGAGTCTCTATAAAATATGCCGCGCTGCCCCTTGTCAAGTTGCACCTGCATGATGGTGTTTACTTTTTCAAAGTCCTCGTGTTTAATTTTCGACATGATTAAATCGATACTGCATGAGCACTGATGCAGGCTAGTAAATGAGTTTCCATTAGATGCCATGCATGCCAGTACGTAGTCGACTACGACAGGAGTAGGGTAAACGTTCTTGACTTCGGCCTGTGCTCCCGAGGGTTCGCAATTGCAATCGGTGTCTGATGCAAGAGCCATAGGTGCAATGCATGCCAGTGCCAACAGCAGAGCTCGTGTTTTTTTTCCGGTGCCGGTTTTTCCGTTGTTGCCGGTGAGTTGATCGGTGCTCATTTTCACATTCCTTTTTGTATATAATATTTGTATATATTCGTTTTTTTATTCTTGATTGACACCAGAGAATTCAAGCTTGCGCGTGGCTTCTGGATTGTTGGATGGTCCGGAAACATATTCAATCGAGAGTAACTGGCCCGGCACTTCGTTGCTGAACGCGATGGTAATGACCGACTCTGTTAACGCGACGCGATCGGCTACGTAGGGATCATTGACGAAAGGAGAAAAAGAGAATTCCGACTTATCGCCGGTTTGTATTACTTCTAAATTTTCGTCGGCTAATTTGTCTTTTATACGATTTCTAAAATACAATGCACCGCCACCGGTTTCGGTTCCCATGGCTTGAGCAAGATGTTCCAGCATTCCGATTATCACAGGATTACCCCGACGTTTGTTAAAATCGGGTAGGTGCAATTTACGTTCGGCCGTCAGGAAACTTAAGCTCACATCACGGTGCGCGTTTTCATGTTCTTTCTTGATCGACAAAAACACCTGATCTTCTATTTTTATGTCAGTGGTGTTGTCAATGTAAGCATAGTCGTAGGCGATGGTGGTACCGGCATTGGTTTGCACTAAGTGACTGGTGTCGTAAATTAGTGTTTGAGGTTCGTTTAGATCTTCAAACGCGGTTGCTGTGCTCGCTACGTATGGTGCGGCGATGGCAACTAACATTGCCAAGGTGTGCATTGTTTTGATACTGTGGACGGCATCACGTTTTTTAGAGCGGCTCAAAACCGTCAGTAATTTTGTTGCGGACAGGTTCATTTTGGTTCCATGCTATGTTATTGATCCAGCATACCATCACCATTCGTTGGGCATCTTGCTGCTTAGCGATAGCCGTATGTCTACTAGCTTTATGCCATCGGCAATAAAATTAGCAAGGCCCCATCAGTGATTATTTCAGAGACGATTCAAAGCTTATCCAATCGCTGCTGATTGTTCAAATTTTGCTCTCTAGATTATTACTTGCGGTGAAACACAATAAAAAAGTCGTAAAAATGTTCATTTTCGATTGAGACATTTTGTCCATAGTGATTGTGTTGAGTAGGGTAGTATCCTCGAAGGAACGAAGTTTTAGCTATTTGAACTTATGTGGGGCTGTTCGCAATTTTCTTGACTTGAAATAGTTGTGGGCGTAGAGTCGGAGTTGATCAGCGTAGTTTTGATCAACAGGGGGCGCTTGATGTTTATTGCCTGATTCTGCTGGCGTTTGTTTAACGGCGGGTCCCTCTATATGGCTGACTTAAATTTATTAGGAAACACGCTGGACAGACACTAGAAAATTGCAATAAGGAATTAGTTGATGAGCCTATCATTTGTAGTATTTGGGCTCATTTGTCGGTACCAGCAAATCAACCACAATTTATAATGGAGGCAACAATGGGGCTAAAATCAACGCCCGTATTCGGCGCAACAATTCTTGCAGTGTCACTATCACTTTCCACCGCCCAGGCGAATGAAGAAGTGATAAAACTAGCTGCAGATCCTGCCAACTGGGCTATGCCCACTGGTGATTATGCAAATACTCGTTACAGCAAACTGAACGAAATCAACTCAGACAACGCTGGTGATCTCTCGCCAACCTGGACTTTCTCTACAGGTGTTCTTCGTGGTCACGAAGGCGGTCCGCTTGTTGTTGGTGATGGCAATATGTACATCCACAGCCCATTTCCTAATAGAGTCTATTCGCTAGATCTAAGCGAGGATGGTCGCATTAACTGGATGCACGAGCCCAAGCAAGACCCTTCTGTAATCCCTGTAATGTGCTGTGACACGGTAAATCGTGGTTTAGCCTATGGCGATGGCAAGATATTCTTGTACCAAGCAGATGCTACTTTAGTTGCATTGGATAAGGAAACCGGCGAAGTATTATGGTCTGTCAGTAATGGTGACGCAAGCATAGGTGAAACAGGTACATCTGCACCGATGGTATACGGCGATAAAGTTTACGTGGGTATCTCAGGCGGTGAATTTGGTGTTCAAGGCCACCTCACTGCATATAATATCAGCGATGGTTCGCTTGCTTGGAGAGGTTATTCAACTGGGCCAGATGATCAAACTCTGATGGATCCTGTCAAGACAACTCACCTGGGTGAGCCAGTGGGTGTTGACTCAGGAACGGCTAGCTGGGAAGGTGATCAGTGGAAAATCGGTGGTGGTACAACTTGGGGTTGGTTTTCATTCGATCCTGAACTGAATCTTGTCTACTACGGTACGGGTAATCCCAGTACTTGGAATCCGGTACAACGTCCTGGTGATAACCGTTGGTCAATGACAATCATGGCTCGTGACGCTGATACTGGCATGGCTGCGTGGGTTTATCAGATGACTCCACACGATGAGTGGGATTACGACGGTATCAACGAGATGATCCTTGCTGATCAAGAGATTGGTGGTGCAACTCGCAAAACCTTAGTCCACTTTGACCGTAACGGTTTTGGCTATACACTTGATCGTGTTACCGGTGAACTTCTGGTTGCCGAAAAGTATGATCCTGCAGTGAACTGGGCGACTCATATTGACATGAAAACAGGTCGCCCACAGGTTGTTGCTGAGTACTCGACTGATCAAAATGGATCAGACGTTAACTCTACCAACATTTGTCCTGCAGCGCTGGGCTCGAAAGACCAACAGCCAGCGGCTTACTCACCTGATACTAAGCTGTTCTACGTTCCTACAAACCACGTATGCATGGACTACGAACCGTTTGAAGTTGAGTACACTGCTGGCCAGCCATACGTAGGTGCCACTCTGTCAATGTTCCCTGCAGGTAAGGTTTTGGGTAACGGCACTGATAACCTAGGTAACTTCATTGCATGGGATGCCACCAAGGGCGAGATCAAATGGTCTAACTCTGAGCCTTTCTCTGTATGGAGTGGTGCGCTAGCTACTGCTGGTAATGTTGTATTCTACGGAACGCTAGAAGGCTACTTAAAAGCGGTTAATGCAGAAACGGGTGAAGAGCTTTATAAGTTTAAAACGCCTTCTGGCATTATCGGTAACGTCAATACTTGGGAACATGATGGTAAGCAATACATTGGCGTTCTTTCTGGCCTAGGTGGTTGGGCTGGTATTGGCTTTGCAGCTGGATTGACTGGCGATACTGATGGTCTTGGAGCGGTTGGCGCGTACCGGTCACTGTCTAACTATACGTCGCTTGGTGGCACCTTGACTGTTTTCTCTCTTTAGATATAAACAGAGTGTTGTTAGTCCCCTTTAGGGGGCTTGAATGGGCCGCCCTGTGCGGCCCATTTTTGTTTTCTATGATGTTCTGTGGCATTGTAGGTAATAATGGTTTTGTAACACAGCTAAGAACATGAGAAATTACCACCGCAATATCGTTCAATTCACGCAGCTATTGGTTTTTGTCTGCGTTGTAGGTAATGTTTATGCCGCTGGGTCAAGCCGCCAGGCATTGACGACATCAGTGCTGAGAGTGTGCGCAGACCCTGCCAATCTGCCGTTTTCAAACGAGAAGCTAGAAGGGTTTGAAAACAAGATTATTGCGCTTATTGCAAATCGTATGGAACTTGAAGTTCAATACACCTGGTTTCCACAAACAATCGGCTTTGTTCGCAACACCTTGCGAATGCGCGATTGCGATTTAATCTCCGGTATCACCACCACAAGTGAGTTAGTTCAAAACACTAATCCGTACTATCACTCTGCCTATGTGATGGTCTATCGAAAGGACTCCGGTATAAGCGGAATCTCGATGTCAGAGATGGAACTTGGCGATAAAAAACTGGGTGTAATTGCCGGTACCCCACCGGCCAATTTGATCGCACAGCACGGATTGTTGAAAAATATAAAACCGTATCAATTAGTGGCAGATACCCGTCATCACAAGCCTGCACGACTCGCAGTATCGGATGTGGTGGATGGTACTACCGATGTGGCGTTTGTTTGGGGGCCGTTGGCAGCATTTCACGCACGTGAGTTTGATACGGAGCTAGTACTAATTCCTATGGTAAATGAAAATTCCAGAACCCGCCTTACGTTCCGTGTCTCGATGGCGGTTCGCTACAATGAAACCGATTGGAAACATAATATTAACGCAGAGCTTGCAGAGCTAAAGCCACAAATAGATACTATTTTGCACTCATACGATGTGCCGCTGATGGATGAAAAAGGTCAGCCGCTTGATCCATGAGTACTTAACAATTACAAACTAAATTTCCTAAGGAAAACGCTTTGAAGGCTCTTAACAATATTCGATTCATGCTTGTCGCAATGCTAGTACTACTGAGTACCGCGATGAATTATTCATATGCTCAAACTGCTGGTTTACTTGCTGGTGGGGCAGAAGCGCTACCACCGCTTATCCTATCAGTAGTAAAACCTTTAGCAGATGGCCCTATTACGCTGAAGTCAGGCGGGTACTACAAAATTACTATTATCTGTGACGGTTCCGGTGAACTAGCGCTTGCAGGCAGTGGTTTTTTTAGAAATATATGGGTTGATGAAGTTGTGATTAACGATATAGAGATTAGGCCTTTTGGTATAGAAAGTATGGAGTTCGATGATGAAGGTGAAGCTGAGATTAAGTTCATCGCTATTCGTCCCGGAACATACGAGCTACGCATCCCTGGTACGACGGGTAAGTCTCAAGGGGTGACGATAGTGATCGAAGGATAATTGTCGATTCAACTACCATATATATTTCAATGAATACCGCCAATGAATACTACCCGATGCTTAGTAACATCTAAGAACGAGCTATGCGCATATATTGCGCACATGATCGTGCTGACTGCAATTTGCGTGATTGTCGCGGGGCAGGCCATGGCCGCCAGCACCAATTCAAAGATAGATGTTGAAATTTTTTATTTGCTTCGTGACATCGAGCCACCGCTGCCACTATCATTGATCGACCAACGGGTAGAAAAAGACGGACTTGACGGTGCACAGCTAGGCTTGAACGACAATCAAACTACCGGCGGTTTTCTCGGCCACGAATATGCACTGCTTGAGGTATTGATCCCTGCAGAAGGTGATGTGCTCGAGAGCGTACAGGCTGCTTCATCAAACCCGCCTCAGATTATCGTCGCCAATCTTAACGCGACAGATTTATTGGTAGTTGCGGATGCATATCCTGACGCGTTGATACTCAATGTATATGCCAAAGATGATCGTATTCGCCAACAAGATTGTCGCCCCAACGTGCTGCACCTGCCACCATCAAGAGCCATGTTAGCTGACGGTCTGGCCCAGTACTTAGCTTGGAAGCGTTGGAAAAAAGTAGTCGTGGTCACTGGCCGTCATCCTGAAGACGCACTCTACGCCGAGGCGTTGGAGCGTTCAATCAAACGATTTGGCCTTAAGGTCATTGACCGTGCCAATTGGAACTCGGTGCCTGGTGCGCGGCGCACCGATTCGGGCCATCATACCGCACAGCAGGAAATACCGACCTTTACACAATTTAAGAAACATGATGTTTTATTGGTGGCTGATGAGATCGATGAATTTGGTGAGTATCTCTCATATCGCAGCCGTTTACCTCGCCCTGTGGCAGGCACACAAGGCCTAGTGCCTACGTCTTGGCATCGGTCGCACGAGCAGTGGGGTGCTACGCAAATTCAAAGGCGATTCGAAAAAATAGCTAATCGCATCATGACTGAAAAAGACTATTCGTCATGGCTTGCAATGCGGACATTGGGTGAAGCCATAACTAAAACAGCTAGCTCAAACCCTGCAACTATTAGAGAATTTCTGCTGTCTGATAAATTTAAATTAGCAGGCTTCAAGGGCAAGGCATTGTCCTTTCGTCACTACAATGGCCAATTACGTCAGCCGATCCTAGTGGTATCACCGCGAATGTTGATAACGGTCTCTCCGCAGCAGGGGTTTCTGCATCAGTTAACTGACTTGGATACACTGGGGTTCGATGAACCTGAATCACTCTGTGAAGTATTTAAGTAGGCACTTTCGAAATGAAGGAACGCAAATGAAAAAACAACGCTATCAAACTTGTGTCGTCGCGGCTGTATCGATGCTGTTCACCGCTAATGTCAGCGCTTATACCATCTATGTGTCAAATGAGAAAGACAACACAATTTCGATTATCGATGGCGACTCGCTAGAGGTTACGGGCACGGTTCCGGTGGGCGAACGACCACGAGGCATTGTGTTAGCAAACGATGGCTCCGAACTATATATGTGCACAAGTGACGATGATCATGTTGAAGTGCTGGATGTCAACACGCTAAAAGTGACGCACACACTTCCGTCGGGGCCAGATCCTGAACTGATGCAGTTAAACCCAGAAGGCACTAAGTTATACATTGCAAACGAGGACGACAATCTTGTTACCGTTGTAAACGTCAATGAACGCACTAAAGATGTCGAGATACCCGTTGGTATTGAACCTGAGGGCATTGGTGTAAGCCCCGATGGGAAGTGGTTGGTGAATACGTCTGAAACAACCAACATGGCTCACTTTATTAATACAGACACATTGAAGATTGAGGCCAACGTATTGGTAGATACGCGGCCGCGCGTTGCGCAGTTTACCGGTGATGGCTCCGAGGTGTGGGTGTCTTCCGAAATTGGCGGAACCGTTAGTGTTATCGATACTGAAAGCAAAGAGATTAAACACAAAATAAGTTTTGACGTGCGTGGTTTGGCGCCAGAGTCAATTCAGCCGGTTGGTGTTAAGCTTTCCTCTGACGGTTCTAACCTTGCATATATTGCCTTAGGCCCTGCTGCGCGAGTTGCGATTGTCAATATGAACACTTTCGAAGTTGAGAAGTACCTCTTGGTGGGCCAACGCGTTTGGAACCTGGAGTTTTCACCTGAGCAAGATCGTTTATTCACCACTAATGGCGTGTCGGGTGATGTGTCAGTAATCGATCTAAAGAAGCGGCGCGTTATAAAGTCCATCAAGGTGGGCCGGTTTCCGTGGGGTTTGGCTATCAGTACGGATTGATATGGATAGCAACGATCGACAGCTTAACCAATTACCTACAATGATATCGCTTGTCATTGGTACTGTTCACAGTGAGTGTTAGTGCTTGAGTAACGGTGATGCCAATGCCAGCCTTAGCGCACGAAATATCAATTTCAGTTTCGGGCGTAAGGCTGTACTTGATAACGTTCAAATCGATGTGCCGAATGGGCGATTTGTTGCATTGCTAGGCCAGAACGGCGCCGGCAAGACGACGTTATTTTCTATCATTACCGGTCTTTACGCAGCCCATGGTGGTGAAATTCGCATTGGTGGACACGATTTACGCAAGAGTACGCAAGCAGCCTTAGGGGCAATTGGGGTTGTATTCCAACGTCCTACGCTTGATCGAGATCTAACCGTTAGACAGAACCTGCGTTACTTTTGCAATTTGCACGGCATTTCAACAGCAGAGGCGCAGGAGCGTATTGATGCCAGCTTATTAAGTTACAATTTGTCTGATTTGCATCAGCGTAAAGTAACTGAGTTAAGCGGCGGTCAGCAAAGGCGTATAGAACTGGCGCGCTCTACACTTCATGATCCCAATTTTTTGCTTCTAGATGAGCCCACTGTTGGCCTTGATCACGCCAACCGAATGGAGTTTGTAAGCAACGTGAAAGCATTGTGCAAAGAGCGTAATGTGGGAGTGCTATGGGCCACTCATCTAATGGATGAGGTTGAAGATGCAGATTATGTCTATATTCTGCATCACGGAAAAATTATGTTTGAAGGCGGGTCGGGGAACTTACTGGAGGAGCACGGAAAGAGGAGCATCGCTGAGCTTTATAGTCATCTGACCAAACAACATACCGATACAAAAAATCGATGAATTTAAAACACGCGACAAATTGTTTTAAAGGAATCCTGATTCGCGAGAGTTTACGATTCTTAAATCAACGCGCGCGTTTTTTTGCAGCATTGGTTAGGCCGCTTGTGTGGCTGTTTATTTTTGCAGCCGGTTTTCGCTCTGTTCTCGGCGTGTCGATCATACCGCCATACCAAACTTATGTGCTCTATGAAGAGTACATCACTCCAGGATTGCTTGGCATGATCATGTTGTTTAACGGGATGCAGAGCTCGCTATCGATGGTATATGATCGCGAAATGGGCAGCATGCGATTGCTTTTGATCTCACCGTTGCCGCGCTGGTTTTTGCTACTTTGTAAGTTGTTATCGGGAGTTGCTGTTGCGTTGTTACAGGTGTATGTGTTTTTGCTCATTGCTTGGTTTTGGGAGGTGCGGCCGCCAGTGTCCGGCTACTTTATGGTGATACCCGCACTGATACTTTCCGGTTTAATGTTGGGAGCGCTTGGGTTAATGCTGTCGTCTTTCGTTACTCAATTGGAGAATTTTGCAGGTGTGATGAACTTTGTTATTTTCCCAATGTTCTTTGCGTCCTCTGCCTTGTACCCCTTGTGGCGACTACGCGATTCAAGCGAGTTGTTATACTGGGTGGCTAACTTGAATCCCTTCACACATGCCGTTGAATTTGTTCGATTTGCCCTGTATTCGCAGATTAACTGGCAGGCCGGGCTCATCACGCTTTTGTGCACCTTGTTCTTTTCAGCGGTGGCTATTTGGGGCTACGATCCGTTACGAGGGTTTTTACCGCGAAAAGGTGGAGCTGCTGTTTAGCATTTAAGGGATCCAATGAATATCATAACGAAGACGTATTATTTATTTAACGGTATTAAAGCTGTTGTTGTTTTAGGCATTTTGGCCTCTGCGATTTTGGCGCCCACCATAGCTTTAGCGAATGCCGAGCTAGATATCGAGTGGCCTTGTGTGCAAGCCTATGTGCCTGAGGTGGCAGTTGCTGTGGTGTGGCCAGAGCCGATTGAAGACGATGTGATAGGTACATGGCTTAAAAACAATGAAGTTAAAAAGCTGGTAAATCAGTTAGGTGATCTGGAAGAGCTTGATGACGCAGCTCGTGACCGCATAAAAGCCTTTGCCGAGTCAATTCCTGAAGATCAACGAATTGATGTTTACAATCAAATTGCAGACGGCGTTGTTTATCGATTCAACCAACGTCGCAGTGATTATTTTAATGGGATTCGTAAATTTACGCGGCAGCAAATCGCCATCTCCCAAAAGGTGCAATCACACTTAAATGAATTAGTTTTACTCGAAAACAAGACCGACACTGAATCGCTGCAGAGGATAGCCGAAATAAGAGAAACAACCGCTTGGCAACAAAGAATATTTGATCGACGTGAGAGTGCTATTCGGCTGTTGTGCGAAACCCCAGTGGAACTGGAATCTGTGATGGGTGATGTATTAAGAGATTTGGCCCAATATCTTCCTTTCTAGCCCCATGTATTGCCGCACCATTATTGTTGATGAGGGTGTTTATGAAAAAACCGGATAAAGAATCTAGTTCAGAACTTGACGCCAGGCGCTATTATCTATCTCGGATGGCGTTGGCTTGGGGGACACTTTCTTTGTCAAGCACACCGGCTGCGCAACAAACAGACGATAGCCCTCTGGATTTTGGTTTTATCAAGCATCCGCCGGGCGAGTTGTATTCGCTAGGTAGGCATCGCCTGCATTCCTTGTGTGTGGGTGATGGTGATGTAACTGTATTGTTTGAGCCGGGCTTGGGTGGGTCGGCACTTGAATGGCTGCCCATTGCTGAAAGTATAAGCAGTAAAGTTAGAGCCTGTGTTTACGATCGCGCAGGCTACGCTTGGAGTGATCCGGGTAGTAACCCTCGTCACGTGGTACTGCTTGCGCGCGAGGCTAAGCAATTGCTCAGGGAATTAAAAACCGACAAAAATTTAATTCTGGTTGGGCATTCATATGGTGGCCTTATCATGCGCCAGCTTGCGTCGATTATGCCGGGCAGTGTTATTGGTTTAATACTGGTTGATGCATCGCATGAAGATCAGTTCACTCGTTTGGCTGGCGAAAGCCGCGTATCGATGTTACCGACATCCAATAATTTTGTGGTGTCGGCACCTGAGTTGCCAGCAGGTTTACGCAACGATATAAAAAGAAAAATTCTTGCGCTTTCGCGTACGCGTAAAACCTATGCAGCGCTGCATGCTGAGATTGAATCGTTTCGCGACTCCTGTGACTATTTGAAAAATCACCGTGAAACGTTTGATTTTCCAGTACAGATTATAAGTCGTGGTTTAGATCCCTATGCGAATGACGACTCTGCGGGAAATAAAAATAAAATATGGCACGAACTACAGTCAGAGTTCTTGTCTCTTAGTGCTAAGGCCGAGCAGATAATTGCGGACAATAGTGGTCATCATGTCCATGTTGATCGACCTGAATTGATTGAAGCTGCCATTGAAAAAATATTGATGATGCACGGCGATGTTAAGTGACGATTCAGACTTGTGTCATAGTGTTAAATAAACATGCGACACACTACTAACTTTAAGCAACGGTTCAGGAAGCAGATGGTAAATTTCGCCAATCTGCTTTTATTGGGTAGTGTTTATCTGGTATTGTTTTGAATTGACTCAATCATTCTGGTAGTCTACGTAACAAAATTTCTATTAACTGTGAGGGGACATGACAATCACATTTTCAAAAACTCGAATAATTGCGGCTATTTTATTTACTGCAATAGCACTTTCAGGAAAAGTCGCTATGGCCGCCGACCATACTGTAACGGCAGTCGCGGTTAAATATAAGCCCATGTTCCTCTATATAGAACCTGGCGATACAGTCAACTTTGAGAGTATGGCTGGTCACAACGTAGAATCAATTGATCTAATGTCACCTGAAGGGTTCGAAAAAATCAACTCTGAGCTTGGTGAAAACGTCTCCTTCGATTTTGAATCTGAAGGCATAATCGTTTACAAGTGCACACCTCATTGGGGTGCCCGAATGGGTGGCATCATTGTGGTAGGTAAGCCTGAAAATCCGGGTGCTATTCTAGAGGGCTATCTCGCCACTCTGGAAACCGAAAAATCTAATTTACCTGCAAAAGGGCTATTAAAGAAGCTACGAAAAGATATGGAGACTAAGGGATTGCTATAGCGCTAAGTACGTTGGCAAAACAAAAAAACGGATGGCTTTGGCCATCCGTTTTACATTTTAACTTTCGAAATGTTTGTATAACCAGTGGGATCTACCTGTGGCTATCTAAGCAGATGGTGGCCATACGAAGTCTGGTCTTAGGCCTTCGTGAACAGGCCGCCCGTCATCCGGCATGGGCACACCTGTTGAAGCATCATAGAACGCATGGTAAGTAGCGGCTAAGTTATCTGCGCTGTATCCCATTAGGTTTGGCACAATTGCACGTATGCGTTTTTCTTTGTCGTCCAGCATGATAGGGGTGCCGCAAGTAGCACAGGTGCAAAGATCAAGTGGGCCATCGGGATTGTTTGCATTAAAGGGCTGGCGTTTTAGATCATCGGGCTTATCAACAACAACGTCGCCGTGATTAAAAAATACGACATGGGTAGTGGGCTGACTTGTCACACTCTTACAAACAGAGCAGTGACATGTGTGGTTATCTATAGGGTCGCTGTCCGAATGCGTTTTTATGTGATCGCATCCACCGGTGTATTTAGCCATATTTAGTTCCTTGTTGAGTTAGCAAAAGAATAGTGCATATTCAGTTTAATTTATATCCTTGCCTATTGACACCTAATTACATTGCAGCCGTCACCCGTGCGTAAGCTAATCAGCCATTAATGTGCGTCATATTGCACCACTCACGATCATTATTGCCTGAGGCTATTGTAGTGCTACCGCTTTAAGCTTTGCTGCAATTCAAGGATTTCGCCTTTGAAACGCGCGATGGTGTCGCGATCTCGATGCTCTCGCTTTATCGGTATTGTAAATTCACCTGATACTGAAGAGGGGCTTCCAGAAAACAACAGTATGCGATCTGAAAGCTCAATGGCTTCGGACAAATTGTGAGTGACCATTAATGCCGTGCACGCTCGTGCACTCCACACCTTCATTAGCAGCTGACGTTGACGAGCTGCGGTTTCTTCGTCTAAAGAGACAAACGGCTCATCGAGTATCAGCACGGCAGGTTTTACTGAAAAAGCACGCGCCAAGCTTACTCGCCTGGCTAATCCTAATGATAGTTCGTTTGGGTAAAAATCACGATGCTCGTTTAAACCGAGCGCCGTAAACAGGCTGGTAAGCTCTGGAGGGTTGGGGTTATTTAAAACTAACCCTACATTCTGCTCAACGGTGCGCCAGGGCAGGAGCCTTGGCTCTTGGAATACTGCGGATATATTCTCTATACCAGTGTTTAGTTGTGAGGTGCTCACTGTGCCTTCAAAATCAGTGTCGAGGCCAAGAATGCATCGCAGTGTTGTGGTTTTACCACAACCGGATGGGCCGACGATGCTAGTAAAAGAATTGGACTCACAAGTAAAACTCAGGTCGCGCAAAACTTCTAACGATACTCCCTCACTTGAATCAAATCGCTTAGACGCAATATCAACTTCAAGCATGACTGCCTCTCCAGCGCCTAGAGTATTTTTCGAGGGGTTGCAGTAATAGATATTCGACTAGAAGCATGACGGCGACAAATACCAGTGTGTAGGCAAGAATTGTAGCGACATCAAATAGCTGGAAATATAAGTGAATTTGAAAACCAACACCGTTTGAACGGCCGAGCAATTCGACAACCAGCACTATTTTCCAAATTAATGCGATACCCGATCGGGTTGCGCCGGCAAAGTAGGGCTGCAGCTGCGGTATTACTACATGGCGCATGAGTTTCCACTTTGAAAAGTGGAACACCTGGGCCATTTCAGCAAATTGTGGTTCAAGTGATTTAGCACCTTCACGGATAGTGACAATGACATTGGGAATTTTATTAACGGCAACTGCGACGACTGCGGTTACCTCGTTTAAGCCAAACCAAATATAACTCAGCACTATCACAACCAGTGCAGGAATATTTAAAAACAAAATCACCCATGGATCGAAAATCATATTGAGCGTATCACTTCTGCCCAATACAATACCGATGACCGAACCGATCGTCATCGCTAATACAAACGCTGCTACGACTCGCGCAAGGGTGGCACCTAAATGAAAAAACAGTTCACCAGTGCGGGCTTCCGCCATGATCGCGTTAGCGACTTGCAGCGGATTAGGTAGCGCTCTACTTTGCGCATACCATGCGCAGAGAAACCACAAAACTATTAGCGCACCGATCGATAGAAACCACAGCGCTAGCGGTGCGCTTTTTCTTTGAGACATGTATTACAGGTTCGGCCAGAATAAGTCCGGCTAGTGTGGTAGAAGTGCGGGCCAGTAGGTGCCGTCAACCATCACAGGCGACTCACCAACAAGTTTGGTTCCACCAAGTTCTGCCAATACTTTATAGAGTTTAGCCGCATCTTTGATTTCATCGCTAATCAAGCGAGCAGGAATACCTTCACGAAAACGATCACGCAATGTTAGCAGAGCCGCGCCTTTGTCTTTTATTGCACCGCTGGTACCCAGTCGTGCCCATTCTTCATCAGAATTGTTAAGTAGTTCTTTGGTTTCACGTGATGCCTGTACAAAGCCCATGGCTGACTCTGGATTGTTGCTTGCCCACTCATCTGTGAAAACATAACCGATGGCCGAGACCGGCCCGCTGGAGCCCAAGGCGGCCGCGGCTTCTTCTGCGCTTACCAATCGTTTAAAGCCCTTTGCTTCTAAACGCGCACAGTAGTGCCAGTAGTTAAGCATGGCATCGAGTTCGCCTTGCAGGGTTTTTTCTGCCAACAGTGGTGGCGCGCCATACGCGATATCGTTCTCCTTGTTAAGTTCAAAGCCATGTTCCTGCTTGGCCATGCCCTGAAGCAATAACCAGCTTTTATCCAATGGCCCGCCAGCAACGCCTATTTTTTTATTTTTCAAGTCGGCTAGTGACTTTATGTCGCTATCTGGGCCAACCATAATTGCACCAACCGATGAAGAGTACGGTACAAAAGTGAGTTTTTGACCTGATGCCCGTTGCCTTGACACCCACAGCCAGTCTGAGACGATCACGTCTACCGCCCCACCCTGGAGTGCGATTTTAGTGGCATCGCCGCCAGCGAACGGGACGATTTCCAGATCAACACCGTTGGCCTTATCAAGCCCGGCATGTTGCATGGACTTTAGCTCCCAGTTGACCGTGCCAAACTTCAAAACGCCTACCTTAACGGGGTCTGCGGCGAGTACGTGAAACGGCAATAGCGCAAACATTGCTACTACAAATTTAACCCAACTTGGCATCGATTTTCTCCAATTTCTACTCATTCTAAGTACTCTCATCTTATCTCGGATAGGCATAAATAGACAGACTATTGTCGTTGCTGGCATGGTATTTTTTGGCACATTTTGCTATTTAATGCCACATTTACACTCCACAGCATCGTTTTTTATCGTTACGGGCAGCGTTTGGAATCTAGAGGTACTGCTGATACAATCGACTGCGCGTTCACCTACGTAATTCATCATTACCATCTGCATTTGAAGCCATTGAGGGGGAATACAGCTTGACCACAGAAAACTATCTTGCCGACTGGCGAGAGCATGCGTTGGTTACAGAAACAGCAGTTAATAACGTCGTGATCGGTCAGAATTCACTAGTCAGATTAATCAACGTAGCGTTGTTTGCTCGTGGTCATGTTTTGTTGGAAGGCGATGTTGGCGTCGGTAAAACCACTGTGTTACGCGCCTTTGCCCGAGCCGCCGGAGGGGAGTTTGAACGCACGGAGGGCACCATAGATTTAATGCCCAACGACTTGGTCTATCACACTTATGTCGATTCAGACGGTCAACCAAGAATAGACCCAGGCCCGCTACTTCGCCACGGCGAACAACTCACAACATTTTTTTTCAACGAAATTAATCGAGCGCGCCCGCAGGTTCAATCGTTGTTACTACGTGCTATGGCAGAGCGTACAGTGTCTGCGTTCAATAAAGAATTCCAATTCCCACACATGACTGTGTTTGCTGATCGCAACAAGGTTGAAAAAGAAGAAACCTTCGAGCTAGCCTCAGCAGCGCGTGATCGGTTTATGTTTGAATTAAATATGGCAACACCGATAGATGAGGATATAAGGCGCTCACTAATCATTGACACCGCATACCACAATGCGGATTCCCTGATTGAGCTGGTGCAATACGGCCTTTGTCCAGGAGATCAGCTCAACGATGTTAGCACCGCGATTCAAAAGACAGTTACAACCAGCCCTGTGATAGAGAAATACCTGCTGGAGCTATGGCGAGCCAGTGAGTCACCTGCTGAGTTTGGAGTGTCAGTTGATGGGGTAGAAATGGATCGCTTGATTCTCGCCGGTGCTAGCCCTCGTGGCATGAGTGCTTTAGTGCGTGCGGCACGTGTTGTGGCTTGGATGAATGATCGTGAGTATGTGGTCCCTGAAGATGTTCATGCGGTATTACCAGCAGCCATGGGGCACCGAATATTTTTTCAACCAATATACGAACTACGTAGATCAGATATTTCTCCTGTGTTGATCAACTCCATAATGAATGTGGTGGCTTCTCCATGATGGATACGGCCACGGCCGAGTTTGTTTATCGCTTGCCGGGCAATACACATAGCGTTCGTCCAGGGGCACATCGCAGTAATAGCCACGGTGCAGGTATGAATTTCGTATCACATGCGAAGCTCATCGATCAGCCCGATCCACGGCGCCTGGATTTACGCGCCAGCATTAACAATATTCAGAAAGACTGGCTGGTGCGAGTTAATAAACAACGCGCGGCCATTACTGTATCGGCCCTTGTCGATGTATCTCAGTCTATGCGCTTTGGCGCGCAACAAAACAAGCTACAGGTCGCAGCTGAATTCCTCGAAGCGCTGGGCTTTAGTGCAGGGGGCCTTGGCGACTCCGTTAGTCTTGTCCCGTTTGATTCGATGAAGCGCGACGATCTTACAATGCCTGCAAGGTTCGGACGCGGCACTGGGCAAACCATGGCTGAGATGGTTTTGTCCTCTGATCCAACCACCTCAGCCAGCGCAAGTACCGGTGCATTGTCACATTGTATAGAGTCTATAGCCGGTAAGTCAGCACTGTCGTTTATCGTTAGTGATTTTCATTGGCCGCTCGAGCAACTTGATCGAATTCTAGAACCCTTGGCAGGTTCTTTGATTGTGCCCTTGGTGATCTGGGATCGCACTGAGATTACGCCGCCGGACAGTAAACGATTATTGTCTGTCAGACAAATGGGAAGCAAACACTCTCGACACCTTTGGCTTACACCAACCGTGCGTCAACAGTGGGAAGCGAACGTGGAGAAACGTCAGCAAGCAATTGCCGATGTATTCGCAACGAGGGATGTAAAACCATTTTGGATTACCGATGGTTTCGATCCAGAGTCATTGTCACGCTACTTTATGGAAACACGAGTCTGATGGGACGGCTGTTATTGTTCTTGCTGGCGCTTGTAATTGTGCCTATCACAAAAGCTGACTTGCAGGTGGAACACCCAGAGCGTTCGTATGGATATTTTATCGGCGATGTTTTGCTCCAACGAGTTAATCTTGAGCCATCGGCTGGAGCCATTAACGTAAAAGACTTAGAGTCAGGGCTGCGAATAAATGATTATCTCTACCGCCTGCCAAGCGAAGAAGTCACTATTAAAAAACAAAGATGGCTAGAGCTGCGCTATCAGGTTATCAATTCACCTGTGCAAACCGAAACAATAGCTCTGCCTGCGGTGACATTTTTAACAGAATCAGGCGAGGAACTGCTCTTACAGCCATGGGGATTCACCATTGCACCACTTATCGCTGCTGGAGACGGGGATGAATCTTCACCTTTGGTTGATCATCGCGCATTGGATGTGATCGAAAAACCAAACAGGAGATTATTGAAGCTTGGGTTAATTTCTCTGCTATCAATACTCGCGTTGTGGCTTTTATGGTGGCTAATTAGGCATTTCAAAGATTCGCACACGCTGCCATTTGCGCAAGCTAGGCGCACGATTAAAAATATTCCAAACGCCGAGCGCGACCAAGATCCGCAAGCTTGGGTTGCTCTGCACCGTGCGTTCAACGACGTTGCTGGCAAAACGGTTAACGGCAATTCCCTGCGTGAGCTTTTTGTAGTTGCTCCTTGGATAGAGGAATACAAAGGTGAAGTAGAGGAGTTCTATGCCGCCTCGTCTGCACGTTTTTACCAACAGGCAGAGCCAGAAGCCATAGCGGTTTCTAAACTGTGCAACAGGTTGCACCGGGCGGAAAAACGCCAAGCCAAACAAGTTGCGAAAGTGCCTTTTGGAATGGCCGACTAAATGCCGCTACTCGAATTTCATCTGCCGTTGTTGCTACTTCTATTGCCACTGGCGCTGTTGCCCCTGATATCGGGTAAACGAGACGAGATACCGTTTCCGTGGATCGATTGGTTGCCTGCCGATATAGGTGGGCAGCGTTTGCATCGACTATGGCTTGGCTTGGCTGCGTTAACCATTGCCTTATTAGTAATAGCATTGGCTGGCCCAAAGAGTTCTGAAAGATTATCTGAGCGTATTGGCCGCGGTGCGGAAATTTCCATATTGCTTGATCGTAGTGCCAGCATGGATGGAGAGGTGAAGCGTCCGATTTTAAGAGACTATCAATCTATACAAGTTCAAGAGACAAAAAATGGCTTAGCAAGACAAGCGCTTAGCTGGTTGTTGTCGCAGCGCCCCGAGAATCGCTATGCATTAACCCTATTTAGTGTTGTGCCCATGCGCATAGCTGATTTCACCGATGATACCGGTTTCCTACAGGCGGGCCTTGATGCTAGTGGAATAGGGCGAGGGCCGAAAGAAACCAATATGGGGCTGGCGCTGCTTGCCGCGATCGAAGCATTTGATCAGCGACCTTACACGGGTAGCCGTGCCGTGTTATTGGTCTCCGATGGTGGTGCAAAGCTCGATGAAGAAACACGTAAGCGCATTCAAGAAGGTATGCAACGCAATCAGATTAGTTTGTACTTCGTTTATGTGCAGAGTGGTATAAACACCCCTAATTTTGATTTGGTGGGAACCGATACCGCGGTCAATACCGAAGAGGTAGAGTTGCATCTATTCTTTAAGAACCTCGGCACTAAATACCAAGTGTTTCAGGCAGATGATGTGGGTTCTATGGGTGAGGCGGTGGCCGCAATTGATAGCCAGGAAAACCTACCGATTACTTACTATGAGAAAAATGCCGGCATCGATTACAGTCGTGTGCTGTTTATATTGGCCTTGATCAGTTGTGCGGCTCTTGCAATGATCGCGGCAGTAAGAATGGAGGCACTCAAGTGAAGCGCACAACGATTCATTTTATTTTTGGCAGTATCGCGGCCTGCTTGTTGTTAGTTACGTCATGGCAGGGATATAAGCTATACAAAAATCAGCGGGTAAGGAGTGCGGTCTCGGCGGTTCCAGAAACAATGACAGAGCATGATCCGGACGTGACTAATAAATCTCATCCTGCGGTCATGCTTAAAACGGCCATTGCATTGTCGGCAGGCGGTGAGTTTGATGCCGCCGAAGCGCTATATGTAAGGCTGGGCGATCAACAGCAGGATTCAACGATTGGTGTCGCATCGCGATATAACCTTGCTAACCACTACCTTAGGCAAGGATTGCGGCCTGAGTTACCCGGAGCACAAACGCGCCCTTTGATCGAAATTGCTAAGCAGCGTTATCGCGATTTGTTGCTGGCTAAGCCTGATCACTGGGACGCGCGAGTTAATCTTGAGCATGCACTTCGTGCGGCACCGGAAATATCCGATAAGTTGTTTGACAAACGCCCACCAGTCAAAAGTGTGAATGTGGTTGTTCCAGATTTTACTTTAAAGGATCTGCCGTAAGCATGGCCTACCGATTGCCAGCGCATAGCGGCAACTTATGTTAAGCAAAAACCTATTGATTCTGTTGTCGCTTGTCGCACTGTTAGTTTGTGTGTTTCTTAAACCCATAGTGCTGTCCAGGCCTGTTTACAATTTTCAGATAACGTTTGATATTTCTCAAAGTATGAACGTGGAGGATCATGTGTTGGGTGACAAACTCATCAGTCGTTTAAGCGCTTCAAAAGAGGCCGCCTTGGATTTGTTGCAAAGCCTGCCATGTGGTTCCCGAATTGGATGGAGCGTGTTTACTAGAAGACGCGTAGTGACGTTAACCTCACCGGTCGAAGTGTGCGATCACTACGCCGGGCTAGTATCGTCGCTAAATAATATTGATAGCAGTATGCGTTGGGCTAATGCCAGTGGTGTTGGTAAGGGATTGCATCAAAGTATTCGCGCAGCGGATGGTATGGGTGAGTCAATAAATATTATTTTTCTGACTGATGGTCAGGAAGCGCCGCCGTTACGCTCTGGTGACAGAGGCATGCCAAAAACGGATAGATACCCCGTTAATGGTGTAATCGTTGGTGTTGGAGGATTGAACCCGGTCAGAATTCCGAAGACTTTCGACGAGGATGGGAAAGTAGCCGCTTATTGGCAGGCTGGCGAAGTGGTGCAGAAACCCGATGCTCCTGCTGGTCAAAGTCACGAAGAGTTATCTAGCCGTCAAGATGTTCATCTAAGTAAACTGGGGCGCTTGGCAGAGCTCATTTATCTACCGATGGATTCAGCTGATCAGCTAGCTGATGCAGCAATGGCAAGTTCATTGGCGCATCAGAAGAGGGTTCCAGTAGACCTGCGCTGGATACCGGCTTGTCTGGCTTTGCTGTTTTTGTGTTTGCGTTTTTTACCCGGCCGGGTCAGAGTTTAGTTTTGCCTCAGCTTAGGCGACTGCGTTAAGAGAAGCATCCGATACTATACCAATATTGTTCAAAACGTTTCATGTGGTTACTGCACGGATCCCAGTACTCTTTGTTGGTGTGCCGACTGAACTTATCGCCGCAGATGATGTCCCTAAAATTAACTCAGTCCAAGGTTTAACCGAATTCCGTGTCGACATCGTCACTAATTGGGAAGAAAATCGTATACCTGAAGGCAGCTTAAAAATAGACTACTCAAGTATTGCTGCAGTTCTGAGCGATCAAGATATTGCACTAATAGCGGCGTGGTATCAGTCTGTCAGCGGCCCGAGGTTGGTTAAATAAAGCAGGTGGGGCGTTCCATCAGCGCATATCACAGGTGTGTCTGTCATCAAATACTGGCTGAGCTCGGCTACACAATGCTAATATTTAAACAATGTGCTTATTGCGCGCTTACGGCAAAGAGGAATACGACTTATGCGATATAAAACTCAGGCAGCTATTGCTATCATTTTGCTTGCATTTTCCTTTCCGGCAATTTCTCAAGACATGATGGATTTAGTCGATCTGTCGACGCCTGAATGGAGCGAGTCGGACACGACACGAGCCGAAATTGAGACGTTATTAGCGGAAGCCGCGGGTGGGGTTGCCGTTGACTTAACTAATCGTCAACTCTCTGGCCTGGATCTTAGCAATCTCGATTTTAGTGGTGCTGATATGCGTTGGGCTCGTCTCAACAATACCAATCTTGTGAACACGAATCTGCGTGATACAAGGCTCGACCTCGCCTGGTTGATGGGCGCGAATATGGAAAACGCTGACTTAACGGGTGCAAGCTTACGCTCGACACAATTGCGCAAGGCAAAGCTTAAAGGAGCAATATTCGATAACACACGTATTACTGCAAACTTTAAAGGTGCTGATTTAACGAGCGCCTCGTTTCGAAATTCAGATTTGTCTGCAGATATGAAAAATCAATCGATGGGTTTGATGGGAACGGTTATGACATCAACTAAATTAATCGGAGTCGATTTCACGGGTGCAAACATGTCGCGTGTCGATGCAGAGTACGCAAAATTTAACGACGCTGTACTTGATGACGTCAATCTATCTGGTAGCAAGCTCGCTGGTGCCAATCTTTCTGGAGCATCGGTAAAAAACCTTAATCTTGAAGACGCGGATCTTAA
>JAZGEF010000036.1:0-228594 GCA_036478595.1 Granulosicoccaceae bacterium
AAAGCAGCTGGCAAGAAGAAGAAAGCCACTAAGAAGAAGGCTGCTGGCAAGAAGAAGAAAGCCACTAAGAAGAAGGCTGCTGGCAAGAAGAAGAAAGCCACTAAGAAGAAGGCTGCTGGCAAGAAGAAGAAAGCCACCAAGAAGAAAGCCACCAAGAAGAAAGCCACCAAGAAGAAAGCCACCAAGAAGAAGGCTGCTGGCAAGAAGAAGAAAACCACCAAGAAGAAGGCTGCTGGCAAGAAGAAGAAAACCACCAAGAAGAAGGCTGCTGGTAAAAAGCGCGCTAAGAAGAAGTAAAACTGATCAACTTTTGATTAGTATGTTCGTGAAAGGGTGGCTCTGGCCACCTTTTCTCGTTTTGGGTTGAGGTTAAATCATGTTATCGCCAATAGCGCCAAAAGGAATTACCGTAACCGTGCTTCCAGCATCAGCACCCTGACTATCCAATGGTAGTTCGACAAAGCAGTTAGCTTTGTGGAGCGATGTCAGCACGTGTGAATCCTGCAATCCAGTTGTTGATACCTGATATCCATCAGCTGCAGTGCCTGACAACACACCTCGCTGATATTCAACTCTGCCGGGAAGTTTACGTAGATTACTATCCACTGTAGCTTCAATTGTGACTAATTCGCTTAATGGTAGCCTTTGCATTCTGCGCAATGCTGGCTTGACAAAAAACAGGCAAGTCACCGCAGCTGAAACCGGATTTCCTGGCAAGCCAAAGAACACAGCACCTGAATTAAGTTTGCCAAACGTTAGTGGACGGCCAGGCTTCATCGCTATTTTCCACATCGCTAGTTCACCCGATAGCGCAAGCGCATCTCTTACGAAATCTGCATCACCCACCGACACACCACCGGTTGAAATAACTAAGTCGGCATCCGCAGATTGATCAAACGCTGCGGTGATTGAACTAAGGCTATCAGCACAGATGCCGGAGTCGATACATTGGATGGCAGGAGATTGCAGCATGCTGATGAGCAAGGCACGGTTAGAGTCGTAGATACCTCCGTGCTTAAGTTGGGCGCCAGCGTTGGTGCCAGCATCGTGCAGCTCGTCACCCGTTGATATCACCGATACGACCAAAGGTTTCCCGACAGTAACTTTGTTGATGCCGTGGCCTGCGAGCAATGCAATCTCGGGTGCTTTGAGCTGGGTACCTGCAGACAATAATAATTCCCCGGCTGTATGATCAGAACCAATATCTCGAACGTTGAACCCGCGCACTGGAAGTTTGTCGATTTGCAGCTTATCGGATGACGTCGTGGTGTTTTCTTGCATAACCACTGTATCGGCCTCATCAGGAACGCAAGCACCTGTCGTAATGCGCACACAGCAGTTGTCGGAGATGTGGCCCGGATAGGGGTGGCCCGCTAACGATGATCCAACGATGGTGAGCGCAACTTCACCTTGTGCGTGTTTGAAAGCATACCCATCCATTGCTGAACTTCTGAAAGGTGGCACGCTTATATCAGCATAGATGTCGGATGCCAAGACTCGATGCATCGCCGTCATCACATCAACTGTCTCGATACGTTCTGCAGGAGTGCACAATGCCAATATCTTGTTTAGTGCCTCTTGCATGCTTAGCGCGCTCGGATCTGCATCACTTGGGCAATTTTGGTCTGCTGGAGTCATTGCTGTGTTCACCTAGGTGGTTTTTGCGCTCTCTGGCCTCTATGCTAACGCAATGAGTTCAACTTCGAGACTTTCGGCTAAAAACGAACGGGCAATGCTGCTGTTTGCAGATATGTTGCTGGTCGAACGTGGACTCAGCAAGCATACGGTTTCAGCTTATCAATCTGATCTCAAGCAGTTTGCTCGCTGGATGGCGACACAAGATAAGGATCTGCAAAAAGCTAAACGTGAAGACATCATGAATTACCTTGGCTTCCGGATGAGTGGCGGTGATAGCGCCCGGACTACAGCTCGCGCATTGTCATCCATCAGGCGTTACTACCGGTTTATGCTGCGCGAACGGCATATCAAGTTGGATCCATCGCTGCTAGTAGAATCGCCAGTGCAGGGACGATCGTTGCCAGCAACACTAACCGAGACTGAAGTACAGGCTCTGCTGCGAGCTCCGGATACGCGCACTGCGCTGGGAATACGTGATCGTGCCATGATAGAACTGCTTTATTCTTGTGGATTACGAGTGACTGAACTTGTCAGCATTAAATCGGACCAGATCAATTATAAGCAGGGCGTGGTGCGCGTTTGGGGCAAGGGTAACAAGGAACGCTTAATACCGATGGGTGAAGTGGCGCTACATTGGATAGAGCGATACAAGACGCACTCGCGACCTGATTTGCAAAAAAAGGTCTCTGACACATTATTTTTAAGCCAGCAAGGGCGTGAAATGACGCGTCAGAGCTTCTGGTATAGAATCAAGATCCATGGCGTTACCGCCGAGATACGCGGCCATTTGTCGCCACACACCTTGCGGCACGCATTCGCTACCCATTTGGTCAATCATAATGCCGATCTTAGAGTGGTGCAGCTATTGCTAGGTCATAGTGATCTATCAACCACACAGATATATACACACGTGGCTACGGAGCGCTTGAAGAGTTTGCATCAAATGCATCACCCGCGCGGCTAGTACCGGGCTGCATTGAGACTGAACTTACGCGCGAGCGTTGAGTCTACAAATTAAATCGTTGGAAATTCTATGAATAAATTGGCGTTAAAGGTCAGCGTGCTAGCTTTAATTATGGCTCAATCTGCTTGCGCGGACGGTACGGGTACTGCTGTTGCCGCAACTAATGTCGGTCCTGATACTGGAGTGTCCACCTCAACTGCTGAAATAGAGACTAAGGTCTTGATTAATAAGGCGGCTGATAATGCAAAAGCCGCATCATCCGATGACGAACAAATCACGCTACTGCGGGCGCAAATCGACAAAGAAATTCCTGGCATGCCGATTAAATCAATAATGGCTACACCAGTGGATGGCGTTTATGAACTGGTTAGTGAAGGGCAAATCTACTACATCAACGAAGATGCAAGTTTTCTGCTCACCGGCAATATGATTGATCTTGAGACTGAGCAAAATCTTACGGAAATACGTCTGGGTGGTTTGCACATGGAGCTGCTGGAGGATATCGATGAGTCGAACATGCTGATATACGAACCTGAAGAAGCATCTGATCGTTCGATTACCGTTTTTACTGATATCAGCTGCGGATACTGCCGTTTACTGCATGAACAAATTGATACCCTGCTAGATGCTGGT
The DNA here is from genome assembly GCA_036478595.1 of Granulosicoccaceae bacterium. Taxonomy (GTDB): domain Bacteria; phylum Pseudomonadota; class Gammaproteobacteria; order Granulosicoccales; family Granulosicoccaceae; genus Granulosicoccus. Next base: position 3,236 of record JAZGEF010000036.1, read on the forward strand.
GTTCGTGTGCGTTATTTGATGTTCCCACGTGCCGGTTTGGGCTCTCCTGGTCATCAAGCGCTTGAAAGTGTTTGGTGTGCAGATGATCCTCAAAAAGCAATGACTACCGCGAAAGCGGGTGGACAAGTCGACGAAATGTCATGCGACAACCCAATCGAGAATCACGTCGAAGTCGCACAGCAGGTTGGATTGCGTGGAACACCATTAATTTATCTTGATACGGGCGAACGAGTACACGGCTACCGCGAAGCAGCAGTTTTAGCCAAGATGGTCAATGACGGTAAGCCTTACGTGGTGCAATAAGGTTTGTTAGTGAGATGGCTTATGTAGCTGAGCAGCTAATATGCATGGGGGCAACCTAAGGTAGGATGGTCATAGTTTAACTGAGGGAAACATGCATGACGACGTGCTTGGATCGATTTCGGATAGGGCTGGTTGCTATCTGGCTGAGTGGTGTGGCAGCGGTTGCACAGGCAGATCAAACCATCGCCGAACTCAAGCCCTTATTTGATGCACTCGCTAGTGCATCCGATGCCAGCGAGGCATCGCAAATTGAATTACAAATTTGGCAGCATTGGTTAACAGCCCCTGATGACAACTCCGCAGCTTTGATGTCTCAAGTGGTCGCTGCAATGCAAGCTCGTCAATTGACACTGGGTTTGAAGCTTAGTGATCAGCTGATTGATAGCACTCCTGATTTTGCCGAAGCCTGGAACAAGCGTGCAACGTTGCATTATCTTTTGGGTGATATCGAGGCATCGGTCGATGATATAAAACAAACCGTGAAGCTTGAGCCACGCCACTTCGGTGCAATCTCTGGCCTAGGGCTAATATTCTTGAAACGGGGCAACTACCAAAATGCGCTTGATGCCTTTGAGCAAGTGCTAAAAATTAGTCCGCAATCTCAAAACACGCTAAGAAGCATCGAACGGGTGCGTAACAAACTCGGCGACAAGATTTAGTTCAAGGCTTTATGTTTCGTTTTAACTCTTGGCGCATATTTTTATTGGCCGTGTGTCTCTGTAAGCCGCTGTACGCCGACCAAGGTTTGCTGGCACAACATCGCTCAGCTCAACCGATAACGGCTCTCATAGGCTTGCCTGCGGCTTCGGTGCGCAGTGATGGCATGCATGTGCAGCTATCAATTGAACACAGCAACGTATTCATGGGTGGCGCATCAGCCGCAGAAAAGCTCATGCTTGACGGCGAAACCACGGCATTGCATGCACGGTTTAGCAAACGCTTAAATCCATGTTGGCAAACAGATGCTGCCCTTGTTTATTTGTCTCACAATGGTGGTTTTCTTGATACGCCTATTGAAGATTGGCATAGCGTATTTGGTTTGCCCAACGCCTCACGCGAACTTGTAGAAACCGACAAGCTTGAGTATTCCTATCAATCTGGCGATGACGTTGTACGGCAAGTCGTGTCAAATGAACAGGGTTTTGGAGATATTCAGCTTAGTATTCAGCGGTTCCGCGCTTGCGAGCAAGGGGCACCAATTTGGCGTGTCGGTACTAAGCTGGGTATCGCCTCAGATGATGGTTTTTTTGGTAGCGGCGGCACTGACTTTTTTATTGACTGGCAATCATCTCGGCTTAAAATAACGCAGCGTTTTGATGGCTCATGGAGCGTTGGCTTGCTAGCACTTGGTAAAGCCAATAATCTGCCCAAGCAAAATTCCCTTGTTGCGTTTGGTAGCTTGGGTAGCGAATTTCATTGGTCATCCAGCCTATCAATTGTTGCACAGCTGGATTGGCATTCGCCCATTTTTAACAGTACGCTAGAAGAACTTGGTCGAGTATCGGGGCAATTCACACTGCTCGCGCGTAAAAAGCTAAGGGGCAATGCACTCGAAGTGTCTTTGTCAGAAGACATAGTTACCGACACAGCGCCGGACTTCTCAGTACGGCTTGCTTGGCGTCAAGGCTTGTGAAGTAGTGATAGCGTGATTATTTAAACAAGCGCTTGAACACATCATCGTAGTGGCTGGCGTAGTAAATTTTCAGCCCTTTAGTGATGTGCTTTGGTAGTTCTTGCACGTCGCGCTCGTTGCCGGCGGGCAAAATGACTTCTTTGATGCCCAGTCGTCGTGAAGCAATCAGCTTTTCGCGCACGCCACCAATGGGTAGCACTTCTCCTGTTAGTGTTAGCTCGCCTGTCATGGCAAGGTTTTTCTTTACCGCCTTATTCATTGCAAGTGATATCAATGCGCTGGTAATGCTAATGCCCGCGCTTGGGCCGTCTTTCGGGGTAGCGCCTTCTGGCACGTGTATATGCAAGGCAGACTTCAGAAAGTAGTCTTCACTGATGCCCCATTTTTTGCAATTAGTGGTAACGAAGCTATGAGCGATCTGCGCCGACTCTGTCATCACCTTGCCAAGGTGTCCGGTGAGTTTGAGTTCGCGATTAGCGCCATGAACACGGCTGGCTTCGATTGGTAGTGTCGCGCCACCCATGGCTGTCCAGGCAAGCCCAGTAATAACACCAACGCCACCAAGTTGCTGCTCGCCTCTAAACGGAGGTTCTCCAACAAAATCTACAAGGTTGCGGCCGCTAATGCTGATAGGTTTTTTCTTGGTCAGTAGTTGCAGTACGCTCTTGCGCAAGATTTTGCTTAATAGTTTTTCCAGGCTACGGACGCCGGCTTCGCGCGCGTAGTTTTCAACCAATGCCTTGACGGCTGACTCTGAGATTTTTACTTGGCTCTTTTTAACTTTGTTGCGTTCGAGCAGTCGAGGCCACAAGTGCTTTTGTGCTATCTCGAGTTTTTCTGATGCGATATAACCGCCCAAACGAATCACATCCATGCGATCAAGCAGAGGGCGTGCGATGGTATCGAGCTGGTTTGCGGTACAGATAAACAGCACTTTTGATAGATCAATACGTAAATCCAGGTAGTGATCAAGAAAATCATCATTTTGTTCTGGGTCCAGTACTTCCAGCATTGCAGAAGAGGGGTCACCTTGGTGTGACATACCCATCTTGTCGATCTCATCAAGCATGATCACCGGGTTACTCACTTCGACCTCTTTAAGTGCCTGTACCAGCTTGCCGGGCATTGCACCAATGTATGTACGTCGATGGCCCTTGATTTCAGCTTCATCACGCATACCGCCCACACTAAACCGATAAAACTTTCGGCCAAGCGATTCGGCAATCGATTTCCCGATTGAGGTTTTACCCACACCGGGTGGGCCTACAAATAATAGGATCGATCCACTGACATCGCCACGAAAAGCCCCCATTGCCAAAAATTCAAGAATACGGTCTTTAATATCATCCAGGCCGGCGTGATCTTGATTGAGTATTTTCCGTGCGCCACGTAGGCTAGTTTTGTCTTTGGAGTATATGCCCCAAGGCACCGCACTAAGCCAATCGACGTAGTTGCGTGTGACACCGTATTCAGGCGAGCCGGGTTCGAGCACCGTCATTTTGTTTATTTCGCTGTCAAAACGTTTTTGAACGTGCTCCGGTGGAGTCGTTTTATCCATGCGTTCGCGGAACGTATCGATATCGGACGTACGATCATCTTTGGCGATACCCAATTCACGCTGTATGACTTTTAGCTCTTCACGCAAAAAGAATTCACGTTGGTGCTTCGACATTTTTTGCTCAACTTCAGTGCGTATCTCACTTTGTAAGCGAGCCACTTCGAGCTCTTTGTGTAGCAACACTAATACGCGTTCCATACGCTTTTGCAATTGCACGGTATCCAGAATGTGTTGTAGATCTTTGCCAGAGGCCGTTGTTATTGCAGCAGCAAAATCAGCAAGCGGTGATGGCTCGTTGAGATTGAAGTGGTTAAGGAAATTTTTAAGCTCCTCGTTGTACAGTGGGTTAAGCGGAATGAGCTCTTTGATCGATTGGATTAACGCCATGGCGTACGCTTTGATTTCAGGCGTTTTCCCAGCGCGCTCTGCGGGGTAACTTACTGTGGCTGAAAACGGTGGCTCATAGCTTATCCATGACTCGATCTTAAAACGTTGTAGGCCTTGAGCAATGAATTGTATTTTGCCGTTGTTTCCAACCACATTGTGTAGCCGGACGATACAGCCAATGTTTGAAAAATTTTCAGTGGTGGCTTTTGCGTTCTCTTGATCACCGGCGTAACACAAGCCCAACAAGTGGTTGTCCATCTTAGCCAAGCGTGAGAATGTTTCCTGCCAGGGGTCCTCGTCAATCACTAGAGGTTGCACTTGGGCTGGAAAAAAGGGGCGTTCGAAGATAGGTAACAACATGAGCTTTTCGGGCAAATTTTGCTCTGGCAAAATTAATCCCGTATTCTCATCGGTCGTTAGATCGGGCTCTGCTTCGAGCTCATCGAACAGAAGATCTGCTTCATCGTCTGAGTTAGTCATGTAATTAGGTCACCAGGCTTGTGTGCGTTGATGGGGCGATTATGGCTAAACATATGCAATGCTGGTTCCTTTTCAAGAGTAGAGGGGCTTGATGGCATCATCCTCTTTCAAAATAACAGGTTTAGTCGCCAGATAACATGGCCATCAAACCTTCCAGCGCCTCTTTACCAGAGGTTCTTTGTTGTTCGTGATTGCTGTTGTCCAGCTCACCCAGGGTAATCACATCATCCTCAGGCAAGTCGGCAAGGAACCGGCTCTGCTCGCATTGGTTCATTTCGCCATAGCGTTGGCGTGAACGCGCCCGGGTAAAGGTTAGGGTATGGCGGGCGCGTGTCATTCCTACATAGCAAAGACGGCGTTCTTCTTCTAGGTCGCCGGATTCAAGGCTATTTTTATGCGGCAGAATTTCTTCCTCCATTCCCACCATAAACACGTGTGGAAACTCCAAGCCTTTTGCTGCGTGTAGTGTCGACATTTGAATTTGCGACGACTCTTGTTTCTCGTCCTGACGCGAAAGAATGTCGTGTAAGCTAAGTTGTGAAACGATGTCGACAAGGCTGGCATCTGTAGCGTCCTCTGTAGTCAACAGCCGTTCGATCCATTGCCATAGCTCGCCGATATTTTTCAAGCTACGCTCAGCCTTTTGTGGCGTGCTGGCTTGGCGTTCGATCCAGCCTGTGTAATCCATATCATCAAAAAATTGTTTGAGCACGCCCAGTGTATCGCCGCGCTCGGCGTTGTCGGCAACCAGCACTAGCCAATTAGCGAAGCGCTGCAAGTGGGTGCGCGCCTTTTCCGACATTTTCGCCTCTAAGCCCATATCGTGGCAGGCGGCAAAGAGGCTGATATTTCTTGAGCGCGCCTGTATGCCTAGTGCTGCTAATGTTGTTGGGCCTATCTCGCGTCGTGGCGTGTTAATGCAACGCAAAAATGCAGTTTCATCATCAGGATTAACTAATAATTTTAGATAAGCCAACATGTCCTTTATTTCGGCTTTGTCAAAAAAGGAATCGCCGCCACTAATTTGATAGGGGATTTGTTTCTCTCTCATGGCCTGCTCAAATGGGCGAGACTGAAAATTGCTGCGATACAAAATGGCGAAGTCACCAAACGGCACACCTTTTTGATAATGCATAGTCAGTATTTGCGCTGCAACCCATTCGGCCTCGTCAATGCCGTGCCTGCATACTGAAATTTTGAGTTCGTCGCCAATACCTAAATCACTCCACAGCCTTTTTTCATAGATATGCGGGTTATGGCTAATAACTTGGTTGGCGCAGCGCAGTATGCGTTGGCTAGAACGATAGTTTTGTTCCAGCTTGATCACTTTTAGATTAGGGTAGTCGTCCTTTAAGGCATGTAGATTTTCTGGCTGGGCGCCTCGCCATGAATAGATGGATTGATCATCGTCGCCAACGGCGGTGAGTGCGCCAAATTTATCGACCAACAAACGCACCAACTCATACTGCACCGCATTGGTATCTTGATATTCATCTACTAATAGGTGCCGTGTACGGCCACGCCATTTTTCGAGCACATCGGGATTAGTTTTGAGTAGCGTTACTGGTAGATTGATTAGGTCATCAAAATCTACTGAATTACAGGCGGCCAGAAATTCGGTATACGCTTTGTATAATATTGCAGCTGCTCGTTCTTGCTCATCAACAGCAGATAGCTTTGCTGCGTCTGCATCAATAAATTGATTTTTCCAATTAGAAATCATGTTTTGCAGTGTGCGTTCTTCTATTGCACTGTTGTTTTCGCTGATCAGCTCACGCAACACACTCATCGAATCGCTTTGATCAAAAATGGTAAACCCTTTGCGTAAACCTACACCTGCGCCATCTTGTTGGAGCATGTTTAAACCCAGGCGGTGAAAGGTAGAAATAGATAACTGCTTTGCCGTTTTGGCATCAAGCAGTTTACGCAATCGGCCGCGCATTTCGTTGGCCGCTTTGTTGGTAAACGTAACAGCAATGATGGAGTGAGGCGAATACTGTTGTGTGTTGATCAGATAGGCGATTTTTTGCGTGATTACGCCAGTCTTGCCACTTCCTGCGCCCGCCAATACCAATACTGGCGTTTCAAACTGCGTCACGGCAGCACGTTGTTGGGGGTTGAGATTGATCATGTTGAGCCAGGTTTAGCGGTCGGTCAGTCTAGCGGTTAACGAGCAAAAGTGCATTGTTGACAAGCATCATTGCTGATGGCAACATTCAGTGCATAAAAATCCCACCATTCACCGATAACTCGGAACCGGTAATGTAATCCGCATCATCCGCTACTAAAAACTCAACTGCACGGGCGATATCATTGGGATTGCCCACTCTACCCACTGGTATATCCGTGATGATTTGCTCGCGTTGCTCGTCAGGGATTGCAGCGACCATATCCGTATCGATAAAACCAGGTGAGATGGTGTTAACCGTGATGCCTTTTGTTGCCACCTCTTGTGCAAGTGCTTTGGTGAATCCATGCACGCCAGCCTTGGCAGCACTGTAGTTGGTTTGGCCAAACTGACCGCGCTGTGCATTCACCGATGAGATATTCACGATCCTGCCAAAGCCATTTTTAATCATGGTGTTTAGCAATGGCTGCGTGACGTAAAACAAGCCAGATAAATTGGTGTTAATAACGGCTTGCCAATCTGCAGCTGGCATCTTTCGTAGTGTGGCGTCGCGCGTTATGCCAGCGTTGTTGATTAGGACGTCAATGCTGCCATATTTGATGAGTAGCTCGTTTGCCATTTGTTCGCACGATGCTGCATCGCTAATATCTGCTGCAATGGTATCGATTTGCTGCCCAATCTTGGCATGCTCTGCCTGCCAAAGCTTAGCTTGCGCTTCGAGTGAGGGAAGGTAGTTAACGATCACGCGATAGTTATTCGCAAGGCGAGTGGCGATAGCCGACCCCAATCCGCTGGTACCGCCTGTTACTAATGCCACACGGCTCATTACATCGCTTCCACTGCTAAGGCCACACCTTGGCCGCCACCAACACATAAAGTAGCTAACCCTTTTTGTACCTGCCTGCGTTTCATTTCGTGCAATAGCGTTACCAGTATCCGCGCACCGGATGCACCAATTGGGTGCCCCAGTGCGATAGCGCCGCCATTAACATTGAGACGATCCTTCGGTAAGCCAAGCTCTTTTACAACCGCAAGTGATTGAGCTGCGAATGCTTCGTTTGATTCGATCAGGTCAAGTTCAGACATTTTCCATCCGGCTTTTTCTAAACAACGTGTTACAGCTGGAATTGGGCCGGTACCCATGATGGCTGGATCGACACCGGCAACAGCTGATGATCGAATTTTTGCGAGTGGTTTCAAGCCGAGCGCTTGAGCTTTGGCTTCACTCATTACCAACACTGCGGCTGCGCCATCATTGATGCCAGAAGCGTTTGCTGCGGTGACCGTGCCGTCGCGAACAAATGCAGATTTTAAGCCTTCTAATACGGATGCATCGGTATCAGGTTTGGGGTATTCGTCAGTGGTGATGTGCAGTGGGCTGCCGCGACGTTGTGGCACCTCGATGGACACTATCTCGCCATCAAATTTTGCCGCCGCCGCTTTTTGTTGTGATGCGAGTGCAAAGGCATCTTGCTCTTCACGACTGATCGAAAATTGTTCAGCTACGTTTTCAGCGGTTTGGCCCATGTGATAATTGTTAATTGCACACCAAAGCCCGTCAGTGATCATCGTGTCAATCATTTGCCAATTGCCCATTCGTTGACCAGTGCGTGAATGGGGCAGTGCATGCAGTGCAGCACTCATGTTTTCCTGGCCACCTGCAATAATCGCATCAGCATCGCCTGAGCGTATGGCTTGTCGTGCCAATGCGATTGCTTCTAAGCCACTGCCGCATACCCGGTTGATTGTTAGCGCTGGCACGCTGTGTGGCAAGCCCGCTGCGATACTGGCTTGTCGTGCCGGGTTTTGACCTTCTCCCGCGCACAACACTTGGCCCAAAATGACGTCGTCAATAAGGGCTGGGTCGATGCCACTGCGTTGGATAAGGGCGCGAATAACTTGGCCACCCATATCGCTTGCTGGCAGGCCTGATAGGGCGCCTTGAAACTTGCCAATCGGGGATCGCAGCGCTTCGACTATTACCGCTTCTTGCATGAAATTATTCCGTACTGCACATATTAGGGAAAGCCACAAAGATACCACGTTGGCTGTGCTAACCTTGCGCTCATTAGGCGGAGCCAGCGCAGGATCAGCCCGGGTTAGTCGCATGAACGTAGCCGTATTAAAGAGCTAAGCAATTTTGATCATTCCATTTTTCAATCCAGCACGTCGTAATGTCGCGTTTTCGTTGCTGTTGGTTATGGCCTTGCTGCTACTGGTCCTGACTGGGCTAGGTGTATTTCGCCTGTATTTTAATTTCGAGGGGGCTAACTCTGAATCGGCGGCTGGGCAATTGTTCTCTCTCAAAATTCGCGGTGGTAATTCGTTCAATCTGTTTGAAGCAGCGCCTTTCGGTGCCGTATTCTGGTTTACACAATTCATCATTTTAACCTTGGCTATTCTGCTGCCTTGGTTTCGCATGTGGGGTGGGGCGCTGTTGGCGGTTTGCGCAGCGGTAGCTGTTTTTCTTTTGCACTATTACCATGGTACAGCTCTCCCGCGTGTACCTCTGGCATTTGAGTTTCTGACCATCCTCGTGCTGTACGTTTTGTATGTGTTGTTGTCATACTTTGCAGAAATTCGTGATCGAAAACGCTTTGCTGCGTTGTTGAGTCAGTACGTGCCGCCTGAGCTTGCCAACGTTTATTCCCGAAACCCAGAAATCATGGGGCTGGAAGGGGAGGAGCGAGAAATCACCGTGTTGTTTTGCGATGTGGTGGGTTTCACTGCCATTAGTGAACGACTTGAATCCAAGCAAATGGCCGAATGGTTAAACGGTTTTTTTGGCGTAGCCAGTAAAGTCATTGTTCGTCATCGCGGCACCATTGATAAATATATGGGTGACAGCGTCATGGCGGTGTGGGGTGCACCTGCACCCAGTACTACACATGCGTTTGATGCTTTGTCTGCGGCCATGGATATTCAACGAGAGATAGCTCAACTACAACAAAGTTATAACGATAAGGGTTGGCCGGCGATTAGTGTGGGAGTGGGTGTCAGTACCGGTCTTGCCAATGTTGGGCCGATGGGGTCGGAGTACCGGATGGACTACACGGTAATAGGCGATGCCGTTAACGTTGCGCAACGGGTGGAAGAGCAAACTCGCAAATACCACGTTCCAGTGATTGTTTCTGACAAGACCGCCACCGCCTTGCCTGATATGCTTTTTCGCGAGCTCGATACTATTTTAGTTAAAGGGCGTAAGTCTGCAGTGAATATGTACCAACCCTTGATCGAAAACGATCTTGGTGGGGAGTTTGATGGTGGTATTGGTAAACAAGAAGTGAAGCAATTCTTACTGATGCATCAAGAGGCGATGATCGCCAGCAAAGATGAGGACTGGACCAACGCTCGACGTTTGTTTAGCAAATTGCGCGATGAATGGGGCCCTCCAGAAATGTATGACCTTTACCTTCGCGGTATTGATCAAGCGGCTATAGCGCGACGACGCTAGCCGCCGCCCAGCCATCCCCCAAACTAAGGGCCAAACTCTTCTGACAACACCCATTGATTGCCATCGAAGTGCTCTTGTGGGTTGAACTCGGTTTTATATTGCATTTTTTGACAGCCATCCACCCAGTAGCCCAGGTACAAATAGGGAAGGGCCATGTCCTGGCAAAGCTCAATCTGCCGCAGGATTGAAAACCTTCCCAGTCCGCGCCGGCTAAATTCAGGATCAAAGAAGGTGTAAACCGCTGATAAACCATTACTAGTGGCGTCCGTTACTGCAACGCCAATGACGCGCCTGTCGAGACTGATTTCCACAAACAGCGTCTCACCCCACGGATTGAGCAAAAACCGTTCGAAATCTTCTGGGGCAGGTTGATCCATTCCACCACCTGGATGACGGGCTTCAAGGTAGCGTGAGTACAGATCAAAATAGATATCGGAATATCTTGCTGGGACAAATTGTACTAGCAGATCACCGTTGAGTTTGAGGTTGCGCCGATCACCGCGCCTTGGTTTAAATGTGTCACATACAATTCTTGCTGGGACGCAGGCGTTGCAATCTGTGCATCCGGGCTTGTAGACGAACTCACCTGAACGACGAAAGCCGCGTTTAATCAACTGGTTATAGACTGCTCTAGGATGCGGGTGATGTGGATCAGCATAGATGTTGATCGCTTGCCTATTCGGTAAGTAGCTGCACTCATTCGCCGATCCTTGGTAGAGCTTGATACGTTGTTGTGCCATATGAGGCGATATTAACAGAGCTTATGGTTAGAGATGACTAGGCGGAAAACGTGAGCCAGTTCGCAATTTATAATTCTAATGGGTTATGGGTTGTAGTGCTTAGTAATGCTATTCTGAAACAATGATTAATAGTCTAGTCTTACAGCGACAAGCTAAGATACAGGCATTGGTTTGTCGCCGCAAGAAGGTCCTTAAGTTCGGAAAAAAACATGAGTCCACTCACGATCGCAACGCTTACCCGGTTACGTCAATCGATAGGGGTAGTGCTATACCGCCAAATCAGTTTTCCAACGCCTCTACGCGCTTTAGCCGAAGTCGCTATGTTTGCAGGTGTGTTTGCTGCGGCTGGAAAAATCAGCCTCGGTGTGTCGATTGAACAAATGGCCTGGCCATTGGTAGTGGTAGTGGCGGTCATGATGCTAAGCATGGTTGTTAGCGGTGTTTATCGCGCTGATATTACTCACTCGATCATGAATATCTACGTCCATTCCGCTTACGGATTTTTTATTGCTACCGTAATGTTTTTATTGATCGTCGCCTTGTTTATGCCTACATATGCTGATGGCAAGTTTGTGTTTTTCTTTTTGTTCTTCTCGTTTTTCGTGATGAATACCATTCGACCGTTAATCACTGGTACCGATTTTATGGATGGCGGTGGTCGTCGTACGAATTGAGCCACATCTGAGTTGCCTCGTAGCTACCATTTAACTAAAGCGAGCTCGTAACTGCCCAGCGTATTCATTTAGCGCTTTTTGTAACGGCGTATTATTACTCCAATCAGTCTCTTTCATCAGCTGATCAAAACTGTCCAAATCAAGCCACTGCGCATCGATGTTGTTTAGCCTGCTGCCGCAGAACTCATTCCAACGAATTGATTCTTCATTGCTTAACAATTGTGGGTAATTTCTCGCTTTGTAGCGAAACAGCATCTCATCAAGCCTCGGATCATCAAAGTGGCCAATATGTTTGCTCAAGCCTTCGCCCGCAGCTGCGCGGATATGCTCAAAGCGTTGTTTGTCGTCGCGGCTAAAAAATTTTCCGCCATACAAACTGCCATCCACATCATTACATGTGTAATCAAAAGTGCGGGTCATTGCACGGCGCACCTTTTCGCTAAGCTCATTGTTATACAAGGCCTCAAACTGTTTAACGCGTTGTAACTGTTTGGGAAGATCTATACCAAGCCGCTCAGCATCTTGTTCGCGCATTGTACTTAGCGGCACTACGACAGGGCACTTGTTGATATGTATGACGCGCAAATTTAGGCGCTCGGCTTTGAGCGTCGCGTCGCGGGTAAACACGCGCTGTACTATCTCGTCTTCGCTAAGCTGCGTAAGAGCTGCGGGATCACTTCGGCAATCCAGAACGATAACGCCGTTAGGATTAACAGGGTGCCTCGCAACGGGTATGACTATGGCAGCATGACCGTGTTCGCTTGGAATCATCCCAGAAATTTGTACACAAGGATTACGTGTGGCTACGTTGAGAATTTGCGCAAGGCTGTGTTTGTCCCGGTGATTGAATGCGTAGTCGTAGAGTTTTGGCTGTGTGCGTTTTATCAAGCGCGCCACATCAATAGTGGCATCAACATCAGACATCGCATCGTGTGCCTGCGAGTGCGTCAGGCCATTAGCCGTGGTGATCAGTTCGAGCTTGTTTACCGCCTTGCCGTTTTCATCGATGGGCCACTCGATGCCATCCGGGCGCAACGCACGGGTTAGGCGTACTACATCGAGTAGGTCCCATCGAGAATTATTACTTTTCCATTCGTGTTCGTAAGCATCATAGAAATTTCTGAAGGCTGTGAAGCGCGTAAATTCGTCATCGAATCGTACATTGTTGTAACCGACAGAGCAGGTGCCGTCAGCGCCTATTTCGCTCAAAATCTTTTCAATGAACTGGTATTCGGGTACACCTTTTTCGTTGGCTAGCTGAGGGGTAATGCCGGTAACAAGCGCGGCAATGGGATTGGGTAAGTAGTCGACTGATTGCTGGCAATAGATCTCTATAGGCTTGCCGATTGGTTCGAGATTAAGATCGGTGCGACGCCCGGCAAATTGAACAGGCCGATCCCAAGCCGGGGATGTGCCGAATGTTTCATAGTCAAACCAATATAGGCTATCACTCATTCCCATTGGGTATCACATTGGTGGCTCAGGATAATCACCATTGGAGATCATCGGGGACAGGATGTTCCTTGTATTCGTCATCGCTGTCATTGTCGCCTTGCGATGACACTACCAACCATTGCGGGTTTATCTTCAAGATGGCTGTACCAGCGGCATTTGGCACAAGATAAGTTGCGCCATTGAGGCGAGTGATTACCCATTCGCCACTAATTAGGTTGATACGTGCATCATCGTTAACAAACAGCTGTCGGATTTTTTTCTCTAAGGTGTAGCTGTAAACGCTTTCGCCAGCAAACTTCTTGATTTGATGTTCGTCGATAAGCTCAGTGATAGCAATTTTTTGGGCTTTTCTGGCGGCTATTGCAGCATCGGCTTGTTTGGCCTTGTTTGCAGCATCGTTTGTCGTTTGGCGTGTTTTAGTGTGCGGGGTATAGCGCGGCTTGTCAGGTTTTTTTATGTGGCGCGCTTTGGGCTTTGTTTCGGCAAAGCCAGCTTGCTTGAGTTGGTCACGAAGAGAGTCAGACATGGAGCGAATTGCAGTATCTACATCTAAAGAATATCATTTTAAATGATATGCAACGCAACTCGCAACAGCTAAGTGATGGGTATTAGTTAGCTATTACTATGTTGCAGGAATTCTGTACAAAGACGGCTAAATACTGCAGGTTTCTCAGCGTGTACCCAATGGCCTGCGCCCGGAATTTCTTTAAGCGTAACCTGTGAGAAATGACGCTTAATTAGCTCAGCATCTGCTTCGCGAATGTAATCGCTTTTACTGCCTTTTATAAACAATGTTGGAATGGCAATCGCTTTTGCCATGGTGGGCATTTCTCGGATGGATGTATAATTTGCATTGATACCGTTTAGATCAAACTGCCAACGAAGCGCCTTGTCGGCGTCCCGAATTAGGCTCTTTAGTAAAAATGCCCTTACTCCCGCCTCAGCTATTGTTGCCCGCAATAGTTTATCGGCGTCCCGGCGGTCGATTACTGTGTTGAGATCCAGCGATGACAATGCGTCCAGTAGTTCTTGATGGTGTGGCGGATATAACCGCGGAGCGATATCGACAATGATTAATTTGCTGATACGCTGCTGAGTGTCGTTGTTGGCCAAAGCCATGGCAACTTTGCCACCCAGTGAATGTCCTATTACCGAGCAGCGTTCTATTTTGTTTTGTTCCAGGTAGCGCTGGATTTCGTCTGCCATAGCCGAGATGGACAGCTTGGATAAGGTATCAGAATTGCCGTGCCCCGGCAGGTCGATACGATGTACCTGGTGATGGCGTTCGAAATGTAGAGCGATTGAACGGTAGTTATCCAGGCTGCCAAATAGCCCATGTAAGATAAGTAGTGGTTCACCACGGCCTGCAACCACAGCGTTTATCATCTAGGGTGAACGTTGTAGCAAACCATGGGGTAAACTGCCTGCATCATATATAGGGTGTTCATTGTGTATAACGAAGTGGATTCTAGAGCAAAACGTTTGCTGGATGCGCATTCCGCCGCGATTTTTGCAAAAAGAAATATTGGCTTGGAAAAAGAATCGCTGCGCGTGGCGGCCGATGGTGCAATATCCCAACAACGGCACCCATCCAGCCTTGGCTCGCCGCTGTGCAACAAGAGCATTACAACCGATTTTTCTGAAGCGCTGATCGAGATGGTCACGCCTCCGTGTAAGTCGCCAGAATCGGTGATGGCGTATCTTACCGGCCTTCATCAGTTTATCGTAGCCCGATTGCCCGATCAAGAACACTTATGGAACACCAGCATGCCTTGTATTTTGCAAGGCGAACAAAGCATACGTATCGGGCAATATGGCAATTCGCACAACGGCCAGATGAAGCAGGCGTATCGACGTGGCCTTGGCCTTCGTTACGGTCGTCGGATGCAAGCCATTGCTGGCGTCCATTTTAATTTTTCATTTGACGAAGCAATCTGGCCAGTATGGCAAAAGCTACACGGGCATCAACACAAATCATTGTTTGATATGTCGCAACGAGATGCATTGCGCACCGAAGGTTATTTTCATATGACGCGCAACCTGATGCGCGTTGGCTGGATGGTGCCGTATTTATTTGGTGCTTCGCCCGCTATCTGTCAGTCATTTTTGGGAGAGGATGATCACCCAACACTTAAAACGTTTAATGGCTCAACGCGATACGAACCCTTTGGCACCTCTTTACGCTTGGGTAATATCGGTTATCAGTATCGTGACGATAAAAATCTTGATTTAAGTGTTTGTCATAGCAATTTCGAATGCTATATGCGAGACATCATTGGGCATGTCAGTGAAGTACACCTGCCTTACAAAAAAACGGGAATACGTGATGACATTGGTCGCCATCAACAACTTACAGCAAATCGGTTACAAATTGAAAACGAGTACTACAGCAGTGTGCGGCCCAAGCAAATAGCGGAGGCTGGTGAGATGCCAATAGTGGCACTTAAAAAACGCGGCATACGTTATCTCGAGCTACGCTCTGTGGATATCAATCTACTACACGACACCGGTGTGAACCTTGAGCAAATTGCCATGCTGGAGATGCTGATGATGTTTGCTTGGTTAGCCGACAGCCCGCCACTAGAGGTTGATGAAATGAGAGATAACGCCAGCAACATGACGCAGGTTGCTCATAATGGACGCAAAGCTGGCCTACAACTTATTAATACGGGTAAGCCGGTTGCGCTCGATCAGTGGGGATTGTCGATTGTTGACAGTATGCAAATTATTGCACAACAGCTTGATTGTGAAGCCGGTGGTGATCTATACGTACGATCGCTCGAGCAACAGCGAGCAAAGTTGCTAGATAGTGATAAAACGCCATCAGCCGTAGTACTTGCCGGTATTAAAGAGCGAGGGTCGTTCTTTGATTACGCTCTGGATCAATCAGTTTCATCGCATGACGCGCTATCGGCTTCAACAGCAGAAAGAGATCTCTCGTCCAAGTTAGCTAAGGAAGTAAGTGAGTCAATACAAGATCTTGAAGCGTTGGAGGCGCAGTGCTCAGGGAGCTTTGAAGTTTTTCTACAGGAATACTTTACGCAATTGCCCGAACATGCAATGGCCAGTGCGGTACCAGTGTGATGAGCGTGTGCAAACCAAGCGGTTTAAATCGGTATGACTGATGTCGGTGTGGTCATTTTGGCAGGTGGGCTTGCCAGGCGTATGGAGGGTCAAGATAAGGGTCTGGTTGTGCTGGGCGATAAGCCAATGGTGCAGTGGACGCTAGACATTGTTAAACAATTCACTGCTGATATCGTTATTAATGCCAATCGTAATCATGACGCCTATCAGCTGCATGGTATCCCCGTTATCAGCGATCAACACAAAGGGCATCTTGGGCCGTTAGCGGGTTTATATGCGGCAATGCAATCGCTAGATAACGATTACATTATTATGTGTCCCTGCGATTCACCCTTTGTGCAAATCGCGTTGCTTAACAAGCTAAAAGATGGCTTAACTCGTGCCGCAACTGAAGACAGTGCAGAAATAGTGGTCGCCCACGATGGTGATCGATTGCAGCCAGTGTTTGCAATGGTATCAGGGGCCCTAGCTGATTCACTTGATAATTTTCTATTAAGCGGCGAACGCAAAATTGATAAATGGTACGGCATGCATAAAATGCTGGCAGTGGATTGCAGCGATTGCGCGGCATCTTTTCGTAACATCAACACCGAAGAAGAGCGCTTAGCTGCCGAATTGGAAATCTCGCAGTGACGATTGAAAAACAACCATCGTGTGATGACCCAATCGAGCCGGCTTTATTGCCTGTTACTGAAGCGCGGCGGCGCATGGCGCTAGCCGTTTCACCAATTAACGATGCTGAATCCGTTCATTTAAGCGCATCGCTGGCACGTGTGCTGGCCAACGACATCCATTCGCCACGGGCGGTGCCACCGCAATGTAATTCAGCGATGGACGGGTTTGCGATTTCGCGCGATAGTATTCCTTCTAGTGGTGAGGCAACACTAGAGTTGATTGATACTGCGTGGGCAGGCAGGCCGTGTGAACAAACCGTTCGGCAAGGGCAGGCTATTCGTATTTTTACCGGTGCCATCATGCCTGCAGGTGCGGACACAGTCGTAATACAAGAACACGCCATGCAAGTGGGTGACACAGTGCGCATCGATGCCGAGGTTCAAGCGGGTAAAAATGTTAGGCCAGCGGGCGAGGATGTGCAAAAAGGTGAATGTGTATTGTGTGCTGGCACTACAGTAGGCGCGGCTGAAATCGGCGTGTTGGCTTCATTGGGTATTGATACTGTTGATGTTGTACGAAAAATTCGCGTTGCCTTTTTTAGTACCGGCGACGAACTACGCGCACTAGATGAACACGCTGGCACCGAACTGCCGCTAGGTATGCTTTTTGACAGTAATCGCCATACGCTCAAGGCGCTGCTCGCATCCCCAGCCATCGACATCATTGACATGGGCGTAGTGCCTGATGATGTGGACAAAACACGCAGCGCTTTACTCAGTGCTGCAAAGCAGGCTGATTTGGTGGTTACATCAGGCGGTATCTCTGCAGGTGAAGCAGATTTTGTTGCCCAAGTATTTCAGGAGCAAGGGCGAGTATCGTTTTGGAAACTGGCCATGCGTCCGGGCAGGCCCTTAGCATTTGGCCATGTAGAAGATGCCGTTTTTTTTGGATTGCCTGGTAACCCAGTAGCAGTGGTAGTGACCTATTTACAGTTTGTAAAACCTGCTATTAAACGATTGCAAGGCGCAGTGCGTGTGGAGCCTATTATTTTGCCTGCAATTAGTACTTCCGCCATGCGCAAAACGCCAGGACGCACGGAGTTTCAGCGCGGAATGCTGAGTGTCGGCGATGATGGTCAGCTTAAAGTTGCTAGTACAGGTAAGCAAGGCGCAGGGCGGTTAACATCAGTTGCGCAAGCGGACTGTTTAATTGTGTTGGAGCCTACGCGGGGAAAAGTAGAGCCAGGAGACACAGTGAGGGTTCAGCCCTTCTTTGGTTTGTTAGCGTAAGTTAGGCTGCGCCCTACGCCTTAGGCGCCAACACCAATCGATAGACATTAAGTAAAGCAAAGATCAACGCTGCCACGCACACGATAGTGGGCCCTGTAGGCGTATCCAATTGATAGGCAATCACTAAACCACACAATGCTGATGTAGCGCCAATGCCTGATGCTAGGGCTGCCATCTTCTCGGGTGTGGCCGATAGTGCTCTTGCCGCTGCTGCTGGTATAATTAACAACGCTGCTATTAATAAGGCACCCACCACCTTAATTGCTACAGCCACTACGATAGCCAGCGACACAGTTAAAATTAATTGCTCTTTATTGGGGTTAAAGCCTGCTGCATAGGCTAAGTCTGGGTTAAGTGTGGATGTGATTAACGCACGCCAGCGCCAAATTAGCGAACTTATTACCACTAATGCGCCACCCCAGATAATCAGTAAATCGAGCTTAGATACAGCTAGTATGTCGCCAAACAAATAGGCCATGAGATCAATGCGAACATCACTTAAGAAAGATACTGCCACTAAGCCGATTGCCAGAGCTGAATGTGCGATCACGCCCAGTAATGTATCCATTGCATAGCCACGATTACTCAGTAGCGTTACTGTTAGGGCCATTAACATTGACATGGCCAACACACCAACCCAGATAGAGGTAGAAAATGCCAAGGCTAGCGCGACGCCTAATATAGATGCATGGGCGGTGGCATCACCAAAGTAGGCCATGCGTCGCCATACAACAAAGCAACCGAGCGGCGCCGCGGCAAGCGCAACCCCTAATCCTGCAAGGGCTGCACGCACTAAAAAGTGATCCAGTGTAATCACTCGCAGTTTCCGTCGGCGTCGTGCGTATGGCTGTGCTCATGGCGATAAAGCGCGAGCGCGCCCTGAGTACCGCTGCCAAATAAAGCACGGTATTCAGGTGCTGACACCACTTGTTCAGGGCGGCCTTCACAGCATACGTGTCCGTTTAAACAAATAACGCGATCAGATGCTGCCATCACCACGTGCAGCTCATGACTCACCATCAGCACGGCGCAATCGATTTCATTGCGGATGGTATCGATCAATTGATAAAACGCTGCTGAGCCAAGTTGATCCAGGCCTTGAGTCGCTTCGTCTAAAATCAATAAATCAGGTTTGCCCATTAAGGCTCTTGCTAACAGAGCACGCTGAAACTGTCCGCCAGAAAGCTCGGAGAGTTGTTTGCTCTCAAGGTTAGTAGTGCCCACTTGCTGCAAGGCTTGTGCGGCGGCGGCATCGCTGACCGGTTTGGGTAAATCCAGAAACCGTCTAACCGTAATTGGCAATGTAGGGTCGATTTGTAAATGCTGTGGCACATAACCAATGGCGAGCTTAGATTCTCGCTTGATAGAACCCGTAGTCGGTTTGACGGCGCCGACAATGGTGCGCAGCAAGGTGGATTTGCCTGAGCCATTGGGGCCAACGATCGTGACAATCTCACGGCGATCGATATGCAGATCAACATCGTGCAGGATAGTGTTGCCTGCCAGCTCGACTGACAGATCCGAAACAGTAAGCAGGCTCATGATGAAACGCGTGTGGAACCGAGTGTATGATGGGGCATCATACGGCAAAGCTCCTCATTGGTAACACTCTTGTTCATTTCTCGCACATATTTTTTGAATTCGCTATTGCTTTCGCTTATTGTGTGGGCTGCTCCTGCTCAAGCTGCGGCACCGCATGTGGTTACTGATATCGCGCCAGTTCATTCCTTGGTGAGTCAAGTGCTGGGCGATGTCGGTTCAGCTGACGTGCTGATAAGTGGTAACGCTACGCCTCACGATTTCTCGTTGCGCCCATCGCTTGCAAAGGCATTGGCTAAAGCTGACATCATATTTAGGGTAGGCAGCGAGCTCACGCCCTGGCTTGACGGTCCGCTTAAGAAGTTGGCTGCTAATGCTCAAGCAATCTCCTTGCTTAAAGCAGATAGTGTTACACGGCTTCCAGCACGTGAAGATGCGCAATTTGCAGCGCACCAACACGAGGGCGCAGATGATCATACAACCGATCCGCATGCTTGGCTTGATCCGAATAATGCGCTGCTATGGCTCGATGTGATTGCTTTAACGCTTGCACAATTTGATCAGCAACATGCGAAGGTGTATCAGCAAAATGCGATGATTGCCAAGGCTGCCTTAATTGCCACTCACGAACAATTAAAACTGCAGCTTGAACCATTGGCGGGGAAACCATTTTTGGTTTACCACGACTCGTTTCAATATTTTGAACATCATTTTAAATTGAAAGCAATGGGCTCAATTGCGGCATCAGATGCGCGAAGGCCAGGGCCAGCGCGCGTAGAGCGTGTGAGAAGGCTGGTAAAGAATAAAGGCATACGCTGTGTCATGGGAGAACCGCAATTCAACGCTAGCTTGGTGCATTCGGTAGCGCCTATGGCTTCTGTAGTCACGGTTGATGTGCTGGGTGCAAAACTGACACCCGGAGCTCAGCTCTACAACGAACTGCTAATTGAAGTTGGCGATGCCTTAGAGCGTTGTTTGCAATAGTATAATGATTGGATCGCTTGTTACCTGACATCATTCCTGTGACATGTCACATAGGACTGCCTGCACACAAGCAAGAGTTCGTTTTTACAAATAATACAAATGCTAAAAATTCTTAATGCCAGCGGTCTCCTCAATCTTTGCCATGCGTTGCATGCTCTCGGGGGACCAAGTCTCTTTAAAATTATAGAACGCGTCGAATATCTGATCTTCGCTCGGCAATACAACCTACGGTTGCTTTGATGCTGTAAAAATATGTACATCCGGTGGAAGCTGATCCGGGTTGTCAAGCGTGCCGACGCGAACGAATCGAACATGCTCTCGTAGGCCGCCCATATTGTAGTTGCTCCAAAGGGCTACTTTGCATGCGCTGCAACGGGTAATGTCTTGGCCAGTGCCGCTAGGTGTAGGCACAGAAATAGTGTCGACTTCCCCGGAAGTTAGCTTCACCCGATCAGCTTCATACACGGCATTTATCGCAAAAGCGGAACCGGAGTTTTTTTGACAACCCCGACAGTGGCAACCATGCACGATCATGGGTTCAGTGTTGATTTGATATCGTACTTTGCCACATGTGCAACCACCTTTTTTTACGTCGGTTCCTGTTTCCATACCGTTCTCTTTGTTGCGCAATGACCTTCCGCCGACTGGCGCTGATTATGCACTTACAATATCAGGCTTGAGGCTTTCAAGAAAGTCCATAACCTCACCAGCTTCATTGGGACCAATACCCAATTCACCAACCACGCTGACCACAATTTCGTTAAATCGAGTCCAATCGGCTGTAGTTATGCCCATGCCCTTATGGGTAAGTAGCATATCGCGGCCTTTGTAGTACATCTGACCACCAGTTGAATTGACAATATAGTCAATCAGCAACTGCAGTTCACGCGCGTTTCTGTCTTCGCCACGGTCGCGCCAGAAGCGGCCCAAAAGATCGTCTTTTCTCGCAATGCCGACAACGTCTGTCGAGAATTTTGCAATACCGTCATACCCGCCTAGGCGTGAGTAGAGTGAAGTTGTCAATTTGATAGCTCCTAGTTTTTGGTTGAAGTTGCGAAGGATTTTTCAATCGTGATTTCTACCGTTGAAGGTGTTTCACGCCGACAACCATCAGCAACTGGGGAGTGGGTTACCGCGTATTCGACGATCTCATGTAGCAGTTTTTCGTCTACACCTGCGGCACCAATCGTTACCCGCGTTCTCATACTTATCGGCCCGGCCGGTATTGATGCATCAAGTCCAAGCAGGCCTCGGTCATCGGATACGCTATCAGCTGTTACCTTAAGCGTGTCCAGCGTTATGCCCAACTGTGCAGCGTGTAACGCTATTCTTGTTGCGTCGCAGGTTGCAAGAGCCGCTCGTGACAACCAGCCTGGCGACGGTGCAGAGTTGCTGCCTCCGATTGCTTCTGGCATGTCAGTTACGACTGTCTCACCGTTCGTTCCAGTGGCCCGGCATCGTAGGCCGTCTTCCATGACCGCTGTGATAGGATTATCTTGGTTTACAGCGTCTTTTGGATTATCTTTCAAATAGGCGATGACGGCTGTTATATCACCGTGATCTACGCAACACTAAACGAATAGCGCTGTTTCGCCAGCACATGCAGCGCGAGATCAAGCAAGCCACGAAATTATTTGAGGGTGCTATGCCACTGCCGAAAGTAGGGGCCTAGTTATTTTGTGATTGCTCGTGCAAGGTTATATACAGCTGTTGATTAGCGAGCTTATTGCCACCTCACGTCAAGTTTTTCTAGACCATGAAAATGAAAACTATCTTTGTACTGAGTTGGTGATTGTAAGCGCAAGCTTGGTAATCGTATAAACAACACCTGCAGTGCAATTCGTAATTCCAATTTGGATAAGTAAGCACCAACACAGAAGTGTGTGCCAGCACCAAGCGCTAATGTTGCACCATCTTTGCGTTTCGGGTCGAGTTGGTTGGCGTTAGTAAACCGAGTAGGGTCTCGATTAGCCGCTGCTAAAAGTAAGGCAACTTGTTGGTCTTTTTTTAGTCGTACTCCGAACCCAAGGTCTGCGTCTATTTGCGCGTATCGAGTAAAAAGATGTAGCGGTGGATCAAAGCGCAATGCTTCAGCCACTACCGCATCCGCTTGTTTGTCTGATTCGAGTAATTGCGTTCTATGTTCAGGGTGCTCAATCAGCAATTTAATGGCGTTGCCTAACTGGTGTACGGTGGCTTCGTGCCCAGCATTGAGCAGAAGTATCGCTAACGAAATCATTTCTTCATCGCCAAGCTCGTGTTCATGTATCCATGACGATATCAAGTCGTCACCAGGCTGTTTGCGTTTCTCAGTTATCAGATTCTGAAGTCGTTGATCAAATGCGTAAGCCGCCTGGTCTGCTGCCACTTCGTCTTGTTTGTTTTGAGTTAAGGTATAAACCTTAACCATCGCATGCGACCAATTGAGAAGTTGCCGCGATTCTTCAAGCGGTACACCGAGCATGCCTGCAATCACTCGCACAGGTATTGGCGCAGCATAGTCTTGCAATAGTTCGGCTCTGCCTTGTTGGATAATGTTGTCAATGCAATCGTTGGCGTGCTGCTGGATAATGGGCGCGAGCTTGTTAATTTCTTTGGTTACAAACGAGCGGTTTAAGCTGCGTCGCAGCCGTGTATGTTCTGGTGCTTCTAGGGCCAGAAGCGAGTAGCGTTCAACCGCCGCAAAGTGTTGTAAATGAGCGGGGTAATGGGGCTGTTCTCTACTATAGGGCAGCCGCGCGAAGGCTGTGCTCTTTAGTGTGCTGTCCACATGCTCAAAGCTTGTCAGACACCAAAGGTCGTAGTCATTCCAATATACCGGGCCAGGCACGCTGTGCAGCTCTTGGTAGATGGCGTAGGGATCTAAAAAGCATTCTTCCGAGCGTGGATCGATACTGAATTGCCTTGGACCTGTCCATTTCAATGGCATACTGCCCCCTCTATTTGGGAAATGTGACACGATTCACACACCATATCGGTTGCGCGCGTGATAGCTGGGTATTCTAGTGCGTATTTTGCAGTAGACAGTGCAGACCGAGTGAACTGCGGGCCATGAATACCAAATTACTGTTGGTGGAACCCTCTGCCACGATGCGCTACGTCCTGGAAGATTACGCGCACTCGTTGGGTTATGAGGTGGAAGCTGTAGAGGAATATCGCCAAGCCAAGGACGCGCTGAATGAACAATTCCGTGCCTTTGAGGGCGACTATGCCGGCGTTTTGCTTGGCTGGCCTGCTGTGCCAGATGCAGAAGCAGATGGCTTTGCTCAACTACTGGAACAAGACGAATTTATCGATCTGCCTGTGGTGGTGATGTCCACCGATATGCGTTCATCAACACGCGCCTGGGTTGCTGGCAGAGAAACCACCAGTTTACTCTCCTGGAAAGAATATCAAAATGTTGAAGGGCAGCTTGCACGCATGTTAGCGCCAAGCGATACCGGTCACCAAGAAATTAATCCCAAGTTCGATAACAACGACATCCACCTGTTGGTAGTTGATGATTCCATCAGCATCCGCTATGCCTTGCGTGACCTGTTTGAGCTGCAAGGGTATCGCGTCACTCTGGCGGCAACCCATGAGGAAGCGGTAGCGCTGGCTAAAACCCATCAAATGGATCTCGCCATATTGGATTTTTATCTTCAAGATGGATCAGGCGATGTGCTGTGTCGTGAGCTAACGCATGATCCAGCTACTGGCAACATCACTTGTGCGATGCTAACGGGTACTTATTCTGATCACATTATCAAACGTAGTTTGCGTGCAGGTGCCGTCGAGTGTATGTTTAAGAATGAGTCAAGTGAATTGATCCTATCTAGAGTCGATGCCTTGTCACGCATTATAAGGCAGCGAGAAGCGTTGATTAACAGTCGCATCAGTTTGGATAAAATAGTCGACACCTTAGCTGGCGCAACCTTGCTGGTAGATGGCAAACACCGAATCAGTTACGTCAGCCCAAAAGCACTTGGCCTGCTCAAACAAGCAACGGATGAAGCGTTAATTGGTACACCGGTTACCGAGTTTCTAGGCACGACAGGATTTGCAGGAGAAACAGAGCAATGGCATGACGTAATGTGGTCTATGTCCGAAAACAAGTTGACCCCTCTGCGCTTTCGCAAACAGGCGATAGGCAGTGCCAACGAAATATTGCTTTACTTACAAGAGCGTGAGGAAAATTCAGCTGCAAATCTGCAAATAAGCGCGCTCAGTGAGTCGATGATTGAACGTTTCCCGCGTGGCGGAGACTTTCTTGAGTGTCTTGGCGAATACCTAATGCAACAAAGCAATCCTGAAGGGTTTATTAGTTTGTTGTTAATAGAAGTTGATAACCATGACCAGGATCTTGCCAACGAGGATTATCAGCAGCTAGAAGAAGACTTGTTGGGCTTTTATCGATTGCCAAAGCACATGGCTAGAATCGCTGACAATCGCCTGGCATTTATACTGCGACATAAAACAGAACCAGAAGGTTACCTGATGACACGCAAGCTGATGCAATTGTGTAATGGCGTTGAGCTGCCGGGGCACGATCAGAGCTTGCAATCCACTGCCTGCCTAGTAGGCCTTGCAAACAACGCAGCCCTTACCAGCCGTGAGCTACTGCAGCGTGTATCACTTGGCCTGGATTTAGTCAGCCAACGCGGCAGTGATCAAGCCTTGCTACTGGATGTCAAAAAAATGTTGCCGGTTTATCCAGGTAATGGCCGCTAGTTCATTTTAAATATTCGCATGCGCGCCGCATTGCATGATTGGCCACAGCGGACCTGTTGCGCACCCAAAGCCAGCTATGGCCCAAGCCTTTTTCAATATTGACCACCGCAGGTGTGCCTGCTGCTTGAAGCTTGTGCGCGTATTCGATACCGTCATCACGCAAGGGATCAAACTCGGCCACGCTGATATAACATTTAGGTAAGCTAGAAAAATCCGTAGCGGTTAATGGTGCAGACAATTTGTCGGGTAATATCGCGCTGCCAGTATAAGATTGGAAGTAGTAAGTCATATCACTTCGGCTTAAGCCAGGTATGTCTTCGTTTTCATCGAAAGAGGGTAGGCTGTTATCCGCGCTCAAGCCCGGGTAAATCAATACCTGTGATGCAATATTGATATCACTGCCTCGGTAAGCCATGGCTAGAGCAGCGCAAAGATTACCCCCTGCGCTGTCTCCCATTAGGCTAATTTGGTCGTGATGTATTGCAAGTTCGTCCGCGTGGCTAACCATGTAACGCAGTGCATCGATACAATCATGTAGGGCATCCGGGAAGATGGTCTCTGGGGAGAGCCGGTAATCAATCGCCATTACCTGTCCGCCCGTTTGCCTGACTATGTCGGCACAGATACCTGCGTGTGTGTCCAAGTCACCAACCACCCAGCCACCGCCATGAATAAATAGACACGTGGGCAGTGGGCCAACTCTGGAAGGGGGAGTGAACAGACGTAACTTGATGCTATTGCCATCGCGCCCTGTCAGGCTTAAATCGCGCGTTGCAATAGAATCATCTACCGGCCCGTTAAAAATAAGCACTTGTTCTTGATAGCGCTGCCGTAGTTGTTTTACTGTGGGTGTGGTTTGGGTGTCGAGCTCGGTGGCAAAGCCGATCAGCAGTTGCTGAAACTCTGTGCACATGGTTTGTTTAGCACGGCTTGGGATCATACTGCAACACTTAGGCATACATGTAATGCTGTTAGTCTACCATTGCTACTTTCTGCCGATTTGTGTCGCGGCGTTGCTCAAGGATGTACACCATATCGTTAGCCCAGCTTAAGCTTGTGCCGTCACCACTTACAGCCAAGCGGTAGGGTTGTTGCGCAAGCGACAAAGCACCGAGTAGATCGAAACTCTGAAGCAAACTTTTTTTGTTCATTTGGTAAATCTGTATCTGTTGTTGCGCGGTGTCGCTCCAGCTCAAATAACTGGTTTGTAAGTCATCGCTACTGGCAAACACCAACTGATCTGGTGGTCCGCCTGCAAAGGCTTCGCTCTGCACGGATAGCACGGTTACTCGATCATCAGTGATCGCTGCATGCCACACACTGGGCGATGCCTGGCTATTCTCTTCACTTTGCCAAGCAGCCAGTAGGATTTCGTCACCGCGGGTATTGATCTGAATGGTTGCCCCTGCCGTAGAGATTAGTGGCATTCCGCTAGAGATAAGCGATTGCTCATAGGACTGTTCGATCAAAGTTGAACGGTTTAATTCTATGCCTCCACCGTTTTTTTGGCTTAACCAGGCCAGTTGGGTAAGATCCGGTGAGGCGTCCCAAGTCAGTATGGGCGTCTCTTTGCTGACGGTGCTTGTTTCGCTGTAATCCAGATCCGCTCTTGAATAACGAGAGACCCCGTTTTGCTTGATCACAAGCAATGCCGATGCGTCGCCTGCCATCGCGATCAGGTTGCCGGGCGCGGGTAGTTCGTCTGCTACATAGGATGTATCCCACTGACTGGTTTCAAACCAAGCTTCACCCAAACGGTCGAAGACACTGATGTTAATTTCGCTATCTTGTGGGTGGTACACCGCAATCGCTATAGTATCTCCCGTGTCTGACATTGCTACATCCACTGAGGTGCCTGCTTTGTCACCTAAACCTGCTGGGCTAATACTGCTGGCGTACACCCAGCTAGAGCGCAGTTTAAAATGCACTTCTGCACTTTGTGTATTCTTGCTAACTGCTACAAGCACGTTGCCGCGCCGATTGAGAGTCGGTTGCCAGAGTACATCGCTTCCGCCTTCGGCAAGCGTTAGTTGCGTTGCGGTCGGTGGTGTGTTGGCAGCGGTTCGATAGGAGCTAACGCAATTAGTACTTGTGCAAAGTTCAATTCTGTATAACCAATTTTTCGGGTCAGTTTGTTTTGGATCTACGTTAAGTATGAAATTGTTTTCGGTTACGCTAATTTGATCGCTAATAAGCTCTTCAGCCGCTGTTATGGTATTAAATGCGAACAAGCTAACCTTGCTGATTTCAGCATGTGTTTTCCAAGCCGGAATTTGCCAAGAGAATGTCAGCGATTGATTACTATAGATAATATCAAGCGGCGGTGCTAGTGGTGCAATAAGGGTATCATCGCTCAAGTCGGCAACTGGCGAAACCGGATCAGCTAACGGCAATTCAGATTGAACAATCGTTTTGGATGAGTCGCAGGCGGTTAGTGCGAACAAGGCGCAAACACCTAATAGGCGGCGCTGACTCCGCAAAGTCAATTTAATGGGGCTGGGAATCAATTACGTTCTACCGTCCTTGAGGAAAGATAAAATGCGGTGCTGGTAGTTTTCGGCTTAACGATATATTCGGTTTTAGCCGTCTGATTTTAGTATCCCGAAATACTGTCAGCACCGCATATATAAAGCTGCAAGAACTGAACCGAAAAAGGCTGGATGATGGGGGCTCGTGAGTTGTGGCGAAAATTGGCCAGGAGATGGGTGATTCGCGGGCTGTAGCCTGTTCTAGTTGTCTGTCTGGATCCTGGCGTTTTTGCTGATCGGGGTTTTTAAGGTGTCAATCGCTTGTTGGATGCCGTCAACGCTCAGGCTATGCATACGGCCCTGTATTAGTTGATGGGTCATTTGTATGGATTGAGTGCGGGGCCAATAATTGGGGCTTTCGGGGTTTAGCCAAACGCAATTAGGGAAGGCTGTTAGCAAACGGTTAAACCAAACGCTGCCAGCTTCTTCGTTCCAGTGCTCTACGCTGCCACCAGGCATTGAAATTTCGTAGGGGCTCATGGTGGCATCACCAACAATGATCAGCTTATAACTCGAATTGTAAGTGCGTATGAGTTCATTCAAGCTGATGGTGTCAGTGTGGCGACGGCTATTATTGCGCCATACTTTTTCGTAAATGAAATTATGAAAATACAAATGCTCGAGATGTTTAAATTCAGCTCGTACTGCAGAAAACAGCGTCTCGCAGATTGCGCTGTGATAATCCATCGAGCCACCAATATCCAGTAATAGCAACACTTTTACGCTATTGCGGCGCTCGGCTCGCATTTTGATATCCAGCATGCCTGCATTGTTGGCAGTTGAACGGATGGTGTTATCCATGTCCAAAGTATCGGGTTTGCCATCGCGTGCTAGGCGACGTAACTTACGTAAGGCCATTTTGAAATTTCGCGTGCCTAACTCTTGTTTGCCGTCCAGATCCTTAAAGCGACGTTGCTCCCACACTTTTACCGCACGCCTGTGCTTAGATTTTCCCCCAATGCGCACACCTTCAGGGTTGTAGCCACCATGGCCA
This sequence comes from Granulosicoccaceae bacterium, assembly GCA_036478595.1. Lineage (GTDB taxonomy): Bacteria > Pseudomonadota > Gammaproteobacteria > Granulosicoccales > Granulosicoccaceae > Granulosicoccus. Next base: position 31,791 of record JAZGEF010000036.1, read on the forward strand.
AATGGGGATGTGCCACCGGTGCCTATCCATTTTTTGCCCCCTTGATGTCTGTCGGCTTGTTCGGCAAGGCGTTCTTCTAGTGTCTGCATTAGTTTGTCCCAACCCCCCAGTGCCTCTACCATCGCTTTTTGCTCAACACTTAGCGATGAGGGATCGTTAAGCTTCAACCACTCGTCGGGTATCGATTTTAAGGTGTCATCAAATAGTTTTTCCTTGCCTGCCCAGTAGTTCTGGAATACCTGGTCAAACTGATCGTATTGGGATTCATCCTTGATTAGGCAGAGGCGTGAGAAACTATAGAAGTGATTGAGATCGTATACGCCTAAATGTTTCGACATACCCTCAAGCAGGCCGAGATACTCGCCGGTTGATACCGGCAGCCCTTCGGCACGTAATCGATAGAAGAAGTCTAGTAGCACGGTGTATTATCGATTACGTTGCTTGTGCAAGAAGATCAGCCGTTCAAATAAATGAATATCTTGTTCATTTTTTAACAAGGCGCCATGCATCTTTGGCAGAATGGTGCGTGGCTCGCTGGCGCCTAACATCTCAGGTGATAAATCATCTGCAGTCAACAGTTTTAACCAATCCAGTAGTTCTGAGGTAGAGGGTTTTTTCTTAAGGCCAGGTACATCACGCAGATCAAAAAACACAGAAAGCGCAGCACTGAGCAAATCTTTTTTAATATCAGGGTAATGCGCGTGCACAATACGCTGCATTGTGCTGCTATCGGGGAATGCGATGTAGTGAAAGAAGCAACGCCGCAAGAATGCATCAGGTAGCTCTTTTTCGTTGTTGCTGGTGATGATAACCAATGGCCGATGTTTGGCCGCCACCGTTGTACGAGTTTCATGTACATCAAATGACATTCGATCAAGCTCTTGCAGTAAGTCGTTAGGAAACTCAATGTCGGCTTTATCGATTTCATCAATCAGCACTACCGATTGCTCATCACAATCAAATGCATCCCACAGCACACCAGGCACAATATAGTTGCCGATGTCATGTACCTTGTTGTCGCCTAGTTGCGAATCTCGCAATCGCGATACGGCATCGTATTCATATAAACCATTCTGTGCCCGTGTAGTTGATTTGATGTGCCACTGATACAGGGGGGCTTTTAGACGTTCTGCAATCTCAATGGCTAACTGTGTTTTGCCGGTACCGGGCTCACCCTTAACTAATAATGGTCTACTCAGAGTAAGCGCTGCGTCGATGGCCATCTGCAGCTCATCGGTGACAATATATTCTGCTTGGCTCATGAGCTAGTTTTTCGTATCAGCATCGGGCCAACGTCAGCACCACCTAATAGATGCATATGCAAATGAGGTACTTCCTGCCGACCGTGCTCTTTGCAATTGATAATTAGGCGGTACCCGCTTTCAGCAATGCCGGCTTGCCGGGCAAGCTTTTTAGCGACAGTGAGCATTCGCCCTAATGTGGGCTCATCACCTGCTTCGACGTCGTCCGCGGTTGGGATGATTTTATTGGGCACAATTAAAATATGCGTGGGCAATGCCGGGCTTATATCCGTAAACGCTGTTACCAGATCGTCCTGGTAGAGCATGTCTGAGGGTATTTGCTTTTGGACAATTTTGCTAAATAGCGTTTCTTCTGCCATGGTGCGTTCTCTGCTGGGCCAGAGCAGATTATACTGCTTGTGCCTTGCAAACGGACCCGATAGAGAATGATTGACACCAAATTTAGCGCTTACCGTATCCATGCACACGCGGGTGAGTTTTCAGCAAAGCTGACTCAATTGCAGCTTGAGGACTTAACTGAAGGTGATGTGGTAATTGAGGTGGCTTACTCCAGCATCAATTACAAGGATGCATTGGCAGCCACCGGGCGAGGCAAAATACTGCGTGCCCCGACGCTGAATGGCGGTATTGATATGGCCGGTATTGTTAGCCAGAGTAGTAGCCCGTTGTTTAATCAAGGCGACGAGGTATTCTCTTGTGCTGCTGGTTTATCTGAATTTTACGATGGTGGTTATGCGCAGGTTGCTCGATTACCTGCCAGTACGTTGCGCAAGGTTCCTGAAGGCCTAAGCATGCGTGACACCATGGCGTTTGGTACTGCGGGTATCACTGCTGCTATAGCAGTGCAGCGTATGGAAGATAACGGCCAAACCAAAACCAATGGCCCGATAGTGGTTACCGGCGCTAGCGGAGGAGTAGGAAGCTTTGCTGTCAATATGCTGAGCCAAATTGGTTATGATGTGGTTGCCAGTAGTGGCAAAAAGACAACCTATGAATACCTTAGGCGATTAGGTGCAAGCAATATTATTGATCGTTATTCGGCCGGTGATAAACCACCAAGGCCGTTAGAAAAAGGCTTATGGGGAGGTGCGGTTGATACGGTAGGCGGCGATACGCTTAGCTGGCTAAACAGTACCACCAAACCTTGGGGTAACATTGCTTGTATTGGGCTGACCAGCAGCACCGCGCTTAACACCACCGTAATGCCGCAGATATTGCGAGGCGTGAGCTTGTTGGGTATCAACTGTATGGAGCTACCCGATAGTATGTTGGAGCATTGCTGGCAGCGATTAGCTACTGACCTTAATCCCACCCAGCTTGATCTGATCGCGCCAGGCTCGGTAAGCTTACAGCAGTTACCCGATGCCTTTGATGCGTACATGGCGGGCGAGGTTAGTGGGCGTACTGTGGTAACGATCAAATGATCTAACAGCTAGTAATGCAACGTATAATCACTACCGGCAGTGACTACCAACCAATCTCTAACAGCGTAAAAATTATGGGCCATAGACTTTCAAAGATATACACGCGTACCGGTGACGACGGCACCACAGGCTTGGGCGATGGCAGCCGCACTGATAAAGACGGAGTACGCGTTGAAGCTTATGGCACTACCGACGAGCTTAATTCGGTGATCGGTATGATTCTTTCACTACCGTGCCCGGATAACATTCGAAACATACTCGATGAGGTGCAGCATCACTTGTTTGATCTGGGGGGCGAGCTGTGCATTCCCGGACACCAAGCTATTCAGCAAGAGCATATTGACTGGCTTGAGGCTAAGCTTGATGAGCTGAATGAGCCATTGCCTCCTCTAAAAGATTTTATCTTGCCAGGTGGTAGCCAAACCGCCGCAACGTGCCATCTTGCTCGTACCGTATGTAGGCGCGCAGAACGATTGGTCGTATCCCTTAAGCGTAGTGAAGAGGTCCCGCCGTTCAGCATGAAGTATCTGAACCGCTTATCTGATTTTTTATTTGTAGCAGCCCGCGTGTTGGCTCGTGAGCAAGGTGGGTCAGAGGTGTTGTGGAAGAAGAATCGCGCGCCTGTTTAGTCAATAGTTTGCGGGAATGACAATTACAATACTTTAATACCCCATCGCAAGTAACTGATTTGAAACAGCGTTCTACTAAACCCATCTGAATCGTGAACTTGCTTCGGTGCAGTAGTTAAAGACATTGTGAACAAACCCGATACGTTGATGTAAGCAACTCAAAAACCAACTTCCTGATGCTGTTGGCCTCGTGCATTAATTGCGCAGTGCTGGACGGCTCCGATATGTTGTGGCAAAAGGATCGTCCACAGGTATAGTTGGTAGTTATTGTTGGACCATCGTTTGTAATGGGCTGGTTTTCTCATTTCCAGCTATGCATCTTGCGGCGATTGTAGTGCGATTCACATGCGGGTGTTCTCCGCTGTGTGAAAACTGCACCACGGATTGATGCTCGCTGTAATCGTTCCGGCTCGCATTGACGGGCACCAGCAATAATAATTATAAAAACAGCATAATCAGCGCCTTGGTGCTGGGGTGGCCACAACACATGAGCAATATAATAACAACTGGCACTGCGCGTATGACTAACTGTAGTCCGCTGGCTAGCTTACCGGCTGGTTTACTGATTCTACCGATCAGTGCAATTGTACGCTTGCTAGCAGTGGCTGTAGGTTTCCTGATTGTGCCGGGTTTGTTGATGAGTTTTACGCTCACTCCGGAAACTCCGATCGATACGGCGGCTAAGCTTCAAACTCAACACCATGCAATCCCCTCGGTGTATACACCTATTGATCGAGCGCAGCTTGCGATCCAGCCGATTCCTGATTTCGCCACGACGTGGCCTGTTCCCGCACCGGAGTTGCGATCAAATGAGTTCACCCGACACTTGAACGTGGTTGCCCTACATAGCGCAAGCAATGCTGAACTACAGATCATCACCAACACCACTAACGCGTTTTCTGGTCGGATCGATCAATTACAGCTTGTGGCAACAGATCTGATCGACTCGCCATCGCGAAAATTTAACGGTGTGGGCTACCCACAAATTGAAATCATAGCTCGCTCAAAAACAGAACGCTTTAGGCCACTGATTACCTATGTTGATCTCGACATTCGTAACCAGCCAATACCTAATGTTCGTTGTATGGGACTGTCTCCACGTGCGGTAAATAAACGCGCTAAACGCTATAGTAAATCGGTAGGAAAGCTTGCTACCAGATATTCTATCGATGCAAATTTGGTACGTGCCGTGATGACTCGTGAATCCTGCTTTGACAACAGCGCGCGATCATCTGTTGGCGCTATGGGGTTGATGCAACTAATGCCTGAGACCGCCGCTTGGCTCAAAGTCGATGATCCTACCGATGCTCGTCAAAATCTGAGGGCGGGTGTACGTTACCTTGCATCACTTAAAAAACGATTTGGTACCAACGAGCTAGCACTAGCGGCTTATAACGCCGGCCCTGGCAATGTAGTGCGCCACAACGGTATTCCACCGTTTGAAGAGACTCGCCACTACGTAAAGAGTGTCATGAGCCATTACCGTAGCTATGTAGCAACTGAGCAATTCACCAGCGCCATTGCCCTGAACTAAGCCACTGACAGGCAGCAGGGCGACACCGCGATCTAACAACGGCTAACCCCTTCAGTAAACAAGGGCTCTCTATCACTGCGCACAATTGCAGTGCTACAATAAGCCAGTCCCAATACTTTACCCTCCTGCGTTGTGAGCCAATTGTTATCACACTGGCGTCCAACAGGCTGCAATAGATGAATGCGCTGTCGATCCGACAACTGACCAAAACTTACGACAACTCTGTTCATGCCCTACGTGGCATTGATCTTGATGTGGCGTCCGGCGATTTCTTCGCCTTGCTTGGCCCCAATGGAGCGGGTAAATCTACAGCCATTGGTATAATCTGCTCCTTGCTTAACCCTAGCAGTGGTGAGGTAGAGGTTTTTGATCATAAGCTCGACACTGAACGCGAAGCTGTCAAATCGTTGATCGGTTTGGTTCCGCAAGAATTCAATTTTAATGTGTTCGAAACGGTCCTTAATGTGGTCACAAATGTAGCTGGTTACAACGGTATTGACTGGACTGAGGCCAACAAACGCGCGGAGTACATTCTAAAACGGCTGGATTTGTGGGATAAGAAAGACACACCCGGTCGCCAGCTCTCAGGGGGCATGAAGCGGCGTTTGATGATCGCAAGAGCGTTGATTCACAAACCCAAGCTGTTGATTCTTGATGAACCAACAGCAGGAGTGGATATTGAAATCCGCCGCTCCATGTGGGAATACCTGACGGAGATCAATGAGCAGGACGGTACTACTATTATTCTGACCACCCATTATCTGGAAGAGGCTGAAGCACTTTGCCGCAATGTGGCTATTATCGATGGCGGAGAAATAGTCGAAAATGGGCAAGTTGCCGAACTGCTTAGCCGAGCCACTATGGAAACCTATGTGCTCGATATCATCGAGCGACCCACTTCTTCTTCTTCGCAATTAGGCCCGTTTGCATTGCGCTATAGAGACGACGGTACGCTTGAGGTAGATATTCCTAAGGGCCATACCCTTAATGTATTGCTCAGTGCTTTGACTGAGGCGGGCGTGCAAGTGTCTAGTATGCGTAATAAATCTAATCGCCTTGAGCAGCTTTTTTTGCAACTGGTTGATCGCGAATCGAGCGACGAACTAGGCGATGCCTCATGAGGCATTTGTTGAAAGAGCGGGTCGCGTTCCAGACGCTGGTGCGAAAAGAGATCAGGCGCTTTATGCGCATCTGGATTCAAACTCTGGTACCACCCGTTATTAACGCATTGCTGTATTTGTTAATTTTTGGCGGGCTAATCGGTACGCGGATTCGCGAGATGGATGGCATCCCTTATATGGATTTCATCGTGCCTGGCATCATTATGATGGGAGTGATTACCAATTCGTATGGCAATGTCTCGTCATCGTTCTTCGGTGCAAAGATGCAAAAATACGTTGAAGAATTGCTAGTGTCTCCAGTGAGTAATATCACCATAGTGGCCGGCTTTATTATTGGTGGAGTAGCGCGTGGCTTGGCGGTTGGCTTACTGGTTGCTATAGTTTCGCTATTGTTTACTCAAATTAATCCGGTGCATCCAATTACTACTGTGCTGGTGATGGTACTAACGTCTATAACATTCTCTTTGGCGGGCCTTATCAACGGAATATTTGCTGAGAAGTTTGACGATATTTCAATCGTGCCTAATTTTATATTAGCGCCATTGACCTATTTGGGCGGAATATTTTATTCAGTCAGCTTATTGCCACCGGTGTGGGAAGCTATCTCGAGGCTCAATCCGGTGTTATACATGATTAATGGCTTTCGATACGGCATACTAGGCGCCAGCGACATGCCCATATGGCAAAGCTTTACCGTCATTGTATTTTTTATATTTCTGCTTGGTTTTATTGCCATCAGGCTGCTTAATCGCGGCACTGGTATTAAGCAATAGTAAACAACACGCTCTACATCTAACGCGAATAATCAATATGTCTGTTCAAACTTCACCAGCAAAAAAAGCTAATATTAATATTCCAGCTGCACCGCCAACAATGGCCCAGCAGGCTGATCGTCATATGCTCTATCAAGAGTCAGTTCAAAATTCAGAATTTGAGCTGGATTTTATCGACGAGACCTTCGAAGCGATGACGGGGCGAAAGGCCAAGGTGATGCGCGAAGATTTTTGTGGCACTGCGATATCTTCGGTTGAATGGATCCAGCGCTGCGCTGACAACACCGCTATTGGTGTTGATTTTGATCAAGAAGTATTGGATTGGGGCAGGAAGCACAACGTCTCGCAGCTAAATGATGAGCAAAAAATGCGACTAGAACTTATCGAGGCTGATGTGCTGGATGTGAAGACTCAAAAAGTTGATGTAGTTCAGGCTTACAACTTTAGCTACTGGTTTTTCCAAGAGCGCGCCACCATGCTGCGATACTTCAAGCAGGTTAGGGAATCCTTAGAAGACGACGGTGCATTGTTTCTCGATATGTTTGGCGGATCGGAATGCTACCAGACACAAAAAGAAAAACGCAAGATGGATGGTTTTAAATACATTTGGGAGCAAGCGGAATTTAACGCAATAACCAATGAGTTGAAATGCCATATCCATTTCCACTTCCCTGATAAATCTAAAATGAAAAAGGCGTTTACCTATGTCTGGCGCGTTTGGGGTGCTCGTGAGCTGCGCGAAATACTGCTTGAAGCAGGCTACAGCGATGCCACGGTTTATCGCCAAAAGTTCGATGATAAAACTGATGAAGCGCTGGACGAATACATCGCCACAGATGAAGCTGAAGACTACGCTTGCTGGTTGGGCTACATCGTAGCGCGTCGCTAGGCAAATTTAAGTATGACCCGCGCGCCGGATGAATCATCCGGCGCGCCTAGTTTTAAGCTACCGCCGTAACTCTGCATCAGTTCTGCACTGGCTGCCAGGCCAAGCCCCATCCCCTCAAGCTGGGTATCTGCTCTTACACCACGCTCTGTTAGCTGGCTTATTAGTTGTTGTGGAAAGCCAGGGCCATTATCATCGATAACAACGGCTTTGTTACTAGCCTGCAGTTGCACAGAGACCGCTGTTGCGCCGTATTTGCAGGCGTTATCAAGAATATTGCCAAAAATTTCATATAGATCCGCATCGGCAATACGCACCTTGAGTGGATGCTTGTTTTTATCCTTTTCAGAGGCTTCATTGGCCGTTTCAATGCTGATAGCGATGCTGACGTTGTTTGAATAGATTTTTTGTAATGACGATGCCAAACGTTCAATTACCGGTAGCGGGCTAATCGCGGCTGCCAGTTTTTGTGGTGTGCTGTGAGTAGCGCGTTGTAAATAGCGCTGTAAGGTACTTTGTATTTGGGTAGTCTGTTCATTCACGGTGGTAATAACGCTGTTATCTGCAGAACCTGAGGGTTTGCCTAAATTCTTTAAAACAGATAATGGTGTTTTAAGGCTATGTGCCAGATCATCCAACAAGTGTCGATATTGTTTGTGTCGATTGCGTTCACTGGTGAGCAAGGTATTTATGCTGCTGGCCAGTGGTGCCAATTCTGTTGGTACTGTATTACTCAGCTGATCTCGCTCACCTTGCTCGATTTGTTGAAGCTCATCACCGATGCTGTTAAGCGGTTGCAGGCTTTTGCTCAGTATCCACAGTTGCATGAGTAACAGGCCAATACCGGAAATAAGCAAACTAATCCATAGGCTGCGATCAAATTGACGCAGCTGCACATTAATACTCTCAGCGGGTGATACGGCTTGTATGGTGAACGGCAGCTCTTGACCTTGGTTGTACTCCCAAACGGTGGCGAGTTGAAGGCGATGTACGCGCTTTCCTGAATCATTTTCGATTTGCTCAAATACCCATTCACCCACGGGCGTATTGGCAACCGTTGGTATAAAAGAGGTGGAGGATTGCGATTGCCACAAGAGCTCACCTTGCTGGTTAACCATTTCCACAAACAAGCCTGATGTGGATTGAGTTAGTCGCGGATCGGGTAGCTCGTCAGAGCTCACTAATAACTGATTGTTAGCGCTCACATCAGTTGCAGCTAGCACGCCATAGATTAAGCCTTGAAGCCGATCAACTAAAGCAGCTTCTGCGCGTTTGTGGACCGAGTAGCTGACTGATATGGCAATCAGCACAAAGAAAATGGTTAATACAACCGCTGTGCTGACCAACAACCGAGCGGAGATCGACTTCACTCGCCACTGCGCTCAAGGGCAAGGCGATAACCGCGACCACGCAAGGTTTCAATAGGGTCGAGCTTTTTATCAGGATCAAGCTTCTGTCTTAGCCTGCGGATAAATACTTCGAGTACGTTTGGGTCGCGATCTGTATCTTCATCGTATAAATGATCCAACAACACCGCTTTACTGATAACCGAACCAGCATTGAGCGCAAGGTAGGCCAATACCCGATATTCATAGGCTGTTAACGGTACAGCGTCGTCACCAACTATCACTTGCTGTGTACGCGTGTCGATAGACAAACCTTCAAATTGCAGTAATGATTCTGAGAAACCACCTGAGCGGCGAAGTAGGGCTCTGATGCGTGCCAGCATTTCTTCTATATGAAATGGTTTAGCTAGGTAATCATCAGCACCAGCTTCGAGCCCGTCAACTTTGTCCTGCCAACTATCACGTGCGGTGAGTATTAATACAGGGTAGCTGCACGATTCAGCTCGCAGCTTTTTAATTATTGATAAGCCGTCAATGCCAGGTAAGCCTAGATCAATAATAGCGATATCAATGGGCATGGTCGTGGCTAGATATAAACCTTCAGTACCATCGCCACTTTCGTCTATGGCAAACCCTTGTTCACGCAAGGCCTCAATCAACTGTTCTCGCAGTGTTTGTTCGTCTTCAATGATTAGCGCACGCATAGAACTACTCGCTCCCGGTTTTGGGGATGTGAATGACCTTCACTCGACCATTGCTTATGAGCTTAACCGCAAAAGTCACGCCGCCATTGCCATTCTTGATTTGTTTGACACTTAGCACTTTGGCGTCGCTACCACTCTGCGCTAACGCTTGGCCGATCGCTTGTTTGCGGTTGCTAGCATCGGCATAGCTCGGCGTTGAGCTAAACGATAAGACAAGCAACAAACACAGTGCAGCCAGCACAGTTGTTAAGCTTTGCGGCCTAACGGCTGTCTGGTGTTGCGAATTATTTGGTGTATGCATGTGCTTGCTCGCCTTGCTTCTCGCGCCTATGACTATGGCAGCGGCGTAACGGATACCTGTACTCTGATTCGCTCACCAGGGTCTCGCTTCATCCGAGTTTTAAAGTTCTCACCTCGGTAGCGGTAGGTAACATCGTAACCTTGAAGTCGTTCCTCGTAGTGTGTCTCTGTCGTATATTCACACCGTTTAACGGGACGTGTTTCATAACTTGGCTGACGTTGGTACCGATTATTGTGCGATTCTGAGTGTCTGCGGTGTCGTTTGTTGCGTTTGCCTCGGTGGTTAGATTCACCCGCTAAGGCTGATCCAATTATAGCGCCTGCTACGGTTGCACCAGTTCGAGCGCCATGACTGCTTTTGCGAGATAGCTGATTGCCAATTACGCCGCCGATGACGCCACCGATCAGTACATCACCACTGCTGTGTGAATTAGTGCGGCGCGGATTATCCTGACCTTGATAACGAATAACAGGCTGTTGCTCTTCAATCCAGCATTCTCGCTTGGGCTGTTGATAGCTAAGCTGTTTGTAGATGGGTAATGCGTTAACGACTCGGGCGTATTCGGTAAATTGGTTTGGCCGTGGCTGTGAGCGATCAGCTAGAGCCGTGGTGGAAATACTGAGCGCTATTAGTGTGTTGGTGAGTATTTTCATGGGGTTCATCCCGCTTTTTTGATTGCGTAGGATGATGCTAGGGCTTGAGCACTGAACCAATACTGAACACGCGCTTATTTTTTGTGGGCCAGCCAGCAGAGTAGTAGCAGGGAGCTGAAGTGGCTCGCTTTAAGAACCAGCATTACCTTCAATTGGCAGTATGCGCGTAAGGATGCCAAAGCGTTGGTTATCAATATAATGGAGCTCGCGGCTACGCATTTTGCGGCTTTGCGACATGCCGTAGCTAGTGCCTGTTTCGGGATCAGTGAAAACCATATGGACGTCCATATGCAGAAATCGGCCGAGTGATACTTTTATCGTACCGTTGATCGCCGTTGTTCTAATTTCGCGCGTGCGGTCAGCTTGAGGCTGGCTGCTAGCGGGTATAAAAGTTTTGTAAGGTTTTAGATCTTGTGGCAAATACATCGTTGTGGCTCGCCCAATATTTATGCGTACTGCTTTTGCTTCTTTACGCTCAAGCCCGGGTTGGCGCCATGCAAAATGTTTAAGCATGCGATAGCGGGATTGCGACTTTATTTTATCAGCACTTTCGGCCATCGATAGCCCATCCGTGATCAATTCAAAGCCTGCGTTTTGAGCGCGTTCACTGGTTAAACTCATGGAAGAGGAGAGCTTGGGGTAGTACAAACTGCCAGGTATCGCGTTGTCTTTATTAACATGTTCAAAGACAATCATTTCGATGAGATAGTCTTTGGCATGCGCCATACCGCCAAGGCCAAGCAGCAGCACGGCGAGCATGAGTTGTCGTAGTGTTAGTACAGCAGTTGTTAATTGCATGGGCTGGGTGCCTCGAATGTTTTCAGCGATATGAATTTAGGTGTTGGGAGTAGCCAACACGCTCAGCAGTTTGTCCAGAAACTCTCGACTCTGCTCAACTGAGCTGAATTCTCGCACAAATCGCAGAGTCTGTTTACCATCGAAGCGGTAGATGTCCGGTTTTTGCTGTATTAACGTAATGATCGTTAATGGATCAACTTTAGGTTTTGGATCAAATATGATCCGACCACCGCCAGGGTTAAGCTGTAAGCGCTCAATGCCTAGTTCAGTGCAGCGATGTTTGGTTGCAGTCACATCAAACAGGTTATGCGCTTGCGGCGGTAGCAGGCCAAAGCGATCAATTAGCTCAGCTTTAAGATCAATCAACTCGTCGGCGTTTTTAGCGCTAGCGATACGTTTGTACAGCATTAGCCGCTGATGAACATCAGGAACGTAATCTTGCGGTAGTAGAGCCGGTACACCTAGATCAACCTCCGTGCCATATGCCAATGGTTTGTCGTAGTCGGGAAGCTTGCCTGCCTTCAGTGCCTGAACCGCGCGTTCGAGCAGTTCGGAATACAAGGTAAAACCGATTTCTTGTATCTGACCTGATTGCCCTTCACCGAGCAGTTCGCCAGCACCACGGATCTCAAGATCATGGGTTGCCAGTGTGAAACCGACACCAAGATCTTCCAAGGATTCAATTGCTGCTAATCGTTTTTCTGCATCGGCTGTCATTGCACCTTTAGGTGGTGTAATCAAGTAGGCATACGCACGATGATGGCTTCGGCCCACACGGCCACGTAATTGATGCAACTGTGCCAGGCCGAGTTTGTCTGCGCGATTAATGATTATGGTGTTGGCGGTGGGTACATCGATTCCACTTTCGATAATGGTGGTGCTAACTAGTATATTGAAACGCTGGTGATAAAAATCAACCATGACAGACTCAAGATCTGACTCTCGCATTTGTCCGTGGGCAAATTTCACACGGGCATTGGGTACGATCTCCTCTAAAGTTCGCGTCATACGCTCGATGGTATTGACTTCATTATGTAGAAAATAGATCTGACCGCCGCGAGCCAACTCTCGTTCACAGGCTTCGCGAACTTGAGAATCGGACCATTCGCCAACAAACGTTTTGATGGCATGCCTGTGCTGAGGCGGTGTAGCGATAATGGATAAGTCACGCATACCCGCCAAACCCATATTGAGCGTGCGCGGTATCGGTGTTGCGGTTAGCGTGACAATATCTATTTCCGAGCGTAGTGCTTTCATGTGCTCTTTATGGCGCACTCCAAAGCGATGTTCTTCATCAATAATTACCAGGCCAAGATTTTTATAACGTATACCTTTTTGCAATAGCTTGTGCGTGCCAATAATTATGTCAATACCACCGCTTGCAAGCTTCTCCAATGTTGCCTTTTGCTCTTTCGCAGTACCAAAACGCGATATTGACTCAATCTGTACAGGCCAATCGGCGAATCGATCACTAAAATTTTGATGGTGCTGACGGGCTAATAAAGTGGTGGGTACCAACACCGCCACTTGCTTGCCTGCATCGACGGCCACAAATGCTGCCCGCATGGCCACTTCGGTTTTACCAAACCCGACATCGCCGCAAACCACTCGATCAGTGGGCTGTTGCGAACGTAGATCCTTAACCACGGCTTCTATGGCGGTGTATTGATCGGGTGTTTCTTCAAATGTAAAGGCATTACTAAAGGCTTCGTAGTTGTTGGACTGACCTGGAAACGCAAAACCTTTGCGAGCAGCACGCCTGGCGTGAATCTCCAATAGCTCTGCCGCCACGTCGTAGGCTTTTTCAGCGGCCCGGCGCTTGGCTTTTTGCCAAACTTCGCTGCCGAGCTTATGGAGTGGAGCGGTATCGGCACTGGAGCCGGTATAGCGACTGATAAGGTGAAGCGCAGATACTGGTACGTAGAGTTTGTCGTCTCCATAGTAATGGATGGTTAGAAACTCGTTTTCGTGTTCACCAATAGTGAGCCTGGTTAACCCTTGATACCGACCCACACCGTTATCGATGTGTACTACTGGGTCACCCATATCTAAGTCGGCCAGGTTAGCAATGATGGCATCAGAATCACGAGTGGGGCGCCGACGCTCGCGTCGTTTTATCCGGCCCGAGCCTAGTTGTGATTCAGTGATAATTGCTACAGATTGCAGTGGTAAGTGCAATCCTCTTTCGAGCGCGGCAGTGGTTAAACAAAGCTTGCGATCAGTGGTTAAAAAATCTACCCAACTGTCCACTGTTTTCACTTTTAACTGGTTACCCACCAGTAAGTCCATCATGGTTTCGCGTCGGCCAGTGGATTCTGCAACAAACAAGATTCGGCCGTTGAAGCTATCTACGAATTGTTTAAGTGCGGCCAGTGGTTCTTCACTGCGTGCCTCCGAAGGATATAAGCCAGGTGTTTGGGTGGGTAAATTAGCAGCGTGCTTGCCAGGATTTTCGATTTCATAGCGTTGTGTACTAATGCAACGCCTTTGAACTAAGTGTTGTTCGACTTCGTCAGGGGATAAAAATAAATCTGCTGGCGGTAACACTGGGCGTTCGACATCATGCCTGCGTTGCTCAAATCGCTCTTCTGTGTTTTCCCAAAACTGCTGCATCGCCGACGCTGCTTCGTCAGCAAATATCAGCTGAGCGTCGGCCGGTATGTAATCAAACAGCACCGCGGTGTCTTCAAAAAATAAGGGTGTGTAGTATTCGATGCCCGCAGGGGCGCGACCTTCCGATACCTCGCGATAGATCGGGCAGTTTTTACTCTCAGCTTCAAAAGCATTGCGAAACTGTTTTCGAAACAGTGCGATGCCTTCTTCATTTAGCGGAAACTCGTGCGCGGGTAGCAAAGAGATCTGCTCGACCTTATCGATGCCGCGTTGAGTGCCGGGGTCGAAGCTGCGTATCGTTTCGATTTCATCGTCAAAAAATTCGACCCTAAACGGCACATTACTGCTCATCGGGAATAGATCGAGTATTGATCCGCGCACGGCGAATTCGCCATGGCTTTCCACTTGCGCCACATTGCGATAACCGGCCTCGGCTAAATTGAAACGAAATTGATCAATTGCTAGCTGTGCGCCAGTGTTGATCATCAAGGCATGTTTTTGAAGAAACGAAGACGGTGGCAGTTTTAGCATTAGTGCTGCAGTGGTGAGCAACAAAATGCCCGTTTTTTGTTGGGGCAGGTGATATAGCGTTTTGATGCGCTGGGAAATGATGTCCTGATGAGGTGACACGCGATCGTAGGTGAGGGTTTCCCAATCACTAAAGGTGTGCAGATTGATGCGATCTTGGCAAAAGAACTGCAGCTCGGCCTCAAGATGCAGTAATTCAGTGGTATTGGCCGCCACTACTACGACCAAGCCTGCTTGTGCTGCGGCGTAATCAGCAATAGCCAGAGCCTCGGCGCAGCCATAAAGCTGCCCCCATGCCTGTTGCGCTCCAGATGGCTGTTTTGGCAGATCTGGGGCAGGCAATAGCGTTACAAGTTGTTTATCGCCTGTCATCAGATTGGGTAAGCTTTCGGTCCAGGGTTAGGATTCCTGCGCTAATTGTCCCATATTTCCTATACTGATAAGTGAACGGTTGATTGGCGGCAAATGCTGCGAACCATTCCAATGCTCGCGGTCTAAATGTCAGCACTTATCACCCTTAAACAACATGGCTAAACAATAACGCTAAAACATGTTTCAACCGTATCCATTATTTATCGGGCTCAGGTATACCCGAGCAAAAAGGCGAAACCACTTTATTTCGTTTATTTCCTTGATATCCATTGTGGGTATCGCGTTGGGCGTGACCGCGCTCATCACCGTGACATCGGTGATGAACGGGTTTGAAAAGGAAATGGCGGAGCGTATTGTGGGCGCGTCCTCTCATGCCACGGTTATGGGGCTGGGTGAATCGATGGACGATTGGGAGTCGGTGGCCAACGAAGTGTCCCAGCACCCTGAAGTACTAGGGGCTGCACCCTATGTTGAAGGGCAAGTGATGCTGGTCCACAATGGCCGCTCAACAGGCTCGTTAATTCGCGGCATTATTCCAGACGAAGAAAATAAGGTCTCTGAACTCGATGAAAAACTAGAGCGGGCGGAATCACTTAACGCTGCATTGGTGCCAGGTGAATTCGGCATGTTGCTCGGCTCTGACCTGGCCGGCTACCTTGGCGCTGTTGTCGGTGACAAGGTCACGGTTATTACACCAGAGGCCAGCGTAACGCCTATGGGCTTTGTACCTCGGTTAAAACGTTTTACCGTTACAGGTATTTTTCGCTTTGGCATGTATCAATTTGATCGAAACCTTGCAGTGATGCACGCACAAGATAGTGCCAAGCTGTTGAGGCAAGAAGGCGTAACCGGTGTGCGGCTAAAACTTGCCGATAGCAACCGTGCGCCATTGGTGACTAGTGACCTTCGCCAATCAGTTGGAATGAATTATTACGTCAGTGATTGGACCCAACAAAACGCCAACTACTTTCTAGCGGTCAAAATGGAAAAGACCATGATGTTTATCATTTTGAGCCTGATTGTGGCGGTGGCTGCATTTAATATTGTGTCGACTCTTGTGATGATGGTGCAGGATAAGCAAGCTGATATTGCCATCCTACGCACTCAAGGTGCATCGCCAAAGGCGGTCATGCTGACATTTTTAGTGCAAGGCACCTTGATAGGGTTGATCGGCACGATTGTGGGTTTTTTCGGCGGTGTGGCACTGGCGAGTAACATCGATGTGGTGGTGCCTTTTATTGAACGTTTTACTGGCCCAGTGCTTAATCCTGAGGTGTACTACATCGACAAAATGCCATCAGATATTCGCTGGCCTAGTGTGATCAAAATTGTGATCATGTCCTTCGGCCTGTCTGTATTGGCAACGCTTTATCCGGCTTGGCGAGCATCACAAACCGACCCGGCATCAGCACTGTCCTATGAGTAACGGCACAATGAGTGGTACAAACGCTTCCAATGCAGGCCGACCAGTGTTAGTGGCTGACAATATCAGTCGTACTTACAAGCAGGGCGACTTGAGTGTTGAGGTGCTAAATGGTTTGTCACTGCAAATAGAGGCGGGCGAGCGCGTTGCCATTATTGGTTCTTCTGGTAGTGGTAAATCGACCTTGCTGCATTTGTTGGGCGGGCTAGATACAGCCACTTCCGGCACCATCAATATCAACGGACAAGACTTAAAGAATCTAAATCAAGCAGCCCGAGGTCGATTACGCAACAAGAGTGTTGGATTTATTTATCAGTTTCATCATCTGCTGCCAGAATTCACTGCCCTTGAAAACGTTTGCATGCCATTATTAATTCGAGGCGACTCACCATCAAACGCAAAAGCGCAAGCGGGTGCTTTGCTAGATCGAGTTGGTTTATCGCAGCGACACCGTCATAAGCCATCTGAATTGTCGGGTGGTGAGCGGCAGCGCACCGCCGTTGCCAGAGCACTAGTGACGAAGCCCCATTTAGTGCTAGCGGACGAGCCCACTGGCAACCTTGATGAGACTACGGCTGCGGGTGTTTATGAGCTAATGCTTGAGCTCAACAATGAGCTGGGTACGAGCTTTTTAGTCGTTACTCATGATCGAAAACTGGCCGGCAGGATGCAGCGGGTATTGAAGCTTACCGGTGGAAAAATTGAGAGAGTTGATTAAACGGTTTTGGTCCTGCTTATACGACGTCGCCAGCGACGCATGGCAACCCAACGCCAAACCATCGACGTAATTAAATAGCCCAGTAGTGCTGTCATGAGTGCGCAGAATAGGGCGCCAGTGAGCAGTACAGGGCCGGCCTGTGTCAAGCTCGAGAAAAATCCGGGCAAACTCAATTCAATTGTGTTGGTGCCGGGAGGCTTTTGCAGAATAGTTGACCCGGCATAACGTGCCGCGTACAGTAATGGAACAATGGTCAAAGGATTGGTGAACCACACCATGACCACGGAGAGAGGCACATGGACGCGCAACACCGCAGCAATAAAAGCGGCCACTACCATTTGCAGTGGTACTGGTATCCAGCTGATAAACAAACCCACCGCTACACCGCCGGCCGCAGCGCGCCGATTAAGGTGCCACAGGGCTGGGTCAGAAAGCCGATTTTTAAGCCACCCCTGATCAGCATCCTGCATGCCCAGCTGTGCTTTAACTTTCTCGTTATTTGGAAGACGGCCTCTAAGCCATTCGCGCGGCATTACGGTGTCCGGGTTCTTGTGATTCAACACACATTTATAATAACGTCGAACTTGCCAACAACCTTAGCTACGGTCACCACGTGTTGCGCGTTAGTTTAGGTTTACTAACGGGCCAATTCGCAGTTTATTCAATTTCGAGTGTGCCGTATGGCTTTCTGGCGCTGGTTGTCACGTTGTTTATAGTCGGTTGTTGGCTGCCGCGCTTACGTTTGATGGTGGCCACTGCAGCTATAGGCAGTGTGATTGCGCTCTTTTGCGTACAGCAGCTACACCGCCACCAATGGCCTGCAGATTTGAGATCAACTGATGTCACCCTTTCAGGCCTAGTTGACGGTTTACCTACGCAATCCGATACGGGTTTGCGACTCTTTTTGAGTGATATCACATCAACATCTGATGCACAGCCAAGGCGCATTCGGCTTAATTGGCATCGACCCACTCAAATTCCACAGGCTGGGGAACGCTGGCAATTCACTGTTCGATTAAAACGGCCAGCAGGATTGGGTAATCCGGGTAGTTTTGATGTGCAGCGATATAGCTTTATTACACAGGTTGATGCAACGGGTTACGTACGTTCACCAGCATCGGCCAAACGCTTAAACACAGCGCGTGGTTTTTCAATTAATCGCATTAGGCAAAGTATCGCCGAACAAATAAAGGCGGCTTCCTCTGGGCCAACCGTGCCTTTGGTGCTGGGGCTGTCTCTAGGTATTAGCGCAGGTATAAGTGATGTTCAATGGCAAATACTGCGTGACACAGGTACGGTGCACTTGTTGGCTATTTCTGGTTTGCACATTGGGTTAATTGCCACATTCGCATACGTGTTAGCTGCTTGCTTGTGGGCGCTTTGTTCACCATTACAAACTCGTTGCTCAAAGCCAGCGTTTGCCATTATCTTTGGATTTATTTGTGCAACTGTATATGCTGCATTAGCGGGTTTTAGTTTGCCAACCCAACGTGCATTGATCATGTTGTTTATTGTTGGGATAGGGCTATTGACTCGGCGCGCGTCGATTGCCAGCTTTGCTCTTTGCACCGCGGCGGTTCTGATCACCGCGTTTGATCCCACCGCTGTATTGTCGGTTGGTTTCACCATGTCATTTGCCGCCGTGGCATTGCTGATTTATCTTGGTCAAGGTCGTCAGCACTCTGGCAGTAAGTGGTTTGGTGCGATGCGCCTGCAATGGCAACTAAGCTTATTGATGTTGCCACTATCGGCATGGTTTTTTGGTAGTGGTTCGTTAGTCTCTCCATTGGCGAATTTGGTTGCGGTGCCATTTGTCGGTTTGCTAATTGTGCCTCTTTGCATCATCACAGCACTGTTGGTGTTTGTATCGCCGACCTTGTCGGCTTTCACCTTACAGTTTGCTGAATTATTATTGAAGTGGTTAATGATTGGTTTGCAGGGTGTCGCCAATGTGCCCGGTAGCCATGTTGCGTTGCCTGTATCGTCGCAATCCGTTCTGTTGGTGGCTTTACTGGCCGTGGCGGTGATGGTGGCACCACTTGGTTTGCGTTTACGGCGATGGTCGTGGGTATTGCTGCTGCCAATCGCGTTGTATCTGCACCAGTTGCCAGCGGTTAGGCAACTGGAAGTGCATGTGCTGGACGTAGGCCAGGGATTGTCGGTGGCCGTATTCACTAAAAATCACACGCTGCTGTTTGATACCGGTGGGCGCTTTGGTGATTCAACCATGATGGAGCGAGTGGTTGATCCGTTTCTTGCGACACGGCGGCGCGGTAGAATTGATACAGCTGTTATTTCACATGCTGATGAGGACCACGCCGCTGGCCTTGATTATTTGATCGAATCACAAGCACAGCTACAGGTGTTTGCTAGTGATAGTGATGTCGGTAGTGTCTGCAAAGCAGGGGAGGCTTGGCAATGGGATGGTGTTTGGTTTGCTTTCGTCCATCCCTCTGAGTATGAAGTCGGTTCGCGCAATGATAGATCTTGTGTACTGTTAATTCACTACGGCGAAACACGCTTTTTACTGACGGGGGATATCGAGAGTAGCGCTGAGGCCACACTGATAGAGCGTGGTTTTGAATTGCCTATTACTGTTATGACAGCGCCGCATCATGGTAGCGCTACATCCTCATCTGCAGAATTTTTGCAGATCGTGAAACCTCAACATATCGTGATACCAGCGGGTCGCGATAACCGTCATGGGCATCCGCATGCTGATGTTGTAAAGCGTTATGAGGAAATTGGTAGTCGTTTGTGGATGACAGGGGAGGATGGTGCCGTTAGTTTTAATGTTGGACGAGATGGTGTGCTTGGAGACGTTGGAACTTATTGGGGTGAAGTTGATAAACCTTGGCGTTAATCGCCATGCCCTCTGAGGCACCTAGTCCCCGCGTACGATTTGCCTTTCCTGGGCATGACTCGTTCTAACTGTCCATTTCTTAAACCAATTTCCCACGAGCGGCAACAGGGATGATTTGGGAAATTTTGCCATCGCGGATGGCTACTAACTGGTCGAACATATTGACCGACACACAAACGTGGTTCGGAATGACACGAACGATATCGCCCACGTTTGGTTTGTCATTGCACCCGGACAAATCAAGAAAACCGTGTTCTTCTGCAAATTTGTGAATGCGCGCAGTAGGGTGCTCAACAATATAGCCAAACCCGTCTAGCCCTCCCGTATCTGAGGTGAGGGTTTTTGATCCCGCATCGAGTATCCCGCGTTCCGAGCCACCGCGACTTACAACACTGGAATAGACGTGATAGGCGCAATCGTCAAGCGCGGCAACGCCTGCCGCAATCATCATTCGGTCGTTGAATATGCAGGTACCCGCGCGATGTTCCGTGGCTCCCTTGAGCTTACCGATATTGACAAAGTTTGGGGTGCCGCCCGTGGATACTATCTCTGCCGTTAATCCAAGTTCTGTTAGCTTGATTGTGATGTCATCGTAAAACACCTGCGTTTGCGGCCAGCTATCAAGCGCAGGATAAAACATGAGTCCCGCAAAGTTAAGCATGGGGTCGGCCTTTATTATCTTGGCAAGCTTTGCAGCCTCATCCGGTGTTTCCACACCCGCGCGCAGCTGGCCGGTATCGCACTCGATCACCACATCTAAAGCACGATTAGCATTTGTGGCAACCTTTGAATACTCAGCTAGTGATACAGGGTTGTCGCCGCAGACTTTTAACGGAAGTCGCTTTTGCAAAGCCGCTAAGCGGCCCGATCGGGCTGCACCCAACAAATTGGTCGCGATTAAAATATCAGTTATGCCTGCATTTGCCATAACCTCAGCTTCACCTAACTTTTGACAGGTGATGCCGCGCGCGCCTGCATCGATTTGCATTTGCGCTAGCATGGGGGATTTATGTGTTTTGATATGAGGGCGATTTGCCAGCTTTGCACCATCACAAATTGACTGCGCTTTTGCAATATTGCGCTCTACGATGTCTAGATCAATCACTGCGCAGGGCGTACCAAAATTCTGGATAATGGTGGTTTTAAGTGCTGTTATGTTTTTATTCATTTTTCGTAATTAGGCGATGCTGGAAACTGTTTGCGTAAGCGGGCAATATTTCTGCCCGATGAATAAAACGCTAACGGTGTTTTTTCTGCTCGTAGCTTAAGAGCTTAGACTGGAGGTATTATAGTTCCTGCGCTGCTATTCTACTTTTAAATAGTGGCGATGCCCCAGCGCTGGGAGGATGGGCTATTTCATCCGCAACTGATAGTGCGTTCTCCTTGTATGGTGGATCAATACCCGTAGGGCAGTGCAGAGAGATCAGCACAGTAACGCTGCTTAAGTTGGTCAAGTTTCGACCACTGTATTTGTCTTACCCCAGGGGCATGTCATACCCGGTGGGTGCGGCATCCTCGCGCAGCAGGGTGCCTAGCGCCCCGAGAGCGCCCGGTCAGCTTTCTCGGGGATGAGCATGTGGCACTAAATTCCTGCGTGTTGGCCCAAATGCACTATAAAATACACTGATACTTTTACCTCTCGGCCTTCAGGCCGGCTGATACGCGTGCGCGCTAAACGCTCACGTAAGAGAAGGGCATTTATTGTGTTAGAGATTGTTACTGCTGGCGGGCTTATCATGCTGCCGATTATTGCGTGTTCAATAGTGGCCCTGGCCATCATTGCAGAGCGCTTTATTAATCTGCGCAAGGATAAGATTCTGCCAAATAATCTGGTGGCAGATGTATGGCGCATGGCTAGCACTAAGCAACTAACTGATGAAAAAGTACGCGAGATTCAACAAGAATCGGCGCTAGGGCGGATACTGGCCGCAGGGCTGATGTCCCGTGGCCAAAATCGCGAAGGGATGAAAGAATCAATTGAAGAGGTAGGGCACCACGTTGTGCATGACCTTAATCGTAACTTGAACGCTCTGGGCACAATCGCTGCGGTCACACCATTGATTGGCTTATTGGGTACGGTGGTGGGAATGATTTCCGTATTTACTAATATCACTACGGTGGGCGTGGGAAATCCAGCTCAACTAGCTGGCGGTATTTCGCAAGCACTGGTCACTACGGCTGGTGGCCTAATGGTGGCGATTCCATCGCTGATGTTTTACCGGTTCTTTCGAGGCAAGGTGGACGAGCTAGTGGTTGACATGGAAAAGGAATCATTGAAGCTTGTTGATGTGTTACAAAAACGTCAGGTCAAATCCCGGGTTAGTTCGTGAAGTTTGAACGTAAACACCCAGATGAGCTCGAGCTCAATCTGACTCCATTGATAGATGTGGTCTTTTTGTTGTTGATCTTTTTTATGGTCTCAACAACATTCCAGAAAGAATCAGAAATATCTTTGCAGCTGCCTCGAGCCACGCAGGATCCGGTCGACAAACCCCTTGAAAGCATTGAAGTTGTGATCAATGCTGCGGGTAAGTTTTTTGTAAACGATCAAGAGTTGGTGCAACATGATGTTAAGGCCCTGCAGGCGGCGCTTCACCAAATAACCAATGGCCAACGCGATGTGCCACTCACCATACGAGCCGATGCTCAGACGCCTCACCAGGCTGTGGTGGTAGCGATGGATGCAGCTGCACAGCTTGGAATGCTCAGGATGTCGATTGCTACGTCGCATTCCCCTAAATAGAACTCAGCGGGTAAACTTCACCGCATTACATCCTCGGGCCGACATGCAAAGCGAGCCGCAAGCTACTCCTAAATCGATGGACACCTATCGCCGATTACTGCGATATGTCCGTCCGTACCGGCTGCAATTTATCTACGCGATCGTAGGAATGGTTGGTTATGGTATTACTGAGACCGCATTTGCGGCTCTTATGAAACCCATGTTGGATGGTGGTTTCGTTAAGCAAGACCCTCGTTCAATCGCATTAGTGCCGGTAGCCATCATCCTGATTTTTCTCATACGTGGTGTGGCGGGTTTTGTATCGACCTACTACATGGCCTGGATCGGTTGGCGTGTAATCAAAACCTTGCGAGGGGAGGTGTTTGCAAAATATCTGACGCTGCCCACCTCGTTTTACGACAGAGCCTCCTCTGGTGAGTTGATATCGCGTATTACATTTAACAGTCAACGTGTGGCTAACGCTGCCAGTACAACGCTAACCGTTATGGTCAGAGATACGTTTACGGCTATCGGTTTGCTATCGCTGATGTTTTATCACAGTTGGGAGCTTTCACTTTGCTTCCTGATTATTGGTCCGATCATCGGTGTGATTGTTGCCAGGGTGGGTAAAAAGTTTCGTGAAATCAGCCGCAACATTCAAGGCTCGATGGGTGATGTCAGCCACGTTATACAAGAAGCCGTTGACGGCAGTCGCGTGATAAAAATCTTCGGTGGACAGGAAACCGAAACCGCTCAGTTTGAAGTCGTTAATGAGCGCAACCGTGCCTATAATATGCGTGAAACAGTGGTCAAAGCGCTTAACGTACCGTTTGTTCAATTACTGGTGGCCTTCGCACTTGCCATTATTGTGTACCTTGCCTCTAGTGGTTCCATCAACGAACGCATATCGGTAGGTGGCTTTGTATCGTTTATCACAGCGATGTTATTGTTGTTCCAACCGATGCGCAGGCTCACCTCGCTAAACAATCAACTTCAAAATGGTATTGCCGCTGGTGAAAGTTTGTTTGCCACTCTCGATATTGAATCAGAGCAAGACAACGGCACTAAAGAACTAACATCCCCAATAGAGTCGATTGAGTTTCGTTATGTGGGCATGCACTACCATCCTGACAAGCCCGCAGCACTTGATGGTGTGAGCCTAACGATCAGAGCGGGCGAGACTGTTGCCTTTGTTGGTGAGTCGGGCAGTGGTAAAACATCATTGGTTAATGTATTACCGCGATTGTATGAAATCGACACCGGTGATATTTTAGTCAACGATACACTCATCAACGAATACCAACTCCAATCACTGCGCAGCAAAATCGCATACGTAAGTCAAGATGTCATGTTGTTCAATGACACTATCGCTAGCAATATTGCTTACGGCAGCAAAGAGTCGATTACCGATGAAACGTTGCGCGACGCGTGTGAGGCAGCTCATGCACATGATTTCATTATGCGTATGGATGATCAATACAGCACTATGGTGGGTGAAAACGGTGTGATGCTCTCAGGCGGGCAGCGCCAACGAGTCGCGATTGCACGAGCGCTGTTAAAAAATGCGCCCATTTTGATTCTTGATGAAGCCACATCAGCATTGGATTCAGAATCTGAGCGCAAGGTGCAAATGGGATTAGATGCGTTAATGAAAGCCCGCACCACCTTAGTGGTTGCTCATCGCCTTTCGACTATCGAAAATGCGGATCGTATTGTGGTGATGGCACAAGGCTCAATCAAAGAAGTCGGCACGCACGATGAGCTTATGAGTAGCGAATCTCACTATAAGCGCCTGCGTCAGCTGCAATTTTCGTGAGCGTCGCGCCTGCATATTGGCAAAGCATCGGAGCACGCGCGCTACTGCTTTGGCCGGTGTCACTGTTGTTCGGAACCTTAGCTCGCGGCAGACAATGGTGTTATCGCTTAGGCTTTTGTAAAGTCATACAATCCGAAATACCCGTTATTGTGGTTGGCAATATCAGTGTCGGTGGTACGGGTAAAACTCCGTTAACGCAGGCGTTGGTAGGTAGTGCAACTGAGCAGAGCATGCGCTGCGGTATTGTCATCCGTGGCCATGGCGGGCAAGTTCAATCAACTCCTTTTTTAATTGATAACACAACCACTGCTGCGATGGTGGGTGATGAGCCGTTGTTGCATCATCATAAAACGGGTGTGCCAGTGGTGGTGTGCACCGATCGCGCCGCGGCGGTGCAAAAGCTTAGTGATTGCGATGTCAATCTTGCATTTAGCGACGATGGCTTGCAGCATTATAAAATGCAACGGGCTTGCGAGATTGCAGTTGTTGATGGCGACGCCGGTTTCGCCAATGCGATGCTACTGCCTTCGGGCCCTTTAAGAGAACCAATCAAGCGATTAACCACTGTTGATATCGTCGCGGTGCAAATTACCGCAGCGGACGCTCACCCCGATACTGCTGTACTGCTACAGGATGTTCCTCAATTACGCATCGCTACAGATGCGGGCGTTCCAGTGGGTAGCTTCTTTTTAAAACCGGTTAAGCTGCGACAATTATGGACAGACAAATTACTACCGTTAGACGCCTTGCATGGTAAAGCCGTTACGGCGGTTGCCGGTATAGGAGCGCCGGAGCGATTTTTTCAGGCACTGCGTAGTGCAAACTTAACGATACAGCCAGTATCGTTCGATGACCATCACGAATACAGTGAAGAGGATCTTCAATCTCTGCCGGCGGGCCCCGTTGTCGTTACTGGCAAGGATGCGGTAAAAATCAAAGCACTATCATTGCATAGCCTTGATATTTATGTGCTCGAGATCGACATAGACATGAGTGAAAATCTTGAGCTTGCTGTTCATGATATGTTTAAAAAGCTGAATGCCCACCCGAAAGCAAAATTATAACGGATACGAACATGCGTTCACCATTGCCTAACTACCGCGTTGTAATACCGGCGCGATACGCATCAAGCCGATTTCCTGCGAAGGTATTGCATCCAATTAATGGTGTGCCGATGGTGATAAGAGTGGCCAATCGAGCGCAACAATCGGGCGCGACCTCTGTTGTTATTGCCACGGATCATGCTGATATCGAAGCGCTGTGTTTAGAGCATAAGCTTGATGTTGAGATGACCAGCGTCAATCATCCCAGTGGCACTGATCGAATACGCGAAGTGGCTATACAGCGCGAATGGTCGGATGAAACCATCATCGTGGGTTTGCAAGGTGATGAGCCCGCAACACCATCAGCGCACCTTGATTTGTTGGCCACTAATCTGGCACAAAGGCCTGAGGCTAATATGGCTACCTTGTGCACGCGTTTGTTAACGAGGGAGGATTATCTTAATCCTGATCGGGTTAAGGTGGTGTTTAACCAACAGGGCTATGCCATGTACTTCAGTCGATCGCCAATACCCGCTTTAAGGGCTTGTAATTCGGAATTACCACTAAGCTATTTACACGTGGGCTTGTATGCCTATCGATGTGACTATTTAAAAACATACGGTAACTTGCAAGCACCGCTGTTAGAACAAACTGAACAGCTGGAGCAATTACGGGTGCTGTACAACGGTGGTAAAATTCATGTTGCCGAGGTCGATGCGTCAGAGGCTATTGGCGTAGATCGTCTCGAAGACGTTGCCAGAGTAGAACAATATATTCAATCCAACGCAGAGGGGCGCTGATGTCCACAACCAAAAAATGGGAAACGGTCTCCGATAAGGATTTGCACAACGGGTTCTACCGAATTCACAAGCTTGGATTCAGACACACATTGTTTAATGGTGGTTGGAGTGAAATTCAAAAGCGTGAGCAATTTGATCGAGGCAACGTAGTGGCAGTGCTGCCCTATGACCCCCAAACACGACAGGTGGCATTGGTTGAGCAATTTCGAATTGGCGCTAGGTTCAACCAGCCGGATCCTTGGTTGATGGAAGTGATCGCCGGCATGATGGAAAAGGATGAAGAGCCAGAAGAGGTGGCGATTCGCGAAACCTTTGAAGAGGCGGGCATTAGGCTAGATAATGTCAGCTTAGTGAGGCAATACTACGCCAGTCCAAGTTCCACCACTGAAGAGGTGTTTGTCTTTACCTCCGAGTGTGATTTATCCAATGCCGGTGGCGTGTTTGGCTTAGCCGAAGAGGGTGAGGACATCAAGGTGCATATTGTCTCTATCGAAAAGGCCTTGGAATGGTTAAATCAAGGTGTCATAAAGAATGCGATCAGCGTTATTGCGCTGCAGTGTTTGGCCTTGCAAGAGAAATCTGGCTAGTGTTTCTATTTGCCCGCGCGGGTTTGGCTGGGGGGTGAAAGCGCGGTAAAAAATGTTGTTCCGTGAAGCCTAGGGGAGTACATCCGTTGTGCTGTTAGTTTTGCGCAGTCCAATTTTGATCGCAGATCCAACGCGTCATTACCAACTCCTAAGTTAACTTCAGAAGTGTGATATTACTCAGCTTAGCGCAATTTTGACTAGCCGACAGACTGCGATACTCTCTAAACCTAGTGGCTGCGGAAAATATTATGAAATAAGCGGTTTTTGAAGGTACTGAAAGAGAATAGATCGCTCTTTGTTTTCATGGTGCTAATGAGCGTATTCCGCAGCTCTTTGCGGATTGGAATACCGTTCCAACAGGGTCAATGCAGCCAACTATTGTAGAAGGAGATCGAATTCTGGTTAATCAGATGGCCTACGACATCCGAATGCCATTTACGCAAATCTCTCTATACAAAACCTCTGACCCTGCAGGTGGCGATATTATCATTTTCGATTCAGCGGCGTCAGGAGTGAAGCTTGTAAACGAGTTATTGGAATCCCCGGCGACATTGTTGAATTGGAAAATAACGTTCTACGTATAAATGATGTGCAGCTGCCGTATTAAAATGTGTCATCAACTCCTTCAACCGATGATCAGACGGAGAATCTGCTCGGTATAGAGCATCCCGTACGAGTGCGGAAGGTCGGTTCTTCACTCTCTAGCTTTCAGCCGATAGAAGTTCCCGCGGGTTTCTATCTAGCACCTGGGGACAACAGGGATAATAGCTCCGATTCCAGAATCATTGGTTTGGTACCAAGAAACGAAATTGTAGGCAGAACCAAAAGTGCTATAATGTCTTTTAATTGTGACAACTACTACCTTCCTCGCTCAGATAGATTTTGCCGCACCTTGGTAAGTAACTAAATAAAGTAAATCATACAGAGCAGGGATATTCACTCCGCGAATTTAGTAGTCAGTTAAAAACTAGGCTTATCAGTTCACAAAAACTATCGTGATTTTCTCTGCAGCGTAGTGCAAAGATTTCCATCACCAGGTGACGTATCGGCTAACGCGAAACTCGCTGCTACGCTCTCTTAGTCGATCTGTTCTCACTTTTTTCGCACTCTGAAACCATTGCTCTGTAGGGCTGTGACGCGATTTACTAGACGCAGCACACAATATTTGAAGTTCAAATGTGAGCTTGGTACCGCTACCACTACGGTGGGCTTGCCATGGCAATCGTGGCCAGTGAAAATAGCCGCTTGCCTATAAAAATAATAAAACGGCGGTTGTAATGTTGGTTCCAAATCAGAAGCTTCAAAGCTTGACTCGTACTTCAATTGCGCTGTTAACACTGTTAGGCCTTGCTGCTTGCAGTGGTGGGTCGTCAACGCCACCAGATCCAAATGTGAGCAACGACCCTGAAATTTCAGACCAGACACAAGCGGATATGATTGTTCGCGTTAGCCAGGATCTAACGGTCATGGTTGGCGAGCAGTTTCCTGTCTCCGCTGTTCTCATACTCCAATCCACACCTTCTGATCTACCGATATTGGAATGGCAGGTGCTGGATATTAATGCCGATGTAGTACTGGAAAATGCTGACAGAACACGTGCATCGGCAGTGTTTAACGCCGAAGGCGAATATGAAGTGCAGTTTTTTGCCAAGGTCGGTGATCTCGAAGGCAATGACACTTTGACGGTAACCGTTATTGACCCGATCATTAATCAAGCACCGCAAGTCAATGCCGGTAACTCCGTCACTATCGAGTTTGATGAAACCATACAACTTAACGCCGTGGTATCCGACGACGGATTACCTGCTTCATCGCTTGTCACGCAGTGGTCGTTCTCATCAAATGATGGCAACGCTACCTTTAACGAAACATCTGAAGTGGATACACAAGTATCCTTTGATTTAGCTGGCGAATACACCTTGACGCTAACTGCTGATGATGGCGAACTTAGCGCAAAGGATTCTTTAACTATTATCGTGCAAGAGCCTGTCGTTATTGTTGACGACCCTGGTGCAGATCCAAGCGGTAACTCTGGTGGAATTAGTGCAAATAAAACATGGAAAAATGTCACGACAGCTAACGGTAGCAAACCACAAGCTCGGCACGAGGCAGGCGCAGTAGCATTCAATGGCGATATGTATTTGTTGAGTGGGCGCGGCAAGCGTAAAGTTAATCGCTATGACCCAAACCATAACAAATGGACAACGGAAGGCGCTAGCACAACTGATTTTAGCCACTTTCAACCGGTGGTGTACGGCAGCAAGATCTACGCGGTGGGTGGATTAACATGTTGCTACCCAAGTGAAAGCGTATTAACTCATGTGCAAATTTTTAACCCTTCAAGCAAAACATGGTCGCAAGGGCATAGAATTCCCGCTAATCGTCGCAGAGGTGGTGGCGGTGTGGTCAACTATAAAAACAAAATCTATATGGTAGGTGGAAACACCAACGGCCATGATGGTGGAACGGTTAACTGGTTTGATGAATACAACCCGGCTACCAACACGTGGAAAACGCTTAAAAGCGCGCCCAATAAACGCGATCACGTTAATGCGGTTGTGGTGGGTGACAAGCTGGTGGTTGCTGGTGGTCGCAAAACGGATCATCCAAACGTGTTCAATGATCTGGTGAGTGATACAGATGTATATAATTTTAAGACAGGAAAGTGGGAGACCAATCATCCTGATATTCCAACACCGACGGCTGGGGCCATGGCGGTGCAAGTAGGTAATGAAGCGGTTGTTATAGGCGGTGAGGTAGGGTCGAGTAGCGCTGCATTGAATGTTGTGCAAGCCTACAATGTTGTGTCACGCAAGTGGCGTACCTTAAAGCCACTTAACACCGGTAGACATAGTGGTGGTGCCGTGGTTGTCGGTAACGCCATCCATGTTGTGTCAGGAAATACTACAATTGGTGGTGGTAACGAAACGCAAAGCCATGAAAAGCTAGAGTTCAACTAAGCTTATTGCCAAACGGGAGCCTGTACGTCATGCTAGGGCTCTCGTTCTTTACGTCTTCTGAATATCTGCTCAATGCTACGGTTTTCAGCTAACCTAGGTTTCTTGTGGAAAGAACTCGATTTGCCTGATGCTATTCGCGCTGCCAAGCGTGCTGGCTTTGATGCGGTTGAGTGTCATTGGCCATTCGAATATCCTGCAACAACAATCAACACCGCCCTATCAGAAACTGGATTTACCATGCTTAGTCTCAACACCGTGGCGGGTAATAAAGGTGAAACTGGCTTAGCTGCTTTACCTGGCCGTGAGATTGAAGCAAAGCAAGCCATTGACCAAGCGATCAACTACGCCAGCTGCATTAATTCGCAGTTTGTGCACGTCATGGCAGGGGTTGCTGATGGGGCTGATTCGACGGCTATTTTTATCGACAACTTGCATTATGCCTGTAAGGCTGCCAAGGCCTTAGAAATTTCTGTGTTGATCGAACCGATCAATCACCATGACATGCCAGGATATTTTTTGCATTCGGCTACACAAGCTTTGCGGGTGCTGCAAGCAGTTGATGCCAGCAACCTAAAGATCATGTTCGATTGTTATCACATGCAACGCATACACGGCGATCTTGGCCATTGGCTAGAAACCTTGTCCCCGCATATTGGGCATATTCAGATCGCTTCTGTTCCGGATCGAACTGAGCCAGATACACGCGGTGATGAATTAAACTATGCGGAGGTGTTCGCAACCATCGAACGCATCGGCTATATGGGAATGATCGGTGCAGAATATAAACCTGCCAAGAGTACCGAAAAAGGCTTGGGTTGGCTAGAAGCCTACCGCCAGTAGTTATTCGTCGTCGTTTTCGATATCAGCTTCGATCAGTGCGCCTTGCTGAAAAAGATCAACAAGCAATTGCTTATCGCCAATAACATTCGCATCGCTCAAACTAAATGTGCTTTTCTCAAATAACGATTTAGCCATTTCAAGAGAACAGTCAAATTGCTCGCCATTCGCAAACAACACAGCAGTATCACCTACACAGCTGTAAGTCATTAGGCTAAAAGGATTAGTAATAAGTTGTGCATCGTCATCAGGTGGTGAACCATTAGGCTCTAATTTGTCGATATGCGTATTTTGCGTAACTAACTTGCCGCACATCAATGCTAGCTGTTCATCATCTATCTTAATAGAGTTGCGCCACACATCAATAAAGGTTTTGATCGCATTGGGGTGCAGCTCGCCCGCGACAGCAGGTTTGAGTGGTGGATCAAGATAACGGCTGTGCGTAAATGATTCCATCAGTTGCGTAGCAAACTCATTCACGATGGATGAATGCGATGGTGCACGAAACCCGATTGACCAAGTAGTGCAGTCATCGCCAACGGCGATACCATGATGAGCAACACCGGGTGGTAAGTACAACATGTCGCCTGGTTGCAAGTCAGCGGAGTGATCAGGCTTGAATGAATCGATAATCCGCAGCTCGGTATTTTCAGCAGATTCTTTTAACGTTGTAACACCTGAGTCATAATGCCAACGTCGCACACCACTGCCTTGCAGTAAAAATACATCGTACTGATCAACGTGCGCGCCGACGGATGCGCCGTCGGGTGCAAAGCTTATCATTAAGTCGTCAATACGCCATGCCGGTAAAAACTGAAATGGTGTTAACCAGCTAGCTAAGTCAGGTATGTGTTTATCAACATCACTAACTAACAGTGACCAATTAGCCGTGCCGAGCTCGCTATAGATGGATTCTTCAAAGGGGCCGTGCGCCAACATAAATTGCCCGGGCTCCGATTCTTTGATGATGCGCGATGCGATATCTTCTTCTAACGATAAGCCGGCAAGTTCATCAGCACTTATCGGTGTTTGAAAATCAGGAAAGGCTTGGCGAATGAGCAAAGGTTTTTTTTGCCAGTACTTATCTAAGAACTGTTGCGTGCTTAGCCCATCGGGCCAGTTAATGTGTTCGGTATTGGGTACATCCATGCCAGGTATTAGCCTTTGCTGTCGCGTGCCAATGATTCAGCTAAACCAATATAGTTGGCAGGGGTCAGTGCTGCCAATCGCTTTTTGTCTTCCTCAGGGATCTCAAGTGTTGCAATGAACTCCTGCAAGCCTGATTCGGTAATTTTCTGACCGCGTGTTAACGATTTTAGTTTTTCGTACGCATCAGCGACACCGTGTTTACGCATAACGGTCTGGATGGGCTCAGCGATTACTTCCCAAGAAGAATTTAGATCGGCTTGTAGTGTGTCGCTGTTTACCGATAGCTTGCCGAGGCCTTTAGTGATCGAGGCAATTGCAATCGCAACATAGCCCGCACCGACGCCAATATTTCGTAATACGGTTGAGTCAGTGAGATCCCGCTGCCAACGTGAGATAGGCAGCTTACGGCTTAAGTGATCGTATACCGCATTGGCTAAGCCCAAGTTGCCTTCGGCGTTTTCAAAATCAATCGGATTAACTTTGTGTGGCATTGTGGATGAGCCGACTTCGCCATCAACAGGTTTCTGTTTCAAGTAGCCAAGCGATACATAACCCCAGATGTCCCGGCAAAAATCAATCAGTATTACGTTGAAGCGTGATTGTGCATCAAATAGTTCAGCAACAAAATCGTGCGGTTCAATTTGTGTGGTATAAGCGTTTTGCTCAAGGCCAAGGCTTTCAATAAACTTTTTACTAAACGCTGGCCAATCAACATTCGGGTAGGCCGAAATGTGTGCGTTGTAATTACCCACTGCGCCATTGATCTTGCCGAGCAATTGCACTTCACTAATTTGTTTTTCTTGCCTGCGTAATCGCATCACAACATTTGCCATCTCTTTACCAACCGTGGAGGGGCTGGCAGTTTGCCCGTGTGTTCGGCTAAGTAGTGGTTCAGCCGCTGTCTGTTGTGCAAACGCATCAAGCTGGCTGATGAGGGCGTGAATGGTTGGTAGTAGGTAGCCGTTGCGATGATTTTTTAACATCAAAGCGTAGGAAAGGTTGTTAATGTCTTCAGAAGTGCAGGCAAAGTGCACAAACTCTAAATGTGGCTCTAAGCCTGGTATGGACTTGAGCTTATCTTTTAAAAAGTACTCAACCGCTTTAACGTCATGGTTGGTGGTGCGCTCAATCGTTTTAACCGCGGCAGCATCGTCAACTGAAAAGTTCTCAGCCAAGGCAAGCAGTTGTTTTCGTGCTTCATCAGAAACGGGCGGTAGCTCGGCAATACCAGCGTCGTTGGATAAGGCAATTAGCCAATAAATCTCAACTCGAGCCCGTTCGCGGATGAGGGCGAATTCGCTGAAGTGGTCGCGCAGGGCTGCCGTTTTGCTTGCGTAACGGCCGTCGATCGGATTGATTGCTGTAAGATCTTGCAGGTCTAATGACATCGTGATGAGCTTTAGAAAGAGGGAGCTGGTAGGCGCGAGTGGATTCGAACCACCGACCCCCACCATGTCAAGGTGATGCTCTAACCAACTGAGCTACGCGCCTGCCGTGGTGTCAATTGTACTACACTTGACACTCAGGATTACACCAAGTGGCTCATTGTACGAGTCACCACTGAAGCTTCAGTGGCCTTCCGTAGGGGTCACGACACAGGAGGATAGCTATGCCCCAGATTACTCTGCCCGATGGCAGCACTCGCCAGTTCGCCAATCCCGTATCCGTATTTGATGTAGCCGCCGATATCGGCCCAGGCCTGGCTAAAGCTGCGCTGGCGGGCGTGGTTGACGGCACTCTCGTTGATGCGAGCCATATTATGCAGAGCGATGCGAGTCTTGCGATTGTCACGACTAAAAGTGAAGAAGCGCTGCCTTTGCTGCGCCACTCATGCGCCCATTTAATGGGCCAAGCGGTGAAACAGTTGTTCCCCCAGGCGCAGGTCACTATTGGGCCAGTTATTGAAGATGGCTTCTTTTACGATTTCGCCTTTGAGCGATCCTTCACTCCCGAAGATCTCGAACTGATCGAAAAGCGCATGAGTGAGCTGGCATCTCAAGCCATCGCTATTGAGCGTTCCACGATGGGCCGCGATGAGGCCGTCAAGTTTTTTACTGATCTTGGCGAGGACTATAAAGCGGAGATCATTGCGAGCATCCCAACCGACGAAGATCTAAGCCTGTACAAGCAGGGTGATTTTACGGATCTATGCCGTGGCCCGCACGTGCCCAATACTGCTTATTTAAAAGCATTCAAGCTAACCAAGGTTGCTGGTGCTTATTGGCGTGGTGATTCTAGTAATGCGATGTTGCAGCGCATTTATGGCACCGCGTTTGCTGATAAAAAAGAGCTCAGAACCTATTTACATAATCAAGCTGAAGCCGAAAAACGAGACCATCGCAAAATCGGCAAGCAGCTGAATTTGTTCCACCTACAAGAAGAAGCCCCGGGCATGGTGTTTTGGCATCCACGCGGCTGGGCTATCTACCAAACGATAGAGCAGTACATGCGCAAGATGCAAGGTGATAAGGGGTATCAAGAAATCCGTACGCCGCAGATAGTGGATATGTCTTTGTGGCAGCGCAGTGGCCATGCGGATAAATTTGGTGATGGTATGTTTTCGGTAAACAGCGATGATCGTGAATATGCGATCAAGCCGATGAACTGCCCATGCCATGTTCAGGTATTTAACCAAGGCCTAAAAAGCTACCGAGATTTGCCACTGCGGTTTGCAGAATTTGGTTCGTGCCACCGAAACGAGATGTCAGGCGCGCTACACGGCATTATGCGAGTGCGCGGCTTTACTCAAGATGATGGGCATATTTTCTGTACGGAAAATCAAATCCAAGAAGAGGTGAGTTCGTTCATCAACTTTTTACACGAGATCTACACCGATTTTGGGTTTACCGAGGTGATTTACCGGTTATCCACGCGTCCACCCAATCGAGTGGGTAGCGACGAAAGCTGGGATAAATCTGAAAAAGCGCTGGCTGAAGCACTCGATGCAGCGGGCCTACCTTGGGAAGAGCTACCAGGTGAGGGTGCCTTTTATGGCCCGAAAATCGAATTCTCGCTAAAAGATTGTATTGGCCGGGTGTGGCAGTGCGGCACGATGCAGGTGGATTTTTCGATGCCGGGTCGTTTGGATGCCAGTTATATTGACGAAAAAGGCGAAAAGCAGGTGCCGGTAATGTTGCACCGAGCCATATTGGGGTCGTTCGAACGCTTTATTGGCATCCTTATTGAGCAGCATGAAGGTAAATTGCCGCTCTGGTTAGCCCCAATTCAAGCTGTTGTCATGAATATTACGAATAAACAGGCTCCTTACGTTGAGAAAGCAGTCAAAGTGTTGCAAAATAGCGGGTTACGTACTGAGGCAGATTTAAGGAATGAAAAAATCGGCTTTAAGATCCGCGAATGGACCCTGGAGCGCGTACCTTATTTGTTGGTAGCAGGTGATCGAGAGGTCGAAAACAATCAACTAGCGGTGAGAACCCGCGAAGGTAAAGATTTAGGTACCATCGATCTGGACAGTTTATCTGGCAGTTTGATGGACGAAGTGGCGTCACGTGGCGCGACTCAATTGGAGGAATAGGTATTTCAGCAAAAGTAAACCGGAAGAACGAAGAGATTGACGTTCCCGAAGTTAGGCTTATTGGCGCCGATGGCGAGCAAGTTGGCTTGGTGTCTTTGGAGGTCGCAAGAGCTCAAGCGCTAGAATCGGCGCTTGATTTGGTCGAGATATCGCCCAATGCAGAGCCGCCAGTATGCAAGATCATGGACCACGGTCGCTTCAAGTTTGAAAACAACAAGAAGCAACATTCGGCCAAGAAAAAGCAGAAAACGGTTCAGATAAAAGAGATAAAATTTCGCCCAGGCACGGAAGACGGCGATTATCAGGTCAAGTTACGTAACCTGATCAAATTTCTGGAAAATGGCGATAAAACCAAAATCACACTGCGTTTTCGTGGTCGTGAGATGGCTCATCGGGAATTAGGTGCGCAACTACTCAAGCGAGTAGAAGCAGATCTAACCGAATTAGCGGTGGTTGAGCAGTTTCCGAAATTGGAAGGGCGCCAGATGGTTATGGTAATGGCGCCAAGAAAAAATTTGCCAGCGAAGTGAGTTAGTGAAATGGGCTAGCGCAATGAGTTAGCAGACAACAGCAGTAAAGAAGGTTAGTATTCGCAACCTGGTTAGTTGTTCACCTTAAGCGGTGGGAATCAACC
Source organism: Granulosicoccaceae bacterium (assembly GCA_036478595.1). GTDB lineage: Bacteria > Pseudomonadota > Gammaproteobacteria > Granulosicoccales > Granulosicoccaceae > Granulosicoccus. The sequence goes on from JAZGEF010000036.1 coordinate 67,822, forward strand.
ATGTCATTTAACCGAGCAAGCGTACAGACACTATGACGCCGCCGGTATTTACATTCACTCATTAGGAGTCAAACAGTGTCCGGTAATAAGCAAAAATCCGTAAGCGGAGCCGCTAAGCGGTTTAAGCGCACGGGCTCAGGCGGCTTTAAGCGCAAGAGCTCGCACCTGCGTCATATTCTCACCAAGAAAAGTACCAAGCGAAAGCGCCATTTACGTGGCAGTTCTATGGTCCACGAATCTGATGTCGTGTTGATCAAACGCATGTTGCCCAATAATCGCTAGGAGAGAGACGCAATGCCAAGAGTAAAAAGAGGCGTAACCGCTCGCGCCAGCCACAAGAAAGTACTGAAAAAAGCCAAAGGTTACCGTGGTGCGCGTAGTCGTGTATTCCGCGTAGCCAAACAGGCTGTCACCAAAGCGGGGCAGTATGCCTACCGTGACCGCAAGGCCAAGAAGCGACTATTTCGTCGCCTGTGGATTGCTCGTATAAACGCAGCCTCTCGCGAGTGCGGCCTCTCTTATAGCCAGCTAATGCTTGGCCTTAAGAAAGCTGAAATTGATATCGACCGCAAAATGTTGGCCGACCTTGCAATCGCTGACGCTACGGCGTTTGGTGCGATTGTCGACAAGGCAAAAGCCAGCCTGGCGTAATGCTTGGCTATGCTGCTAAAGCGCTGAAAATGGCTTAGCTGTTAAAACGACGGCTAAGGCAACTGTTGAGACAATAGGGGGAAAGGCATGGCTGCCTTTCCTCTTTTTTGTGCCAAACGATTGTTATGAAACCTATTCATCCCGCTTGTTGTACCGATCAATGCCTTAACAACCTTATACTGTCCCCCAAATACTCCGAGCCAGACCACCATGTCACTTGATCTCGACTCATTGTTAACGGACGCCCAAGCGATGATTGCCAACGCCGAATCACTCGATCAGCTCGAGAGCGTACGCGTGGAATTGCTTGGCAAGAAAGGACGTTTAACCAACACGCTCAAATCGATTGGGCAGTTGCCTATCGATGAGAAGCCTGCCGCGGGCAAAGCAGTCAATAAAACTAAACAGGCCGTGCAAGGTTTGCTCGACGAGCGTTTAAGTATCCTTGAAAATTCTGACTTGCAAAAAAAGCTTGCTGAAGACGCGATCGATTTCAGTTTGCCCGCCAGAGCTTCCATGGCCGGAGGCTTGCACCCAATTACCATGACCATCGAACGCATCAACGCATTGTTTGGCCAAATGGGCTTTGATGTTGCGCTTGGCCCCGAAGTTGAGGACGATTATCATAACTTTGAAGCCTTAAATATTCCAGAGCATCACCCGGCGCGTGCGATGCACGATACGTTTTACTTTGATGCCAGTCGATTGTTACGAACGCATACTTCATCGGTGCAAATTCGTTTTATGAAAGAGAATCCCCCGCCACTGCGTGTTATCGCACCGGGGCGTGTGTATCGCTGTGACTCTGATCAAACTCATTCGCCAATGTTTCATCAAGTCGAGGGCTTGTTGGTGGACAAACAAGTGGGCTTGTCTGATTTGATGGGGCACCTTGAAGGGTTTCTTAAATTGTTCTTTGATCAAGATGATTGCGAAATACGTTTTCGCCCGTCGTACTTCCCGTTTACCGAACCTTCCACCGAAGTCGACATCCGCATTGGCGGTGGCTCATGGATGGAAGTATTGGGTTCGGGCATTGTGCACCCCGCGGTGTTTCGCTCAGTGGGTATCGATACGGAGCAATTTAGCGGGTACGCATTTGGTATGGGCGTTGAGCGCCTTGCCATGTTGCGTTACGGCGTTAAAGACCTACGACAATTTTTCGAAAACGATATGCGTTTTTTGCAACAGTTTCACTAAGCGAGCGATTTTATGAAAATCAGTGAAAAATGGTTGCGTGAATGGATTAATCCACCGGTGGAAGCCGCTGAGCTTGCTGAGCAGCTTACTTCTATGGGTTTGGAGGTGGATACCGTTAGCTCGTTAGCACCGGCAATGAGCGATACCGTTATTGCACGTGTCGAAAACGTTAAACCACACCCCGATGCTGACAGGCTACGCATTTGCGAAGTCGATAACGGCACAGCTGAGCTTGTCCAGATAGTGTGTGGTGCGCCTAATGTGCGTAGGCAAATGGTGACGGTACTCGCCAACGTTGGCTCAAGCATGCCTGATGGTAGCAAGCTTAAGAAAGCCAAGCTACGCGGTGTCGAATCGTTTGGCATGCTGTGCTCAAGTGCAGAACTTGGTTTGTCAGAGCAGAGCGATGGCTTAATCGAACTACCCGATTCAGCCCCAGTAGGTGATGACTTAATGTCGTACCTTGAGCTTGATGATCGCGTCTTTGAGATTGAGCTTACGCCTAACCGGGGTGATTGCTTAAGCGTACGCGGTATTGCGCGCGACCTTAGTGCCCGAAACAATATGCCTTTGCAGTTGCACGAAATTACCGAGATACCCGCAGCTCACCAAGATGTACAAAACGTCAATCTTGCGCCATCTTCTGCGTGTGTACGTTACGCCGGGCGAGTATTTAACAACGTGGATGTATCTGGCGCAACGCCTATTTGGATGACAGAACGATTGCGCCGTAGTGGTGTGCGTTCAATTAACCCAGCGGTTGATATCACCAACTACGTCATGCTCGAAATAGGTCAGCCCATGCACGCGTTTGATCTGGATAAGTTGCAAGGCGCAATACAAGTACGCGTATCAGTGGAAGGCGAGAAAGTTGAACTCCTCGATGGCCGAGAAGTGACACTTGATGGCGACACCACGGTAATCGCTGATGACAGTGGTGCCATTGGTATTGCTGGCATCATGGGTGGTGCTACTACCGCGGTTGATGAAAACACTACGCGCGTATTTTTAGAAAGCGCGCTATTTTTACCTGAGCGTATCGCTGGTAAACCGCGTCACTATTCATCGCATACTGAATCATCTCATCGCTTTGAGCGCGGAGTTGATCCAGAACTGCAACGAGAAGCGATCGAATACGCAACCGGTTTAATGGTTAATCTTACTGGTGGCAAACCTGGGCAAGTGCGTGATTGGCAAGATAAACCTCGTCTGCCTGGTGGTGAACCCGTACTGTTGCGCAAGGCCCGCTTAGCCAGTTTGCTTGGCGTGGTGGTACCGGATAAAAAGTGCGAGCAAATTTTTGGTAGCTTGGGCATCGATTGCCAAAAAGATCCAGCAGGTTGGGCACTCAGCCCACCCTCTTATCGATATGATTTACGAATCGAAGAAGACTTCGTTGAAGAAATTGGTCGCGTCTATGGCTTCGATAACATTCCTCGCACCTCACCTGGCCATAATCCAGTGTTTAGCCCGGTGCCAGAAAACCGTGTAAAGCCAATTGCCATCAAACAGCTATTAGCTAATCGAGGCTTCCAAGAAGTGGTGACCTATAGTTTTGTAGAAGAGCAGCAACAAACTGCCTTGCGTTCAGATCTAATCCCTTTGGCGCTGGCTAACCCAATCTCGGCAGATATGTCAGTGATGCGCACAACCTTGTTGGGCGGATTGCTCAATGTGATGCGACACAATCAAAGTCGGCAGTGGCCGTCGATGAAGTTGTTTGAAACCGGTTTACGTTTTTTGCCTACTAACGAACGAGCGGTTGACGAGCTAGATCAATATCTTGACGCCTCCCATGGTAATGATCTGCAAATCGATCAAACCATTCAACAACAACAAATGCTGGCAGGTATTGTGGTTGGTTATGCCAGCCCTGAAAACTGGAATACGGATGCCAATGAGTTCGACTTCTTTGATCTTAAAGCGGATCTAGACACTCTATTTGAGCTAGCTAATGGGAACACACTCCACTACACCCCTACAGACCTTAAAACCCTTCACCCGGGGCAGAGTGCAGGCTTAATGTGTAATGGCGTGCTGGTGGGCTATATGGGGCGCCTGAATCCTGAGGTTCAGAAAACCTTAGATCTGTCGCAATCTCCAGTGGTGTTCGAGGTTTCTCTGGCAGCGTTATTCACAGCCAAAGTACCCCAACTGGAGCCAGTTTCGCGATTTCCGAGTGTGCGACGCGATATAGCGCTCCTGGTGGATGAATCGGTCACCAATCAAGCAATTATCGATTGCGTGCAGAAACACGGGCCCGATTTTTTGAGATCTGTTCGTACCTTTGACGTTTATGTGGGCGAAAAGATCGAAAAAGGTAAAAAAAGCATAGCCTTAGGCTTGATTATGCAGACAGGTTCGCGCACTCTTGAAGAGGCTGAAGTCGAGAAAGTGATGTCCACTATCGTGACATCAGCATCACGGGAACTCGGTGCAGTGTTAAGGGTATGAAATGGCGTTAACTAAAGCGGCTATGGCCGAAATGTTGTTTGATGAGCTTGGTCTGAACAAACGTGAAGCCAAGGAATTCGTTGAGCAATTCTTTGAAGAAGTACGAATCGCGCTGGAAGCAGGGCACGACGTCAAGTTGTCCGGTTTTGGTAACTTTGTGTTGCGAAACAAAGACGAACGGCCGGGTCGTAATCCAAAAACTGGAGAAGAAATCCCGATTTCCGCTCGCCGTGTTGTAACATTCAGGCCTGGTCAGAAACTGAAGGCACGGGTAGAAGCTTATGCTGGAACTCAGCAACAATAACGAACTCCCTACGATACCAAGCAAACGTTACTTCACGATTGGTGAAGTCAGCGAGCTCTGCCAGGTAAAACCACACGTTTTGCGCTATTGGGAACAAGAATTCCCAGATCTAGAACCCATCAAACGCCGAGGTAATCGCCGCTATTATCAACGCCAAGATGTCATGCTTATTCGGCAGATCCGTGGTTTGTTGTATCAAGAAGGCTACACAATTGGTGGTGCGCGGCAGCATTTGGCTGGCGATGCAGTCAAAGACGATAACTCTCAATCTACCCAGCTCATGAAGCAGCTGCGCACCGAACTCGAAGACGTCCTGCGTATTTTACGCGCAAGCTAATACGTCATCCCCAATAACACCAGGTTCGCGGGATGGATGCCTGCTTTTGATTGGATTCACGTTAAGTTTTTCGTTTATTACATATGGTTATCGGTTATGCTTTGTAACGGTAGTCGGGGCGTGGCGCAGCCTGGTAGCGCACCACAATGGGGTTGTGGGGGTCGGAGGTTCGAATCCTCTCGCCCCGACCAGTGCTTTTGCCGGTTCCCGCTATAAGTTCAACAGTTCAATATTCTTCACAAGGCTGTGCTTAGATTAATCATCTGCTTGCCTATCCCTACTTTGCTGTGAATCAGTTCGCACTTTGATTTTGGCCTCGCTCCCAGGCTTGTCTCCAGTAATCTCCGTAACTCATTGAATTCGCACGCTTAATTCTATTTTTTTGACGCACAAGAATTGGTAGGGTGTACTGATTGGTTTCAGTCGTATTTAATTGCTTAACCATTTCTCAAAACGGCCGATTACTTGGGGAGAAGAAGAGCAGTGTTACCGGAGCAACACCATGCAGCCAGACGAGCTGTCGATAGCCGTCAAGAACGTAGTCGATGTACTGAACAAATCTGACTTATTGTCAGCTGTTCGGCAATACCGTGCGTCCAAAAGCGATGATATCGCTGTGGCTTCTGCCCGCCTTGGTCATGCCGGTGCTGTGCTCATGGAGGGCATGGAATCGTTCTCGGAAAATGACAAACAAATTGCACGTTGCCTACATTTAGAAGGCATGGCATCTCCTGGGTATTGGCAAGCATTGTTAATGAGCGCAGACGGCAACAAGAAAAAATCGGCTGAGCTGGTGCAGCTTTATAGCCGGGTGATGTTTGCTAATAGTCACTTGCCTAATTTGATTAAACTGCTGGGCTCAGTGGACGCGCGAGCCGCCGCCCGTACTTCTGATACGACAGGTGCGGCACCTGTTGCTGCACCGCTATCTGCCATTGAAGGTGGCTTAACTATTCAACTGACTGATGCAGGTGAGCGTGCCGCTGATCCAGATCGTATTGCACGCTCCATTGATGGTATTGACATGCTTTACTCCGCTTGCGCCAGTATCGCTCGTAAGCCTGCTATGGATTTAGCGTTGGTACGAATAGACGGATCATCTAATAGAAATTTGCACTTCCTCGGCGAAAAAGACAGCATCTCTGCAGTATGGGCGGTTATTCAATCGATTCCAGACGCGCTGAATGAAATTGATCCAGAAGGCGATATCGATTTAAACCAAGTAGTTTCAACGCTACCCATTTTTCAAGACCTTGCTACCTTGGCTCAGCTGGGCACGTTTAGCGAATCTGATCTAAACGATATCAGAGAGACCATGCATCAAGGTGCCTTGTTGGCTCTTGAGAGCGGTGTGATATTGGTGAAGCCAGATGCGAAGCCATCAGTTGCACCGTCCAATGATGGTGGCGTAATATCGCTAGGTGGCCCAACGGCAACGGCTGCAACAGGTAACGGAATTGAGCGAGACGAGCACTACGAAAATTACCTAAAAGAGCGCGAAGCCATGCAACGTAATGGTGCAGCGCCCGATGATGCTGGCGCTAGCAGTGGAATGAACGAGCAGGAAAAACGCGAAGCGGTGGATGAGCTGCTGAAGAATCTTGGTCGCACCAGGGGTGACGCGTAGTTCCGTGGTTTTTATCAGCTACGTCGTTCTTGCGTAGCTTTTCAAGAACGCTCTCCAAGCTTTCTCTTGAATTTTCCTATCCGATTTCTCTCGATATTGTTCTACAGGTAAATGCTGCAAGCAAAAAAGGCCCAGACATAAATGTCTAGCTTTTGAATTATTGGCTCCCCGGGACGGACTCGAACCGCCGACCCAATGATTAACAGTCATTTGCTCTACCAACTGAGCTACCGGGGAACTGCAGCCGTGAAGTTTAGTGGTGGCAGAGCTCCGGGTCAACTTTAACTGACAATCTTTCTGCGATTATCGTCGCTGTGGTGTACGATTTGGCCTTCAGATCACAGTTATCATGATGTCCAAAGCCTTCGAAATACACACGGATTACCAGCCAGCAGGCCATCAGCCTGAGGCTATCAAGGGTCTCGCGACGGGGATAAGTGACGGTCTAGCCTACCAAACGCTACTTGGCGTGACCGGATCGGGCAAAACCTTCACCATCGCCAAACTCGTAACCGAGCTTCAGCGACCCGCAATTGTGCTTGCGCCGAACAAGACTTTGGCTGCTCAACTCTATGGGGAGTTTCGAGAATTTTTCCCGAATAATTCCGTTGAATATTTTGTCTCCTACTACGATTACTACCAACCGGAGGCTTATGTTCCTTCCCGTGATCTCTATATCGAAAAAGATTCCTCGATAAACGAACATATCGAGCAGATGCGATTGTCGGCCACCAAAGCGTTATTTGAGCGGCCCGATACGATCATCGTCGCCACTGTCTCATCAATCTATGGTTTGGGTGATCCGCAGCAATATCACAAAATGGTTCTGCATCTATCGCGTGGTGAAATTATCGACCAACGGGATCTCTTGCGACGGTTAGCTGAGCTGCAGTATCAGCGCAACGATATTGATCTAAAACGCGGCACTTATCGGGTGCGCGGGGAAATCATTGATGTCTATCCGGCGGATTCAGAGCGCGAAGCGGTACGTATTGAGTTGTTTGACGACGAGATTGAAAGCCTGAGCTATTTTGATCCGCTAACCGGCGAGATTAATCGAAAAACTCCAAGGCTCACGATCTATCCCAAGACGCATTACGTGACACCACGCGATGTGATGATGGAAGCCGTTGGTCACATCAAAGACGAACTGCAAGGGCGGTTAAAGCAATTACAGGAGTCGGGCAAGCTGGTGGAGGCGCAACGCTTGCAGCAACGCACCATGTTTGATCTGGAAATGATTAACGAGCTAGGATATTGTTCAGGGATCGAAAACTATTCGCGTTATTTGTCAGGCCGCGGGGCTGGTGAGCCACCTCCATGCTTGTTTGATTACCTACCGCCTAAATCTTTATTGTTCATTGATGAAAGTCATGTGACGGTACCCCAACTTGGCGCTATGTATAAAGGCGATCGCTCGCGTAAGGAAAATTTAGTGAACCATGGCTTTCGCATGTTGTCTGCACTGGATAACCGACCACTTAAATTTGAAGAGTTTGAGTCGCTTGCTCCGCAAACCATTTTTGTTTCAGCCACGCCAGGTGCGTACGAAGAACAACACGCTGACCAAGTCGTTGAACAAGTTGTGCGCCCAACGGGTTTGATCGACCCTGAAGTTGAAATCCGACCGGTTAAAACACAGGTTGATGATGTTATGTCAGAAATCACCAAGCGGGTTGCAATAAACGAACGCGTGCTGATCACCACGTTAACCAAGCGTATGTCGGAGGACTTAACTGAGTACCTTAGTGAGCACGATATCAAGGTGCGTTATTTGCATTCCGACGTGGATACCGTCGAGCGAAGCGAAATTATCAGAGATTTACGATTGGGCGTGTTTGACGTGGTGGTGGGTATTAACCTGTTACGAGAGGGCCTGGATATGCCGGAAGTATCTTTGGTAGCCATATTGGACGCTGATAAAGAAGGCTTCTTAAGGTCAGAACGTTCCCTCATTCAAACAATCGGACGAGCAGCGCGAAATTTACATGGCAAAGCCATTTTGTATGCCGATAGGGTGACTGGATCGATGCAACGCGCGATAGACGAGACGGATCGCCGGCGCAAAGTGCAGGTGGCCTACAACGAAGAGCACGGTATTACGCCTAAAGGTGTAGTGAAAAAAATTGTCGATGTAATGGAAGCGGGTGACAGCGGCGCTGACAAGCGAAAAAAAGGCGCAGGTAAGGTAAAATCGGAAGATACCGACTGGAGCTTACTATCAGCTGTTGAAGCCAGTCGCAGGCTTAAAAAGCTCGAGAAACAAATGTACGAACACGCGCGTAACCTAGAGTTTGAACAAGCCGCTCAGGTACGCGATCAGTTAGAGCAACTACGCAATAGTGTGTTTATTGCTGCTGACACTGATTGAGACCAATTGAGACAAGCCGAGCAACAGATTTGATTGTGGTGCTGGCCAAGCCGCACTCGCCATAGTCACTTGACATAAATGAACAATACAGACCAATAATTGAAGGTACTAAACATGACAATGCTAGAAACCTATCGCCAACATGTTGCAGAGCGAGCTGCTCAAGGCATTGTGCCGCAACCATTGGATACGCAGCAAACTGCTGACTTGGTTGAGCTGCTAAAAGCGCCGCCTAAGGGTGAGGAAGATTTTTTAATGAACTTGCTATCGCAACGCGTACCAGCAGGTGTTGACGATGCCGCTTATGTAAAAGCAGGATTTCTATCGGCGGTTTCCAAAGGTGAAATCAAATGCCCTTTAATCGACAATGTACAAGCGATTGAACTGCTAGGCACCATGTTGGGTGGTTTCAATATCTTGCCTTTGGTTGAAGCACTTGATGATGACAAGCTGGCTGCAGCTTCTGCAAAAGCATTGTCAGGCACCTTGTTGGTATTTGATGCCTTCCACGACGTAAAAGAAAAAGCCGACAAGGGCAATGCTGCTGCCAAGCAGGTGATGCAGGCTTGGGCCGATGCGCAGTGGTTTACATCAAAAACGGAAGTCGCCAAAAAACTGACTGTGACGGTATTCAAGGTGCCAGGTGAGACCAACACCGATGATCTTTCCCCTGCGGTGGATGCATGGTCACGCCCTGACATCCCGTTACATGCCTTGGCGATGTTGAAGTTTGAGCGTGAAGGTGTATCTGATGATCCCATCGGTGACATCGAAAAACTAAAAGAGAAGGGCCATCCAGTTGCCTATGTGGGTGATGTGGTGGGTACGGGTTCATCGCGTAAGTCTGCAACTAATACTGTGTTGTGGCACATGGGTGATGACATTCCCTATATTCCAAACAAGCGCGAAGGCGGTGTTTGCATCGGTAGCAAAATTGCACCCATTTTTTTTAATACGATGGAAGATGCTGGCGCTTTGCCAATTGAGTGTGATGTCAGCCAATTGAATAACGGCGACGTTATTGATATCTATCCTTATGAAGGCAAGATCACTCGCCACGGTACGGACGATGTTGTCAGCACGTTTGAGCTGGCTACTAACGTCTTACTTGATGAAGTGCGTGCCAATGGCCGTATTCCTCTCATCATTGGTCGTGGCTTGACTGACCGTGCTCGTGAAGCGATGGGTTTACCTGTTAGTGAAGTATTCCAACGCCCAGTAGCAAGCGAACAAAGCAGCAAAGGTTATACGCAGGCACAGAAGATTGTCGGCAAAGCTTGCGGTGTAGATGGAGTACGCCCTGGCCAGTATTGTGAACCGCTAATGACAACCGTTGGCTCGCAAGATACAACTGGCCCAATGACACGTGACGAACTAAAAGATCTAGCTTGCCTGGGTTTCTCTGCGGACTTAGTGATGCAGTCGTTTTGTCATACAGCGGCATACCCCAAGCCAATTGATGTCAGTACTCATCACACCTTGCCAGACTTCATCACTAACCGTGGTGGTGTGTCATTGCGCCCTGGCGACGGCATTATTCACTCTTGGTTAAACCGCATGCTATTGCCTGACAGCGTGGGTACGGGTGGCGATTCTCACACACGATTTCCGATGGGGATTTCGTTTCCCGCGGGCTCTGGTTTGGTAGCGTTTGCTGCAGCCACGGGTGTTATGCCACTAAACATGCCTGAATCCGTTCTGGTGCGTTTTAAAGGCGAGATGCAACCGGGCATCACATTGCGTGATCTAGTTAATGCGATCCCTTATGCGGCCATTCAGCGCGGCTTGTTAACGGTTGAAAAGAAAGGCAAGAAAAACATCTTCTCTGGTCGTTGTATTGAAATCGAAGGCCTTAAAGATCTTAAGCTTGAGCAAGCGTTTGAACTGGCTGATGCCACTGCTGAGCGATCAGCGGGTGGTTGTACGGTTCAACTGGATATTGATCCCTTAAAAGAATACATCACATCAAATATCACTTTGCTACGTTGGATGATCGATCAAGGTTATGAAGATGCTCGTACCCTTGAGCGTCGTGCACGTAAGCTTGAACAGTGGATGGAAAACCCAACTCTAATTAAAGCGGACGCCGATGCCGAGTATTTTGAGATTATCGAAATTGATCTGGCGGAAATTAAGGAGCCATTGTTGGCATGCCCCAATGATCCTGACGATGTGAAGACCTTGTCTGACGTTGCCAATACTCAGATAGACGAAGTGTTTATTGGTTCTTGCATGACTAACATCGGACACTACCGTGCAGCGGGCAAGCTGATTGAAAAATCCGGTGAATACGTTGACACCATATTGTGGATTGCTCCACCAACACGAATGGATGAGCATCAGCTTAAAGAGGAGGGTTACTACAACATCTTCGGTGCAGCAGGTGCGCGTTTAGAAATACCGGGTTGTTCATTGTGCATGGGTAACCAGGCGCGGGTGAAGCCGGGTGCAACGGTTGTATCCACATCTACTCGTAACTTCCCCAATCGCTTGGGTAAAGATGCCAATGTGTACTTAAGCTCTGCAGAGCTTGCGGCCATTGCCGCCTTACTTGGCAAGTTGCCAACAGCCGAGGAATACATGAAATACATGAAGGAGATCGATTCGATGAGCGATGAGATCTACCGCTACTTGAACTTCAACGACATTGCAGAATTCCAGGATTCAGCGGATGCATCGAAAGTGAAGTTTAAGGATATTCCGGTGAATGTGCAGGTAGCTTCTTAGGGCACTGTCGTCCAAGCCGCAGGAAGGGCGCGCCTAGCCCGCGAAGGCGGGGTCCGGCGTTCTGGAGCTATTGATGGCCCTTAGGCCATCAATAGCTTCTCAATCGCTTGAAGATGCTTACCACGCTGCAGTAAGAGTTTTGGGCGTGTCCCGCCGCATTGTCTCCACAACACCACCGATCGTACACCGCCTAATAATGATGCGCGTATTGAAGAGGCTATTGCGTTGTCAGCGAGGTATTCTTCGTTGCCGTTGACCATAATTCGGGGGCTTAACTGGCTAATGCTGGTGCGATAAATACTGGCTAATGCATTTATTGCTTCAGTATCAATAATCGAACCTTCCATCGACTGAGCCTGGCTGATACCGATGCGCAGTTGTTCAACTGTTTTTTGATCTTTTAAAATATTTGTGCCGAGTTGGATTAGCCCTAGAGCGTAACGAGATATGTCCAGATCGCGCTGCTCGTCGTTACTGATTAGTTGGTTTTTTAACACGCGCAAGCCACGTCGCATGCTTTGTGAGTTACCACCATAAGCATCGGCAACGCGATCGGCTTTAAGCGTGAGTATGGAGCGAAGCGTGCCGCGAAGATCGTCTTGATCGCATTCGCCTGTTGTCGCTAGCGCCTTACACAAATGCACAGCCTGAAAGATTCCAGCTAGTGCCAGAGTTTGATTCTCGATTGTATGGATGCTGCTCATGATTTATTATAAATTGTTTGCGGCTGTGGTAACCGCAACTTGCGAATTTGTATGGGGTTCCGGCGGCTAGTTTTGATGAAGTCAAACAAAGTCGCTGATTATACCCCCACCGAGACAACGCTCACCATCGTATAGCACTAGTGACTGTCCCGGGGTGGCAGCCCGCACAGAGTTTGTGAATTCTGCCGCGATGTTTTGATCATCATTTACTGTAATACGTACTGCTTGGTCCTCTTGCCGATAACGAACCTTAGCGAAGCAGTCAAAGCGGCCCGTCGGAGTTTTGTCACTAACCCAATGTACCTGATGTGCCGTTAAGTGTTTGCGATGCAGGCGAGGGTTGTCGTGGCCTTGGCCAACCATCAATAAATTATTAGGAACGTCTTTTTCAAGCACATACCATGGGCTATCCTCGTGTTCTCGAGTGCCACCTATGCCCAAGCCTTGACGTTGTCCTAGCGTATAAAACATCAAGCCGTTGTGTTTACCAAGCGGGTTTCCATCTTCGTCTAAAATCTCACCAGGTTTGGCAGGTAAGTACTGAGCCAAGAACTCACTAAACTTGCGCTCGCCGATAAAGCAGATACCCGTGCTGTCTTTCTTTTTATGTAAGTGGAAACCGGCGTCTTTGGCTTTTTCGCGCACGACTGCCTTATCCAAATCCCCGACAGGAAATAGGCTATTGGCAATTTGTGATTGAGAGAGGGTGTGCAAAAAATACGATTGATCTTTGTTGGTGTCGAGGCCGCGTAACAAACTGGTTTCCCCGTCATGCTCGCCTGTGCGCACATAATGGCCAGTAGCGATAGCGTCCGCACCTTGGCTGTGGGCGTAATCTAAAAATGCCTTAAATTTAATTTCCTTATTGCACAAAATATCAGGGTTGGGCGTGCGGCCTGCGCCGTATTGTTCAAGAAAATGCTTAAACACCATTTCCCAGTATTCATCGGCGAAATTGACGGTGCTTAGCGGTATACCCAAATGGCTGGCTACGGCTGAAGCATCTCGGTAGTCCTCGCGAATGGTGCAATGCTCGTCGTCATCTTCCCAGTTTTGCATAAAGATGCCTGACACGCGGTAGCCTTGCTCTAACAAACAAAGCGCGGCAACGGAGGAGTCGACGCCACCTGACATACCCACAATAACGTGGGTGTTTGCGTTCGATGAGGGCATAGCGTGGTTACAAGCTCGTGATTAAGGTGTCGTCGCTGCGGCTTTTAGAAGGACGCTTTTTTGGTGGTGTAGTTTGCTTGGCAAAGAAGTCGTTGTCCATCATCTGTAAAAACTGTTTGGCCTGTGGCGACAAGAATTTACCTCGGCGGTAAACCACACCATAGCTTCTTGTCGGAAAGTAATGGTCCATCGGCTTAACCACTAGGTTTTCATTACCACGTAAACAAATACTGGTGACGATGCTGATACCGGTGCCCATCTCAACATAGCGTTTGATGACTTCCCATCCTCCCACTTCAAGCACCACATTGTAGGGCACTCCGTGTTGCTGAAAAACAAGATCGAGTAAACTCCAAGTGCTTAAGTGGCGCGGCGGCAGCACCAAGCCATAGGGGCTGATGTCTTGAAGCGTAACACTCTGTTTGGCCGCTAGTGGGTGATCCTTGCACATAATTAGCGCGGGTTGATAATCGTAGATCGGGTGGTAAACCAAATCATCGGGCACGTCGATCATTGAGCCGACAGCAAAATCGACTTCATCGCCGCGTAACAATGCCATGCCATCGTGGCCAGTGACGTTATGCATTTTTAAATCGATCTGCGGGTATTCGCCGTTAAACTGATTAACAATCTCCGGCAAGATGTAAAGTAGAGTGGCCTCCCCAGAGGCGATATCTAGCGAGCCGGTATTAACCGTGCCGAGCTTGGCCGAAAACGTATCGGGTAGCCGAGCTAAACCGTCCACCAATGGTCGAGCCAGCTCGAGTAATAACTTTCCTGCGGGTGTGAGTCGAATTTTTGGGCCGCAGCGCTCAAACAGCAAGCTGTCCAAATCCTTCTCCAATGCTTGGATCTGCAATGAAGCGGCGGGTTGGCTAATCTTCAGGCGTTGGGCCGCTTTTGAGATGCTGCCGGTTTGAGCGGCATGGCAGAACGCCCGTAGCTGTCGTATCTGTTTGAGATTGTTGGTGTCCGGAGCGGGCATGGTAAACAGCGGCGATTCTTTTATTTGTATAAACTATGATAATAATAATCATCATAAGATTGCAACTTTCGTTATGGATTTGGCTCAAGATTGGTTGACTGATCCCATTGCATTGCTGTTTTTGCTCACTCTTTTGTTTTTAATCAGAGGGTTGATCAAGCGGCCTAGCCTGGTTGCCTTTATCAGAATGTGTGGCTGGGTGGCCATGGTGTTACTGGTTTCTGCACCAAAGGCTGTTAATCCGTTACTCGCGCAACTCGAAGACCAACGGGTTTATGACCCAGAATGTCAGGCAGCGTCCATAGTGATTTTAGGTGGTGGAGTCAGTAGTGCTATTACTAACAAAGGTGAAATACACGGCATGAGCCACGCCACCTTTTCACGAGCGACAGGTGGTTGGCGATTGGCTCAGCAGCACAGCGATGTGCCTATCGTTATTGCTGGCGGCGCCATTCGCAACGTTACTGAAGCAGAGGTTATGGCTGAATATTTGGGCGCACTTGGGGTAGAGCCTGCGCGACTGCTATTGGAAGGCGGTTCAAAAAACACGGCTCAAAACGCCACCGCAGTTGCTGAGCTTTTAAGAGAGAAGGATTTGCCAGAAGATATTTGGCTAGTGACCTCGGCATCGCATATGCCAAGAGCCGCAGCTGCTATGCTGAGCCAAGGTATGCATGTATGTGCCGTGCCAGTGGACTATCAGGCAATAAAAGTTTTACCTTCTATTGCATGGATGCCGCAAACATCTGCGTTGGTAAAGTTTGATAGGTGGTTGCACGAAATGATCGCTATCGCACTCTACAAATTTAAAGGTTATGGCGCTTAGTCGAACGGTGTGGCTTAGAGTGTCATTACACTTTGTAGTACTCGCGATACCACTCAACAAACTTTGCAATACCTTCTTCAACCGTAGTTTCAGGCTTGTAGCCCACGTCACTCACAAGGTCGCTAACATCTGCGTAGGTATTAGGGACATCACCTGCTTGCAATGGTAATGGATTTTTTAAAGCCTTTTTACCCAGGCAGTCTTCGAGCACTGCGATGTAGTGTTCAAGATCAACTGGGTTGCTGTTACCGATGTTATAGACTCGGTACGGTGCGCTACTGCTTGCTGGATCCGGATTGTCGCTGGACCAATCCGGATTAGGCGTAGCCACATTATCCAGCGTACGCGTTACGCCTTCCACGATGTCTTCAACAAAGGTAAAGTCACGCTTGTGCTTGCCGTAGTTAAATAGGTCGATTGGCTTGCTAGCAAGGATATTTTTAGTAAATAGGAACAGCGCCATATCAGGCCGTCCCCACGGTCCGTAAACCGTGAAGAATCGTAGGCCAGTGGTGGGGATATTAAACAAACTACTGTAAGTATGTGCCATCAACTCGTTGGATTTTTTCGTTGCCGCATACAAGCTCATTGGATGATCAACATGATTGTGTGTGGAGAAAGGCATATTGGTGTGGTTGCCGTATACCGAGCTGCTTGATGCATAAACCAGGTGCTCTACGTCATTGTAACGACAGCTCTCCAGAATGTTTAAAAACCCTAGTACATTGGATTCAAGATAGGCATAAGGGTTTTCGAGTGAATAGCGAACACCTGCTTGAGCTGCTAAATTGACAACACGATGTGGCTTGTGTTCCTTGAATGCCTTTGCAATAAGGTCACGATCTTCTAGATCACCACGTACTTCAGTGAAATTGTCGTACGCTTTAACGCGTTCCAGGCGAGCCTTCTTCAAGTTGACGTCGTAGTAGTCGTTGAGGTTATCGATACCTATGACTTCATCGCCGCGCTCGAGTAACCTAAGCGACAATGTAGAACCGATAAATCCTGCGGTACCTGTGACTAGTATTTTCATCGCTTGTTATTTCTGTTGATATTCGTTTTGTTTATGGCAGCTTTTTTACTTAACGCTTAGCAAGGTGCTGAGTAAAATTTATAGCTTGAATTAAAGACGTGCATCCACGGTGTCTTTTGGTAATACAGATTTAATGTCATAGAGAATGGCGTCTTTTTTGCCAAGTGCTCGAATGGCAGCCGAACCCATATCAATAAACTCTTTGTGGCCTACGGCCAAAATAATCGCATCGTAGTGATTGTCTTTCAGGGAGTTTGCCGGGTTAATGTTGTATTCGTGCTCGGCCGCGACAGCATCAACCCACGGGTCGTATACGTCCACGTTAGCGTGATAACTTTGCAGTTCATCCACTATATCAATAACACGAGTGTTGCGTAAATCTGGGCAATTCTCTTTAAACGCCAGCCCTAGTATCAGAATGTTGGCGCCCACTACATGGATTTTCCGGCGAGTCAGCATCTTAATAACTTGCTCGGCAATAAAGCCACCCATACCATCGTTTATTTGCCGACCCGACAATATGACTTGCGGATGATAGCCAATTTCTTGTGCTTTATGGGTGAGGTAGTAGGGGTCGACACTGATGCAGTGCCCGCCCACAAGCCCCGGACGAAAGGGTAGAAAGTTCCATTTGGTGCCAGCCGCTTCAAGTACTTCCAGTGTATCGATATCTAACTTATCAAAAATGATGGCTAGCTCGTTGATCAATGCGATGTTTAGATCACGCTGGGTGTTCTCGATGACTTTGGCAGCCTCTGCAACCTTTATACTGCTGGCTAGGTGTGTACCTGCTGTAATAATTCGTTGATATAGTTGGTCAACCGCTGTGGCGACATCGGGTGTAGAGCCTGCAGTGACCTTCATGATTGTGCTCACTCGATGCTCTTTATCACCTGGGTTGATCCGTTCAGGGCTATAGCCTGTAAAGAAGTCGGTGTTATACGTCATGCCGGATTGTGCTTCCAGTATTGGAACGCAAACTTCCTCTGTTGCACCAGGATAAACGGTAGACTCGTAGATCACCAAAGCGCCTTTTTTCATGACGCGTCCAATCGCTTCACTGGCTTTGATTAATGGCGTAAGGTCAGGTTGTTTATGGTTGTTGATCGGAGTGGGTACCGTGACAATAAACACCTTGCAGCCAGACAAATCATTGATATCGCTTGTGGCAGTGAAGTGAACCGCTTCAGCGAGTTCTTCTGCTGATACCTCTAAGGTACGGTCCACGCCGCCCCGAAGCTCTTCAATGCGGCCGGCATTGATATCAAAGCCGATGGTCGGGCATGTTTTGCCAAATTCCACTGCGAGTGGCAGGCCGACATACCCGAGGCCAATGACAGCAATTAGGTCATCTTGAGCAATTTTAAACATCGTGTACCTGTGCAAGTTCTTTGTGCGAAATGGATGATTCTGTTGATGGATGAATTATACTGTAATTGGTGATGGCGGAATGTCCGCAACTTCTCATAGGGTATCAAAACATTGCTGACAATCGTGGCTAACGCTTTGATGCCAGAGTACCGGCGTGGAAAATTATCGCGAATAGTTTGGAACGAGCTGCTTCGCTTAAAATGGCCTGTGCGTTGAAATAGTGTGAGATCGATCACGATTATTTTGAATCTGGCGCTTATCCAGTTGCCACAACACCGCGGCGATAATTATTAGCGCAGTAAGTGAAATAATCGTCATTTGCAGCCAGCCGAGTTTACTTTTTGAAGACTCACTACTCGTATTGGCAGGATTCAACGTTTGATTACTGTTGACGGCCGAATGTCGTGGCACACTACCTACCTGTTTGTGATACTCGCGCAACAGCTTATACGCGCCAGTTATCTCAATAAACTTGGCGTGGGCATCGGTACTTTGATCGCCTTGGTGACGATCAGGGTGCCATTGTTGAACTAAAAGGCGGTATTGTTTTTGGATATCGTCCCAACTGCTGTTTTCAGAAACGTGAAGCAGTTCCAGGCTGCGATCCAATTCGGCTTGCGAAACGGGCATGAGAGTCCTTGTCCTACTTGCTGAACAAATATCGGCACTGGCCATTGATAGCTGAAGTGAGATAAGGTTTACTTGCCTGAGATGCAATGAGTTGCGCTCGGTAGGGCTGGGTTAACATGAGCCGAATCTTGCTTACATATTAGAAAAAAATGGAGTAGTTGACCTAGGTGGGTACGTTTAAATTTTTCAATATGCACATACGAAT
The DNA here is from genome assembly GCA_036478595.1 of Granulosicoccaceae bacterium. Taxonomy (GTDB): domain Bacteria; phylum Pseudomonadota; class Gammaproteobacteria; order Granulosicoccales; family Granulosicoccaceae; genus Granulosicoccus. The sequence continues at coordinate 86,420 of JAZGEF010000036.1, forward strand.
GCCTTTTTTACTGTTAGCGTTGGTCGAATTTTGTATCTGCGTGATCGCCGTCCATGTGGCGGTGTATGTGCGCTTTGATGGCCAGGCCATCAGATCGGTGGAAAGCATTAATTCACCAATAATATCATCGATCCTGTTTGGCTTGGTTATGCCAATCACGATGATGGCCATGGGCTTGTACCAAAGTCGTTTTCGGGGCGGTATTTTGGGCGTGTTTTTACGCTCGGTTATCGGATTTATGTGTGGCGCTGCCATCCTCGCTTTTTTATTTTATGTTGTCCCCAGCCTCTATCTTGGACGTGGTGTATTCGCACTGGCTCTGCTGATAGCGTTTTTTATGGTTGGCACCATACGTCCCATGTTTTTTTACTACGTCGATAAAGACGTATTAAAAATACGCGTACTAGTGCTGGGAGCAGGCGAGAAAGCTGCGCTAATCCAAGCGCGCATGCGCCGCCGTGTCGATAGACGAGGTTTTCGTGTTGTGGGCTACAAACCTCTAGAGACGGATCACGCCATGGCAGTAGATGCAGCACTTATGGTCAGTACATCTGATCAGAGTTTGTTGGATTACTGCAATGAAAACGCAGTAAATGAGATCGTTATTGCTGCGGATGAAAGGCGTAATGGCCTGCCGCTTGATCAGCTATTGGAGTGCAAGCTTTATGGTTTGGCGATTCTGGATTTGCTCAGTTTTTTCGAACGCGAGCAGGGCAAGTTGCCGATGGATATCTTGCGCCCGGACTGGCTGATTTATTCGGATGGCTTTGATCGAGGTGCATTTCGATATGCGTCCAAGCGTGCTTTCGATGTGATCGCCAGCCTATTTATATTAGCGATTACATGGCCGTTTATGCTAGTAGCCATGCTGGCGATAAAATTAGAAGAAGGTCTATCTGCACCTTTATTTTATGAGCAGGTGCGGGTAGGGTTTCAAGGCCAGCCATTTGGGGTGTTGAAGTTTCGTAGCATGGGCACCAACGCCGAGAGTGATGGTGTTGCGCAATGGGCGACCAAAAATGATAGTCGCGTGACCAAGGTTGGCCAGTTTATGCGTGCCACCCGGATTGATGAATTGCCGCAGATACTCAACGTATTACGCGGAGATATGAGCTTTGTTGGACCACGCCCTGAGCGCCCACAGTTTGTGGAGCAGCTTGCAGAGACTATCCCGTACTACCAGGAGCGGCATGCGGTTAAGCCTGGCATCACTGGCTGGGCGCAGGTTTGCTACCCCTACGGAGCCTCATTTAACGACTCGATGCAAAAGCAGGAATACGACCTGTATTACATTAAGAATCATACGATCTTCTTGGATATGTTGATTCTCTGCCAAACGGCAGAAGTCGTGTTGTTTGGAAAAGGTGCGCGCTAGTCACCATTAGTTGCACATATTTGGCTAAAAACAACGAAATACCTAGGTTTAACGAAAGACATCCTGCATTAACTGGTCGCCCAGCCGCCCTTGTGCAGTATTGTTCATTATTGCGCCTCGATTGTTTTGTTTTTTTATGCGATCGGTTTTTGGTAAGAACTCGCTAGGCTTTGTGTCTTTTAACACGTCGCGAGCTTGTTCTATGTTTCGTTGACGTGTTTGCTTATCCATTACAAACAGAACTGCCAGTGACCCAATTATCAGAACACCAGCAAGCGCCGTCCATACAAGTGGTTTTAACTTAGCGAAGAGGCTGTTGTTGTTTTTGTTTTTGCCATTATTTAAAATCTTTAAATCAGGTTCTAATCCGTTGACTGATTCAACTCTCTGTTGCTTTTTAGGAACAGATGGTTTAGCCGCCGAAACGCGATTACGTTCGAAAGGTAGGCGATCGTTTTTGCGATAAAAGTTACGTAAATTGTTGAAACATTTAGTTAATTCGATGAATTGCTTTTGGGCATGGGCAAGCTCACGTGGTCGCTGAGCATAACGATCCGGGTGCCAGCGATGCACCAGCTTTCGATAGCTTGTTTGCGCTTCGTTCCAACTAGCGTCTTTAGCCAGTTGTAGACTTTCGTAATCATGAAGGAAATCGTTTGCCACCAATGTCTCCAAGGCTTCGACTTATGGGCTAATATTGCGTTTCCGCCAGAGTGTGAGGCCGATGTTATTTTATATACCGCCCAAGTATCTGATTCAATTGTAAATCGACTGAAAAATCAGACCTACCTCAAAGTATTTCAGCACGGGCTTGTCTATTCTACAGCGGTGCATAGGGATGCATTGGGATATTGATGATATTTCGAGCTTGGTTAGAGCTGAAACTAGCCGCTAAGGCCCTTTTGGTCGTATGTGTCACCCCGTTAAAGAAGCACATAGAAGAACAATCACTGCATGGATGCAACTTACTAAACATAAACATAGATGTGTTGAGATTTAAATGAGCCTGCTAAAAACATTTTTGATTTTGCTGCCAGCCCTATTAGTGGGTTGTTCAGGCACTGGAGGCTACCTGGCTCCAGAAGATCGCCCACCCGAGTCAGCACCAGGCGCTGAAGCGCAGTATCGGTTAGGCGAGGGTGATGTAATTACTGTCAGTGTTTGGAAAAACCCGGATCTTTCCGTCAGGGTGCCAGTGCGGCCAGATGGCTATGTTTCGGTGCCGCTCGTCGGTGACGTGCTTGCAGGTGGTAAGACGCCGAGTGAAATCGCTCGCGACACTGAAGCAAAATTACAACAGTTCATTCGTACGCCTCGTGTATCGATCATTGTTGAAGAGCTCAACAGCGCTGAATTCCAAAACCGCGTTCGGGTGGTGGGTGGCGTCGCGCAACCTCGAAGTATGGGCCACCGTAGTGGGATGACTGTACTTGACCTGGTGCTCGAGGCTGGTGGTCTCAATGAATTTGCCTCGGGTGAGTCTGCAAAACTATATCGTACGGTTGATGGCGTGCCACAGGTGTATCCTGTGTACCTCGATAGCATTTTGAAAAGTGGCGTGCTTGACACCAACTACATGTTGGCACCGGGCGATGTTATTTCAATTCCCGAACGTAGGTTCTAGAAGATGAGCAATATCACTCTAGACGAGATGGGTCCGTTACTAAGCCGAGAAGCAGCAGCGCGGCGTGGCACATTGTTAGCAATATTTACCACTGTTGCCTTGTTGTTTTTACTACTGGCATTTACGTGGCAAAACAAATACGCCTCGTTTGTGCAGTTGTATGTGGACGATTCCAATATCATCAAGCCAATCCTTAACGCACAAACTGGCCTATCACGAGATCAGGCAAACGTAGCTAAAGAAGAACTATTCAGTGCGGAGATCATGGATCGAATATTGGTAGAAGTTGGCTTAGTGCCAAAAGGGTCTGGAGTGGTTGCACGTGCTCGTGTCAAGGAAGATGTAATCAATAATACGGTCATTGGCAATATTAACAATCAGCTGATCCAAATAAAGTTTCAACACACCGATCCACGTATCGCGTTTGAAACAGTGAAGATGTATGCCGATCTGTTTTTGGCAAAAACCATGCGGTCATCAGCTGCTGAAACAAGTGACGCGTTTGACTTCATTCTTGACCAGGTGGAAACCTATCGAGATCGCCTGGAAGATGCTGAAAAGCGTCTGGAGAGTTTTAGAGGCCAATACCCGGGTGTTAGTGCCACAACGGAAGGTAATGTTGATGCACGAATAATTGAGCTTAGGCGTCAGCTTGAAGAATCACAATTGCAATTCACTAGCGCCAACCAACGTCGGATCTCTCTTGAGCGCGAGCTTAATTCTGAATCCTCTACACTTGCCCAGGATTATCAAGCAGGCCAGATACGTTCACAAGTATCGGCATTGCAATCACAGATGGATGTGTTAATGCTGAGTTACACGGCTGACTATCCAGATGTTGTTCGGATCCGGCAGCAGATATCTGACTTAACAGAGTTGGCGGTGAGTGGCCAAAGCCGCGCGCAGCAACAAAATAGTGCAGGTGGTAATTCAACATTCAACTTAGGTGGTACTAGCTATAGTGGTGCAAACAATTTAAGCCCGGTTTATCAGCAACTGCGTTCAGACCTAGCGCGTACCACAGCTAATGCAGACTCAACTCGATCACGAATTGGCCAGCTAAAAGTTATGCTTGAAAAGGAAATCACACGTGCGGCTCAATCATCGCGTGTCGAACGACAACTTACAGAATTATCGCGTGATTACCAGATAAACAAAGAACTCTATGAAGATCTGCTGCGCCGTCAAGAGAGTGCTCGACTGTCTATGAGTTTGGGTTCGGAGAAACAGGGTGTGTTATATCGTATACATGAACCCGCTTTTTACCCTATTTTGCCTACCGGTATGCGCTTCCTACATATTGCTACAATTGGTTTCATCATAGCGACGCTATTGCCGATATTATATTTGATAGTATTTCTAAAACTAGACCCAAGAATACGCACAGCGTCAGCTGTAACTGAATTACTTGAACTGCCATTGTTAACGACCGTGCCACATATTGCGCGACCAGATGAGAAGTCGGGCTTTTTCAGCCAACCTCGGGTCGTTGCATTAATGGTTTTTGCAGTAGTGGGCCTATACATTGGAGCAGCAGTGTTGAAGTTCATAATTGCCTCATCCGCACAGGGAGGTGGGATCGCATGACAGACCGAGCTACAATCGCTAACGTACGATCAATCTTAGAGCAGCAACAAAGCAAAAGTGATCGACGCAAGCTAAAATCTGCAGGGCGCGACATGATCGCCCTGGGAAAATCAACCGCCGGTTCAAAAGAAGTAAAAAAGCTTAGTGACTCCGTTGGCATTGCTGATCGCGCTCGCGCGGATCTTGCCAATATGGAAGAGTCGAAGCTGTTTAGTGATCGCCAGCTAGACATGTTAGGCATCGTGCATCCGCGTTCGAAAGATCGGCGCATGGTAGATGCCATGCGTCAGCTGCGTACCAAACTTTATGCGCTCCACCCGGAAGGCAATTTTTCGGTGCTGGTAAGCTCAGTCGTACCCCAAGGTGGCGGTAGCTTTGTATCACTTAATCTTGCGTCGACTATTGCATTCGATAAATCTAAAACATCACTGCTTGTTGATACCAATTTGCACGACCCGGTCGTTCACAAATTGCTTAAGCTTATTGGTCGCGAAAACCAGTTTGGCTTAACCGAGTATCTTGAGCATCCTGAACTGGGTATTGATCAAATTGTTAGCCCCAGCGGCATACCTCGTATGCGTGTTATTCCAATTGGTGAACAAGATGAAATGAGTGCAGAGCACTTCACGTCGGCTCGCTACAAGCATCTTATGCAGGATATAAAAAGCCGCTATGATAATCGATATGTTGTGGTCGACGGTCCAGCGATGACAACATCAGCAGATGCACGGATTCTCTCTGATATTTGTGACTACACCATTTTGGTTATTCCTTATGGTGGCGTAACTCCCGGCGTGCTAGATAGCGTCGTGGATGAAATTGATGAGAGCAAACTTGCCGGTATTGTTATAAATGATCAACCAGGTTAAAAACTACACTCTTAAGTCGCCAGTTAAGCTGCCACTAACCATGAAGCACGCCCGAGTGCTCATGCTTTGTGGAGTTAGCTGTGCCGTTGTACTTGGGCCCACCAGTGCATTAGCGCTTGAGCTTGGCTTTGAAGCCGGGATCACGTTCGAAGCCACCGATAACGTAGAAAACGTCGGCTCAGAATTTGAAGAAACTGGCCAAATCGGTTTTGCCTCAATCGGTATCTATGGTGAGCAACGTGGTCGAATAGTGCAGGGTGCGTTTACCGGCGAAATTGAAACTGAAAAAACACTCAGCGATAGCGACGATGATTTCGATGCGCTAACTCGATTCATTGGTGCTGTTAATGTAGGCATTACACCGCAATCAGTCTCATGGTATTTTGGTGATATCTTGGGCGCTGTGCGCGCCGACGATGCGAATCAGTCCGTAGATGTTAGCGATCTGCCACGCCGTAATGTGTTTGTTACGGGTCCATCGGTACAGTTCAATACTGGGTCATTCTCTAGTGCCGATTCTCGGCTGCTCTATGTACACCAATCTGACGAAGAAGGCGAGCTGGCCTCATTGATAAACTTTACCGCTTCATGGCGGACAGAAACTCAGCGTGGCAATACTTTTGGTGTCCGCTTTGGCGACATCTACACCGATAATCCAGCCCTTACTGATAACAATCCAGGCGTCGCTGACGCTGCTGATTTTAATCGTCTTACCAGTTCTGTATTTTGGGAGCGCGAGCGTGGCCGTAATAGTGTCTCTGCAAGTTTAGGGGCAACTCACTACGCCACCGATGACGACAGTCTTACAGGTCTAAACGCCGGCGTAAGCTTTACTCGGTTACTTGGCCCTCAGCGATCATTTACGATTGCGCTAGATCGCGACCTACGAGACCAAAATCTAGACACCATTGAATCACTTATTGCCGATGGTTCAGGTGAAGAACCCGTTGCCAATGGTGTTTTTGAAGAAACTAGATTGGCTTTGAGCTACAGCCTTATAACAGATCGATCATCTATTGAAGTTGGTGCCGGCCTGTCGATGGCTGATTATCAAGCGCTATCGGGTATTAACTCTAGCGTGAACATTAATGACGAAGATCAATTACAACCGTTCGTTTTTGGTGTATGGACACGCAGCTATAATCCACGGTTACGCTCTGAACTTAGTCTTAACTATGAGCAACTCGAGTACGACAATCTACGCGATGAAAGTTCATCAATAACGCTCAGTGCAATGATGTCATATCGGCTAAGCCGTAGCTTCACTGCCGAACTGGGTTATGTATTTGACCAAATAGATGGTCTGCGTACACGTGGTGCGGATGGTATAAGTATCACAAATCCTCAAGACATAGATATTGTTGAGAATAGCGCGCGTGTGAGCTTGCGCTGGGCGCCGCCTTCACGTGCAAGTAAAGCACTCACTATCGAACTCAAATCACTACTCAATTAACCCAGGTCGGTGGCCGTGTGACTAATCAGTCTGCCAATATTACAGACCAGTTGCGTGTGCTCTTTGTGGTGGACAGTCACTTCCCGGTTATCGGTGGTGCAGAGAGTCAAGCGTTAAAACTCGCTATAGCGCTACGCGAACGTGGCGAGCATGTCGATTTTCTAACGCCTCAGTTGGAGTTGCACGATCCTCTGGTAGACACTCACTGCGGCTTCGATATAAAGCGGTTTTCCTATCCACATATCAAGTACGTCGGTACGCTGTTCATGATGATTAACTTTGCTCGATGCCTGATAGCCAGTCGACGCGATTATGACTTCGTTCACATCCACATAACTCGGTACCTTAGTGCTACAGCAGGGCTTATCCGGCCCTTTATCAAATTGCCAATGATGACTAAAATATCGGGCTTTTTTGAATTCGAGGGCGGTGTGCTGGATATGGAAGGCGGTCTTCAACCCATCAATTGGTTACTACGTAAAGCGGTGAGAAACATCGATTATGTTCATACCATTAGCCATCAGACGCGTGTCAAGTTAATTGATGCAGGCTTTGACGAGACGCAAATACGGTTTATCCCCAACGGTGTGTCCACCGGTGAAAAACCATCAGAGCTGTCAGTTCACGAACGCATCGTCATTGGATACTGCGGTCGCTTGCGGCATGTTAAAGGTGTTCATGTTCTTATAAACGCAATATCCTTTTTAGAGCAAAACAATCCTGAACATAAAATTGAGCTTCGAATCGCCGGTGACGGTGCCACCATGGATGAGTTACAGCTACAGGTATCTGAGCTTGGCCTTAACGATACAGTAGTGTTGTTAGGTGCCGTTAGCGATACAACACCTTTCTATGCCAGCTTGGATGTATACGTCCAACCATCTTTTGCTGAAGGCTTGCCCAATTCGGTCATAGAGGCTATGAATGCGGGCATACCGGTAATTGCCAGTGATATTGGTGGAAATCAGGATCTTGTTATTGACGATGAAACAGGTTATTTGTTTACGGCCGGGGATGCTGAACAGTTGAGCCGTAAACTGGACTCTCTGCTAAGCCACTCATCGCAGCGCCGATTGATGGGTAAAGCGGGCCGGGTACGGATCGAAGAACATTTTGATATCGCACGGGTAGTTGATCAATTAGTGGATGTTTACAAGGGATAGAGAGCAATGGATGGCACGATAATGGATAGTAAACTCAATGGATAGTAAAGTCGAAGAAGTTTACGTCACCGTGTCAATTGATACCGAGTGCGATCACGATATCAATTGGGCTCGTTCTAATCCACTAACTTGTCATTCAATTAATCGCGGCTTACCCGAAATCCTGCAACCCGCTTTTGATCAAGTGGGTGCGGTGCCTACTTATTTACTCACTATAGAAGTGCTGGAGGACCCGGAAGCGGTAAAAACCCTTCGAAACCTAAAAGGCAATTTTGAGTACGGCACGCATTTGCATGCAGGCTTCGTTGAACCACAAAAAAAGCACCATAACTACGCAGCCGTCGATTGCGCAGATTTTCAATCTAGCTACCCACCAGAAATAGAATATCAAAAGCTTGCCACCATTACTGATAAATTTGAAAAAGAGATTGGCTACAAACCGACAAGCTTTAGAGCAGGTAGATTCGGTGCCTCAACCGACACCATTAATAGTTTGCAGAAATTAGGCTACAAGGTGGATACCAGTGTCACTCCTAAAATAAAATGGGTGGAGCCCAATGGCGTGGTTGATTTTCGTAATGCACCTGGGCAACCTTACTTTCCAGGGGATTCAATCACCAGTGCTGGTTCAAGTGCTAAAAGCCGTATTCTGGAGGTGCCAGTGACCGTAAAGCCGCGGCTATTTCGTCGGCAGCCGAAGTGGTTTCGCCCATGGTTTGCAAGCGTTGATGATATGAAAGCGATCTATGCACATCACCTTAAAAAACATGCCGATCAAAAGATTGTCACCATAAACATGATGTTTCATTCAATGGAAGTTATTGAGAAGGCGTCTCCGTATCCGCAAACTACTGATGAAGTGAAGCGATTTGTGGATGATATGCAGCAAGTGTTGCAATGGTGTGGTGAGGAAGGAGCGCAATTTTGCGGCCTCTCTGATTTACACGCCACCTACCAAAATTAACTAATCCTGGGGCCGCATCAATAATAGTGTCTGCTCCTAGCGCAATTGCGCACTTACGCAACTACGCTTCAGCCGGGATGATTATCGCGCTCGCTGGTTTGGTGACTTTCCCAATGTTAACCCGCAGCCTTAGCGTTGTGGAATACGGCATATTGGGTTTGATTACCTCCAGTCTGACGTTCTTTATTGCGATCGGTAAACTCGGTGTACAGCATTCGGTTATTCGATTTTTTGCTCAGGTTAAAAATAGCACCATTACATTTTCTGTGGTGCAGATGAATAGTACGGCTTCGATGCTATTTTTGATACTTGGGTTGCTTACGGCAACGCTGTGGTTGATTCTTGGGCGGGTAGTGCTGCCCACTGTCATTGATTATGAGTACACGTCATCGCTAGTCACAATCGCGGCGGCGTTGATCTTCATGAGGTTGCTCGGAAGCGGCGTAATAAATTTCTTAAGGGCGCAGCAACGTAGCGGTGTTGTTGCAACAGTTACGCTAATTATGCGCAGTCTCTATGTCGCTTTGATTGTGTTGGCTGTGTTTCTAAGCGACATTAACCCTTTTTATGTAATCGTATGTTTGTTGGTGGCCGAGATCGTCGGCGTCAGTTATGCTGCGCGTCAGTACTGGCCTAGTTTTGAGTTTAATTTTGCTGATGTATCAACCCCCTTAGCCAAAGCGATGCTGCTCTATGGCATGCCGCTAATGTTGCTCGAATCACTTGGCTTGATTCTGCGTTTAAGTGATCGCTATCTTATTGGTGCTTTGCTAGACGACAACGCTTTGGGGATGTATTCGGCTTCCTACAACTTCACATCCTATCTTGACGCCATTATTTTAGTGAGTTTGGCACAAGCGATTAAACCCATGTATATGGAGATGTGGGAATCCGCAGGGAGTGAGAAGACCCAGCAGTTTTTGTCGCAAGGCTTCCACTTATTTATGGTGCTGGGTATCCCGTTTGTTGCAATCTTCTCTCTAGTTGGGCCCCATATGCTTAACTTCCTTGCTAGTCCGAAATACGCGGCTGGCACGGTGATCATTCCATTTGTAGCATTCAGTTATTTGCTTGAGGGCGGTGTGCACTTTCTGGCAGCCGGCCTCTATATCCAAAAAAATACTAAAGTGCTGATGTTCTGGGGTTTGATTGCTACGATAGTGAATGCAGCGCTTAATTTGGTGGTGATTCCGCGCGTTGGAATTGTTGGGGCAGCTGCTGTCACTATTGTGTCCTATGCCATTTTTATGTTGGGTGTTAGCCGCAGTGCATTTAAGTTTGTTGCGCTCAATATTAATCTTCGCACGCCGGCTATCATCGCCTTTGTCAGCGTGGTGGTGTACTTCCTTGGGTATCAAGTTAGCTACGGCAGTGATCTGGTCAGTTTTATTGTTAAGGGTATGATCAGCACGATAGCGCTTTCTATGTTGGTTTACTGCACTGATAGCCCTGTGCGCCAATTGGTGTTGCAGTGGCGCTACCGTCAATTTACAAAGCCATCATGATTATCTTGTTTTCAAGCATGGTGTTTTTTTGTATTTACACCTATGCCGTGTTTCCCATAGTGATGCATTTTCTGGCTAGGTGCAGGCCCGTGCTAAAACCATCTGCACCCAGCGATTGGCCAAGTGTGAGTATTGTGATTGCCTTGCACAATGAAGAACATAATTTGTATAAAAAATATAACGGCCTAAAGCTGCTGGATTACCCGCAAGAGCGGTTAGAGTTTGTATTGGTATCAGATGGTTCTACGGACGGTACTTGGCCAGCGCTACAACAAATTGCATCAGCTGATTCGCGTATTGTGGCGCACCATTATGATCAAGCCGCGGGTAAGCCAAGTGCACTAAATGTTGCCCTTAAAAAAGCTACTGGCAAGATCATCGTATTTATGGATGCTCGCCAGTCTGTTTCTGCCAACGCTGTTAAAACGCTGGTATCGTATTTACAAGACCCAAAAATAGGCGCCGTCAGTGGCGAGCTGGTTTTGGGAAGTCCTGATACGGATGGTGCAAATGATGCTGCTAACGTGGGTTTATACTGGCTTTATGAAAAATGGATAAGAGAAAACGAAAGTCGATGGTATTCCACCACTGGCGCAACCGGCGCCCTGTACGCCATTCGAAAGAGCGATTACCTGCCACATGCAGCGGATGTATTATTAGACGACTTTGATACGCCGGTAAAATTACTTAAACAAGGCAAACGCACGGTATTTGCATCTGAAGCCAAAGTATACGATGTGGCTGAAGCTTCATCCAGCATCGAATTCAAACGTAAGGTTAGAACGCTAGCGGGTAATTTCCAATCGTTTAGTAGGCAATCTTGGTTGTTTAACCTGGCTATAAATCCGGTTTGGTGGCAATTTTTATCGCACAAGGTTTTTCGGTTATTGGTGCCGTACGCCATGGTGATCGCATTTCTTGCATCGGTATTGGGAGGTGGATTATTTCTAAACACCATGCTGGTACTACAGTGTTTGTTTTATGGATTAGGAATAATTTCCTTTTTAACTAAGAGCCGCAATAGCGTTCTTAATTTTATCAAAGTGTTTTTACAACTCAATGCTGCAGCGGTGTTGGGTGCTTATCGTTTTATCACTGCGCAGGCTAGCGTGCGTTGGAAGCAGTCGTGAGCATCGTGTTGATGTATCACGCCTTGTATGCAGATAACGATATTTCACTTATCGATGCTGAAGATCTGCCATATGCTGTGTCGGTAAGAGATTTCACTCAGCAGATGGAATTGCTTCGACAGTATTCTGTTGGTTTGTGGTCTGACTCTACACAGCCTGACATTATTATCACGTTTGATGATGGGCATATAAGTAACCACGATTTAGCATTTCCCATTTTGAAACAATTTGGATTTACCGCTTATTGTTTTATTACCAGCGATTTCATCGGCAAGCGCCGTGGATTTTGTGAATCAGCTCACATTTCTACTATGGCGGCGCGGGGCATTATAATAGGGGCTCATGGGCAAACGCACCAATTCTTCGACGATCTATCAGTTGCTGCCGCTGAAGCTGAGCTACGTGCTTGCAGCACCACACTGAAGGGCATAACAGGCTCGGAGGTGCATTGCATATCTTTTCCAGGTGGGCGTTACAACAACGATACCCTGAAGCTATGCGATCAAACAGGGCTAAAACTCATGTTTGGCTCGAAATTTGGTGCGGCAACGGGTGCTGCACCAAATTCGATATCGGGTGAATCGGGTGTGATTAATCGTATCGCGGTACGCCGTAACACCAGTTTAGCCGAATTTAAACGCATAATTAGCCAGGACAAAAAATACTACTTTACCCAGACTGCTAAGCACTGGTGTAAGCAAACACTAAAGCGTGTAGTCGGTAATAAACTTTATCATGGCCTCTACAAACTCCTTTCCAGACGCTGAGCCTAGTGCTCGTGGCGCGCGCAAGGTGCCGCGTGAACTGCGCGGCCGTAAAGCGGGCAAACGCAAGCAACGGTTGAAAGATCGTCGCCAGCATGCGCTGGATGCTATGGATAAGGGGTGGCCGGCGTGGAGTGGGCTTAAGCCTATTTTTATATTCTTGCTGTTCCCAGCAGCGTTTGCCATGCTGATCATATTGACCGGTGGTCACTGGCCAAAAGCTGCGTTGTACCCAATTGCCGCCATGTTGGGTTTGTACGTTGGCATTAGTGCGTTTACCGGAGTTGAATTAACACTGGCGTGTCTGTTATTGTATCTTCCGTTTTCTACGACTTATGTCATTCCGTTAGCGCCGGGCATAAATGGCACCAATATGCTGTTACTGCTGGGTTTGTTTGCCTCTGTCATGAGTGCGTCAAACAAGCGACAGACCTTTATTCCTTGGCTACCTGGCACAGGCATGGTGGTGGCATTTGGTTTCTGGAGTGCACTATCGGGTTTTACGGTAATGGCTCATCCTGGTGGTTTCAACTATTTGCTCTACCACGAGTTGCTCAACTACAAAGCTTGGCTTGACCAGTTTTTACTGTATTACATCGCGATGTGTACAGTGCGCGATACCGAGACCGCAAAACGCGTCGTGCTCTACATGTGCCTCGGGGCGATCGTGCTGGTTCTTTATTCGGTGCCAGAATTGCTCGATAAAATGGGTCGTTCATCTATCGAAAAAAGCCGCATAGAGGGGCCGCAGAAGCAGTCAAACAATTTTGGTGGCTTTGTTGCCTACACAATATTACCCGTAGGGGCGTTGTTTCTAACCTACATCAAAGATTATCGAGCGTGGTTCGTCACACCGTATTTTCTGATTGCGGCTAAAGTGCTGATATCGACATTTTCTCGCGGCGCGTATTTGGCGATTGCCGCAGGGGCGATGCTTGCCACCTATTACAAAGGCAAGGGGTTTCTGATCATAGCTCTCACCATCGCCATTTCCTTGGTGCTGGTGTTTCCAAGTATTATTCCTGAATCGATTTTACTCAGAATGCAATCAATCACGGCTCATTCTGAAAATATCGGCCGAGGCACTGAAGAGCAACTCGATAAGAGCTCGGAGCACAGGCTGATACTTTGGCGGGCTGCTGCAAAGATGACCTTAGAAGATCCTATACTAGGTAAGGGTTTTAAAGGCTTCCAAGCACTCAAATCGTTATATACGGAGCGACCAGTGCATGAAGCCGATCCGCACAGCATGTATCTTTATATCTCCTCGCAAATGGGATTGCCAGCGCTGGTGCTGTTCCTATTAATACTGGCCTATGCGTTTCACCTTGGGCGTGGGCTAAGCCGTAACCGTGAGGATCTCTTTGTTAGAGCAATTGGTATCGGCGGGGCTGCTGCAACAGTCTGCTATGCCATTATTTGTATTTTTGGTTCACGAGCGGTGAATTTAGAGTTTACGGCCTATTTCTGGACCTATCTTGCGTGCATGCAGATAATTACACTGGATCTCAAAAAAACAGCAATCAGCGCTAAGCCCAAAAAGAATCGCAATGTGGCGGTCAATCAAAACAAGCGCTTGGCACAGGAGAATGAGCCTAAGCAGGCTCATGATGAGCCAGAAGTTCCAGCGCCCAAACTGTTGATAGCGCCACGTAAACGCCTGCGTAAAGATAGAGCAGGGCGTAAATCTAGGCGTCAAATCCCCTGAACGCGCTGAATTGCTAGATCGATGGCAAGTCCCGGCCAGCCAGCTAAACTCCTATAACCTCATTTGCCCCTTCTAGGCTATTTAAGTCGGGGCAATCGGACCCATATTGGGGTATGAAAATTGCGGGATATAGTTTGATTTCAAGCTGTGGCGCAAGCTTTGCAACAGGAAACACAGATTCGGTCCCGCAGTGTTGCACATTAGTCGAACGGCAGTAAAATGGCCGTGTAATTGTGAATATGCGTGGATACGGACTTAAATGAGTCAAGAAGAAGATAACAATCACGGAGATTTGGTTGTTGAACAGGCCAAGCCGAAACTGGCCAAGCCGCCACTGTTCAAGGTGTATCTAGTCAATGATGATTTTACACCGATGGAATTTGTGGTTGAAGTTTTGCAAGTGTTTTTTCAGTTGGATTATGAACAGGCTCACCAAGTTATGCTGCACGTGCATAAACGCGGTAAAGGAGTTTGCGGTGTTTTTACCCGCGAAATTGCTGAAACTAAAGTTGCTTTAGTGAATCAATACTCCAGAGACAGTAATCATCCACTGATGTGCGACATGGAAGAAGCGTAATGTGTTTTTATTTTTGCAGTGACTAATGTTGTAACAAAAATAATACAAGCAAAGATGTAAATGTTTCGTACAAGTATGAACAACAGTTTTACCGTACTTGAAAACGTATTGAAAACTTAATCGATATTTTAGTTAGAAACTCAACTTGGGTTAACAATAACAACTGACATGCTAAGTAAAGAACTCGAATTTACCCTAAACAACGCTTTCAAAGAAGCGCGTGCCCGGCGGTTTGAATTCATGACGGTGGAGCACTTGCTGCTCGCACTGATTGATAACCCCACTGCTGCGCAAGTATTGCGTGCCTGCGGTGGTGATCTCGACACGCTACGTGATGAACTCGATACCTTCGTTGAAGAAAACACACCATTGCTTGATGAGAATGACACACGCGAAACTCAGCCAACATTAGGTTTTCAGCGAGTTTTACAGCGTGCCGTATTCCATGTGCAAAGCTCCGGTAAAAAAGAAGTCACGGGTGCAAATGTATTGGTTGCCATTTTTGGCGAGCAGGATTCGCAAACGGTGTATCTTCTTAACAAGCAAAACATTACTCGTCTTGATGTTGTTAATTACATCTCGCACGGCATTGCTAAAAACTCTCAAGACGAACCGGAAGATCTAGAAGACGGTGCTTCAGAATTTTCTGGTGAAGAAGGCGAAGCTGATGCACGCCCATTAGATAAATTTGCCTCCAACCTTAATATTAAGGCGCAAAACGGCGAAATCGATCCACTCATTGGTCGCGAAAAAGAAATTGAGCGAGCATCGCAAATACTTTGCCGGCGTCGTAAAAACAACCCTCTATTAGTTGGAGAGGCTGGTGTTGGCAAGACTGCAATCGCCGAAGGTTTAGCTAAACGCATCGTTGATGGCGATGTACCTGAGGTGCTAGCTGACAGTGTTATCTACTCACTTGATTTAGGTGCGCTGGTTGCAGGCACTAAATATCGCGGTGACTTTGAAAAACGACTCAAGAGCATCCTGACTCAGCTGAAGAAAGAATCAGGCGCTGTATTGTTCATTGATGAAATCCACACCATCATTGGTGCAGGTGCTGCATCGGGTGGCGTTATGGATGCATCTAACCTTATCAAGCCTATGCTGGCTTCTGGCGAGCTTAAGTGTATTGGTTCTACCACTTATCAAGAATACCGCGGTATTTTCGAAAAAGATCGCGCACTTGCCAGACGTTTTCAAAAGATCGATGTTGCAGAACCAACAGTTGACCAAACTTACGAAATACTAAAAGGTTTGAAGTCTCGCTACGAAGAGTTTCATGATGTTAAGTACTCAAGCAAAGCGTTGCGTACTGCAGCAGAGCTAGCGGGTCGTTATATCAATGATCGATTTTTACCTGACAAAGCCATCGACGTTATCGATGAAGCTGGCGCTAATCACCGAGTAAAAGGTGCAGCGGCAAAAGGTAAAAAGTCGATTGGTGTAAAAGATATCGAGGCGATAGTAGCAAAGATTGCGCGTATACCGGAAAAGAGTGTGTCTTCAACCGATATGGACAAGCTGCGTACATTGGCGCGTGATCTACGCATGTTGGTATTTGGTCAAGATGATGCGATTGACACGCTGGCGGCAGCGATCAAAATGTCGCGCTCTGGATTAGGCCCACAGGACAAGCCAATCGGTTGCTTTATGTTTGCAGGGCCAACAGGTGTAGGTAAAACAGAAGTCACCAAGCAACTTGCACAGGTAATGGGTATTGAGCTTGTACGGTTCGATATGTCTGAATACATGGAACGTCACACGGTTTCTAGATTGATCGGTGCACCTCCAGGCTACGTTGGTTATGATCAAGGCGGCTTGTTAACTGACGCAGTCATTCAAAATCCACATTGTGTTATTTTGCTCGACGAAATTGAAAAGGCGCATCCGGATGTTTTTAACTTGCTGCTGCAAGTAATGGATCACGGTACGCTTACTGACAATAACGGTCGTAAGGCCGATTTCAGAAATATTATTCTGATAATGACTACAAACGCTGGTGCTGAATCTATCTCGCGCACGTCCATGGGTTTTACAATTCAAGATAATGCGACTGATGGTATGGAGGCGGTCAATAAGCTCTTTACGCCAGAATTTCGGAACAGGCTTGATACCGTCATTCAGTTTAAGCCGCTTGATAGAAGTATAATCATTAACGTTGTCGATAAGTTCATCATCGAACTCGAATCACAACTCGAAGATAAGAACGTGTCAATTGACTTTAACGCTGATGCAAAAACATGGCTGGCAGAGAACGGCTTTGATGCGAAGATGGGAGCACGCCCAATGGCGCGACTTATCAGCGAACACATCAAGAAGCCACTGGCAGATGAGATTCTTTTTGGCAAGCTTAAGTCTGGTGGGCGAGTGCGGGTCAAGGTTGATGAAGCAGGCAAGATCGATTTCGAGTTTGAAAGACGAGAGAATAAAGAAGCGACTGCTTGATAGTTCATTCAAGCTACCAAAAAAACGCTGCTTAACGCAGCGTTTTTTTTGCCTGGTGCAAACAGTTATGGATTTTAAAATGGCAAACGCGGTAGTCACCGCACTGAATGCATAGGGCCGGAAGTTGCGAACATGCCACAGCTTATCTGTCCTCATAACGGAGGCATGTTTGGCTTGCTAGTGAGAACAGATGCTATCCCAGAGGTACTGACTTAGATAGGGGGGAGCGCCCCGGACATTGATTAACGACTGCGGTACGTAATTCGGCCTTTACTAAGGTCGTATGGAGTCATTTGCACAGTGACTTTATCGCCGGTGAGTATGCGAATGTAGTGCTTGCGCATTTTTCCCGATATGTGAGCAGTGACAACGTGCCCGTTTTCGAGTTCCACCCGGAACATGGTATTTGGAAGAGTGTCAACGACAGTCCCTTCCATTTCAATTGGTTCTTCTTTGGCCATTAAATCTCGCTAGGTACCTATATACAATTACTATAAAAAAACAGGCGGCTCGATCCACCAGATCGAATCCTCATATCTGCTATAAAAGCGTGCCTTAATGCAGTAGTTTAACACTCGAAAGAGGGTACGAACGCACCTTAGTACATTATATGGTGGTAGATCGGTAAATTTCAAGGCAATAAGCCTGCCTTTGTGTCCAGCATTACTTAAATATAGTGATTGTACTGAGGGCTTTTGAGTACGATAATAGTTGACTTGCCCGACCAACGCGGACCCTTTAGATCCATGCAAGATACTCTGTTGCTCCGACCCAAAACCAGCGGAAGGTTTTCATCTTTGATGGAGCTTTACGAAAATAACTATCGCATGGTGCGGCTGTTGATGCCTGAGCTATGCGCGATGAATGGAGCCGTGTATTTGTCTCAGCCTGACGGCAGGATGCAGTTGGAGCTAAGTCAGATAGAGCACAACCGCTACACAAGCACATTCAACCTGACCTACCGATTTACCGAATCATTGCGTGGTGAGAAAGAGCCTGATCTATCTGTGCGTATCTATCATGATGCGCGCAGTTGTGAGGTGTTAAGTGGGTTCTTGCATAGCCGATGGGAGAGTCGCAAGGTTCGAAGCCTAGATTCGGGCTATCGATTGAATCGATTTTTATTTAAGTGGTTAAGCTACTGCCTGCGTCAAGGGCATTCGTTTACCAAATCCCAAGCGGTCGTTAACGTTAAGGGCGCGACCCGGCGTTCCGAGACCTAGTACTAATACTGTCATTCTGTCACCCCCTGTGCGGGGATGATCATTTTAAGGGGATGACAGCGTGTAGCTACTAGACCTCACGCTGCCATTTGGTGCTCTGTTTATTCTATACAATGCTTGTTGAAGCTTGTTTGGTAGCGGGCCATGTGAATAACCGTGTTGTCCATATCGTCTTCACTCAGCTCTAATCGTAAACGGCGCTCAAGTGAGACAACTCGCTTACTAAGATCAGCACATTGCTTTCGCTTTTGGGCTGATACAACTGTTCGACTGTTTGATGCCCCTGCTGTGCTCGCTACCTGCAGAGCGGGTGACCCTGGCTGAACAGTTGCACGTGAAATACCTTGTTTCATGCTATTGGTAGCTGGTGCGTAATTCACGACGCTGGCAGGCTTGGCAGCTTTGGGAGTTTGTAGATCTTGTGCTGATAAACGTGGCGTTGCAGGTGGCTGGGCAACCGGGTTTGAGTTTCGCACACTGTTTGCTGGCTTCTTTAGCCCTGTTTTACCGTCGGTGTTTTCGCCAATGGCCTCGAAATCAACGCCAGCAGCCGGAGGCGTAGGCGAGAATGTGATCGAACCGTCGGCTTCAAACCATTTGTACAGTTTGGCTGACAGAGCGGGTTGGGCGATTGCCAACAGCAGAATGAAAGCGATTTTTCGGGTCATGATGATCGTTTTTGCGATAGAGTCGACGAAATTGATATGCAAACTCGGTGCCGATGAGCCCAGTAACAGGATTGATAAGCGTTGCAGCGGGGGGAGCGCTAGGCGCCGGTGCACGATATTTACTCGGAATATGGCTCGTAGGCGAGGCAAACCGCATTTCTTGGGCTGTTTTGAGCGCTAATGTACTAGGCTGCTTCATGGCCGGATTCATGGCAGCACTGATAAGCCATCGCGTCGAATTATCGCCAGCCATGCAACTTTTTCTTGGCACTGGCGTGCTCGGCGGCTTCACCACCTTTTCTGCGTTCTCGGTGAATACCTTGGCTATCGCCGAATCCGGCGATACGATTTTGGCCGCCGGCAATGTGGCGCTCAATGTTGTGGGCTCTCTAGTGGCTGTTGTGGTGGGGTGGTCGATCGCCAGAATGATCTAAAGTCCCGTAGCAATTGATATTGCGATTGGTGCAACGTTGATATACTGTTGCGTATGTCTTCTTGCA
The DNA here is from genome assembly GCA_036478595.1 of Granulosicoccaceae bacterium. Classification (GTDB taxonomy): domain Bacteria; phylum Pseudomonadota; class Gammaproteobacteria; order Granulosicoccales; family Granulosicoccaceae; genus Granulosicoccus. Next base: position 105,975 of record JAZGEF010000036.1, read on the forward strand.
ACACAAATTAGATAGAATGCTGGATCAAAAACTCGTACGCAACGAATTAGAATTCGTCGCTGAGCGGCAACGAATTCGTAACGTAAAGGTCGACCAAGCCCGCCTTGGCGAACTAGAAACCCAACGCAAAGCTGCACAACAACACAGCGAAGATCTCCAGGCTACGCGCAACTCGCGCTCCAAAGCGATAGGGCAGGCCAAAGGCAAGGGTGAAGACGTTCAGCCTTTGCTTGACGAAGTCGCGAAAATCGGCGGTCAACTCAAAGAAGCTGAAGCTGAACTTACCCGTGTTCAAGCAGAACTCGCATCAATAATGTTGTCGATGCCTAACTTGGCGCACGAATCGGTGCCTCCAGGCAAGGATGAAGAAGATAATATCGAAGTGCGTAAGGTGGGTGAGCCGCGCTCGTATGACTTTGAAGTAAAAGATCACATCGACCTGGGTGAGCGCGGTGGCGCTTTGGATTTTGAAACCGCAAGCAAAATCTCCGGTTCACGCTTTGCGATTATGCGCGGAGAAATCGCCCAGCTGCACCGCGCGCTTGTGCAGTTCATGCTTGATACTCACACGCTTGAACACGGCTACACAGAGGTAAACGTGCCTCATGTAGTTAATCGCGATTCGCTTAAAGGTACTGGGCAGTTGCCTAAGTTTGAAGAAGACCTTTTTAAACTAGTGACTGACAACGACTACTACCTAATACCCACCGCCGAAGTGCCCGTAACCAATATCGTGCGCGATAGCATCAGCAGCAGCAATGAGCTACCGCTTAAATTAGCCTGCCATAGTGTATGCTTTCGCTCAGAGGCAGGCAGCTATGGCCGTGATACTCGCGGACTGATTCGCCAACACCAATTTGAGAAGGTCGAGATGGTGCAGATTGTAACGCCTGATCAATCGTGGCAAGCACTGGAAGATATGACAGGCCACGCCGAAAACATTCTGAAAAAGCTTGACTTGCCATATCGTGTTGTGATTCTATGCGGCGGCGATATCGGGTTCTCTGCAGCCAAAACTTATGACATTGAAGTGTGGTTACCGGGGCAGGATGCGTATCGAGAGATTTCTTCGGTGAGTAACTGTACGGATTTTCAAGCCAGGCGAATGCAGGCGCGTTTTCGCAATGAAGCCACAGCTAAGCCCGAATTGGTACACACTTTAAATGGCTCCGGCTTGGCCGTAGGCCGCACATTGATTGCGGTGCTCGAAAACAATCAACAGGCTGATGGCAGCGTGGCAATTCCCGATGTGCTTATCCCGTATATGCGCGACAAGAAAACAATACTCGCACCGTGAGCAATGCGGCAAATCCAGCAATGAGTGTATTACCAAGCTTGCCTCACTACCTGCTGCGAAATGCTGAGACCTACTCGCGCCGTATCGCCATGCGCCACAAAGATCTCGGCATCTGGACGCAATGGACGTGGTCAGATCTACTCACTGAAATACAACAGTTTGCCTTAGGTTTAGAAGAGCTTGGTGTCGTGCCTGGTAGCAAGGTTGCAATTGTTGGGGCTAATCGACCGAAGCTCTATTGGACTTTCGCTGCGGTGCAATCCCTTGGTGCGGTGCCCGTACCGGTTTATGCTGATTCGGTTGCCAAAGAAATGGCTTATGTGTTAGAGCATGCTGGCGTGAATGTCGCGGTATGCCAAGACCAAGAACAAGTCGATAAAATTGTATCGTTAAATGATCAGCTTCCCGAATTACACACTTTAATTTATGACGAGCCGCGCGGTTTAAACAACTACCAATCCGATCAAATTATTGACTTCACTCGTGTTCAGCAGCTTGGCAAAAAAGCGACCGAGCGTAATGCTGCAGCCGCTATAGATTGGCGGCAAGGGATAGATAAGATTAACCCTGAAGATCTGGGTGTCATGCTTTACACCTCTGGCACAACAGGCCGACCAAAAGGCGTGATGTTGTCGCACAAAAGCTTAGTGGTTACTTGCGTTAATGCTAATAGCTTTGATAACCTCGGCCCTGACGAGGAAACACTGGCCTACTTACCTTTGGCTTGGGTGGGTGATCATGTGTTCTCTTATGGGCAGGCTTTCACCGCCGGTTATTGTGTTTGTTGTCCGGAGAGCCCTGATACTGTTTCTGCTGATCGTCGCGAAATCGCGCCCACTTACTTTTTTGCACCGCCGCGTGTGTTTGAAAACTTACTGACCTTTATCAATGTCAATATGGAAGACGCTGGCAGGGTAAAAAAAGCCATGTTCAAACACTTTATCAGCGTGGCTAATCGTCATGGTGAGGCGATACTCGATGGCAAGAAGGCTGTTGGTTTGTTAAAACGCGTTCATTATCGCTTAGGTGAGTGGCTTATTTACGGGCCATTAAAAAACCGTTTGGGTATGACAAACGTTCGAGTTGCTTACACTGCAGGGGAGGCCATTGGCCCAGATATTTTTCGTTTTTATCGATCTCTTGGGATTAATCTAAAACAACTGTACGGGCAAACTGAGGCCTGTGTTTACATCACAGCACAACCCGATGGGCAGATTGATGCCAACACGGTTGGCACGCCCTCTATTGACGTTGAAATTTCAATTGCCGACAATGGCGAGGTGATGTACCGCTCACCTGGTGTATTTATGGGCTATTTCAAAAATGATGAAGCCACGGCCGACACCAAAACAGCCGATGGCTGGGTGCATACCGGTGATGCGGGTTACCTTGATGAACAGGGGCACTTACGCATTATTGATCGTGCTAAGGATGTAGGCAAACTCAATGACGGCAGTTTGTTCCCGCCTAAGTACATCGAAAACAAGTTGAAATTTTTCTCTAACATTAAAGAGGTAGTTGCCTTTGGTGATTCCCGCGATTACGTGTCAGTTTTTATCAATTTAGATTTAACCGCCGTAGCCAACTGGGCTGAACGAAACAATATTGTCTATGCCTCTTACCAAGAGCTGGCTGCTCATCCGCTGGTGTATGCAATGATGGAAGAGCACGTTACTCAGGTTAATGCTGATCTTGCCACTGAACCTCGTATGGCAGGCGTGCAAATAAAACGCTTTTTGGTTCTACATAAAGAACTGGATGCGGATGACGGTGAGCTCACTCGTACTCAAAAGGTTCGACGCTCGTTTATTGTCGAGCGCTATCAACCATTGATCGATGCCTTGTATTCAGACAAGAGCGAACAATTCGTATCAACGGAAGTCGTGTATGAAGATGGCCGCAAAGGCATCATTGAAGCGACTGTACAAATACGAAATTTACCGGTGACTGGCGGGCAGGTGGCTGTTTAACGATGCCTTCCACTAGCTCAACATCTGACCAATCAGTAGGTGATCACGCAACGCTTTTGCTTGATACCAACAATGTATCCCTATCGTTTGGTGGTGTGAAAGCGATTACTGATATTTCATTCAACATCTACAAAGGTGAAATACGTGCGCTAATTGGCCCTAATGGTGCCGGAAAAACGTCCATGCTCAATGTCATCAACGGGTTTTATCATCCCCAGGAAGGCACGATCACCTACAAGGGCAAAGTTCGGCGTCGTATGAAACCATATCAGGCAGCATCATCAGGCATTGCTAGGACCTTCCAAAACGTTGCCTTGTTTAAAGGCATGAGTACGCTTGATAACGTGATGTCAGGGCGTTCATTGAAAATGCACAAGGGCCTGTTTTGGCAAATGTTGCATATTGGCCCTGCTAGAGCTGAAGAAATCATTCATCGCAAAAAAGTGGAAGAGATCATCGATTTTTTAGAAATCGCGCATATTCGGAAACAAGCAGTGGGTAAATTACCTTATGGCTTGCAAAAGCGCGTTGAGCTAGGCCGCGCCATGGCGATGGAGCCTGAGCTGTTGCTACTTGACGAGCCGATGGCAGGGATGAACCTAGAAGAGAAAGAAGACATGAGCCGCTTTATTATTGATCTTAATAAAGAGTTCGGCACCACCATCGCGCTGATCGAACACGACATGGGTGTGGTGATGGATCTTGCCGATAGGGTAGTTGTGCTCGACTACGGTAAAAAAATTGCTGACGGCACACCAGCCGCAGTGCAGGCTGATCAGGCTGTTATTGATGCCTACCTTGGAGTGGCCCCTTAATGGAGTTCCTGAATTCAATTTTTGTTGCCCCCTTCATTGATATGGGGGCGGCGCCTGATTTTTTACTGCAAGTAATTTGGGAAGGGTTTGTATCTGGCGTGCTATACGCCTTGATCGCTTTAGGTTTTGTGCTGATCTACAAAGCATCGGGCGTATTCAACTTTGCCCAAGGTATTATGGTGGTATTTTCAGCTTTAGCCCTTGTGAGTATTCATAAAGCAGGTGCGCCTGCCTGGTTAGCGGTGATACTAACGCTGGCTATTATGGCATTGCTCGCCGTCGCGATAGAGCGCGTGGTATTGCGCAAACTAGTTAATCAACACGATGCCATATTGCTCATGGCCACCATTGGATTAACGTTGGTGATAAAGGGTGTTGGTGAGATCGTGTTTGGCGGCGAACCCCAATCGATGATTACCGAAGAGCTTGGCATTCCAACAGGTTCAACCGATTGGGAAGTTTTCGATGGCATTGTGATTTTTCAGCATATTGATATTGCTGCGGCTGCGATTGCACTGATAATGGTTGCAGGTTTAGGTGTGTTCTTTTCTGTTACTCGTATCGGTCGCGCGTTACGAGCAGTGGCAGATGATCATCAAGCGGCACTGTCTGTTGGTATCTCGCTTAACCAAATTTGGGCTATCGTTTGGTTTGCCTCAGGTGTGGTGGCACTGGTTACAGGCATTATGTGGGGTGCACGATCGGACGTATCGTTTGCGCTAGAGATTATCGCGCTAAAGGCATTGGCTGTATTGATCCTTGGCGGATTCACCTCCATACCGGGCGCCATAGTTGGTGGCCTGATTGTGGGTATTGGGGAAAAAATGTTTGAGGTTTACTGGGGCCCATTGTTTGGTGGTGGTGTTGAAGCCTGGTTTGCCTATGTACTAGCCTTGATATTCCTGTTATTTCGCCCGCAAGGATTGTTTGGCGAACGCATAATCGAGAGAGTCTGATGTTTTATCGCGAAGCGGGACAGTTCAAAACCAGCTACTCAGCCGATCAAGCACTGCTGCCAATTAAGCAAGATCGAATCGGCCTTGCCTTGATTTTGATAACAGCCTTTGTATTTATACCTTTATTTGGCGGAAACTTTTTTCTCGGCACCATCATGATTCCGTTTTTGGTGTTTTCCTTGTCGGCGGTGGGCTTGAACATCCTCACAGGCTTTGCCGGGCAGTTGTCTCTTGGCACTGGTGCATTTATGGGGGTGGGGGCGTATGGCTGTTATAAACTCACAACGCTATTTCCTGATGTTAATATTATTATTCTTATTTTTGCGTCTGGTTTTTTCTCTGCAGCGATCGGTGTTCTATTTGGTTTGCCCAGCTTACGCATCAAAGGGCTATACCTAGCCATCACTACCCTGGCGGCGCAGTTTTTTCTGGAATGGTGTTTCAATCGCGTTGGTTGGTTATATAACTACAACGATTCGGGTGCTATCGAAGTGCCTACGCGGTTGCTGTTTGGTATGGCGGTTACCGGGCCTGAAGCGCTACCTGCGGTTCGTTATTTAGTGATCCTAACAATCGTGGCCATCATGACGCTCATCGCTGCCAATGTATTGCGCGGCCGAGTAGGCCGTTCGTGGATGATGATACGTGATATGGATATAGCTGCTGAACTTATGGGCATACGCCCTATGTTTGCCAAGCTATCGGCATTTGCGTTCTCGAGTTATTACTGCGGAGTTGCTGGCGCGTTAATGATTTTTTGCTGGCTTGGTTCTGCTGAAGTTGAAGTGTTTGATATTAATCGTTCGTTTCTAATATTGTTTATGGTCATCATTGGTGGCATGGGGTCACTAAGCGGGTGTTTTATGGGGGCTGCATTCATTCAGATATTGCCAATAGTAATCCGATGGGTGCCATCAGCACTTGGGCTTGATGTGTTGGCAGCAACGGTTGAGCATATCAGTAGCATCGTTATCGGTTGTTTGATTATTTTCTTTCTTATTGTGGAACCACATGGCCTGGCAAGGCTATGGCAAATAGGCAAAGAGAAGCTACGCAATTGGCCGTACCCTTATGCTAATTAATTCGTCATTTCGGCAATCGCGAAAAAACGGACCAATACTTAGATTTGCCTTAAATTTTAAAATGTGCCAGTTTATGGCTACAGATGTTCTAACTTGGAGGAAATAATGCGTACAAATATTTTGTCAAAGGCTCTGATACCTAGCCTTGCAGCGGTAGTCGGTTTGGCTACACTAGCACCAATGGCTCATGCAGAAGACACGATGTATATGCCATCTATGTCTTACCGTACCGGCCCTTATGCTGGTGGCGGTACACCGTTTGCCGATGGTTATGCTGACTATTTCAATATGCTCAACGAGCGCGATGGCGGCATAGGTGGCGTCAAGATCATTGTTGAAGAATGCGAGACTGGCTACAACACGCAAAAAGGTGTTGAGTGCTATGAAGCAACAAAAGATAAAGGTGCCCTGGCGTACAGCCCGTTGTCTACAGGTATTACTTTGGCGTTAATACCAAAATCGCCTATCGATCAAATTCCGGTTTTTTCAATGGGTTATGGTTTGTCTGCAGCCGCACAGGGCGAGCAGTTCCCTTGGACATTCGTTTACCCAACGACTTATTGGAACCAAATGTCATCGATCCTTAAATACATCGATAATAACGGTGGTATTAAAGGTAAAAAGATCGGCTTTATTTATCTGGATGCAGGTTACGGTAAGGAGCCCATTCCATTGCTTGACAGCTTGTCAGAGCAAATGGGCTTTGAGGTTGCTAAGTTCCCAGTGGGCGGCAAGGAAATGCAAAACCAGTCATCACAATGGCTAAACGTTCGTAAAGAACGTCCAGATTGGATGATTATGTGGGGCTGGGGTGCAATGAACCCAACGGCAATAAAAGAGGCCATCAAAATTCGTTATCCCCTGGATCGTTTTATCGGTAACTGGTGGGCAGGCTCACACAACGATCTAAAAGGTGTAGGCGATGCGGGTAAGGGCTACCTGGCTGCAAATTTTTCTGGTATCGGTACTGACTTTCCAGCAGTGCAAGACATGATTACTCACGTAGTTGAAAAGGGTAATAGTAAAGTTGCCTCGCCGGATGATGTTGGCAATGTGTTGTATAACCGCGGTATGTTTAATGCGGTAGTGCTTGCTGAGGCAATTATGGTAGCTCAGGAGATGACCGGCAAAAAAGTTATCACGGGCGCCGATATGCGAGATGGCTTAGAAAATATCGATCTTACTGAAGAGCGCCTAACGGCACTTGGTTTGCCCGGTTTTACTGGCGCGGTTAAAGGTTCATGTGCGGATCACGAAGGTGCAGGCTCAGTGTTTATGCAGCAATGGAACGGCAGCGACTGGGAGCGTATCACTGATTTGATCGAGCCAATGGTTGAGGTGACTGGCCCAATGCTTAAAAAAGCAGCCGAGGACTACGTTGCTGATAAGCCGGATTGGAAAGGTCAGAGCTGCGGTTAAGCCAAGTTTAGTTTCGACTGAAGTGATTGCAACGTAACTATTACTATGGCTGAACCCGACGTTCAAACTAAAGCAATGATCCTCGATGTGAATAACATCGAGGTCATTTACGATCACGTTATATTGGTTCTTAAAGGGGTATCGCTTCAGGTACCCGAAGGCGGCATCGTGGCGATACTTGGCGCTAACGGTGCTGGCAAAACCACCACACTCAAAGCGATCTCCAATTTATTGCACGCCGAACGCGGTGAAGTCACAAAAGGCTCCATTGTGTTCAAGGGTGAAGAAGTGCAATCACTATCGCCTAATAATTTGGTGCGTCGTGGCTGTATTCAAGTAATGGAAGGTCGGCATTGTTTTGGCCACCTATCGATTGAAGAAAACCTGCTAACGGGTGCGTTTACTCGCAAGGATGGTAAGGCTGCAATTAAACGCGACATGGAAATGGTTTACAACTATTTTCCGCGCCTTAAAGAACGACGATCCTCACAAGCAGGATACACATCAGGTGGCGAGCAACAGATGTGTGCGATAGGCCGTGCATTAATGTCGCGTCCGTCAATGATTTTATTAGACGAACCCTCGATGGGTTTAGCGCCGCAGTTGGTGGAAGAAATATTTGACATTGTTAAACAACTTAACGCCGAAACTGGTGTGTCATTTCTACTCGCCGAGCAAAACACCAATATTGCACTTCGCTATGCAACCTATGGCTACATACTTGAGTCGGGTAGGGTGGTGCTAGATGGTACCGGTGAAGAGCTTCGTGATAACGCCGATGTAAAAGAATTTTATCTTGGTGTTGGCGGCGAAGGCCGCCGTAGCTTTCGCGATGTCAAACACTACAAACGACGAAAGCGCTGGTTGGCTTGATTACCAATCTGTATTTTGGACAATATCGCTTAGGCAGCATCGTCTGGACGGGATCCTTGTGTAACATCGCCGCGACAATGTCGCGTAGCAAACGCTTCTCTAAAACAAACACCGTATTGGGCACTCATCGATATGACTGAACACTTCGATTTCCTGGACTCCATGCCAGATGCCGATCGGCAGCAGCAATGGTTTGCTAATCTCCCAAATGCCCTGCAACAAGCCACTAACCATTGTCCTGGTCTTGCCAAGCATTTACAGGGGCATGATATTAAAACAATTTTCTCTGCAAGGGCGCTAACCACGCTCCCTGTACTGCGCAAGTCTGCCATTATTGATGCGCAAAACAATAAGCCACCGTTCGGTGGATTTGTAAATGAAAACAACTTGGCAGGTTGCCGGGTTTTTATGTCACCTGGGCCAGTGTGGGAGCTACAAGCCAATGGCAGCGACCCATGGCAAGCAGCGCGCGCGCTTCATGCCGCCGGTTTGCGATCCGGTGATCGCGTGCACAATACGTTCTCGTACCACAACACACCGGGTGGCTTTATGCTTGATGAAGGCGCGCGTGAGTTAGGTTGCACTGTTTATCCTGCGGGTGTTGGAAATACGTCGCAACAGCTTGATGCCATTGCTCACATGAACAGTAACGTGTTTATCGGTACACCTGACTATCTACAAATATTATTCGACAAAGCAGCCGAAGAAGGCCGATCCATCAGTTCCATCAAAACGGCGATGGTGTCTGGCGGTGCTTTGTTTCCAGCAATGCGCGCCGCGTATTTAGAGGCTGGTGTTCATGTGCAGCAGTGTTATGCCACGGCTGACTTGGGCGTTATCGCCTATGAAACAGCATCTGGCGGCGAGATACACGGTGGCATGCTGTTAAATGAAAATCTATACCTAGAGATTGTTCGCCCGGGCACGGGTGAGTTGGTTGCAGGCGATGAGGTGGGTGAAATGGTTGTCACTCGGTTTAACCCTGAGTATCCGCTAGTGAGATTTGCAACGGGTGATATGAGTGCCTGGCTTGATGAGCCTAGCCCATGTGGGCGTAGCCAGCGTCGTATTAAAGGCTGGATGGGTCGTGCGGATCAGCGGACCAAGGTACGCGGCATGTTTGTTGACCCAATCCAAATTCAAGCGGTACGGCGCAGGCACAAAGCCATACTACAGCTGCGCATGGTCGTTGGCCGAGCTAATGATCGAGACACCCTGCAATTGCAGGTATACCTCGATCCAGCTGTTTCGGGCAAGCCTTCCGCCGATGAACTGGCTGAAACCGTTAAGGAATGTTGCGGATTGTACGCTGAAATCAGCTTTCTTGATACAGTATTGCCAGCCGACGGTATAGTAGTAGACGATACCCGTACCTATAACGCCTGATACTCATGCCAAGTTCCCCGACCGACACATTGATCGACATTGACCGGTCAAGCACTCCTGTGTCGCTGCGCACGCTCGCGATGCCCGCTGATACCAACGCCAACGGCGATATATTCGGAGGCTGGATTTTGTCGCAAATGGATTTAGCCGGCGGCACCTATGCGTTTTACGTGGCTCAGGGCAGAGTGACCACGGTTGCGGTCACCGGTATGCAGTTTCATAAGCCCGTATATGTTGGTGATGAGGTGAGCTGCTTTTGTGCCACTCAAAGTATTGGCAATACCTCCATTGCGGTGCGGGTAGAAACCTGGGTTAGGCGACGCCGTGAAGAGATAGAAGAAAAGGTCACCGAAGGGTTGTTTACATTTGTCGCGATCGACAAGCATGGTAAGCCGCGCTCGATCGACTCACCTGACAACTCGTACCGAGTGAAACCGTAGTGGGTGCCTTGTGGTCTCCATCGGCAGATGCTGCTGCCAAAACGCAAATAGAGCAGTTTCGTCACGCCATTAATAAAGAACACTCGCTGCAGCTAGCTGATTACTCACAGTTGCATGCCTGGTCGGTTGGGCAGCCTGAACAGTTTTGGCTAGCGGTGTGGCAATTCACTGATGTTGTGTCTTCGAAGCGAGGTGATGTTGTGCTCGTTAATGGCGTTGCGATGCCAGGTGCTAAGTGGTTTCCAGATGCCCGTCTTAACTACGCCGAAAATTGTTTGCGCCGCGACGACGATACCCCTGCCTTAATAGCAATGGACGAATCAGACAAGTTACGCGAAATCTCCCATGCGCAATTACGTGCACAAGTTGCTGCAATTGCTCAGGCGCTTAGAGAAGAGGGTGTGGTTGCTGGTGATCGAGTCGCAGGCTTACTACCTAATATTCCTGAAGCGATTGTGGCTATGTTAGCGACTAGCAGCATAGGGGCAGTGTGGTCATCGTGCTCACCGGACTTTGGCGTTAATGGTGTGTTGGATCGTTTTGGACAAATAGAACCCAAGGTGTTGTTTTGTTCTGATGGTTATCGTTATAACGGCCGTAACCACGATAGCACCGCATTGATCAACGAGTTGGCACCGCAGCTTAAGGGCTTGCAGCGCATAGTGATGGTGGAATTTATCCATGAAGGCGAGCCAGGTGACAACATTAAAGGCATAACTAGCCGCTATCAAAGCTTGCTTGATAACAATAAAACGGATGAGCTGCCGTTTGCACAACTACCGTTTGATCATCCTCTGTTTATTATGTTTAGCTCGGGTACGACCGGTAAGCCAAAGTGCATTGTGCATGGTGCCGGTGGCACCTTATTACAACACAAAAAAGAACACCAATTGCACGTGGATGTTCGTGCGGGCGAGCGCTTGTTCTTTTTTACTACTTGCGGTTGGATGATGTGGAACTGGCTGGTAACTGCATTGGCATCGGAGGCCACCTTGCTGTTATACGACGGCTCGCCGTTTTACCCCGATGGTAATACGGTGTTTAATTTTGCGCAGCGCACGGATATGCAGTATCTGGGAACATCCGCCAAATTTATTGATGCATGCAATAAAGCTGGTATCGATCCAATCAATACCCATAAGCTAGATAAACTTAAAGCCGTGTTATCTACCGGTTCGCCGCTCGTGCCTGAGAGTTTTGATTATGTTTATGAGCACATTGCCAATGATATAACGCTGGCGTCTATGTCAGGTGGTACCGATATTATTTCCTGCTTTGTTTTAGGTAACCCTTCATTACCAGTTTATCGGGGCGAGCTGCAAAGCTTAGCCCTCGGCATGGATGTGCAGGTGTTTGATGACGAGGGCAAACAGCAGGCCACGGGGGCTAAAGGCGAACTTGTATGCTGCCAGCCGTTTCCTTGTCAGCCTACGGGTTTCTTTAACGATGAAGATGGTAGTAAGTACCATGCCGCGTACTTTGATAAATATCCGGGTGTGTGGTGTCACGGTGATTACATTGCTACAACTGAGTACGGCGGCGTAGTAATTTACGGTCGTTCAGATGCGGTATTAAACCCAGGTGGAGTTCGCATTGGTACGGCCGAGATTTATCGTCAAGTGGAAAGTATTGATGACGTGGTCGAATCATTGGTAATAGGGCAACAGTGGGCGGGTGATGTAAGAGTCGTATTGTTTGTGCATTTACGTGAAGGCTTGCAACTGGATGACCAGCTCATCGACTTAATCAAAAGCACGATTCGTAAAAACGCGACGCCCCGGCACGTGCCCGCTAAGGTTGTGCAGGTAAGCGACATACCACGCACACGCAGTGGCAAAATTGTTGAGCTCGCCGTACGCAAAATTGTACATGGCGAGTCCATTGACAATATCGAAGCGTTGGCTAACCCTGAAGCTTTGATCTTGTTTGAAAACCTCGCCCAGCTGCAAACCTCATCTACGGAACAGAAAGGCGGTGGCGAATGAGGCCAGAGAAAGACACCACCAAATGACTATGGATAATTCGCCGACAGCGATACTGCAAGATTTGCAGGCCGTGTTAAAAGAACACCCGTTGCCGCCAGTGCATAAATGGCATCCTGAGCAAACCCGTGAAAGCCGCATGAGAATCACCAGCAATGGTGATTGGTTTTATCAGGATTCAAAAATTGATCGCATGCGAATGGTGCGCATGTTTGCATCGATACTGCGAAAAGATGATGATGAGTATTATTTGGTAACGCCTGTTGAACGATTACGCATAGACGTTGCGGATGCACCGTTTATTGCGGTGTTGCTAACCGTGACACAACAAAATGGCCGGCCACAAATGGTATTTACAACCAATATGGGTGATGAGGTCATCGCCGATGCTAATCATCGTATCTGTATTGAATATAGTCATGCAGAAGCCGATCCGTCCCCCTATATTGAAGTAAGAAATGGATTAAGAGCCCTGATGAGTCGTAGCGTGTATTACCAAATGGCCGAGTTAGCAGAACGGAACGAGGGCCAGTTAGGTGTATTTAGCAATGGCTGCTTTATGGCATTAGCAGAGGCTGGGTGATGGCGGCGTGACCAACGAAACTATTATTAGCGGTGCAGTTCCGGATTGTCTGGAAGCGGTGAGCGTAACCATCTGGCGTGGGGAAACCTTACTGCTTGATAGCATCAATCTACAAGCCAAAGCTGGAGACGTCACTCAAATTGCCGGCGCCAACGGCAGCGGTAAAACCACCTTGTTGCGGGTGCTATGTGGTGCTGCATTAGCTGATGAGGGAGAAGTGCATTGGTGCGGTGTGCCTATATCAAAACAACGCGACGCCTTTAACGAACGTCTGCTTCAGATTGGGCATCGCCCTGGTGTGCACGCACAGCTTACGGCCATCGAGAATTTACAGCTCGCGTGCAATATGGGTAATGGTGTATTGAGTAATATTGATTCAGTGCTCGATGCCCTGGCAATTTTGCCCATAGCAGAAATCCCCGCAGGGCATCTATCTGCCGGTCAACAACGACGTGTGGCATTGGCGCGGCTTGCCTTAATGCCGCACACCCGTTGTTGGGTATTGGATGAACCACTCACAGCACTTGATCAGCAAGGTAGAGATTGGGTTACCAGTCAGATCCTAGCGCATAGCGAACGCGGTGGTGTCACAGTACTAACCACACACCAACCGTTAAGCAAAAATTTAAACGGCCCTATCTATTCATTGGATGCGCTCGACAATGGATAGTGAACATGGATAGCCATCCTCAGTCGATCGGTTTAGTGGCGTTGTTTCGCTCTCTGTTGTCGCGCGAGCTTGCGGTGGCGATACGTTCACCGGGGCAGTGGTTAAACCCAATCCTGTTTTTTATCATTGTCATTACGCTGTTTCCTTTGGGTGTTGGGCCCGGGCCTAATACACTGTCGATCATTGCGCCGGGTGTTATTTGGGTAAGCGCATTACTGTCGGTGATGCTCTCGCTGCAATCCCTTTTTTATGATGATCTACACAACGGTAGCCTCGAGCAATTTGTGTTGTCGGCGCAACCGCTGAGTGTGGTAGTGCTGGCTAAGGTGCTTGCTTGGTGGTTACTGGCCGGGTTGCCGCTGCTGTTAGTGTCCCCACTACTGGCCATCCTGATGAACCTTCAAGGAAGCGCAATCCCTGTGCTAATGCTCAGCCTATTGCTGGGCACACTAACCTTAATTTTAGTAGGGGCAATTGGGGCTGCATTAACGGCCACAGTCGGGAACGGTGGAGGGATTTTAATGTCCCTACTGGTATTGCCTTTAACTGTACCGGTGCTGATATTTGGTAGTGGGGCGGTGCAGGCAGCGGCCTCGCAAATGCCGGTTGGTGGGCATCTGAGCTTGCTTGTGGCGTTGCTGGCTCTTGCCCTTTCATTAGCGCCACTCGCCACCGCTGCAGCTTTGCGGGTGGCGGTTTCTGCGGGTTGACTGTGGGTTGATCGATGTCAGCGCGTTCACGCTAACTTAAGTTAAAATACAGGCTGGCTTTGGGTACTATTCTTCGTGTTTAAGTGGATTCACCGTTTTGGTTCGTCTCCGTTCGTCTATCGAGCGGCTAGCTGGCTTGCGCCTGTTTTTGGCCTCGGCGCTGCTGCGTGCATCTTGGTAGGCCTGTATTTAGGCCTGGTGGTTGCGCCCGCTGACTACGAACAGGGCGATAGCTACCGAATAATTTTTGTCCATGTGCCTAGCGCGTGGATGTCGATGTTCGTTTATATGGTGATGGCCACATCCAGTGCCGTATTTTTAATTTGGCGGATGAAGCTTGCCGACGTAGTCGCTTGGGCATCGGCCCCGATAGGTGCATCGTTCACACTGATTGCCTTGGTAACCGGAGCATTTTGGGGTAAACCCATGTGGGGTACGTATTGGATATGGGATGCTCGCTTAACGTCTGAACTATTACTACTTTTTATCTATCTGGGCTATATGGCGCTGCGCTCCAGTATCGAACAACCGCAAACCGCAGCAAGGGCTGCAGCCATTCTTGCTGTTGTTGGTGTCGTTAACATACCGATCATTCATTTTTCTGTTGAATGGTGGAATACGCTGCATCAACCGGCCACCATCAGTAAACTTGATAAACCATCAATGCACATCAGCATGTTGCGACCCTTGTTGTTGATGGTGGCGGGGTTTCAGCTATTGTACTTCCATCAACTTATGGTACGAGTGAAAACAGGGATATTGCAACGTGAAGCGCGCTCAGCCTGGGTGGCCGAATTAGTGGCAAACAATCGTGTCTGAGTTTCTTACATTTTTAGATATGGGTGGTTACGCTGCCTACGTATGGACATCTTTCGGTGTGGCAATGATCGTGTTGTTAGCCAACGTGCTGTGGAGCCGTAGTCAATTGATTAAACAGAAACAACGCGCCATAAAACTGGCCGAAACCAGGCGCCAGGTATGACACCCAAACGAAAACAACGATTGTTTCTGCTTGCACTGATGCTGGTAGGAGTATCGGTTGCAGTAATTTTTTTATTAAAAGCATTTAATTCAAACATCATGTTGTTTAAATCGCCAAGTGATATCGTTGCTGGTAATGTTCAGGAGGGTAATCGATTTCGGATAGGCGGCATGGTGGTAGAGGGCAGTGTTAAGCGCAACGATGAGGATCTAAGTGTTGAATTTCACCTCTCAGATACGGCCAATAAGGTGCCTGTAACCTTTACCGGCATTCTCCCTGACTTGTTTAGTGAGGGGCAGGGTATTGTGGCCATGGGAAGCCTTGATGATTCGGGTATGTTTATCGCAACAGAAGTACTGGCTAAACATGATGAAAACTATATGCCACCTGAAGTCGCCGATGCCTTGGAGAAGGCTGGAAAAATGCCCGGCACCGCAGCCAATTATGGCGGTTCAACGGTGGTGCAACCGTGATTGCTGAACTCGGGCAATTCGCGTTAATTCTTGCACTGTGTGCTGCTGTTGTATTGGCAATACTGCCACTGATTGGCAGCTTTATTGTGCAACCTCAGTGGATGGCACTAGCAAGGCCTGCCGCTTTACTGCAATTGTTAATGGTCACTGTTTCGTACTTAGCGCTAACCAGTACGTTTATCACTAACGACTTCAGCGTGCTGTACACAGCCAACACATCCAATAGTCAGCTGCCGCTGATCTACAAAATCTCTGGAGTATGGGGAGGGCACGAAGGCTCAATATTGCTATGGGTTTGGGTGTTGGCTATATGGACAGGAGCCGTGGCTATTTTCAGCAAACACATGCCAGCGGTATTGCTATCGCGCGTGTTGTCCATTTTAGGCATGATCAGCATTGGTTTTATGCTATTCGTGTTGTTAACGTCTAACCCATTTGAGCGTATATTCCCGATACCGGTTGATGGTGCTTCGCTTAATCCACTGTTGCAAGATATTGGAATGGCTGCTCACCCACCGTTGCTGTACATGGGCTACGTGGGTTTCTCAGTGTCGTTTGCGTTTGCGATCGCCGCATTGCTATGTGGTGAGCTCGATTCCGCAACGCTGCGTTGGATGCGCCCGTGGACAAACATTGCTTGGATGTTTTTAACCTTAGGTATTGCACTGGGTAGCTACTGGGCCTACTACGAGCTTGGTTGGGGTGGCTGGTGGTTTTGGGATCCTGTTGAAAACGCATCATTCATGCCTTGGCTATTAGGTACAGCATTAATTCATTCGCTAGCGGCATCCGAGAAACGCGGTGTCTTTAAGGCATGGACAGTACTGCTGGCTGTGCTGGCATTCTCTTTAAGCCTGCTGGGTACGTTTATCGTACGTTCTGGCGTGCTGACATCAGTGCATGCATTTGCATCTGATCCGGCGCGAGGTAAGTTTGTATTGTATTTTCTGGCGATTGTTGTTGGATTCTCATTGTTGTTGTTTGCGATGCGTGCGCACAAACTTAAGGGTCATGCAAACTTTGAGCTAGTGTCTCGAGAGTCTGCGTTATTGCTAAACAATATATTGTTGCTAGTGGCTTGTGCTGCTGTATTGCTCGGCACCTTGTACCCCTTGTTTTTAGATGCGCTGGATATGGGCAAGATCTCAGTGGGCCCGCAGTATTTTAACGCCGTGTTTGTACCACTTATGCTGCCAGTAATTATGGTTGTGGGTATTGGGGCATTGCTAAACTGGAAAAAAGACAAACTGAAGGGACGTCAAACTACTTTGCTTGCGCTGATTATCTTAAGTTTGATTGCGGGAGCAATTCTGGCCACACAATTTGATGGCTACAAAATCACTGCTGCCGCAGCAATTGGCCTAGCGATTTGGGTTGCTGCCAGTAGTTTGTATGGCGTGTACTACCGCTTGCGTAATAAGCGCGATCGATTGTCTGCCGCTATGCATACACCAGCAGCATTTTGGGGCATGACAATCGCTCATATAGGCATGGGCGTGTTTACCCTTGGTGTGGCACTAACCAGCATGTTTGCTGATGAGCAAACCGTGCGCATGGGCATAGATGATACGCACAAGCTCGCCGGTTATGAATTTCGCTTCAAAAGCATTGATGAGGTGCGAGGTGTTAACTATGTAGCGGCGCAAGCAACGTTTGTTATCACCAAAGATCAACATTCCGTATCGACTCTTGTGGCAGAAAAACGGGTTTACAACGTGCGTCGTGACACCATGACAGAAGCCGGTATTGATGGTGGGCTTACACGTGATCTGTTTATAGCGCTAGGTGAACACCTGGGTAACAATGAATGGAGTATTCGTTTGCAGTACAAGCCGTTTATACGTTGGATTTGGTTCGGCACTGTTTTTATGGCCTTGGGCGGGTTACTGGCAGCCGTTGATCGTCGCTACCGAGTGGCTGCCACCACACAAAAGCGCGCGCGTAACGCCGAAGCAGCAAGCGGAGCCACTCGCTAATGTGGAAGTTTATCCCCTTAGTATTGTTTTTCGGGTTGCTCGGGTTTCTTGCTCGCGGCCTGGATCTTGACCCTAGCGAGCTGCCGTCACCGTTAATTGATAAGCCTGCGCCGCAGTTTCAATTGCAGTCGCTTTATGACGCATCCGAACATAGCCCCGAGAGTTTCGCTGGCGACGTTTGGTTGTTTAATGTATGGGCCAGTTGGTGTCGCGCCTGCGTTACTGAGCACCCAGTGCTTGAGCAACTCAAGCAGATAGATGGCTTAACGATGGTTGGGCTAAATCATAAAGATGTGCTTGATGACGGGCGATCTTGGCTTAACCGTTTTGGTAATCCGTTTGATACGGTTTTGTTTGATCAGCAGGGCGGTACGGGTATCAATTGGGGTGTGTACGGTGTGCCCGAGACTTTTATTATGGATAAAAAAGGCGTTGTACGTTATAAGCACATTGGGCCAATCAGCGAAAAAGATTTCAAAACGATTCTGGTTCCGCTAATAAAGCAACTACAAGCAGAGCAGGCGTAGTGGTCAATCCATATCGAAAAACGATAATTAAGCCTTCGATCCTTCAGCTATTCGCGGTGCTGTGCGTATTGCTGGGCCTAGCGCTTAACGCACAGTCTGCGGAGACCGTGCTGAAATTTGAAAATGAAGGACACGCCGCGCTGTATCTTCGCTTAACACAAGAGTTTCGCTGCCTCAAATGCCAAAACCAAAACTTGGCAGGTTCAAACGCTGATCTGGCTCAAGATCTGCGTAATGAAATCTATCAAGCGGTTGTCAGTGGGCAAGGGCGGGAAGAGATTTCAGATTACCTGGTTGCCCGCTATGGCGATTTCGTTCTTTACCGGCCGCCGGTTAAAAAGATCACTTATCTATTGTGGTTTGGGCCCTTTGTGTTGCTATTGTTTGCGATTATTGGCGGATGGCGCCTGATTTCAAGTAAACCCGCGTTTACGGCGGCAGAACCCTCTGAAGCGCTAGAAGCCGCTCGACGGCGCTTAAACGAATAAAAACGTCTTTTTTGAGCACCAGTATGGTTCTGAGGCGCCTGTAGCTATTCCGAATTTCCTTAAAATGACATATAGTACTGATAAGACGGTATTGCGTCGCCACTGCGGCCGCAACCCACTATTGCCTGGAGATTTAAATTAATGAAAAAATTCGCCGTAGCCTTGTTGGCTTCCACATCACTGTGCACCACTGTAATGGCTGCTGATGATGCTATACAAGTTGGATTTGTCACTACGTTAACCACGGGTGCTGCTGTTATCGGGAATGACATGCGCGATGCCGTTAATTTAGCGCTTGATCACATGGATAACACCATGGGTGGCAAGCCTGTTGAAGTGTTGTTTGAAGACGATGGTTTTAAACCCGCAACGGGTAAGCAAGCTACGGACAAACTCATTAAAGAAGACGACGTCGATATAGTCGCAGGCTATATTTGGTCGCACGTATTGATGGCGTCCTATCGTTCAGTACTGAAGGCTGACAAGGTGATAATCAGTGCTAACGCCGGGCCTTCAGCAATAGCGGGTAAGTTATGCGATCCGAATTTCTTTTCCACTTCCTGGCAGAACGACCAAACACCTATGGCCTTGGGTGAATTACTCAATGCACGCGGTGTTAAATCTCTTTACTTGATGGCACCAAACTATGCCGCGGGCAAAGATATGGTCGCTGGTGTTGAACGAACCTTTAAAGGCGACATCATGGGTAAAGATCTCACCAAATGGGGTGCCGATGCGCAGCTGGATTTCTCAGCTGAGCTTGCCAAAGCAAAAGCTTCTGGTGCCGAAGGAATTGCTGTGTTCTATCCAGGGAAGGCAGGTGGTGCGTTTATTAAACAGTATCAACAAGCAGGCCTTGCTGATGTTATGCCGCTATTTACCATGTTTACAGTAGATGCTTTGTCATTGCCTAAATTGCAGGAAGCGAACATGACCGGTATCTTGGGCTCGGAAATGTCAATGTTTTGGAGCCCAGAGATGGATAACCCTGCTAACCAGAAATTTGTTGCAGGATTCCGTGAAAAGTATGGCCGATACCCATCTTTCTATGCAGCGCAATCTTATGATGCGATGAATCTGATCAAATCAGCGGCAGATGCGCTTGATGGAGATTTCTCTAGCACATCAGCAGTTCGTTATGAGTTAGCAAAAGCCAATTTTGATTCGATACGAGGCGACTTCGAGTTTGGTAACAACCATATGCCAATACAAAACTTTTACGCCCGCAAGGTGGTAGAAGATGCCGATGGTAATTGGACTACCGAGATCACCAAAACCGTATTCGAAAAGCATCAGGATACCTACGCTGCGACATGCAGTATGTAAGTCCTTGATTGGACTATTTTGCAACTAACGCTGCATAAGGTAGCGTACCTTTCGCATGGATACAGTTCTTCTGATTACGCAGGCCGTTAACGGCCTGCAGTTAGGTGTGTTATTGTTTTTGTTGTCCGCAGGATTAACCTTAACCTTCGGCATCATGGATCTGATCAACCTTGCGCACGCCTCCTTCTATATGCTCGGTGCCTTTTTTGGCGCAACCGTGACCATATACACAGGCTCCTTCACACTTGGTTTTTTCGCGGCGATTATCGCGGTATTGATAGTTGCTTGGATTATTGAAAAAGTAATTATTTCGCAGCTGTATACACGCGATCATCTTGATCAACTACTCGCAACATTTGGTTTGATTCTTATTGCAGATACTTTGGTGCATATCATTTGGGGCCCAGCAGGTTTGGCGATCGCGTTGCCGCCGTTATTGCAAGGGCAGGTCACTTTCGGCGGTGTAACGTTACCGTCTTTCCGCATACTGATTATCGGTGTTGGATTATTGGTAGCGTTAGGCCTTTACTGGTTAGTTAATCATACTCGCACCGGCATGTTGATCAGGGCAGGTGCGTCTAATCGTCGTATGCTGAATAATTTGGGCGTTGATGTTGGCAGCTTGTTTGCCGCGGTGTTTTGTATGGGTGCAGCATTAGCGGGTGTGGCGGGCATCTTAATAACGCCCATTACCGAAGCCTCCATAGGCATGGGTAACGATATTATCATCACCGCATTTGTTGTCGTTATCATTGGCGGCATCGGTTCAATTAAAGGGGCGTTTATCGCCGCTATAATTATCGGCATGATCGATACTTTTGGGCGTGCATTTCTTGACCAGCTATTTATGACTGTCATGCCTGCTGAAACTGCCGAAACTGCAGCACCTGCAGTTTCGGCGATGCTCATTTATCTGTTAATGGCAATTATCTTAAGCCTACGCCCGGCTGGTTTGTTTCCGCCAAAGCTGCGCTAATGGAAGCTTCGAGTAAAAGGTCAATCTTGGCAGGAGCGGTATTTTTAATACTGTTGGCCGTGGTGCCGGTTGCGCTGTTTTATTCAGGCAAAATATTTTGGATCGATATCTTTACCCGTTTGGTTATTCTCGCCATCGCGGGCACAAGTTTGTACTTGCTGTTGGGTGTGGCGGGGTTGCCATCATTTGGCCATGCTGCCTATCTGGGCCTCGGTGCCTATGCTGTTGGCGTACCAATACACTATGCAACAATTGGTGGCGCCGAGTGGCTAGCTAGCTATAACGGTTGGTGGCAGTTTTTTCTGGCAATCGTTGTTAGCGCATTGTTTGCATTAATTACCGGCGCTATTAGTTTGCGCACGCGTGGCGTGCATTTCATCATGATCACCATGGCGTTCAGCCAGATGATCTACTATGCCTTGATTTCATTGGAAGAGTACGGCGCAGATGATGGTTTAAGTGTTTATGCCTCGTCTGAATTCGCGCCGTTGATGCTTGATAATCCAGTGCACTTATACGGCATATGCTTTGGGTCGTTGCTTTTTGTGTTGTACACAGTGCATCGTTTACAACATTCACGATTTGGGCGGGTATTACAGGCGGCCAAACAAAACGAAACCCGCGTGCTCGCTTCAGGTGTCAATCCATTTAAATACAGGCTACTAGCTTTTGTGATAGCGGGTGTTATAGCGGGTTATGCCGGTGCGTTAATGGCAAATTTCGCCTTGTTTATTTCCCCTGACATGGTTGAGTGGTCGCGTTCAGGTGAGCTTATGTTCATGGTCATATTAGGTGGTAGCCAACATCTACTTGGGCCACTGGTGGGAAGTAGTTTGTTTATCCTTTTAGAATTTGTATTGTCCAGATGGACCATCTATTGGCACCTTCCATTTGGCATTATGTTGTTGTTGGTGGTGTTGTTTGGACGTGGTGGAATTATCGGTATGCTGCGTAAAGGTCAGCAATCATGAGCGCACAGCACTCTGCAGCAGACGCCGCAGTAAACATGGCACTGAATACAAAAGGGCTCACTAAACATTTTGGCGGCATTGTTGCCACGGATAATCTCGATTTAAACGTCAAGCGAGGCAGCCTGCATGCACTCATTGGCCCCAACGGTGCTGGCAAAACTACGCTTATTTCGCAGCTCTGCGGCTTGCTCGCGCCTGATAGTGGCCAAGTGTTTTTATATGATCAAGACATCACCGCCGTACCGCCAGCTAAGCGAGTACAGCGCGGCTTGTCACGCACGTTTCAAATTACATCGGTGTTTCCAGAATTTAGTGCGCAGGATAACGTTGCATTTGCAGCTCAAGCCGTAGCCGGGCACTCGTATCGATTTTGGCGCCCAGTGGTTAATAACAAAACGTTTCAGCAGCAGGCTCAAGATGCACTGGCGCGCGTCGGATTATCAACGAGAGCAACGGTGCCGGCATCGTCTTTGTCACACGGTGAAAGGCGGCAACTTGAAATTGCCATGGTACTGGCAGCTAAGCCAAAAGTTCTATTGCTCGATGAGCCCATGGCCGGCATGGGTGGTGAAGAATCCGCGTTAATGGTGGAGCTACTGCAATCGTTAAAATATGAAGTTACCATGTTGTTGGTTGAGCACGATATGGATGCTGTGTTTGCATTGGCAGATGAACTTAGTGTGTTGGTGTATGGGCGCTTGATAGCAACTGGGTTGCCAGAGGATATACGCGGCAATGCTGAAGTACAGCGCGCATATCTAGGGGCGACGCCCTCATGAGCATGCTCCAAGTGAATGGTTTGCAGGCAGGTTATGGGAATAGCCAAGTGCTGTTTGATGTCTCACTTACCGTTGGCCCTGGCCAGATCGTTAGTCTCCTGGGGCGCAATGGCATGGGCAAAACTACCACGCTAAATTGCGTAATGGGCAACATCACACCCATATCTGGCGCCCTGGAATTTGCCGGTCAATCTATAGTGGGTGCCAAAGCGCACCTGATATCCCAGGCGGGCATCGCATTGGTACCGGAAGGTAGGCAAATTTTTCCTAATCTTTCGGCTCGAGAAAACCTAATGGCGACACAACGTGCGCCAATGTATCCGCTGTCCTCTGAGCTTTGGACACTCGATAGAGTGCTAACGATGTTTCCGGGGCTTGAACCACGTTTGGACTCGCCAGGAAACCTGCTCAGTGGCGGTGAGCAGCAGATGTTGGCCATTGGTCGAGCCTTGCTAACAAATCCACGTTTATTACTGTTAGACGACGCTACAGAGGGCCTGGCGCCTCAAGTGCGTGCAGAAATTTGGCAGTGTTTAGCGGGTCTAAAATCGACCAAGCTATCAATTGTGGTAGTGGACAAAAATCTTGCCGACATGTTATATGTAGCCGACAGCCATTACGTCATCGAAAAAGGCCGCATAGTTTGGCAAGGCGACAGCGCCGCTTTACAGTCATCAGCGGATGTAAAGGAGCGCTACCTGGGTATCTAGCCAACGATGAGGAATGTGGTTATCGCTAACGCCAGGAGGCTAGCTATGTCCGAACAAATGGGTGGCATTGTTGTAGGAAGCAGCCTGATAGAAAGAAGCTCACATACTGAATTTTTATCAATACTTGGCGGACGAGTGCGGCAGCAACGAGATTTAATACACATGTCTCGTCGTGTGCTATCACAGCGCTCTAATGTGTCAGAGCGCTATTTGGCGCAATTAGAAAGCGGTAAGGGCAATATGTCTATTGGCTTATTGCGCAAAGTTAGCATTGCGCTTGAAGTACCTTTGGCTGATCTGCTGGAGCCTAGAAACTCATTATGATGTTGGTTTTAGCGCTGATGTCTGCACCCACGGCTTGTCGCTCAGCATCGTTCTGAAACTGATGTATTACGATTCCCGGGCGATGCGTGGCCCAAGGGTCAACGTCAATGCCATTTTGGCTGTATCGAACATAGTCGTTCAGCGCTGTTAGACGTGCCATACCCTCTTCCTGAACTTCGCCGTTGTAAAATTTGTCCACCTCTTCAAATGGATCGTTGGTTTCGAAAACGACGATTTTCAAGCCATTCTCGCCACCCACACGATACTTAGTGCCATTGGGATAAACCGGGTAGGGAATCTCGCTTGCCCCAATCACAGCCGTGTTGCTGTCGAGAATTAGCTCGATTTCAGCGCTTTCTACTGTCGGGGCAGAAGTCTCTTCGCGGCTGCATGCAGACAGGCTTAAAAAAGCAGTGATGGCCAGCAAGCCGCAAACGATCTGGGCTGAACGAATCATGTGAATCCTTGTAGGATTTGAAAACTGACCTAAAGAATAGACCAATCAAACGAACTTGCTAAGCCCAGTCATGCCAAGGCAGAGGCATCCACAGCAGTCCTTCCGGCCCGATTAGTTGTATTTGCCACATTTCGCCTTCTGGTAAATCAACCCGTCGAATGGTGTTGACGCGGTATTCGGTTGCACTACCGGGTTGCAAGAGCTTGCAACCTGCGATCATTAATCCAGTTGAAGCCATATAGCGAACGCCACTGATTTTTTGGCAGGCAAAAAAGCGCTGACCGATTGGCAGAGTTTGCCCTTTAGCCGGCGGGTTGGTAAACGTGAGATGTTTGGATGGCGTTAGCGCGCAGGCGCTTAGGCCAATAAGAAAAACGATGCTTGCCCAGGAATATTGCTTGGGCGTGGTTGGAGATTGATTTGTCGTGCTGTGCGTTACTGCAGATATGACTGCCCGCGCGATAGCGCGGGCAATGGTATTCACGCAGTTGCTACTTCTTTTCTTTCTTCTTCTTCCTCTTCGGCAGCTGTCGCTGATTCGATATCAGCCAACACGCTTGCGTCGATAGTAGGAATGTCGCCTAAATCATCGCCGCCTGCTTTCTTGGCTTTGTCAGCCCATTCGCGAAGTTCTCGATACGCAGCGAGTAGAGTGCCACTGCTCTCAGAAAGCGTGCGTAGTTCTTCAAGTTCTTCTTTTTGTGTTTTCGTTTCTTTCTTTAGTACTCGGTTAGAATCTTCTGCAGTTTTGCGGCCATTAGCTTCGTCGAGCTTTTGCTTTTTAAGCGTCTTGAGTTTTTTAACGATATTTTCAGGCGTGTCAGCCAATGCTACGTTTATCGCTTTAAGCTCTTTTTGCTTGTCGTCGACTTGGCGCTTAACTTTTTTCAAAGCTTCGGCATTGTCCGCACGACCGTTAGCTAATTGCTGGTCAGCTTGCTTTTGAGCTTGCAGTGCCTCGTCTCGTTGAGCTTCTGCATCAGTGCGTGCCTTGTCCGACTTTTTAACTGTAGCGAGGCTTGCCTCGATATCTTTTTGTGCCTGTTCGCGAGTGCTAGCCATATCGGCGTCTGCTTCTTTCGCGCGTTTAACAGCGGTGTCGAGCGCGGCTTTTAGATCTTCTGCGGTGAAATCGTCCTTAAGCTTAAGGGCCGTCGCTGCCTCGTTCATAAGCATCTGCTTGCTGATGGCGAGGTCTTTCCAAATTCTTAGTTGTTGCTCTGTGTCGTTTTGACTCACGTATTAATTCTCTCGGGCAAATAGCCGTGTAGCGCCTTGATCAAGCTACGCTCAAGGTGCGATTGGATAACAGGTTTTGGTGGGTGCACTCGTAATGAAGTTGCGATTTTCACGAGTTGCCCCGTTCAATCTGCTTATTATAGCGCCAAATTCGCAGCTGTTGTACTCTCAGCGGCCAATCAGTTAACACGATTTAATCTTTGTGACTTTTCAGGCATTTATTGCCACAAACGCACGTTGGCTCCTAGCTGGGTTGGTGTTGACGTTTTTCTCCAGTGTCGGGCAAACATTTTTTATCGGCTTTTATTCTGCAGAGCTACGTGGGGCCTTATCTCTGAGCCATGGTGAGTTCGGCCTGATTTACATGGTGGCCACGCTGGGAAGCGCTATATCATTGGTTTTCTTAGGTAAATCGGTTGATATTTGGCCCGTTAGGCAGATGGCAGCAGTCACAGTAGCGGGATTATGCATCGCCTGTTTTTTCATGGCAAATGCCGCAAGCGTGCCTGTATTGCTGGTTACAATTTATCTATTACGGTTGCTTGGCCAGGGCATGATGTCCCACATAGCCGTTACTGCAATGGGGCGTTGGTATTCTCGCGAACGCGGCCGTGCCATAGCTGTTTGTACTTTGGGTCATCAATTGGGTGATGGGTTGCTGCCGCTGGTGTTGGTTGGCCTGAGTTCTTGGGTCAGTTGGCAGAAGCAATGGTACATATTTGCGTCAGCTTTACTGCTTATAGCGCTGCCGTTGCTGCTAACTCTATTGCAAAAAGATCGAACCCCTCGAGCCTTGGTTGATAGTGATTCTAGCGACATTCTCAGCTGGCGATTTGCACAGGTGCTTCGGGATTGGGCCTTTTATTTAATGTGTCTAACGGTATTAACTCCGTCGTTCATCGGGACATCAGTATTGTTCCAACAGGTTCATTTAAGAGAAGTGAAAGCGTGGTCTGCGGAGACATTGGCCTCAGCTTTTATTTGTATGGCCTTGGCTAATATGCTTGTCGGCATGCTAGCGGGAATGGCCGTTGATCGATTTAGTGCTACACGCGGCTTACCGTTTTTTTTGTTGCCGTTATCTGCCGCTTGTTTTGTATTATCGTATTTTCACGCGCCAGCTGCCGCGTATGTGTTTATGACTTTACTGGGTGTCAGCTATGGCATTTCCAATATCGTGTTTGGCGCTATTTGGGCCGAGAACTACGGCACTGAAAATCTTGGTGCTATCCGCTCTATTGCAACCGCAAGCATGGTGCTTGGCTCGGCCTTAAGCCCGGGAGTGTCTGGCTTGCTAATTGATCAGGGCGTTCATCTGGATCAACAGCTTAGATATATGGGTACGTTTTGCTTGTGGTTACTGCTGGTGTTACTGCTTGTATCCAAAGTGCTGACTCGGCGCCGCATAGGAAGCAGCATTGGCTAACCGCAATCGTTGCGGCGATTAGCTGTCACCGCAAACCATTGCTAAGCAGGTAAAGCCAAAGCGTCAGGCTCACTACTGAAAACAGCGTCGAAACGACCACTGCACTTGATGCACGTTCTACCCAGACGTCATATTGTTGCGCTAACACAAATACATTGGTTGCAGCAGGCAGTGCTGCCATTAATACGGCGGCGTGCAGCCATACGCTGGGCAAGTCAGACATTGGTTTGAGTAATAGATAAACTAATACCGGGTGCAACACTAATTTGATCGGCACCAGGTAACTGAGTTCCACCGGCACGCGTTTAAGAGGACGCAAAGCGGCTGATACGCCCATTACGAACAAGGCGCAAGGTGCGGCAGCTGATGCAAGCATGGTTAGTAGGCTGTCAAGAGCAACGGGTGGTTGAAATTGTGCGCTGGCAGCCGCAATGCCAGCAATCGTTGACAAGATAAGTGGATGGCTAAGGACTTTTTTAACGATGCCAAGCAGCATAGGAAGCAGCGGCGGACGTTTATCTTTATTGCGCTTATCATTACTACGCTTATCATTACTAAAAGCCATCAGCAGTGGCGCCAGCGTGAAGTGCATAGTGTTATCCAAACAAAATATCAGCGCTACTGGCACACCTGCCTCAGGGCCGAATGCTGCCATTGCTAACGGTGGGCCAAGATAACCAATATTGCCATACGCACCTGCAAAACCTTGTATTGTCGAATTTTCCGTGCTTTGCTGACGAAATTTAGCGATAAAAAAACACAAAAAGAAAATGGTGAACGTCGAGAACGAGGTTTTTAGCAAAAAGCTGGCGTTGCGAAATTCTTCCAATGGTGTTTGCGCTAGCAATTTGTAAATCAATGGCGGGAGGGCGATATACATGATGAAAAAATTCATCCATGCAAGGCCCTCTAAAGTAATTCGATTTAAGCGCCCACTGATGTAGCCAAGCAAAATCAGCCCAAACAGGGGTGCAACCATTTCAATAATTTGCAGCATTTAGATTGCGCTAAACGTTTTAGATGTATAAATTTTGGTGCTGCTGACGGCAACAAACATGGATTTATCCCCCGGGGGTGCCAGATGCACTCCGGCAGATGAAAGTTTACGTCTTGGCGTGTAGAGTTAGTCGAAAATTTTTCCAGGGTTAAGCATATTTTTTGGATCAAGCGAGCGTTTCAGCTGTTTCATTATCGATATCTCTACATCTGACTTACACAGATGTAAGTAAGCTTTTTTTATTTTGCCAATACCATGCTCAGCTGAGATGGATCCGCCCAGCGCTTGTAGTGGTTGGTAAACCAACTGATTTACATGGTCATGTAGTTGCGCAGCTTGCATCGCATCGTTGGTGATTGCTTGCTCCTGCGGCGCAATCTGTAGATGCAAATTGCCGTCGGCTATATGGCCATATACACAGAAAATCAGATTAGGCAATTGTTTGACAAGTGCCGCTTCTAACTCTGCAATATAGTGATCCATGCTTGCTACCGGCAGGCTGATGTCGTAGCGAAATCTTGCTCCATAGTGCTTAGTGCATTCGACGTTTTCTCGGATTTCCCAAATTTGCCGCGATTGTTGGCTTGATTGTGCAATGGTTGCGTCGGTGATCGCACCAGCTTCTGCTAACTGCTCTATGGCTTGGTTAAACACCACTTCATCTTGTTGCACGTCAGCGCCACGCGATTCGACCACTGCGTAGAAAGGGTAGTGGTTATCAAGAGGCGGCGATGATTTGCTATTGTTAGCGGTGCTAAGGCGATAAAAATTATTCCAGATTATTTCAAACGCGCTGAGCTGACCATTTAACTTGCTAGATAATGTATCTAGTGTAGCCGTGATTTGGCTAAATTGATCGAAGGCTAACAAGGCAGTTTGCACACTGCTGGGGGCGGGTTGTAGCCTCAGCACTGCACGAGTTACAACGCCTAGTGTGCCTTCGCTGCCGATAAACA
Source organism: Granulosicoccaceae bacterium (assembly GCA_036478595.1). Taxonomy (GTDB): domain Bacteria; phylum Pseudomonadota; class Gammaproteobacteria; order Granulosicoccales; family Granulosicoccaceae; genus Granulosicoccus. Next base: position 134,765 of record JAZGEF010000036.1, read on the forward strand.
ATTGTTTAAGATCATAGCCTGCATTATTTTTTAGCATTTGGTTAAGTGATGACATCACTGTGCCGTCCGCTAACACAGCTTCTAGCCCGAGCACTTGATTACGCATCATGCCGTAACGCAGCACTGATAATCCACCTGCGTTGGTGGCTATGTTGCCGCCGATAGTGCATGAACCGCGAGCACCTAAGTCGAGCGGGAAGTATTTGTCAGCATCAGCTGCAGCCTTTTGGACCGTTTCAAGAATGCAGCCGGCCTGCACCGTCATGGTACTGCTCTGCAGGTCGATGTTCTCAATCTTGGTCATACGTTCAAGGGATAAAACTACATCGTCAGTGGTTGATTGCTCGCCTCCTACTAAACCGGTTAAGCCGCCATGGGTAACAAGTGATTGGTTTTCAGAGTTGCACGCTGCCAATACTTTGCTCACTTGTTCAGTCGTCGTTGGCATCACCAACGCGAGCGCTTCGGGTGGCCTGGCGTCGTTGAAGTGTCGGGATCGTTGGTTTAAGGCTTCACCTTGTAAAAGATTGCGCTCACCTACGATGTCACTTAGCGCTTGTATAAGCTCTTGTTTGAGTTTTTGCGTTAGGACGCCCATTAAAAGAATGCCTGGATCCCGGTTTGGCAACGACCGAGTATCAAGGCGTGTATGTCATGGGTGCCTTCGTAAGTATTAACTGCTTCAAGATTCATTACGTGACGTATCACGCCGTATTCATCTGATACGCCGTTGCCGCCGAGCATGTCACGTGCGGTCCGCGCAATGTCCAGCGCGTGACCGGTGTTGTTGCGCTTCATAAGCGAAATTAATTCTGCTGATGCTTGCCCACTATCCAATAATCGACCCAACCTTAAACTACCTTGCAGGCCAAGAGTGATATCGGTTTGCATGTCAGCTAGCTTGCGCTGGATTAGCTGAGTTGCTGCTAGCGGCTTTCCAAACTGTTTGCGATCTAAGGTGTATTGCAGTGCTTGATGCCAACAGGCTTCAGCCGCTCCCATTGCACCCCAGCTGATTCCGTAGCGGGCTCGATTTAAACAACCGAATGGCCCAGCTAACCCTTGCGCGTCAGGCAGCAGTTTATCGTCGCCAATATGGGCATCGTTTAGCATGATCATACCGGTGGTCGATGCACGGAGTGAAAACTTGCCCTCAATTTTAGGCGTGCTTAAGCCTTTGCATTCGCGATCAACAATAAAGCCCTTTATTTTGTTGTCATGCGCATCAGACTTGGCCCAGACCACGCAGACATCAGCAATTGGCGAATTGGTGATCCAGTTTTTAGAGCCATTAAGTACATAGCCGCCATCAACTTTGGTGGCACGGGTGATCATGGATGAGGGGTCGGAGCCGTGATCGGGTTCCGTTAGTCCAAAACAACCCACCCATTCACCGGAGGCTAGTTTGGGTAAATAGTGTTTTCGTTGTTCTTCTGTGCCGTAAGCATATATCGGATGCATCACAAGCGACGACTGCACTGACATGGCAGAGCGATACCCAGAATCAACGCGTTCAACCTCGCGAGCAGCCAATCCATAGCTCACATAGGAGGTTTCGCTACCGCCGTATTTAGCGGGCAGTGTCATGCCCAACATACCAAGCTCCCCCAACTCATTCATGATTTCGCGATCAAATTGCTCATGCCGGTTTGCGTGAACCGCGCGAGGCAGTAGCTTTTCTTGACAGTAGCTGGCGCAAGAGTCTCTGATTAGCCGTTCTTCTTCGCTTAGCTGTTGATCGAGCAAGGCGATATCGTCCCATTGCGCCGCAGCGGGTTTTGCACGGGCTTTTTCAGGGCTGGCGATAGTGTGCGAACCGTCGGGCATGCTTTTAGCTCCTTGAATCCAAATAGATGGATATATTTTGATGTTGCGTGTCGGTTTGACCGCAAGCGGCCAAATCGTTAGCGTTTCGCCTAGTTTAGCGGTTCTGCTGGCTTGTAAGTTGCACGTTGGTCTTAATTACCGAAGATATGCAGTATCTACATGGCGTTAAGCGCTGATACCAATAAAAAGAGCGATCCTGTCGCTCAAGTGAACGCAGCGTCAGACTCGGCTGTGTCTACGCATAACATGGTTTGGCTACACTGGCTAAGTGAAATGTTGCCAGATTGCGGTTGGTTTGCGCTGATCTCAGCCGATGGTGCAGCGAATACTTTGAAATTGAGTGCTTGTTTGCCGCAGGAGCAGGCCTTGCCTGCTGGTTTGTTGGTAATTGCAGCACAAGCCATAAAACGTACAGAACCTTGCCAATGCCGACTAACAGGCACTGTCGGTGCCGAAGCCTTGGCGATGCCATTGCTTGCACATGAGGGCGAACAACTCGTGCTGTTGCTCGATAGCCAGCCGCTTGATATCAGAAAAAAGCAATCTACTGTACAGCTCGTTTTATGGGCATCACGTTGGTTAAGCCAACCCTCATCACTGCCCGTATCAGAGCAAGAATACCTAATAGATGCGCCAGCCTTGTCGCAAAAAATGATCTTCGATTTTGATCAGCATGGCAGCGTCGCATCGGTTGCGATGGCCTTGGTTAATCAGGTGGCGACTATGCCCGGCACGCGTCGGGTTTCCGTGGCTGAGGTGAATGGTCCGGCACCCCGGGGTCCGGCGCTCCGGGGTCCGGCCAACCAAGGTCCGGCTTCCGGGGCATCGGTAATCCAATTACTGGCTGTATCAGGATTATCGAAAGTCGATTCGCGCCGTGCATCTGCGCAGCAGGTGATCCATGCGATGCAGGAAGTCGTCATGGCAAACACAACGACATTCTATGCAAGAGATCTACATTCAATTGATTTACCAGCACATAAAATGCTGCACGAATCAAACAAAAATACGGTTATTTATGGGCTAATTCATCGCCTGCCAAGCGAGCGTAATGGTGTTGTGCTGTTAATTGAACAAGATGAGCAGTTAAAACCAGTCAATATCACTGCGCTACATAGAGAACTAGCGCCATGCATGGCGATGTTGAGTGTCTTACATCGCAGCTCGCGATCACTGCCACGAAAACTGCGTGATGAGGCGACGGGTTTGGTGTCCTCAGTACGCGAGAGTCGATTTTTAGATAAGCATCTATTAGTGTTTGTTTGCAGTATTTTAGCGATCACCGCCTTGTTATTACCAGTGCCTCATCGGGTAACGGTTACGGCATCCATCGAAGCGTCTGATCGACAAGTTCTAGTAGCCGCTCAAGCGGGCTATGTGTTGTCATCGCACGCTCGCGCTGGCGATACGGTTCAGGAAGGGGATCTATTAGCCACCTTGGATGACAGAGATTTGCAACTCGTGACTGACAAATGGCACGGTGAAAAACTCAAAAATGAACAGGAATATGCTCAAGCCCTGGCGTCTCATGATCGCATCTCCTTAAGTCGTTTACGCGCAGATGCCCTACGCATAGAGGCTGAGCTCACCCTGGCTGCGCAACAACTTGCTCGCAGCGAACTACGCGCACCCTTTGCTGGCGTGCTGCTCAGTGGTGATTTATCGCAATCTCTAGGGTCTCCAGTGGAAGAAGGTGATGTGTTGTTTGAAATTGGCTCCAAGGATGTCTATCGCTTGCAGATGGATGTTGATGAACACGATATCGCTTACATTGAACAAGGCCAGGCAGCCAAGATTCGCATGACCGCTTTGCCCGGGGTTACTTGGGATGCTCGACTCGATAACGTTTTGCCTGTGGCGATTGCCGAGCAAGGTGAAAGCGTCTTTCGAGTACCAGCGCAATTGTTGGGCAAGGCGAATGGTTTGCGCCCAGGCATGGCTGGTATCGGCAAAATATCCGTCGGATCGCGTAGCCTTATTTGGGTTATTACCCACGCGGTAACTGATCGATTGCGTATAGGCGCTTGGAAACTAGGATTAATCCGATGACGGCACAAACGCCATTGCAGCAACTGGCCGAATGCAAGCCAAAGATTGCAGAAAATGTTGTCAAACAAAGTCTAATGATTCGAGGTGAGCTTTGGGTCCTTCTACAAAACTCGATCAATGGCGAGCACCTTCGTTTGAATGCAGCGGCAGCGCAATGGCTGGATGCGTTTGATGGTGAAACAACCGTAGCGACAGTACTAAACAACGCCCAGGCTGACGACGCAACCGCTCAACAAGTTTTTGAGTGCCTTAATCTGCTGGGGCAGGCAGACATGGTTGTGTTGGGTGCCGCTGATGAGCATGCGCGTTTGTTTGCTCAGCATGAAAACCACAATTCGATGGCGAAGCAGCGTAAGCGAAATCCATTGGCGATACGGTTTCCTCTACTTGATCCAGATGCCTGGCTAAGCTCAAACTCAAGTCGATGGTCACTATTTTTCAATAGGTATTTTGCGTATTTCATTGCTAGTGTGCTTGTGATCGCACTAATTCTAGCGTTTGTTAACGCCGATGGTTTGCGACAGAGTTGGAGCAATCTATCTGGCTCGCCATCGCACTGGTGGTGGTATGGTTTGTTGTTTCCACTGTTAAAATTATTACACGAGCTAGCGCACGCAATTTGTATAAAACGATGGGGCGGGGCGGTGCATGAAGCGGGCATCACCTTATTGGTGTTGATGCCCATTCCTTATGTGGATGCCAGTGACTCCTGGTTTTTCGAAAAACGATCACATCGTTTGATCACCGCTGCAGCTGGCATTATTGCTGAAACCGTTGCAGTCGCATTTGCACTTATTGTGTGGAGTATGGTAGAGCCCGGTTTGCTGCGAGATTTCGCATTTGCCATTGCTGTATTGGGCACAGTGTCAACACTACTGTTTAACGCCAACCCATTATTGCGCTTTGATGGTTACTTCATATTGCAAGACTTGATCGATATGCCTAATTTAGGGTCTCGTGCCAGTGCCTATTATCGTTATTTGGTTAGACGTTATGCCTTCAAGGTAACCACAGCGGTAACACCATGCACAGCCGTTGGTGAGCGGCGTTGGTTACTTGGGTATGGCGCGGCTGCTTTTTTTTATAGGATATTCATTACCTTAACCATTGCTTTATTTTTGGCTAAGCAGTATTTTTTTATTGGTTTTGCCTTAGCTTTACTGGCACTGTATCAGCTGCTGGCTAAACCAGCTGTTAAAGCCATTGCGTACTTACGTAATTCTGTTGAGATCGATCAAATTCGAGATTCAGTCGTGATGAAAAGTACAGGCATGGTAGTAGCCGTCACAATCACTATTGCTTTTATACCGCTGCCTTCAAGCACACGTGCAGAGGGCGTTGTATGGGTTCCCAGCCAAGCGCAAGTGTTTGCTGGAGAAACTGGCACACTGCATACGCAGCATGTTAAGGCGGGCGAGAGTGTTGAGGCTGGTGATTTACTATTCACATTGACATCTCATAAGCTTAACGCACTTTATAAGGTGGTTAGTAGCAAACAACAATCTGTGACTGTCGACTACCGCGCCGCTAGAACAAACGATATCGAAGAAGCCAGGCAGTTGGCTGTTGATCTTAAATCGCTAGATTCTCAATTAGTGATACTGGGGCAACGGCAGGCGGCGTTACAGATTCGAGCTAGCCGCGCTGGTGTCTTCGCGCTAAGTAGTGCTAGAGCATTGTTGGGTAGTTATATCAAACAGGGTGATCAGCTGGCGTTTTTAGTAGCTGACAATAATTTGGTGGTGCGTGCCGTGATTGATCAGGGCGCTATGGGTAGGATCGACAAAGGTGTGACGCGGTCCACAATTCGGTTAGCCGACAATTTCTCTAATCCCCTCCAATCAGAAGTGATTCAACACGTTCCCTCCGGAAATCACCAACTTCCTAGCCCATCCCTGGCTTATAACGGTCGCAGCGGCATAGCAGTTGCTTCTGCCGAGGGTGAAGAACTAAAAACCGCCGAGCGGGTGTTCCATGTTGAGCTCTCGCTGCCTGTTGAAAGTCGGGTTGTTGGAATTGGTGGCAGGGCATACGTAAATTTACAACACTGGCCAGAGTCTCTTGGCAGGCGCTGGTGGCGATCAGCACGTCAATTATTGCTAAAACAACTAACCGTATAACGAGTGATGCACCGATGATCAAAGAGTATAGAAACATAGTTGATCAGGGAAAAAACAGTCTTGGCCATGCTAGGCCACCATATTCTTGGCAACGGAAGACACTAGTCGCCGTATTAGTTAGTGCAACGGTGCTGGTATCACCGGCATTGATTGCCGCTGAAGAAGTCGTATCTGACTTAGATTGCATTGTTGAACCCAGTGCCATTGTGGATCTTGGAGCAACAACGCCAGGGTTGCTAGCTCAAACCTATTTTGATCGTAGTGATTACGTCAGCGTGGGTACCGTAATGGCTAGGCTTGAATCTGGTCTTGAAGAAGCAACCTTGGCGATTGCCGAAGAGTTGGCGGCGCAAACTACAAAAATCGATTTACGTAAGGCGTCTGCAGAATTTGGAGAACGCACACGTGTGCGCAACGTTAAGTTGCTTAAAACATCCACAATTTCTGAGCAGAATATGGATCAGGTTGACACAGAAACCCGTGTTGCGAAGTTGCAGGTAAGACAAGAAGTCGAAAGTCAACGATTGGCTAGGCTTGAAGTAGAGCGTGCGGCAGTGTCGCTAAGCCGGCGATCAATTGTTAGCCCTATCGAAGGCACCGTGCTACAGCGCTTTAAAGAGCCAGGTGAGTATGTAGACAGAGAAGCTGTTTATAAAATTGCTCAATTGAACCCACTAAACGTAGAAGTGATAGTCCCACTTGATTATCTTGGCCAAATAGAAAGTGGCATGCGAGCTGACGTCACCTTGTTTGCCCCTGGTTTTGAAGACGACACTCTAGAAGCTACGGTTCGACGTATTGATGCAGTGGCAGATGCTGCTAGTGCAACGTTTGGAGTGAGGCTGCAGCTTGAAAATCCAGAACTTTCTATCCCAAGTGGCGTGCGTTGCCGAGTCGATTTTTACGGCCAGTAAAGCTAGTCGCTTTATCAGTTCAGAAATCAGCCTGAGTAATAGTGTATCAGGCTGATTTTTTGAGCGTGTTTTTGCTTGGCATATCGTCAAAGTTAACGACGCGATTACGACCCGTTTTTTTAGCTTCGTAAAGTGCATCATCCGCATTGATCAGTAATGCCTTACCTTCAATTGCTTCATCGTTAGCATCGATACCCGCGATTCCCACACTAACTGTTATATGTCCGATACCATCGCCCATCTTAACCACTTGGGATTCGATCTCATGGCGCATACGCTCGGCAAAGATGCGAGCATTGTGTGGTGGAGTCTTAATTAATACAACAACAAACTCTTCGCCACCGTAGCGGCCCACCACATCGGTGTTACGCACGCAGCTAGTCAATGCACTAGCGACGACCTTAAGAGCGCGGTCACCACCATCATGGCCGTAGGTGTCGTTGAATTGCTTGAAATTATCAACATCTAGCATAATCACTGACAGTGGGTCGTGATAGCGATTTCGACGTTGCGCTTCTCTACGCATTACTTGGTCGACATACCGTCGGTTATATAGCTGAGTAAGGCTGTCGGTAATGGCTAGATGCTTAAGCTTCTTGTTGAGCTGCACTAAGCGTTTGTTAGCGATTGATAGTTTGTCATTACTGGCAGTAACGCGTTCCAATAAGTTGGCGTTTTTGCGGTACAGCAGAGCGTTCTCGTAAGCGCGTGCAACAGATGCTGTGATCGCTTGGTGTTTTGCCAGAGGTTTGTCTAGATACTCATATGCGCCTGCTTGCAGTGCTCGCAGCACCATATCGTAGCTATCATATCCGGTCATAACGATAACTTTGACCGCTGGGTCTAGCAACTGAATGCGCTTCAGTAGCTCAAAGCCACTCATGCCGTCCATACGAATATCTGTGAGCACAACGTCGATGATTTGTTCAGTGAAGATTCCAAGCGCTTCTATACCACTATTAGCAGTAGATACTGTAACACCGTGTTGTTCTAATACGTATTGAACGATTTCGGTAATCGCATGATCGTCATCCACGACCAATGCGTGGCAATTATTGATATCCATTCAAACTCTCCATATTCGGCGGGCACGCAGTCCCGCATGATTATTTCCCTAGCGGCGAGTTTTGACAAACTTTGCGTGTTTTCCAGGTGTGCCTGAGCAGAGATGGCGAATTTGCCAGTGTGGTCACAAATACCAGTGGTCACAATTAGTTGAAGAAATGCCGAGTGCAGCCGATTTTAAGTGTATCGGATTGCAAAACGAGGGTTAGCTTAGTGGGAACCCATTCACAAAACGTTTTTGTATCGCGCTCACAACGCCGGATTTACTGAGCGCAAGCCCAATGGGTGGTTGCTTGGCGTGATTGCTGTATTAATTGTATTTATGAATTAACTGTTGATAACGATATTAGTCGTGTTTGATTCAATTAAAAAACTTTATCGCAAGTTGCCGAGCTTCTCTGCGCGTTTTCATATTGCCTTTGGCTTGTCGTCGCTCGTCACCACTGTAGTTCTCGTTGCATTATTCACTAAATTCGTGCCGGACAAACTAACTGAGCAACAACACGGGCGCATGGCATTGGCGGAGGGTGTAGCTGCCACTAGCTCCTCACTGCTCAGTCAAGGTAACCAAGCTGCTGTGCGCTCAGCATTACAGTTTATCATAGGCCGTAACCAGAATCTAAATTACATCCAGCTCGAGCGCTTTGCCGATAACTACACTACGGTATTTAGCGAATCTGCAACGTTGGGCAATGACATTTTGCCTGTATATAAACCATCGCGAGTAACAGTTCCATTGCTACTAGGGGAGCGACGTTGGGGTGAATTACATTTTCAATTTACAGACATTAGCAACGCTAGCTTATTAGACCGATGGCGTGCGTCGCCATTTGGTTTAATGGCATTTATGTCGTTGCTGTGTTTTCCTTTGTTTTATTTCTACCTTGGCAAAATGCTCAAGGAGCTAAATCCGTCGCAAGCGGTACCTGCTCGAGTGCGGTCGGCCTTAGATACTATTGCCGAATCCTTGTTGGTTGTTGATGCTCAGGGTGATGTAGTGTTGGCTAATGCCGCGTTCGCTGATCTCAATGGCGTTGAAGCTGAAACGATGCTGGGTTCTCCAGTGACCAGTTTTAATTGGCTATTTGAAGAAACGGAAAATTTACAGACTCCTTGGGACACAGCATTGTCCTCAGGTGAGCCTGTGCGGCATGAAATGATTGGCTTTGTAGACGCCTTAGAATCTCGCCGTAAGTTTATCGTAAATTGTTCACCTGTTATGGGTGGCGATGGCAAGACAGGCGGCGTATTGATCAGTATGGATGACGTCACGCTGCTCGAAGAAAAAGAAATGCTTTTGCGTAGTTCCATGGAAGAGGCTGAAGCTGCAAACGAGGCAAAGAGTGCGTTTCTATCTAACATGAGTCATGAGATACGGACGCCTATGACAGCGATACTCGGTTTTACCGAAGTACTCAAACGTGGTTTTATTGATTCTGAGCAGGATAGACAACGTCACCTAAACACTATTGCTGATAGTGGCCAGCATCTACTTGAGCTTATCAACGACGTATTGGATTTATCGAAAGTAGAGTCGGGTGCCTTGGAAGTGGAAGAAATACCCACTGACGCACCAGCGATAGTTAATGAGGTGATCAAGACGCTACGGGTTAAAGCTGAAGAGAAGGGCATCTATCTTAAGATGGATATTAGATCCGATTTGCCTCAGCATATCCAATCTGATCCTTCGCGATTAAGGCAAGTCGTGACTAATCTTGTTGGTAATGCAATCAAATTTACTGAATCCGGTGGTGTTACAGTTGAGATGTCTCATGTTGTTGAGGGTGATGATGCTCAATTACATATCGATGTGCATGACACCGGCATTGGCATGACTGAACCACAACAAGCGACTATTTTTGAAGCATTCACACAGGCTGATGCCTCTATTACGAGGCGTTTTGGTGGCACTGGATTGGGACTATCGATTAGTCGCCGTCTCGCAATAGCGATGGGTGGCAACGTAGAGGTTAAGAGTGCGGAAGGCAAAGGCAGTTGTTTTCTGGTCAGTGTCCCGGCCGGCAAAGAAAATGCTATGCCGTTGTTAACACCAGCCCAAATTATGGAGAATTTGGATAATGTTGAGATCAGTGAGCATGCCAAATGGTCGTTCCCCGATTGTCGCGTATTGGTGGTTGATGATGGCCCTGAAAATCGCGAGCTACTGTCATTAGTGCTAGATGATCTTGGTATAAAGCATAGCCTCGGTGAAAATGGCCAAGAAGCACTCGATGCGCTGGAGCGCGAAGATTTTGATGTCTTGCTGATGGACGTGCAGATGCCTGTCATGGATGGTTATCAGGCAGCAGGTCGCATACGTGAAATGGGGTTAACACTGCCAGTAGTGGCATTGACTGCGAATGCAATGAAAGGCTTTGAGCAAACCGTGTTGGATGCTGGATATTCGCACTATATGCCTAAGCCAATTGATCTCGACAAGCTAAGCCGTTTATTGGCTGAATTAATCGGTGGTGAGCAAGTAGGTGTGAAAACAGTTCAAAAAAATGCCGTCGCCTATACAAACACGGCTAACGATACCCCATCTGCACTTAACCCAAGTGACAGAATATTCAGCCCATTAGCTGCAAGTAACCCTAAATTCCAACAGCTTGTTGAACAGTTTGTTATTCGCCTTGATGATCGTGTTGGCCAAATGAATGCAGCGCTTGCAGTAGGCGACTTAAATTCGCTTGGGCAAATGGGGCATTGGTTGAAAGGATCAGGCGGAACAGTAGGTTTTACCCAGTTCGTTGACCCTGCAGAGGAGCTTGAAGCTGCTTGCAATGAAGGTGATCAACGCAAAGCTGAACAACAGATGGCAGTGATCGAAAGGATTCAATCACGATTGTGTGTAGATGCACAACAAGGCAGTAGTCCAACTGGTCAAATTGAGCACTCCATCGCATCCATCAGTATCCCGTTAACGAGAACTGCTAACAAGGTCGATAAACCGGTATTGAGTACATTACCGATGGACAACCCTCGCTTCCGCGCTGTAGTGGAACGATTTATTCCCCGGTTGGATGATCAACTACAAGTATTGCGAGGCGCCGCTGAGCAAGGTGACTTTGAACAAGTCGCTACATTGGCGCATTGGTTGAAAGGGAGTGGTGGCAACGTCGGCTTTGCTGAGTACATCGAGCTGGCACAAGAATTAGAAAACAATGCGAAAGGTCGTAACCAAACTGCAGTGGATGAAAATTTAGCAGATGTTTTTCGATACACAGAGCGAGTGCGAGCAGGCTGGAATAGCTTGCCAGAACTCAAAAAGATTGCATAAAAATTGTGGCTGAATCTGACAACGATGTAGAAAGCCAGGATAGCGCTAATCAGTTTAGCGCAGCTCAGGCGCTAGCGGATTCTCGCATCATGATGATTGATGATGAGCCGCTTAACATGGAAGTGTTGCAGATCCATTTGGAAGCCGAAGGTTACCAAAACTTCTTAACACTGGATGATTCCACTCAAGCGATGTCACAGTTACGTGATCATGTGCCTGACGTGCTGCTTCTTGATCTGGTTATGCCTATGGTTTCGGGCCTGGACATCTTACGTGAGATACGACTTGATCCAGAGCTAAAACACGTCCCAACTATCGTGTTGACATCGTCAAACGATCCTGCAACAAAACTACAAGCCTTACAGTTGGGTGCAACCGATTTTCTAGCTAAACCTGTTGATGCTAGTGAGCTAGCCTTGCGAATGCGCAACACCTTAAGTGCTCGCGCCTATCAACAGCGCATGATGCATTTTGATGCACTCACTGGTTTGCCTAATCGTTTGTACTACATGACACTACTGCGTAAATCGCTTGGCCGAGTGACAGACACAGACGGACAAGCGGCTCAGGTCGTTGTGAATATCAATCGTTTTAAATCAGTTAATGATTCCTTGGGCCCGGATCGTGGAGATGAAGTACTGTGGGCTTTTTCTGAGCGTTTACGCACCGCATTTGGCGCACCTGGCCACCTTACAGTTGAGCCATCTATCCATGATGGATCGCCATCCTGTGTAGCCAGAATTGGTGGAGATCGTTTTGCCGCGCTGTTGCCGATAAGTGGCGATGATACCGAGCGTCAGCATTTAAATGAATGCTTAGCTCGATTCACGAAATCGCTCGATTTACCCGTAGTAATTGAAGGGCAAGATATTTATCTAACGGCTAGCATCGGAATATCCATTCTATCCGAGTCAACACCCAGCGTTGAACTATTGGTAAATGATGCTGAAACCGCCATGCACCATGCGCGACGACGTCACGATACGCAATTTGCTTTTTACTCTGAACACATGGATGCTAAAGCTCGAGAGTTGATGAGCATGGAAAGTGGTATGCGTACCGCCGTTGAAAACGGAGAGATATATCTTTGTTATCAGCCTAAGGTTGATGTGGCGGCGGATGTAATAACCGGTTGCGAAGCGTTGGTTCGTTGGATGCATCCCGAGTTCGGTTTAATCTCTCCTGTTAATTTTATCCCATTAGCTGAAGACACCGGCATGATTGTGCCGATAGGAGAGTGGGTTCTAAGGGAATCTTGCCATTACGCGATGCGCGTGCGAGCTAATGGTCATGCAAGCTTCAAAATTGCGGTGAACGTTTCGATACGACAACTGCACGAGCCTGATTTTCTGACAATTGTAAAAAGTGCATTGGAAGATAGCATGCTGCCTCCGCAAGCTCTAATTGTTGAGCTGACTGAAAACATGATCATGGAGAATGCCGAAACGAACGTGGTGAAGCTTCAGCGGCTAAAAGCCTTGGGTGTGCAAATATCGATTGACGATTTTGGTACTGGCTATTCTTCATTAAGTTACTTGCAGCGATTTCCTTTGGATCAGTTAAAAATCGATCGCTCGTTTATACGTGAAATTGTAGAAGCCGATGCCCATACGCCGATCGTAAAAGCGGTTATATCGTTGGCGCATGATCTAGGTTTGTCAGTAGTGGCAGAAGGTATTGAAACAGAAATGCAACTTTCGCATATTCGTGCTCTCGAGTGCGAAGAGTTTCAAGGCTACCTTTGCAGCAAGCCTGTTAGCGAAGAAGAGTTTTTCAATCTATTGCTAAACGCAGGGCAAGTGCACGGTGAATTTAAAAAATCTGCTTAGGTAGATTTTGGATTTCAATCAGTAACGCTAGTCGCATAGTGCATACGGCACTAACCACGGTGATGGGGTATCACCACGTAAGGCTTTAACTCCATATACTTTTTGTAAGTTCTCATCAGTTAATACTGCAGATGGGCTCCCTTTGGCAACCAGCTTGCCGCCGTCCAACAAATACAAGGTATCGCAGTAACGTGTTGCTAGCGATAAGTCATGCATGACTGTTATACAACCTTTGCCCTTAGTGGCAAAACGTTTGAGCAGTTCCATCGTTTGTAGTTGATGGCCTGGGTCGAGCGATGCGATGGGTTCGTCAGCTAGTAGTACAGTTGGGTCGGCAGCTAATGCGCGCGCTATTAATACCCGAGCTTGTTCACCACCAGAGAGTGTGCTGAATTGCCTGCCTGCTAAATGTGAGCAATCGGTTTCAGTCATGGCCGCCGCTACTTTTTGTTCTGCGGTATCGTTTGTTTTTTTCCAGGCTTTTTGATGGGGTAGGCGGCCCAAACTTACCAAGTTACGCACGGTGATTGGCCAATGCACATGCCCTTGTTGCGCTAGCCAGCTAATTAGTTGAGCGCGTTGGTTTGCAGGGTATTTTTCTAAGGGACGATTAAGGAGTTCGACGTTGCCTCGGTTTGGCGCACGCAATCCGGCCATGACGTTAAGCAGCGTAGATTTACCAGCGCCGTTTGGGCCAATCAAACCGATCAATTCATTTTTGTGCAGCGCAATATAAATCTCTGACAACAATTGATGATGAGCGATATCGACATGAATGTCACCTGCCAATAATAGGGAATCTTCGGCCGTGTTCATTGGATGTACTGTCGGCGAGCACGCACAATTAGATGCAGAAAAAATGGTGCGCCAACCAATGCGGTTAACACGCCTACCTTTATACTGGTTTGTGAAGGTATTAACCTGACACCAATATCCGCAACTAGCAACATCAGTGCACCGCCTAATGCTGAAACGGGTAACAAGCGGCTAGGCTGGTATTTAACCCAGGGGCGCATTATGTGCGGCACCACTAAACCGATAAAACCGATCATACCTGTGGCTGCAACCGCTGCACCCACTGCTAGTGATACCGCAATAAACAAGCGCCAGCGTAATCTGCTTGTGTTCACGCCCATACTAAACGCCGTGTTTTCGCCCAAGGTTAGCGCATCTAATTGTTTGCCTGTACCTAGCATTATCATCCAACCAAGCAATGTAAATGGCAGTAGCAAATAAAAATCGGTCATGCTGCGATCAGTCAGATCACCGAATGTCCACAACAACATCTCCTGTGCCGCATACGGGCTAGGGGCCAGGTTGAGCAATAGCGATATACCCGCTGATGCGATAGCGTTTATGGCAACGCCTGCTAATATGATGGTGGTAATGCCAGCATCACGGCCCGCCAAGCTATAAACACACGCTGTCGCTAGTAACGAACCTGCCATACCAGACAGCGGCACTGTCCAATGGTTTGCAGCACTTATACCGAAGTACAAAACGAAAATGACACCAAAGGCTGCGCCGGCCGAACTACCGAGTAGCCCAGGACTTGCTAAGGGGTTTTGCAATAAGCCTTGCATCGCAGCACCACATAATCCCAAAGTGGCACCTGCAAACAGGCCAATTAGTAATCGTGGTAATCGAATCTCTAGCATGATGACACTTTGTACCGAATCATCAGAGGAAAAAAGTCCTTTCCAGGTATCGACCACTGACAAGGGCTCAGTACCAATTTGCAAGCTGACAACACTCAGCGCTAACAATGCCAGCGCAAGAAGCGCTGGCAGCAATGGTAATGTCGCTTGCTTTTCGATTATTGCTCAGCCGTGATTTCTGGTACATCGACAAATACAACGTCAAGAGGTGCAAGTGTGGTCGCCAGGAATTCACCGACAATCATATTAGTACTAGTGTCGATTAGGTTAAAGCCCGGAGCATCGCCTGGTACGCCAACCCAAAGCAATCCGTCGGGCGCAACGTGTAGATTCGCTATGCTGGTGTCAACCAAGCCCGCAACTGGCTCAGCGGCCAAAATTCCTGTAGTGGGGTTAAACGAGCGTAACGTATCAATTGATGCAAAGGTGGTTGCGTCAAAGCCTGAATTGGTGATGAGATAACCCAGCGATGGCGACACAATCAAGGCACTTGAGAAAAAGTCGTTGTTTTCGGCTTCAGTCCCATCGTCAAGCAGCATGGCAATGTCATAGCTTGTCGGATCGATTGTTTCAATGCCACCTTGGTAGGGGTCACCGGTAACAGCAGGGTTGCCAAAAATATTGCCGCGGCCTGTTACATAGATCTCATCACGGGCTTCCAGGTATTGAATATTGCTAGGGTTGAGTGTACTCAAAGCGATACCCGGTAGTCCGTCTGTGCCTTTGCCAGTGTTGATCTGCTCATCAGTTGTCGTATCAAATACTGCTACGTAGCCAACGCTGCTAGGTGCGAAGCCTGCATCTAGTCGTTGCATCAATATAAATAGCTTGCCACCAACTAGTACTGCGCCACTGGCTTTAGGTGCGCCTCCAGTGTCATAGACAGAAAGGTCTAGCTCACCAGTTCTGAAGTTTGCTTCATCCAAAGCGTCAACACTGGGATCAATAATCCAAACTTGGGTGCTGCCATAACGTATAACATAGGCTTTGGTATCGTTAACAAAGATCACGTCATACGGGTTGGCTTGCGTTTCATCGCCGTTGACCGAAAATTGATAAACAGGTGCTGATGTATCGCTCACATCGTATTTGGTGAGCGTATCGAGATTAAACCGACCAATCTCATAAACGTGGGTACCATCTGTGGCAATACTTAAATCAGTCATTGTGGCGGGGTAGGTGCCATTTTGTGTGTTGTCCGCTAGAGAGTAGCGTTCAATTTGTCCTGCGCCGCCGCCAGCCGTGGCGACAAAGGCGTAATGGCCAGCTGCTATGTTCGTATCGGCAGGGGTCGCTGAATCGTCGCTTGAGCTACAAGCGGATAACAGACTCAAGGTACCAACGACAAGCAAGCAGCTAATGCGATTAAGGCCATTTCGTGTTGCTGGAGAAAATTTCAATGTCATATCCTCTAAAAATTTAAGGTTGTGGTGAGAAAAAAGGCGCGGCCAGGACGGGGAAACCCGTTGAAGTCCTCGACTATGTCGTTGCCAATGTTATTGATGGCTAAACTGGTTTGTGCATTTCGCCAATACCAGTCCAGACCGATGTTTTGTAAGTTTGTATCTTTGGCTGGGAGTAGGTTAGCTTCATCGTAGAATCGATCTGTCTTAACTTCAACCTCCGCCCAAACTCGATAGCGTGACCGTTTGTAAGCGATGCGAGCAAAGCTGCTCACTGCTGCTTCGCCAGGCAGAGCGTTATTGTTGATCGCTTGATTATTGGATAGATTCTTGGCGTCTTGTAAACTTAGATTAACTTCAGTGCTAAACCCATTAGTGGATTGCCATTGATGCGCTAGCTCCAAACCATACACGCGAGCATGGCCTGCGTTGACGGTATATCCCAAACCTATGGTGTCGTAGACCGTTGTGATTAAATCTGTGCGATCACTAGCAAACATGGTTGCATCGAATTTCCAGTTAGCTTGTGGTTTGTAGCTAATACCGATATCGGCATTGGTGCCTGACTCAGGATTAAGATTCTCATTGCCTCTAATTAAGCCCCGACTTCCAAACAATTCGTAAAATGCCGGCTCGCGGTAATACTGCCCAATATTGGCTCGCAAGCTTAGTGTGGAGTTAAGCTCCAACAATGCGCCGATCTGGGGGGATATTTTTCGGTTGGTATGTGTGGTTTCATTGCGTCGTGTAATGCCGTTGTACTGATCATTCACTGATTGGTAGTTAAGAGCTGGGGTTACCAGCAATTTTCCGCTCGAATTAAACCAGGCATATTGCACAGTCGCTGAAAGTGCATCACGCTCAACAGCGTAGTTTTCGAAATTGAGCACTTCATCTCGACTAGCCAGCTCTTCTCGGCGTAGTTCCGTTGTCAAGCCTAACGTGCCTTGCTTACCAACTCGTTCAGTATATAACTTACCTCCGCGGCTAACGCTGTCGCTGTAACTGTCACGTTCGGCAAGGCTTACACCCTTTTCTCTATCATCAAAATGGCTATCGCCATCATGCTGAAAGAAGGTCAGGCTGCTGTTCCAGTCGCCAATGCCATTGATGCTATGCGTGAGCTGTACTTGTTGATCATCCGTTGCAAAGCTAGCGTTGTTATCATCGGCGTTGCGCCACTCTGGTACGCCCAAGTCTTTGTTATTGAGCTGAAACAGCAAATTGGTATTACTGTCAGTGTTCCAGCGATAGCTTGTACGCAATAAAGTGGAATTTTGCGCAACGGCTGCGTTATGTCGAGCTTGGCGAGTGTCATCTAACAAGTTTAACGGTGTACCGTTACTATCAACAAAGCGAAAATCGTTTTCACTTTTCAGTTTGCCAATCGCAGCAACGATGTCCCAACGGCCAATTCGAGATTGATGCGAGGCCTGCAAGCGTTGAGTTGAAAAGCTACCACCACCAATTAACACGCGAGTAGAAGCTTTGTCTTTTGCGGTGAGTGACTTAAGATTGACAGCTCCACCGATTGAGCCATGACCCAGTTGCAATGGCGAGCTGCCGCGATAGATATCTACTGACTCAACATTAAGTAGTTCCAGCGCCGATAAGTCGATACTGGCGCGGCCACCATTGTTTAGTTTCACGCCATCAAGATAGACGGCTGTTTGATTGCTATTGGATGCTCGAATGCTAATGCTGGCAAAACTACCGAGGCCACCGGTTTGTCGGCTTTGCACACCGGCTTCAAATGCCAACAAGTCACCCAATGCAACATCACGGCGCTTTAGCAGCTCGCTATCGATTGATTCGAATACGCCGGTAAATTCACTGTGCTCAACGTTACCGGTAGTAACCTCGGCCTCTTCAGCACTACCGGTTATTGTAATGGTTTCAAGTGTCTCATCCGCCCACAGCAACGTGCTTGCAGTGAGCAAGATTGTTAGCAACGAAGTAGTGGCGACTAAATTGACCATGGCCCTTATTGTTTCGAGGGCATGGAGAAGGAGTGCAATGTACGCAGCTCACGTCTACCAAACGCCCCGTTTGGTTGTAAATGACTAACAGCTGGCAGGTCTCCTGGCTCATGAGTGCTTAATGCGATGGCTCTGCCTTCCCGGAAAAATCCAGTGGCGAAAAAGAGCTTTACTCACTTACAGTTGCGGGGGCAGCCGAGGTGTCTAACCTCGTTCCCAATTATTCCTATTCGGAACCGTGCTGTGTGGGCGAAGCATACATCAATGCGGGCTTGGAAAACAGCGGTTCTCTCACCCAGACGCAAAAAGAAATAGATGCGTCACAAGAAGTCCTGCAATTGGGGAGGGACAAGTATGGACTGTGTGATCGGAGGATGGCCATTCTTTCCATTATTACTGTGCTGGGATGGCGCGGATGCGATATCGTTGGGGTGTCATCAGAGGTGAACTCATGTCGAATATATTTCCGCGCCATACTGCCAATTTGCCACCGCAGGTCGCCCACGGCGATGAGGCTTACGTTGTCGATGCCAGTGGCAAACGGTACCTAGACGGCTGTGGCGGTGCGGCCGTTAGCTGCCTCGGGCATAGCAATCAAGTGGTGGTCGATGCAGTCAAGCGGCAGCTCGATAAAATCGCCTACGCCCATACTGGGTTTTTTACGTCAGAACCGGCTGAGCAGCTGGCCGCAGAACTATGCAAACGCGCGCCTGATAATTTTGGCCGAGTGTATTTTCACAATGGTGGTAGCGAAGCGGTAGAAGCATCGTTGAAGCTAGCGCGGCAATACTTCATAGAAATTAAACAACCTCAACGCATTAATGTGATCTCGCGATTGCAGAGCTACCACGGCAACACACTAGGGGCCCTAGCAGCTGGTGGCAACATGTGGCGGCGTGAACCATTCGAGCCATTACTCACTAATGCGATACATCATATAGACCCTTGCTACTACTACCGATGGGCTGAAGTGGGCGAGACACCGGAGAGTTACGGTGAGCGCATGGCTAATCAGCTAGAAGCAAAAATTGTCAAGCTAGGCGAAGATAGCGTCATGGCGTTTATTGCCGAACCTGTGGTTGGTGCAACTTTGGGTGCTGTTACTGCAGAAGCGGGTTACTTTAAGCGCATTAGAGAAATCTGCAATCGCTACGGCGTGCTGTTGATTCTTGATGAAATCATGTGCGGCACCGGCCGCACCGGCAGCTTTTTTGCTTTTGAACAAGAGGGCATTACACCGGATATTGTCACCTTGGCAAAAGGCTTGGGTGCCGGTGTACAGCCGATAAGTGCAATGATGTGCACAAATGAGGTGTATGCCGCTATTGAATCCGGCAGTGGTTTTTTCCAGCATGGCCACACCTACATTGCGCACCCCACTGTGTGTGCCGCAAGCCTTGCAGTGCTGCAGGAGCTTGATTATCACAAGCATATTGATGCAGTTAAAAGAAATGGTGTAACGCTTCTAAAGATGTTGCAAGAGCGCTTTGGCAATCATCCTAATGTGGGTGATGTACGTGGGCGTGGCTACTTTTTGGGAATTGAGCTAGTTAAAAATCGGCAGAGTAAAGAGCCGCTGGATGCAGCACTAAAAACTAATGCGAAAGTTAAGGCTGCTGCGTTCGAGGCAGGTTTGATGATTTACCCAATGGGCGGCACCGTGGATGGCGCAATCGGGGATCATATCTTGCTGGCGCCACCGTTTATTTTAAAGCCTGCGCAGTTTGCTGAGCTGGTTGATAAGTTGGCTGGTGCAATTGAAGCGGTTTTGCCTGGTTAGTGTGTTTGTTTATTGCTCCAGTGGAAATATAAGTGGGATTATAAGTGAAAAGCAAAGTAGAAATTCAAGGAGGGTGCGTGTGCGGTAAGATCCGCTACGAAATCGCAGGCCCAATTGTAAATGCCGATCATTGTCATCGCTCATTGTGTCGGCGTCAGCACGGTGCAGCGTTTGCCACCTACGCCGATTTTAATTCGGGTGATTTTAAATGGACATCGGGCGAAAGCTATATAAAGGTATACGAGCTAGCCTCCGGCGCTGGCTGGTGTTTTTGTAGCGAGTGCGGTTCGTCACTTGCTGCGAGCGAGAATGGCTCGATCACCGCAGTAACGTTAGGCACAGTTGAAGGCGATCCCGGTATAAGGCCTGAGGCGCACATTTACGTGGGCTCTAAGGCTCCATGGTATGAGATAACTGACGATCTTTCGCAATTCGAGGAAAGACCTAAGACCGACTAACCACCACGTATTTCAAGTCTAAAACTTTATGCAATTTAAAAAGCTGCTCTTAAAAATATTTCTACCAGATGATGAGAGCTGGTTGCTAGGGCATAGTGTTGGCGGGGCGGTAGTCAATATGTTTGCAGCACAATATCCCGAACAAGTTGCAGGGATCATTAATGTTGAAGGCAATTTCACTAAAACAAGCTATTGCTGCGGTAAAATTGCACTTGAAAGATATGCACCACAACTATTTTGGAAATCCATTGTGTCGAAAGTAACACTTATAGGCCATATCATTGTTCCTGAAGCTGAAATTGCTTCGGTAAAAGTCGCTCTCGTTGCTCATATAGAATTAACACGGCAAGAAGACGGTTGTATTGTCTTTAATGTCACTCAGGATGCAGCTTCTGCGAATCGATTTGATGTGTACGAAGAATTCACTGATAAAGAATCCTTCGTAAAGCATCAAGAGCGCGTCCGCAATTCAGAGTGGGGCGTTATAACCGTCAACGTGGAACGGCATTATGAAATCACTGGCATGGACTAATCATGCATATTCGTTCTGCCAATAGAAATGATACACAGGCTATTGAAGAGATGCAAAATGGGATGAGCTTGCCACATGAAAAGTGCAAAAAACACATAAACAACTTCATTTTAGCCGTAGTCTCTGGCAAAAGTATTTAGTCAGGTTGCAAAATGAATGCGTACCCGATCATTTTAGTCGAATGGCGCTGAATTCAACTCAGCAGTAGAAAGAGGTTGTTTAATCATATCAGCAGAGGCCCAGGAAACACTTAAGGTATCAAGCCCAGCGCGTTCGAAAAATTCAACCAACACGTGGTGAGTGCCTGCGGTTAGAAATACTGTTCCAGAAGCTTCTTTAATCGCGTGTAAGCCATCGTTATCAACAACTTGTTGGCCGTTCACATACAGTGCGCTACCATCGTCCGAGGCTGTGTAAAAAGTGTATTCAGCATCAGTAGTTACCGTAACGTTCGTGGAGAAACGAAAAGCGTAGTTGTCGTTCTGCTGCTTTGCAGAGAGTTCAAATTCAACCACTTGGCCTTCGCTTATTGGGGTCATCGATACGAACTCGGGCAGAGTAGTCCAGTTGCCCTCAAAGTACTGATAATTAATCAAACCATCAGCCACTGCAGGATCAGTAATAGTATCGGAACTCTCGGTTGCCAGTGCAGAAAGCGGAATGGCTTGTTTATTAATACCTGGGCCATCCCATAGCACCTGTAGTTTGTCTCCCCCGGCGTATTCGAAAAATTCTACTTCAAGATCGTGCTCACCAGCGGTTAATATAATGGTGCCTTGCTTTTCAAGCGGCGCATGCCTGCCATCGTTGATCACAACCGTTTGGCCGTTAATTCTCAGCTCACTACCATCGTCGCTGACTGTGTAAAACGTGTAGCTGCCGTCTGCAGGTGCTGTGATTTTTCCACTAAATACGAAGCCGTAAAAATCATCTATTTCTTTAGCGTCAAGCGTAAAACCGTCGCTTTGACCAGTTTTAACAGGCGTTAGTGCATCAAAATTTGGCAACGTGTTCCACTGGCCTTCGTAGTAGGCGTAGTTTAGTTTTTCTGGAATGCCGCTACCTTCACTGGTATCCGGGTCTGGTTCTGGTTCGCCGCTACTAATAGAACTGATAGCGGTGGTTGGCAGCACTTGCCTGTTGAGCCCCGGGCCTTCCCATTCCACAACTAATTTATCTCCACCACGGTATTCAAAAAACTCTACCTTAATAATATGATCGCCTGCGGATAACGCCATGGTGCCTTGCTGTTGACGCGGCGCATGCCTACCATCATTACTCACGATGGTTGCGCCATCGATCGACAGACGGCTGCCATCATCCGAGGTGGTATAGAAGGTGTAGCTACCGTCGGCAGGAACGCTTAGATTGGCTTCGAATACAAAGCCATAGTGATCATCTCGATCACGAGGCGCCACGCTGAAACCCTCGACTGTGCCTTCACTTTCGGGTGTTAGTAAATCGAAATTGGGTAAGTTGTTCCATACACCGGTGTAGTAAGCGTAAGACACCATGCCGGGTTCGCCCGGTTCGTTGTTAGCACCTGGTTCAGGCGGTAACGCTGAACCAAAATCTGAGGCAAGCATTGGGCGCTTTTCAAGTTCAGGGCCTTCCCATGAAACCAATAGGGCGTCCCCGCCGGATAATTCGAAAAACTGTACTTCGATATCGTGTTCACCTGCGGATAGTGTCACTGTGCCGCTCTGTTCATCAATAAAGGGGTGAATACCATCGTGATTAACCACGACTTGATTATTGATTAGTAACTTACTGCCATCATCAGATGTAAGGAAAAATGTGTAATTACCATCGATCGGTACAGTCACAGTGCCGCGAAATCGAAATGCGTAAAAGTTATTGCGCTCTTTCGGTGCAAGCGAGAAATTAGGCAATGTGCCTGTTTTAACCGGAGTCAGACTGTCAAAGTCTGGCAGCACCCACGCCTGCAAGGTGTCTTCATAGTAATCGTAGTCAATATTTGGCGAAGTGTCTGCAACTGGAGTCGGTTGATTTTCACTAGTAATTTTTACCTGTACGGTATGGCCTGACGTGGGTGTGCCATTCTGATTCATTCCGAACACCCAGTAGTAACCTGGTATGAGGACGTTGGGGTTGGATTGCAGCGTTAGGCTGTATTCACCCACTGCAGTTTTAACATGATCGATGGGTACCAGGCGTTGGTCTGTACTGTGGTGATGGGTAATGGCAACTAAACGCAACATGTTGAACTTCACGATATCGTCTGACCCACTCAACCCAATAGTCTCACCAGGAAACGCTTCAGTATCTCCGCTGCTGATCACTGGCCGCGCGATTAAATCACCTTGTGCATCAAACAAATAGGGCGGTGAGAAAATCTCACCATTTTGATGATTAGTTGCACACTGACCACATAGCCCGCCACCTGTTGACAGAACCCGTGCGTCCTTAAGCAGTAGTGCAGTGGAATGGTAGTTTCGTGGGCGATCATGGCGTGCCATTGCGCTCCATTGTTCGCTTATCGGATTCCATATTTCAGGTTCAAGCACAGTGCCATCATCGCTGAATTGAACACCGCTAGTATTACCGCCTATCACTAGGACTTCCCCATTGGGTAGTACCACGCTGTTCTGCATAGAACGTGCGTTGATCATTGGGTTGGTCGCGATAAGCTGTGGTGTTGCTCCGGTCAAATCCATGATAGAAGCATCGCTAGTGGTGTTCTCACCACCGCCTGCCACCAGCATCTTTCCGATATCGTACATAACGGTAGTGTTATACAAACGTGATTCGTTTCCGATCATATTTTTGCCGTGTGAGTGAATATGATCATCGTCATCGAGCTTGACTGAAAATAGTTCAGGCATATGTCCAGGATGGAATAAAGACCCGTCTGGCGCGACATTGAGCGCAGGGTACCAATCACGATAGGGAATCGATTCATCTTCAATGATGGCCTCTAAGCTCTTGTCGCCGAGTAAGTCCCAACCAAGTCCGTCCGTCCAAATTTCCGGATAAGGTGCGGTTAATGTACCCAGTGATGTCAATACCTGGCCGGTGGGTAGTGTCGTGCTGGTGGGGTACCAACGGCTTAAAACCATCGGTTCTATTTCGGTAAATTCGGTAGCATCAAATATACTGGTAGTGGTGACGGTTTTACCACCGCCGGCAACGAACACGCGACCATCATCAAGCATCGAAACACCCGCACAGAACATATCGTGCGAGCTACTGGGCGTGTCACTGAACGAATGGCTGTTTGGATCGTAGATGGTGCCGTGTGTAGACTCGATGTTACCCACGAAGTCATCCACTTTTTGTGATGACCAAGCGAGCACACGGCCATCCGGAAGATTTGCCGCACCGGTTGCAATCAACGGCCAGTCAACCACTTCGCTCCATTGGCCAACGCTTTGCCATTCTTCAGGCGGATAGGCTGCACCTAGTGGTGGTTTTTCGTAAGGCTGGTAAGCCTGCGCCAATTCTGCCCAATACTCATCACCGAAGTCGGTACGAGTATTTGCTGTGTCGGCTTGGTGGGAGTGGTTATCGTCACACGCAGATAAGCCCATAGTGGCTAATAGCAATGCGATTGCAAGCCGTGCCTTTCTGGGTGCAGGATCAATATTGGATTGACGGTGCAAAGTCATGCATATATCCGTTAGTGACACATTTGCAAAAATACAAGCGGAATTCAAAGCAATATACAGAGCACAGAGAGCGCCAAATACTCGCTCTTTTATTGCTGCTGACGGGTAACGAGATGGAAATTGTGGGTTACTTCACGAATCAAGCTTATGCGGTGTATCCGCTCTCTAGACTATGGTTTTTACGCTGCTCAGCTTCAGCGGCCTGATTGGGCCGCTCGTCTCTTATTAGTTAAGCGCAACTAAATAATGCCCATCAGGTTTTCCCTTAGTGTGTCATTATTTTTTGCATCCTTTGCGGAACCAGTCCAAATGAGATTGCCAGCTTCCAACACGTGAATCTTATCCGCCACACTTAGCGCTCGTTCGGTGTTTTGTTCCACCAATAAGATTCCGATCCCATTGTGTTTTAAGGATGCCAAAACGGCATAGCATTCGTCGACTACTTTGGGCATCAGCCCTAGTGAAAGTTCGTCAACGATTAGTAGCTTGGGTTGCGAGATCAGTGCGCGGCCCATTGCGAGCATCTGTTGCTCCCCACCAGACAATGAGCCAGCCGACTGCTCGCGACGCTCTGCCAGGCGAGGGAAGACCGAGTAAACGGTTGCAATGCCTTCATTCATGATTTTTGTTGTGACGACATGCCCGCCGACGATTAGGTTTTCATGAACGCTAAGGTCAGGAAATATTCGGCGCCCCTCAGGTACGATTGCAAGCCCGGCTGTAATTCTCGCCTCCACTATGGTTGAGGATATATCGCGATCATTGATTTTTATTTTCCCAGACTTTTGATCGACCAAACCCATCAGACACATAAGAGTTGATGACTTTCCCGCACCATTGGCGCCACAAAATGCCACTATCTCGCCTGGCTCTACTGTGAATGACAGGTCGCGTATTGCGATGATATCGCCATAACCCGCTGATAGGTTTTCAACTTTTAACACCGCTCAGCCTTTCCCCAAGTATGCCTTCATGACGTCAGGTCGATTCATTATTTCATTTGTTTCGCCAATGGCAAGTGATTTACCGAGATCCTGCACATAAACACGCGGGCAGACACGCATCACTTCACGTAGGTTATGCTCGATTAACAAAATACTAAGCCCGTCTTTGTTCAGGTTTTGGATAAGATCGGCCAGCGAATTGGCTTCCGATTGGTTCAGGCCCGCTAGGGGTTCATCTAACAGCAAGAGCTTTGGCTTAAGCGCTAAAGCACGTGCCACCTCGAGTCGCTTCAGGTAACCTAGCGGCAAAGTAGAGGGCATTGCGTTTGCTGCATCTCGTAGCCCAACTCTATCCAGTATCTCGAGCGCGCGATTTTTTTCGCCTTGTTTATTGAATGATCGTATCGCTTTGAACGGATTGGCAGTCTTTACGGTACCGCAGGCCAGAGCAACGTTTTCCAGTAGTGACAATTGGCGTAGAGGCTGCACGATTTGTTGTGCCAGCGCTAATCCAGCACGGACACGTTTGTCGATCGCCAAATCAACCATATCAATACCGTCGAGTCGAACCGAGCCTGCGGAAGGTTTGATGATTCCGGTGATAACCCGCATCAGTGTGGTCTTGCCAGCTCCGTTTGGGCCAACAAAGCCGATCAACTCGCCAGTGTTAATGCTTAGTGAAGCCTTATCCACGGCAGTAACACCACCGAAGCGGACAGTGACATCGTTAACTTCGAGCACAGGCATCATGTTTTTTGTTTTCGCAGCCGGTTTATTGAACGGTTGAAAATGCCAGCGAGCCCGTCAGGGGAAAATCGCATCATAAAAAATAGCAGTGCACTATAGACAAGAATTTTGTAATCATCGACGAACTGAATCAGCAGTGGTAGCACGCTAAGCACCGCCGCAGCCAGCATGACGCCCCATACCGAACCGATACCACCCACCACAACCATCGCCAGCACGCTAACGGATTCTACAAAACCAAAGCTATCTGGGCCAACAAAACGAAAGTGCTGCGCGTAAAGTGCACCAGCTACACCGGCGGCAGCCGTGCCGACGACGAAAGCAAACAATTTGTATTTGGCGACATCGATCCCGAGCACTCGCGCTACGTCTTCATTGTCAGAGATGGATTCAAATACGAAGCCTAGCCACGAACGTTTTACCAATAGCGAAAATCCTGCAAACAACGCAGCAAGTGAGGCGCAAAGCAACAAGAACCCTATGCGGCCCAGCGCGGATCGTTGAATGCCAGAAATACCGATTTCGCCACCGAGAAAATCCTGTTGCCGTACGATACCGACAAATAGAAACACAATTCCCATTGTAGTAATGGCAAGAAAATCATGGCGTACCCGCAAGCTTGCAAAACCGACTAACAATCCAAGTGTGCCAGCAAATACCGCTGCAACCGGGATCGCAATTAGCAATGACACTGAAGACTTCATCATAATCGCTGCGGTGTAAGCACCGACGCCCATGAAGGCGGCATGCCCCAAGCTGATCTGGCCGCAAAAGCCGGTGATAAAATTAAGACTCAACGCAAATAGAACACTGATCGACATTGTGGTGAGCAGGGTGATTTCGTAGTTCATTGTTTTGCCCCCAATAAACCTTGGGGTCGAAACATCAACACTAGGATAAGAAAACCGAAGGCTAGAGCATCTCTATCAAGCAGATGCCCGATGTATATAGTGCCGAATGACTCGATGACGCCAAGTGCCATCGATGCAATGAGGGTGCCGCGAATACTACCGAGGCCACCGAGTACGATGATTGCCAATGCCTTGTACGAGGGAACACTGCCCATGGTTGGCTCAACCAGATTGTTGAGTAATGCCACCAGCACTCCAGCCGCCGCGGCAAGTGCCGAGCCGATAAAAAAATTTAGGTAACGCACGTTTTGCGTGTTTACCCCAAACGCTCTTGCCATGGCCGGATCGGTCACCGTTGCGCGCCATGAAATACCGAGCCTTGTATGACCGGATAACCAGGCTAGCAGTGACAGCATCAACACCGAAAGACAGATAACAAGCGCTTCGACGTACTTAAGATAGAAGCCATTAAAAATTTCCATTCCGCCTTGTAGCGGAGGATTTTTGTAGGACAGCCCGTAAGGCCCGAAAACAATTCGAAAGATTTCTTCCGCCGCGATAAATAAGGCGATGGATGCGATCAAGGCAATATACGGGGGTTTGTCGAGTAGCGGTTCGTAGGCCAATTTATAGACCGCTATCCCGACCAGCCCGACAACGGTCATTGCCACTACTATCGCTAAGCTAAGGCTGCCCGTTGCATTGGTTAGTATCACGCCGATATAAGCACCTAGCGTGAACAGTGCGGCATGCGCGACATGGAGTATGCGCAATAAGCCGTAGACAAGCGTGAGGCCGAGAGCAATCAGCGCGTAGATGCTTCCTTGCACGATACCCTGAAACAATAATTCAAGATAAAGCATTCTATTGGTTCATATGGCTCATGGCTTAATGCTTTCTGTCAAATTCGCCAATTCCAAAGTTGCACCGCGCCCGATAGCAGGAGCGGTGCAAGCTGTTTTACTCACTTGGCGGTTTGAGCAACGCTTCGTCGTCTATTGTGGAGTGATGACGCCATTGGCCTTCTTTAACAATCTGCACTTGTACTGACTTTTGCACTTCGCCTAGTTCATTAAATGAGATCTGGCCAGTGGACGCAGTGAGGTTGGTTTTGGCAATGGCATCTCGAATGGCATTGCGATCCGTAGAGCCTGCGGATTGCAATGCCGCGGCTAACACTTTTATAGCCGTGTGCGCAGAGGCTGCCACCATGTCAGCTTTTTGCTCGGACATTGCCTCGAATGATGTGATGAAGTCCTGCGTTTCAGTGGCGGAGGAGTCTCGATCAAGAGAGGTGGTGATGATGGTGCCTTCAGCAGCATCGCCTGCGATGTCGATAAATTTTTGGGAGTCGTAGCCTTCCTGACCAATCACCGTAGTGTCGATACCAGCTGCGCGCAACTGACTGACCAAAGGGCCTGCAGTAAAAAAGTAGCCTGAGGCGTAAATCACATCAGGTTTATCCGCACGAATTTTGGAGACGATTGGACCAAACTGACGATCTTTGATGCCGTACTCATATTCGGCCACAATCTCAATGCCAAACTGATCCGCAGCCTCCTTGAAGCCTGCAGCCAGCGATTGGCCAAAATCGTTTTTCAGCGTTACTATTACAGCCCGTTTTAATCCCAGAGACTCACCAACAAGCTTCGCACCGGCGCGCCCTTGTACTTCACCAACGAATGATGTTCGAAAAACGTAGTTTCCCGCGCGCGTAATATCGGGGTGGATAGCATAAGCGGAAACATAAGGTACGCCTGATTCTTGAAATATGCCGGCGGCTGCTCGAGTGGATCCAGAGTAGCTTCCGGAGACGCCCGCTACTACGTTATCTTTTTCGATGAGTTTTTGTGCGATGGGCACGGCTTCTTTTGGAGATGCCTGATCGTCGTAAACTACGAGCTCGAGCATGTCCCCGTTAATACCACCGTTACTGTTGATCTGTTCGACGGCGAGTACAGCGCCAGTCTTGGCCGACAGGCCATCCGCTGCCGCAAATCCGGTTAGTGGTACATTGAAGCCAATCTTAATATTTTCAGCCTGCGCTGATCCAATGGCAACACAAGCCCCGAGGACAGTGCCGATGAATCCATTTTTTATAGTCACGAATGTTTCTCCCTAAGTGATTGACCCTGCATAAACTCGATCGGAATTTCTGATCATAACATCTGGGCAAAGGGCCACTATTGATTATTATGTATGCACATAAAAATATATAGTGCCTATCAATTTAAGTCAATATGGTAGTTTCTGAGGCTATGTGACAGCGATACTTAGATGTGGGTCAATGTGTACCTGTATGTTAACTAATAAACGAGGCTACCTAGCAATGACAACAAATGACGTTGCAATCTCGGTAACGTTAACCGTCATTGTGAACCAACTGATGGTGACTTAAAATTTAACGAGCTTGAAGATCCTTGGGGTATGTGGTAGCGGATTACTGATAAATACGGATAACGGCTATGACGACGCGAACAATCAATGTACCCACAGAGATTAGCCATCTGCTATCGCCGCTAAACATTGCGCATCCTGGTGGAACGCTTGAACTCAGAAATCGCGTGTTGGTGTCTGCCCACGTACCCGGTTTTGCAGACGACAATAAACCGGGTCAACAATTTGTTGACTACCATTGTCGCTACGCAGCGGAGGGAGTAGGGCTGCAAATTACCGGCGGTACGCCGGTTCATCACTCTGGCTTATTGGGCTTGGGCAAAGATGGGCTGAGAAACTTGGACGACAGCATCTCCCGGGTTATCAACGCTTGGCAGAAGCGGAGCACCAAGAAGGTGGCAAGATTCTCGCTCAACGGTCGGCCGTGCGGACACGATATGTTACTGCGTAGCTTCAATTTCAAAAAATCGGGAACCTGCACAGAGAGTGCTGGTCACATTAGCCACAATCATAGAAATGAAGAATCATATGAAAAAACGAATAGCCAGCATTGCACTCTCGATCACAGCTATTATCTCATCACCCTTATTTGCAGACACCGCTGTCGTTGCTGGTGGTTGTTTTTGGTGTGTGGAAAAAGATTTCGAAGCACTTGAAGGAGTGAGTGAGGCTGTTTCTGGTTTTACTGGTGGCTCATTAGAAAACCCGACTTATCAAGGCAATCATGCTGGGCACTACGAGGCAGTTAGAATTACTTATGATCCAGCGGTTGTTTCTTATGAAAAAATTCTTGAACACTTCTGGGTCAACCACGATCCGTTTGATGCGCGTGGACAATTTTGCGACAAAGGGCCAGAGTATCTTGCGGCAATATTTGTTGCTAATGACGAAGAGAATGCAATTGCAGAACAATCCAGGCAGCGCATCATTGAGCGTTTCTCTGACAAGACTGTTGTCACCCCAATACTACCCTTAACTACGTTCTATCCGATAATGGGTGATGAAAGCTACCATCAGGATTTTTACAAGAAAAGCCCAGTTCGTTACAAAGGCTATCGTTATGCCTGTGGCCGCGACAAACGTTTGAAAAATATATGGGGCGATGATGCGACTGTTTAAGAACTTACCGCCATGTCGAGAACATCACGCGGAGCCGCATTATTGTCTAAAGAGTTAAGCTGATCAAAATACACGCGCAAAAAAAAGCGAGCCCGGTAAACCGGAGCTCGCGATTTTGATAAAGTGGTGGAGAAGGGGGGAGTCGAACCCCCGTCCGAAAGCACTCTGCCATTGGTACTACATGCTTAGTTTCGTCATTGGCTTTAGCCGTTCTACCCAGGACGAACACCAAAGTAGTTCAGCGAACTCATTATTTGTTTAGCGTTTGGGTGTAAGAGTGACCCCTCGCGCGATCCTATGGCTATTGCATCCCGAGGCTGAAACATAGGCATAACCGCCGCCGGGTAGAACTACAAAACTAAACTACGTTATCCAAAAAGGACACAAAGTCTAATTAAGCAGCCATCGCATAGTTGTCATCGTTTGCAACTATCTTTTTTCAGCTGTATTTTACGAGGTAATCTGATCCTCGGCATGCACCTCAGGTTTTGCCACTCCCGTCGAAACCAGTCTTCCCCGGAAATATTGCTACTAACCTGTAAGTATTATGCGGCCACGGAGTGGGATTATCAAGCTCAGGCTTGCCAGGCTGTGATGGGTTCACAATCCTGGGGCGGGATCCAGTATCATATAGCGCTTCTTGTGGCTTTGATTCTGCCTCCATGCTTAGCCTGATCGGCGCCTCCGCGCACTCTGATTTTCGTCTTAAACGCCTTGCAGCCGAGCTTCTGCTTAGCCAGCCCGGTTTACAGCTCTCCCTATCACGGTACCGATATCTGGTACAGCTTGCCGATGGCACTACTTTGTCCTGTGCAGCACAACAACAATTGTTACAACTATTGGATGGTTTTGCATCAGCCCAAGGTGCTGAAAGCAGTGTTTGGGTAGTCCCGCGTATTGGTACACAATCGCCTTGGTCAAGCAAAGCTACTGAGCTCTTAATTAACTCGGGGCTTGTTGATATCAAGCGGGTGGAACGCGGTGTTGAGTATGTTTTTGAGGGCAACCAGATACCGGAATTAAACAAGCCGGCTAAAGCGCTTCTGCACGATCGCATGACTGAATCCCTGTTGCCTGACGAAACGGCAGCCTCGGCCCTTTTTACATCTGCTGACCCTGCGCCACTAGTGCGGGTAGACATAAAGAGTGGCGGCAAACAAGCATTGCAGCATGCCAACGTTCAAATGGGCCTCGCGCTCTCTGATGATGAAATCGACTATCTGTTTGATAGCTTCAGTGAGATAAAGCGTAACCCTAGTGATGCAGAGCTGATGATGTTCGCGCAAGCCAACTCTGAGCACTGTCGTCACAAAATATTTAATGCTGACTGGCGCGTGGACGGGCAGGCGAGTGAGCTTTCCTTGTTTGGCATGATTCGCAATACGCACAAACTTGCACCAGGCGGTATTTTGTCCGCGTATCACGATAACGCAGCCGTTATCGAAGGCTATGAAACTAACCGCTGGTTTGCTGATGCAGATGGTTTATACGATGTGCATAAAGAACCTGCGCATATACAAATAAAAGTAGAGACACATAACCACCCAACCGCCATCGCGCCATTTGCAGGTGCGGCAACCGGTGCCGGTGGCGAGATACGTGATGAAGGTGCTGTGGGTAATGGCTCTAAACCCAAAGCCGGTGTTTGTGGCTTTACTGTATCTAATTTATGCATCCCGGGCCATCAACAACCATGGGAAATCGAAATCGCTTATCCGGATCGCCTTGCATCACCCTTAGCGATCATTACCGAAGGCCCAATCGGCGCAGCAACGTTTAATAACGAATTTGGTAGGCCAAACCTTGGTGGTTACTTCCGTACCTTTTGCCAACGTGTTAGTTTCAAAAGCGGCTGTGAGACTCGCGGATATCACAAACCGATCATGATCGCGGGTGGTTTGGGTAACATCCGCGCAGGCAATGTTGACAAACAAGCTGTGCCAGCCGGTACGGCCATCGTAGTGCTAGGTGGCCCGGCCATGTTGATCGGATTAGGCGGAGGGGCTGCATCTTCAGTTGCTAGTGGTAGTAGTGATGCGGAACTGGATTTTGCATCCGTGCAACGGGGCAACCCTGAGATGCAGCGAAGGTGCCAAGAAGTATTGGATCGATGTGTAGCGCTTGGTGACGAGACACCAGTCTTGTCATTGCACGATGTTGGTGCCGGCGGGTTATCAAATGCCTTGCCAGAACTAGTAAACGATGCAGGCATGGGCGCAAAGTTTGCGCTGCGTGATATACCCAGCGCTGAATCCGGTTTATCCCCGATGGCGATTTGGAGTAATGAGGCGCAGGAACGATACGTTTTAGCTGTCGATATCAATAAGCTTGATACGTTTATCGCCCTATGTGAACGTGAGCGTTGCTTGTATTCGGTAGTCGGGGAGGCAACTGACGAACAACAACTCGTAGTCAACGATACGCATTTTAATGAACACACTGTGGATATGCCGCTGGATATATTGTTAGGTAAGCCACCCAAGGTATCGATCGATGCCACGCGTCGAGCGGGTTGCGATGAGCAGTTTGATCATTCCAATATCACGATTGAAGAGGCTGCAGCACGGGTATTGCAGTTACCATCAGTTGCTAGCAAGAACTTTCTAATCACCATTGGAGATCGAAGTATCACCGGCCAGGTCGTGCGCGATCAACTCGTTGGCCCTTGGCAAATGCCAGTGGCCGATGTGGCGGTAACAGCCGCTGATTATCGAGGCCTGACGGGTGAAGCCATGGCGATGGGGGAACGTCCATTGCTTGCCTTGATCAATCCTGCGGCTTCGGCGCGTATGGCATTGGCTGAGTCATTGACTAATATTGCCGCAAGCTGCATTGGTAATATTAGCAATATCAAACTCTCCGCTAACTGGATGGCCGCGGCTGGGCACCCGGGTGAAGATGCTGCGCTTTTTGACGCGGTAAAAGCGGTTGGCCTGGAACTAGCGCCGGCTTTGGGCCTGGCCATTCCAGTTGGCAAAGATTCGCTCTCTATGAAAACCCATTGGCAAGAGCAGGGTGAGGATCATAGCGTTACGTCTCCTATGTCATTGGTAGTAACAGCGTTTGCACCGGTGAGTGATATTTACAAAACACACACACCTCAACTACACAAGGATGTCGGCGAAACAGAACTGCTGCTGCTTGACCTGGGCTTAGGTAAAAATCGCATGGGTGGCTCAGCGTTACTGCAGGTGTTTGATGCGATAGGATCAGTTGCACCTGATGTTGATTCGCCGGAGTTACTGGCCGGTATGTTTAATTCGATTCAAGATCTGATCAAAGATGATTTGATTGTTGCGTATCATGATCGTTCAGATGGTGGCTTGTTTGCCTGCGTAGCCGAAATGGCATTTGCGGGTAATGTGGGTGTCGCACTTGATATCAGTAGCCTGCCATCTGATGATGTCGGGAGCCTCTTTAATGAAGAGCTTGGTGCTGTTATACAAATAAGGCAGAATGCCTATGCTGCGGTGATGGCAGTGTTCGATCAACATGGTTTGGGTGATGCAGTCCATACCATTGGCACTCTTGGCATCATAGAAGATTTTAATATCATGCGCGGTAGCGAACTGTTGTTTGCAGGGCCGGTGTCAGAGATGCGCAGTGATTGGTGGCAAACCAGCTACCAGGTACAAAAGCGACGTGATAACCCAGAGTGTGCTGAACAAGAGCTGGCGTTAATCGTCTCTGATGATAACCCCGGTATTTCACCCGTACTAACATTTGATCCAGGCGCTTCACTAAAAGCACCCGTAATTTTAACCACCAAGCCGCAGGTTGCAATACTGCGGGAGCAAGGCGTTAATGGCCATCAAGAAATGGCCGCTGCATTTGACGCTGCTGGTTTTAGCGTCGCTGATGTGCATATGACTGACTTGATCAGTGGTCGTATCACGCTAGAAGATTTCCATGGTTTGGCTGCCTGCGGCGGATTCTCATACGGTGATGTGCTTGGCGCTGGCGGTGGTTGGGCCAGCAGCATCATGTACAACAAAAGCCTGAGGGACCAGTTCAAGCAGTACTTTCATCGCGATAACACGTTTACGTTTGGTGCCTGTAATGGTTGCCAGATGTTGTCGCAGATAAAGTCGCTCATACCTGGTGCGCAAAGCTGGCCTGCATTTAAGCGCAACGCGTCAGAGCAATTTGAAGCACGTGTGGCGACGGTTGAAGTATTCGATAGTCCGTCAATCATGTTGGTTGATATGGCGGGTTCTAAAATTCCTGTACCCATTGCGCACGGTGAAGGCCGCGCCGTATTTGAATCAGACGATCAGCTCTCGGCTGCAAAAGTGACGATGAGCTTTGTTGATAACGAAGGCAATATGACTGAAAACTACCCGCTTAATCCTAATGGTTCGCGCTTCGGTGTTACCGGTTTATGTAGTGACGATGGCCGCGTCAGTATCCTGATGCCTCATCCAGAGCGAGTGTTCCGATCGGTGTGTAATTCATGGCGACCGCGTGAGTGGGGGCAAAATGGCCCCTGGTTACGCATGTTTGAAAACGCACGCACCTGGGTAGGATAATGTCATTTTCATTTAGCATTGATCGCGAGCAGGCTACTGATCGTTACATTGCCTTGCGTGAGCGAATGCCGCAGGCGCAGTTTCCTAAACAATCGATTCATATTGATAACCTCGAATCGATTACTGAGGACATCGATGCGTTCGTGCTCGATGGCTTTGGTGTGCTTAACCTTGGTGATGAGCCTATTCCGAATGCAGTAGAACGCATTGCCAATTTGCAAACCGCAGGCTGTACGGTTTGGGTGTTAACAAATGGCGCTACGTTACCAGCAGCAAGCTCTGCACAAAAGTATGACAAATGGGGTTTCAATATCAAGGCAAGCAATGTAGTGTCCAGCCGCGATGCCTTGATGCGAGGTATAGCTCACCATCCCGCGGATTGGCGATGGGGAATTGCCGCTACTGACTTTGCGCAGATAGATCAACTTAGCCCGCATTCCAGCTTGTTACTCGACGATGCCCCAATCTATAACGACTGCGATGCCTTTATTTTGTTGAGCACAAAGGACTGGAGCGATTATCGACAGCAACTACTTGAAGCTGCATTGAAGGTACGGCCAAGACCTGTGCTAGTAGGCAACCCAGATTTAGTCGCGCCGCACCCTGGCCGCATCTCCATAGAGCCAGGCTACTTTGCTCATCAAACACAAGATGTCACCGGGGTGGTGCCTGAATTTTATGGCAAACCATTTAAAGACGCATTCGATATCGTTAGCGAGCAACTGGTTGATATACCGCCACACCGGATAGCGATGGTTGGGGATACTTTGCACACCGATATTCTCGGGGGAGCAGCAGCAGGTTGGAAGACCGTCTTGATTACAGACTTTGGCCTGTTTAAAGGGTGTGATGTAGAGGAGGCGATTGAACGCTCTGGTATCCGGCCGGATTATATTGCGCCAGTAACTTAATGACTCATTAAATTAACTCTCAGCAATATACCATGACAAAATTCACCGCCAATATAGTTGAAATATTCAAAAATGAATTCACGCCAGAATTCGTTGTGTTTAACCTACTGTTCGAAGAGTCTGACCCAGAAGAAGGCGGGGAAAGCTGGTGCTTCCAGCGAGCCTTAGGTGCTGATGGCACTATAAAGTCATTAGAGGGCGATGATGACGGTGTGTGTACAGTAAAAGAAATACAACAAGCCATTTTGCATGAAGGCATTCAAATGCTTGAACTATCAAAAACTCAATTAGTTTGTGTGTTTGAGCCGCAGGCAGTTGCAGAGACTGGCACAGAGGGATTGGAAATTAACTATCAGCTTGATGACAAGCTGTGGAATGAACTGAAGGAAATGAGCTCGCTTGTTTTTACGGGTAAGAATTTTTTTACGATAATTTAATGCTGTCATTCATCGCGGAAGGCGCTTAAGAAGCATCCCCACCAGTGTGCGCGACGATCGTATCGATATCCAGCTCGTTGGCAAGCGCCGTGTTACTTGCTTCACGTAGCCACTTGATGGTATCCACTACTGATTCTGCTGTTGTCTGACCAACACTTAAGTGGTTGTCGATTTGTGCTTGCGTTTCGCCCACATGAATCTCAGTGATCACATCTTCTCGAGACTTACCCGTAAACTGAGCTAAGACAGATGCAGGAGTGCGGCCTTGGTACTGTTTTGCTTCACCATACTCAATGTGCCAGTCACTTAGTTTCTGTGCAGTTTCTAGCGATCTGGCGAGCAGTTGCTCAACTGTTTTGTGCTGCCAAGCAGAACCGCTGATGGTAATCAAGCGATAAAGAGCATCAGCGGATACCTGTAGTAGTTCTAGTTCCGATACAAATGCATTTCTAAATTCTGGCCAGTTACCCAATGCGGTAGCGGCGATAGATTCTGATTCAACTACTGAGGCAAATTCTTGCGAGTAGTCGAGAATTTCTTCTAGTTGATCCCAGTTGGTACGCAAACCGCGATAGCCTGGGCCAAGTGCCAATCGGTATTCGGTGTTGTTAACAAACAACTCACGGAACCGCAACACTTTGGCAAGCTTACTTAACATGCGTTGATGCTCAGGCGTAAGGTTGGCAGGTTTTTCGATACTGAATTCCATAAACTGCCGGCGCGCATTGAAATACTCCGCGTCAACGATATCGGGGCCAGTATCAAGCGTGCCACCAAGCTCTTCTATTAAGCTGAGTAACTGTGGCTTGGCCGGTACCTTGTCCAACACAAAATAAGTTTGTAACGATTCTAATTCTTCTTCAATCAAGCGTGACTGATGCCGAGCTCTTCGCAGTAGGCCTGGGGTCGCCGAAAATGAAAGATCAGCATGACGATACTCTTCTAAATGGGTAGGCGACTTATCGAGCAGCTCGATGACACTAGATAATTTGATCAAATGGCGTGTGCTGATAGATGGCTTGTTAACGATCTTTCTAACCGTTTCGCATCGCAGTGCTTTTTCAGCAGTCACTACCCACGCTCGTATTTTGTTGGGCAGGTCGGGTAATTTATTAAATTCAATATGATCAATGCCAGCGGCTGAGAGCTTGCTTGAGTATTTACGAAGTTCAGATATTTCTGCGCTGCCTTGTGATTCTGTTGCACCTGTGTGTACTCGCGCCAACGGCATAGAGTAATCACGTAACAAGTTCAATACAGTGTCGAGCTCTTGCAGTGTTTTATTATCAGTGATAGTTTTTGCTATCTTCGCATCGAATTTTTCTGGTAATTCGGGCAGAGCAGGTTCTGGTAGTGCTGTGCCATGTGGTGGTGCGGCTGTACCTAATGCAATTTCAAATTCCAGTTCCAACTCACTATGCTGGCTGATGACAGCAGCTACGTGTGCAAAGTAATCTTGCAATGGTTGTTCTGCATCGTACTCGGGTAGTTCAATGCCCATGTGCTCGCTGCAAAGGGCATGAAGCGATGGGTTAATTTCGGGTTCACCGTTTTCGATCTTAACGATATAATCGGTGTCATCAGCATGCTGTTGAGCTTCACGTGGTGTACTGCGCGCCAATATGGCTGGATAAAAGAGTAGTGGTGCTCGTAGTGAGCTTAATTCTGCATTTGCTTCTGATTCAAGGCTGATGTTGATAAAGCCTGCTGCCAGGTAGATTCTGCGCAAACCTGCTTGTTTAATTAACGCATTGTCGACCAGTATTTGGCGGCAGCGTTCGAGTAGTTGGGTGTTGTTATGTGTTGACAACAAATTGGCACGATTGCGAAGCTTCTTTTGTTGTCGATGCTTGCGCATCGATATCACGGAGTTCGTGTCCACAAATTCAGTGTCTGCCGTGTCATCGGCATCGGCTATCAGCACGAATGTACCGTCTTCGCTAGTCAATACATCCGCTAATGCTAGAGGCGAGTGTGGCCGAAGCACGATGTCGGTATCGCGCGTTATCCAATTAAGGTTTCGCTGGTCATCCAGGCGGTCGTCCTTGCGGCGCATGAGCGCAGTGGTACTTCGCGCATCAGTGCGCGATTTGCTTGGATCTGATTGATTTCCGTCTATTACTTCCACAGGGCTATTCTTTACCGCTTTTCACAGGGTGTTAATGGCAGGAATCGGGCCAAACAGGGCGTCAATCCTGCCATGTAAGGGTTCAATTAGGCTCAGATGGGTACGGTTACTGCTTTCAGACTGATATACGCCAGATCCTGTGCATATACTCATAGACGTTTGCTGTCTAGAAAGATGCATCAAACCGGAATTATTTTAGTTTTACGGTGTCGTAAGGCAATAACTGGAGATTAGCATGGCAAAAATTGATTGGTGTAAGTTGGCCGGTATTCGCAGCGCTGAGATTACAGATCCAGCCCTCTTTGCGCGGCGGCGTCAGCTTATGCAGGCGTCAATAGCTATGGGTCTTACCGGCGGCATTACCATCCCGTCAATGGCGAAAGGCGCAAAGGGTATTCCTCTTACCGCTATGCTAAGCAAAAGCGAACTAAGTACAGACGAAGAAGCCACGAGCTTTGAAACAGCCACTTCGTACAACAATTTTTACGAACTGGGCACTGATAAAGCTGATCCTGAACGCCATGCTGATCGTATGGAAACTTCACCGTGGAGCGTGGTGGTTGACGGTGAATGTGATGCGCCGGGTAACTTTACCCTGGAAGATATCCTTAAGCCTCATGCAATTGAAGAGCGTATTTATCGCTTGCGTTGTGTTGAAGCGTGGTCAATGGTTATCCCTTGGAATGGTTTCGAATTAGGTGCTTTACTAAAACGCTTTAAGCCCAACTCCAAAGCTAAGTACGTTGCGTTTGAAACCTTAAATGACCCTGACCTACCTGGAATGAGCCGGCCTGTGTTGGATTGGCCATATGTTGAAGGCTTGCGTATCGATGAAGCAATGAACCCGCTTGCATTTATGGCCGTGGGCATTTATGGCAATGAATTACCTAATCAAAATGGTGCGCCACTGCGACTGGTTGTGCCTTGGAAG
The DNA here is from genome assembly GCA_036478595.1 of Granulosicoccaceae bacterium. Lineage (GTDB taxonomy): Bacteria > Pseudomonadota > Gammaproteobacteria > Granulosicoccales > Granulosicoccaceae > Granulosicoccus. Next base: position 174,282 of record JAZGEF010000036.1, read on the forward strand.
TATGGCTATAAGAGTATCAAGTCGGTTGTACGCATAAGCTTTACAGAAAAACAACCACCTACAAGCTGGAATAAATCAGCGCCAAACGAATATGGATTTTACAGTAATGTAAACCCTGAAGTCAGCCATCCGCGTTGGAGCCAAGCTAAAGAGCGGCGCCTGTCAGGTGATACCACTGGTCTAGCGGCGTTGTTTTCGCCTAAAATCGACACTCAATTTTTGAATGGCTATGCAGAGCTAGCAGCACCTCTTTATGCTGATATGGATCTCAAAAAGCATTACTAAGTCTGCTAGTCGGTTCAAATGTTGAGCCGATGCGGTAATCGATAACAACTGCATTGGCTCAGACAGTCATGGACACGACATTGCAAAACTCATCCACCACAGCTGCTAGTAAGGGAATATGGGCTAGGCGCTGGTGGTCAAAGCCATTGGTGTTTGTCGCGGCATTAATACCGCTTGCCAGCCTGGTGTACTCACTATTCGATAATCAGCTCGGCCCCAATCCCATCGAAGAACTTACCCATGAAACAGGTGAGTGGGCCTTACGTTTTATTGTATTGGGCCTGGCACTTACGCCGTTGCGCGTGTGGATAAAAAAGCCTTGGCCGGTACAGTTAAGACGCATGATTGGTTTGTTTGCGTTTTTCTATGCCGCAATGCATTTTTCGATTTATATGTTTCTTGATCAGCAGCTGGATTTAGCTGCGATAGTGGCTGATGTGTTTAAAAGGCCATACATCAGCGCAGGTACTGTCGCGTTTCTTATTTTGTTGCCCTTGGCTATTACGTCTAATCGCTCGATGGTTAAACGCTTGGGCAAGAAGTGGGCGTCACTACATCGTTGGGTGTATATCGCGGCATGCGCTGCAGTTGTGCACTATGTGTGGTTGGCTAAAGGCGATAGGTTCGAGCCGTTTGTGTATCTGGCTATAGTGATGGCGTTGCTGATGGTACGTTTGAAGCGGGTGATTGCTTAAGCGTCGCCCCCGCACCACGCGGGGACGACAAGCTACTGGCTTAATTCAGCAGTGATGCAACTGTGTCACGCTCTTCGCGTAATTCTTGTTGGCTTGCCTTCATCTTTTCACCAATAAAATCGCTGACATCTAGATCATTGATAATGCGGTAATCACCGTTTTCGGTTTGAACTGGAAACGAGTAAATTAAACCTTCGTCGATGCCGTAGCTGCCATCACTTGGTACGGCCATGCTGACCCAGTCATCTTTAGGTGTGCCTTGAACCCAGCTTGCCATGTGATCAACAACACCATTAGCGGCAGAAGCTGCGCTTGAGCTGCCACGTGCAGCAATGACTGCCGCGCCACGCTTAGCAACTGTTGGAATGAATTCGTCTTGCGCCCAGCTTTGATCAACTAAGTCAGATGCCGCTTTGCCATTAATCGATGCGTAAGAGATGTCAGGCACTTGAGTAGTGGAGTGGTTGCCCCAGATAACCATTTGCTTGATATCAGCAATCTTACTTCCAGTTTTGGACGCTAGCTGCGAAATAGCGCGGTTGTGATCAAGGCGAGTAAGCGCTGTAATGTTGCGGGGGTTGATGTTCGGTGCGTTCGCTTTGAGTATATAAGCGTTAGTGTTGGCAGGGTTGCCCACTACACACACTTTGCAATCGGGGTTGCCCACCTCATTGAGTGTTTTACCCAGCGAGCTAAAAATCTTGCCGTTGTCGGTGATTAGATCGCTGCGCTCCATGCCTGGGCCACGTGGCTTCGCCCCAACAAATAATGCAGCATCTACTTTAGTCAGCGCCGTTTTAGCGTCGTCAGTACAAACGATATCGTTTAACAATGGGAACGCACAATCGTCCAATTCCATCTTTACGGCTTCAAGCAAGCCTAGAGCTGGTGTGATTTCTAGTAGATGAAGGCTAACTGGTTGGTCGGGCCCGTAGATATCGCCATTAGCGATGCGGAACAACATTGAGTAACAGATTTGTCCAGCAGCACCAGTGATGGCTATGCGCTTTGGTTGAGTCATTTGTAGATTACCTTCGCTCGGTTTGAGGCGCTAAATAGAGCATGAATGACGCCATATAAGCGTCGCTGCCTGAATTTTAACATACGTGCCTGTGCTACTCTCCCGGATTCCCAACAGCCATTTTTGACCGGAGCATTTATGCGTTGCCCGTTTTGCGGGGCGATCGATACACGAGTCGTGGATTCACGACTGGTAGGTGACAACGACCAGGTTAGAAGGCGTCGTGAATGCACCGAATGTGAAGAACGCTTTAGCACCTACGAAACCGCCGAGCTGAATCTGCCGCGTGTTGTAAAGGCGCGAGGTAGTAGAGAGCCGTTCTCTGATGCAAAATTGCAGGCCGGTTTTCAACGCGCCCTCGAAAAACGACCCGTTAGCGTAGAGCTAATTGACGAGGCCATTGCTCGGGTTCGGCATCGTTGTCTGGTGGCAGGCGAGCGGGAGATTCCCTCGCGGCAAATTGGTGAATGGATAATGGAGGAGCTGCGCAAGCTGGATGAGGTGGCTTATATCCGATTTGCGTCGGTTTACCGGCGTTTTGAGGATGTGGCGGCTTTTCGTGAAGCGATCGATATTCTCGAGAAAGCCCCAGATGCCGAGACCGTGGCTAATCAGCTGTCCTTGCTCAAAGATTCGGATTAATACTGCCCTCCGGGGTGAATTCATGATTAATACGGGCTGCGAGGCCAATAATCGCGATTTCGCAGCATATTCTGCCTGGCTCCGGCAAAATGGATCTCATCATCAATCCGTGAACTGAGCCCCGAAACGCCCCCATTGCGTGCTACGTGCCCTCCGGGGTGGGCGACTTTGGTCGAAGCTCCATTTGCAGGAGAGGTCGCAGCACACCGGATACGCTTCTGGCAAACTGCCATTTCAATACCTGGTAAACACGGATACATTGCTCTTGTCCACGATAGTCGTAGTTCGTAAAGGCAGCACAGCCTGCATAGCAGCCGATACGCTCACCACATTTGGGGATATCCGGCTGGATGCCTCACTGGATGTGCATCATTCCAAAATTCAAACTTTCGGCAAAACCCATATGGGGATTGTTGGCAGCGCTGCTCATACGTTGGTGGCTGAGCGGGCATTTAACGATAAAGACGTAAAAGCCGACTTTTCGACCCGTGATAGCACTTTCGATACGCTTATTCGCCTGCATCCCGTGCTTAAGGAGCGATACTTTCTTAACGCTAAGGATGCGGAGGAAGATCCGTACGAAACCAGCCAGATAGATTCGGTCTTTATTAACCGAAATGGCATATTTGCGATGTTTTCGCTGCGAGAGGTGTATGAATACTCGCAATACTGGGCTGTGGGCTCGGGCGCAAGCTACGCGATTGGGGCCATGCATGCCGCCTATCCGCGCTACAAAACAGCCAAAGACATCGCAATTGCCGGTGCCGAGGCGGGCGCTCGTTTTGATACCTCTTCGCAGTTGCCGCTGAGCTTCAAAACGGTGAAGTTGAACGGGGATCGCTAGAAAGGCTAAGACAGCCACCTCGTAACACACAATATCGGTCAATACCGGCTGTATAGGCCGGTTTTAGCGCGCAAGTGCATGCCAAACACGCTACAATGGTGGGTTGTCTAAACACACTTTTTTGGAGCCCGTTAATGGCTGTTGAACAAACCCTTTCCATCATCAAACCTGATGCCGTAGCAAAGAACGCTATCGGCGAAATCTACGCAATGTTTGAAGGCGCTGGCCTGAACATCGTTGCTGCCAAGATGATGCACTTAACTAAAGAACAAGCTGGTGAATTTTACGCAGTGCACAAAGAGCGTCCTTTTTACAACGATCTCGTTAGCTTCATGACATCTGGCCCAGTTATCGCCCAAGTGCTCGAAGGTAAAAATGCGATTGCCAAGCACCGCGAAGTAATGGGCGCAACTAACCCTGCTGAGGCTGCTGAAGGCACAGTGCGTAAGCGTTTTGCAGCATCGATTGATGAAAATGCTTGCCACGGTTCGGATGCGGCGGAAACTGCAGCAGAAGAAATCAAATTTTTCTTTGGTGATACGGGTACTTGCAAGCGTACTCGCTAAGCAATTATTAATATTACTAATTAGTACTGCTTAATAATGACAACCAGCCCCGTTAATCTGTTTGATTTTGATCACGATGGTCTGCGTGATTATTTTGTCGAGCAAGGCGAAAAGCCTTATCGCGCCAAACAGTTAATGCAGTGGGTGTATCAGCGCAACTGCCGGGACTTTTCGCAAATGAGCGATATGTCTGTCAGCTTGCGCGAAAAATTAGCTGCCACTGCCACACTCGAATTGCCACAGATTGATGAGGATCATCTTTCCAGCGATGGCACGTGCAAATGGTTATTTGCTTTACATGACGGTAACCGGATTGAAACTGTTTACATCCCTGAAAAGGGGCGGGGTACGCTATGTATATCGTCACAGGTTGGTTGTGCGCTGGATTGTTCATTTTGTGCCACAGGCAGGCAAGGCTTTGCGCGTAACCTGAGCGTTGCAGAAATTATTGGCCAGCTTTGGTTAGCGACAAACTCGTTAGCCAGTAATTCTAAAACTTCCCATCAACGTATTACCAATATTGTCATGATGGGAATGGGCGAACCGCTGTTAAATTTTAAGGCTCTGATACCTAGCTTGCGATTAATGATGGATGACCGAGCATATGGTTTGAGCAAACGTCGCGTGACCGTCAGTACCTCTGGTGTTGTGCCCGCTATGGATAGGCTCACTAACGAGATTGATTGCTCACTGGCGGTATCGTTGCACGCCCCAACGGACGAGCTGCGTAATGAGTTGGTGCCACTAAACAAAAAATACAATATTGAGCAACTTATGGATGCTTGCTGGCGTTACGTACAAGGTGAGCGCAAAAAGAAGGTGCTGTTTGAGTATGTAATGCTTGATGGTGTTAATGATCAAGCTGAACATGCTCGTCAATTGGCACGGTTGCTTAAATCGTTTCCAGGTAAGGTCAACTTGATACCATTTAACCCGTTTGAAACATCGGGTTACCGCACCTCTAGTAAAGAGTCGATGGAACGCTTTAGCCAGATTCTTATCAAAGCAGGTGTACTAACATTAAAACGCGCGACTCGAGGCGAAGATATAGATGCTGCGTGCGGGCAATTGGCTGGCGACATTACCGACAAGAGTCGTCGCTATATTCGTTTTACTGAACCTCGCTATGGAGAACAGTTTCGATGAAAAACAACAGCCTGATTTCGGTGGTTGCATTAATGGCATTGTTTACGTTTGTTGTGTCAGGCTGTGTGACCAAAGCGATTCCAGTTAAATCTAAAGAAGCCGCAGAAGCCAATGCTCAGCTTGGCATCAAGTATTTAAGGCGCGGCGAGCTTGATCAAGCAAAGCTTAAGTTGGAAAAGGCACTTGAGCAGGACGGAACAAACGCTCGCGCTCATTCGTTTTATGCACAGCTGCAGCATCGTGTGGAGCAAGACGATAGCGCCAGGGTTCATTTTAATAAGGCGATTGCACTCGAGCCTGAAGAAGCAGAACATCACAATAGCTACGGTGTATTTTTATGCAAGGTAAAAGAGGTTGATGCAGCGATAGCTGAATTTGAGACTGCTGCCAATAACCCCTACTACAAAACACCTGAATTTGCGTTAGACAACGCAGGCCTGTGCATGCTTGAGTCCAATCAGTTTGAGCAGGCAAGTGGTTACTTGCGTAAAGCGTTAAGGGTTAACACAAAGTTCTCTAATGCGTATTTACATATGGCAGAGCTACTAATGAAGCAGGGCAGATTGTCGGTTGCTGATGCGTACTATCAACGTTTTCTAGCATATGGCCGAGACAGCGCTGAGAGTTTGTTGCTTGGCTTACAAATTAATCGCGATCTGGGTAAGCAGCCTCAAGCTGAACAATATGCCTCTCGCTTACTTAATGAATTTCCAGAGTCAATCGAGGCTGGCGAATATCTCGCAACACCTATTCAGTGATAACGGCTGAATTTTATAGTCCAGTTATTTGCACAGTCATATTGCACAGTTAAGCACACCATATTCATGAAAACGCTGTACAAACGCTTACGGGGAATGCCCGACATACTACCGACAACCGTTGGGTCGTGGCAGCACCTGGAGCAAACTGTGCGGTGTGCAATGAACGCCTATGGTTACGGCGAAATGCGTACCCCTATCATTGAATCCACTGACTTATTCGAACGCTCGATTGGTGAAGCCACCGATATTGTCGAAAAAGAGATGTACACCTTTGAATCCCGCAAGGGCGGCAAGATGACGTTGCGGCCAGAAAACACAGCAGGCTGTGTACGAGCCGCCATTGAAAACGGCATGTTACAACCAGGCAGCGTAAATCGCGTGTGGTACACCGGGCCAATGTTTCGTTACGAGCGTCCGCAGTTAGGGCGGCAGCGCCAATTTTTTCAGACAGGTGCTGAAGTCTATGGCCTTGCAGGTGCTGAAATCGAAGCTGAGCTGATACTGCTAAGTGCCCGCCTGTTTAAGCAGTTGGGCGTGTTTCATGCGCTAACCTTAGAAATCAATACGCTTGGCACACCAGAGTGCCGTGCAAAGCACCGAGAGTTATTGGTCGCTTATTTCACCGAGCATCAAGATCAACTCGATGAAGATAGTCAGCGTCGATTACAGCGTAACCCACTGCGAATTTTGGATAGTAAAAATCCGGATATGCAACAACTGAACGAAAACGCACCTAAGCTGCAAGACTCATTATGTGAGGAAGCAAACGCGCATTTTGAATTATTGCAACAGCATTTGTCTGGTAGTGGTATTACTTTTACGATTAACCCACGTTTGGTGCGCGGGCTCGATTACTACAGCCATACGGTATTTGAATGGACAAGCGATAAGCTCGGTTCCCAATCGGCTGTGTGTGCCGGCGGCCGCTACGATGGCTTGCTTGAGCAAATGGGTGCAGCGAACGTGCCTGGCGTTGGTTGGGCATTTGGAATGGAGCGCATCATTGCACTAATGGATGCGGTGTCGGCGTTGCCGGAGGCTCACACAAGCGATATGTTTGTTATGAGCGCGGCTGATGTGCCGCATGGCTATGCATTAGCGCTGAGTGAAGAAGTGCGTGACGCATTTCCTCAATGTGCCGTTTTGCACCACACTGGTGGTGGCAGCATGAAAAGTCAGTTTCGAAAAGCCGATAAACTCGGCGCTAATTTAGCGTTGGTGGTGGCTGGGGACGAAGTGGCTAACAACACAGTAACGGTCAAACCGCTCAAAGGTGGTGCAGATCAACAAACAGTAAAGCGTAGTGAACTGATCTCGACAATCACTTCACTGCTATAAATTGTATCGATAATTATTTAACACAACTAACTAACGGGCAATACGCCTGTGGAGACAATCAGTGCAATACGAAACTGAAGAGCAACAAGTTGAAGCACTAAAACAATGGTGGAAAGAAAACGGTAAAGCGGTTATTGCCGGTGTCGTGCTTGGTGCCTTGGCTATTGCAGGCTGGGGAGCTTACAAGGCTCATCAAGCCAAGCAGGCAGTGGCTGCATCTGACATCTTTAGCCGTACGATGGACGCAACGGGTGACGGTGATGCTGATACAGCAGCAGAGCTTGCGTCGCTGATTGGCAATGATCACGCCGATTCGTTGTACGCCAGTTACAGTCATTTCGCCGCAGCGCGTGCAGCCCTTGATAACGATGATTTAGATTCTGCTGCCCAGAATTTGGCTTGGGTTGCTGATAATGGCAAAACTGAAGAGGTTAAGATAATAGCGAGTGTTCGCCTGGCTCGTGTGCTTGGCGCGCAAGGAAAGGCTGCTGCTGGCTTGAGTTTACTGCCCAAGGCATACCCAGATAGTTTCAAGGCATTGTTAGAAGAGGCCAGAGGTGATCTTCATGTCGCTGCCGGTGACTCAGCTGCTGCTCTTACGGCCTATCAGGCTGCGCTAGAAACCAAAACTGCAAGTGATCCAGAGTCGCTAACAATGAAGATAAATGAACTGGCAACTGCTGATGCTAGCTAACAGGCTAATAACGCTCAGGCTGCCAACGGCGATGGGTCGCGGCGTAATTGCTGCGTGCGCAATTGCGTTTGTTGCAGCTTGTGCCGCAGAGCCTGTTGTGCAACCCACTCCTTTGTCCGGCATTAAAGCTGAAACCACTATCAAGCGAAACTGGAAGCAGTCCTTAGGTGTGGTTCGACGTGGGCGTTTTGCGCCCTACGTTAATAACGGCGTAGTGTATGTGGCTGACAATGCTGGCACCGTGCGCAGCTTAGATCAACAGACCGGCAAGTCGGGCTGGACTCAATCGCTTGGCGTTCGTTTGGGAAGTGGTGTCTCTGGTGATGCTGATCAAGTATACGTTAGCTCTATCGATGGTGAGGTGTACGCACTGCAAGCCAGTAGTGGCGAGATACTTTGGCAAACTGCGGCATCGTCAGAAGTGCTAGTGCCTGTGTCGGCAGGGTTCGATGTCGTCGTCGTACGCAGTGCAGATGGCCGTATTGCAAGCCTTGACGCTGCCAGTGGTAAAGAGCGTTGGTCTACCACGCATACACCACCTGCACTAACTATCAATGGCTATAGCCAACCCTACCTATTGGATGGTGGTGTGCTGGTTGGTTTGGATGATGGTCGTTTAATCGCATTAAATCTCAGTACGGGTAAAACTATTTGGGAAACGATTGTGAGCCTTCCTTCCGGACGCTCCGAAGTAGAGCGCCTGGTAGATATTGATGCCAATATCCTTACTGACGATGAAGCAATTTATATCGTTAACTATCGCGGCAAGCTTGCGCGTATTGAGCCGGTAAAAGGGCAAATTCAGTGGGCAGTGCCCATGTCCTCAACTGCCGGTATTGCACAAACCGACACGCTGGTAGTGGTTGTTGATGAGCTAGATGTTGTTCACGGCGTTGAAAAAACCAGCGGTCGAGTATTGTGGTCTCAAGAAGCGATGAAGGGCAGGCGCCTTAATCGCCCCGTGATAAATAACGATATAGCGCTTGTTGGTGACAAGCAAGGCGTACTGCATGGTTTGGCACTTGATGATGGCCGATTGATTGCTCGCAACACAAGCTTTGATGGTGCTGCTGGCAACCCTGTTACATCTGACGATGTAGTCTTTATTCAATTTTCAAATGGTGCCGTCAGCGCACTAACTCTTAAGCAGTAATGCAGTATGCAACCGGTAATCGCTTTAGTGGGCAGGCCAAATGTTGGCAAGTCCACACTCTTCAACAAACTCACTCGCACACAAGACGCGCTCGTAGCTGACTTTCCTGGTCTAACGCGCGATCGTCAATATGGCGAAGGCAAAGTGGGTGGCTGGCCGTACATCGTTATCGATACAGGCGGCTTAAATGGTGAAGCTGAAACGCTAAGTGCCGCAATGGCGGTTCAAACAATGGCTGCGATAAAAGAAGCTGATCTGGTTGTGTTCATCGTTGATGGTCGTGCTGGGATGAACCCGGTTGATGAAGACATTGCCAACAACCTGCGCCGGCACAGCGATAAAGTCGTACTTTGCGTCAACAAAATAGACGGTATTGGCGAAGACCGCGCGATGCTCGATTTCTACGCCTTGGGTTATGAACACACAATAGCTATCGCAGCTAGCCACAATCGCGGTATGAGCAGCTTGATGGAAGAGGTGGCTGTGATCTTGGGTGTTAACCCTGACGACTATGAAGCACCGCGTCGTTATAAGCCATCGGAGCAGCCTTCCAGTAAGCGTACTGATGATATTCGTATTGCCTTTATTGGGCGCCCTAACGTAGGTAAGTCCACGCTGATCAATCGCTTAATCGGTGAAGACCGTGTCATTGCTTACGACAAACCGGGTACTACTCGCGATGCGGTATCCGTACCATTCGAGCGCGCGGGCAAACAATACACCTTGATTGATACAGCTGGTGTGCGTCGTCGTGGCAAGGTATCGGAGAAAGTCGAAATATTTAGCATTATCAAATCTATGCAAGCGGTAGATAAGAGTAATGTGGTTGTTATGCTGGTTGATGGCAATGACGGTTTTACGGATCAGGATCTACACCTACTGGGCTATGTTATTGAAAAGGGCCGGGCGTTGATTGTTGCAGTTAATAAGTGGGATGAGCTTGATGGCGAGCAACGTGAAGAGCTAAAAGAAAGCTTAGAGCGCCGAGTAGAATTTTTGCGCTTTACTCGTATTCATTTTATAAGTGCCTTGCATGGCTCAGGGGTAGGAGATTTGTTTAAATCGATCAACAAGGCCTATGCATCAGCGTTCATGGATATGGCTACGCCAAAACTCACTCGATTGCTGGCAGTCGCTGTGGAAAAACATCAGCCACCCATGGTAAACGGGCGCCGTATTAAATTGCGTTACGCGCATCAGGGTGGAGTCAATCCCCCCATAATTGTTGTTCACGGCAATCAGCTAAGCAAAGTACCGATGTCCTATCAGCGTTACTTGATGAATTACTTCACTAAGATGCTGCGTATGTTTGGTACGCCGCTACGTATCGAATTTAAAGAAGGCGACAATCCGTACGCGGGACAGCGAACCAGGCGCCCCGTACAGGGAGGCCGAAAAAACCCGGACCCTAAGTCACGGGCACCTAGAAAACAATAAGTCGCACAGCGCCTAGCCCGCTGATTACATCGGCTGGTCAAGAATCATGCGCCTAATGATTTGATCGAGTATGCTTAAGTTATGGACACCATAAATAAGCTTCGACACATTCTTGGTAATGCTCAGGTTATCGCTCTGGTTGGCTTGTCTGACAAACCTTATCGCCCAAGTCATTTTGTCGGCAAGTATCTCATCGAGCATCACTTCACGATTATTCCGGTTAATCCATTCGTGGATGAAATACTGGGTCGAAAATCCTATGCATCACTAGCTGACATTCCGCGGGCTGTTGATATTGTCGATTGTTTCAGGCGTAGCGAAGACATGCCCGATCTTGCCAGGGAAGCTGTCGCTATCGGCGCTGGCGTATTGTGGATGCAACTATCGGTTATCAATGAGGAGGCCAAACAGATAGCGGAAACCGCTGGGCTTGAAGTCGTCATGGATCGCTGTACCAAAATAGAGCATGCCAGGATTTTTGGTGGGCTTAACTATGCTGGAGTCAACACGGGCATCATTTCGTCTAATCGCACGCGTGAAACACGCTGAGGGCTGTAAGGCATGAGCGACGAATCATCAAACACAAGTGGTGATAGTAAACCACTTGAGCAAATAGACAGAGTATTCGCCGACGAGACTTTATGTCTACACGCTGGGCAAATACCGGACCCACAAACGGGTTCTAGAGCCCCGCCTATTTATCAAACCAGTTCGTACGTGTTTGATAACGCCGACCATGCCGCCAGTTTGTTTAACCTGCAAACTTTCGGCAATGTGTATTCCCGTCTAAGTAATCCCACCAATGCCATGCTCGAAGAGCGTATCGCCTCGCTAGAACATGGGCGGGCTGCACTTGCAGTGGCCTCTGGAATGGCAGCTCAAATGGTGACATTACTAACACTGGTTAATGCCGGAGACGAAATTGTGGCCGCTCGCACCTTGTACGGCGGCAGTTATTCACAGATGGATGTCAACCTAAGGCGGTTAGGAATATCAACAACTTTTGTCGATCCCGACGGGCCTGAGAATTTCCGTGCAGCGGTAACACCTAAAACAAAACTACTATTTGCTGAGACAGTGGGTAACCCCAATCTCAATGTGCTGGATATTGAGGCCGTAGCCGCTATTGCCAACGAAGCTGGTATCCCCTTGGTATTAGATAACACGGTACCTTCACCTTACTTGTGCAAGCCGATTGATTTTGGTGCTGATATCGTCATTCACTCCGCGACTAAATTTATAGGCGGGCATGGTACGTCCATTGGTGGCTTATTGGTTGAGTCAGGAAAGTTTCCCTGGGATAACGGTAATTTCCCATCGATGGTTGACGCATCCGACGGTTATCACGGTGTACGTTTTTATGAAACCTTCGGTGACTTTGCTTTTACCATGAAGGCGCGCATGGAATACCTGCGTACCTTGGGCCCAAGCCTTAGCCCGTTTAACGCCTTCACTTTTTTACAAGGTGTTGAGACGCTACCCATACGAATGGATAGGCACTGCGAAAACGCATTGGCGGTAGCGCAATTTTTGCAGAACCACCCACTGGTTGCCTGGGTTAACTACCCCGGCCTTCGCAATAACCCCTACTATGATCTTGCGAAAAAATACATGCCACGCGGTGCCAGTGCGATTCTTACGTTCGGTGTGAAGGGTGGTTTCTCTGCAAGTGAAAAGTTTATCGACAATACGCAGTTCTTAAGTCATCTTGCTAATATAGGTGATGCGAAATCGTTGATCATCCATCCAGCATCAACTACGCATCGCCAATTAAACGAAGAACAGCAATTGGCTGCGGGTGTTAAATCCGATATGGTGCGTATTTCAGTTGGTATTGAGAATATTGACGACATACTCTGGGATATCGACCAAGCGCTGTCGGCAACACGATAGTGTTAGACTAAAAAGGTAAACTCATGTCAGTATACGAAGGCGAAGAACTCAGGCGTAGGCAAGCCAATTTTACTGCCTTGTCGCCGGTATCGATGCTCAAACGCACTGAGCGAGTACATGGCCATCGCACTGCACAGATTCATGGCAATATCCGCCGCAGTTGGGCACAAGTTGGCGAACGGTGTCACCGCTTAGCATCCGCACTTCAAGCTCGTGGTGTTGGCAAGGGCGATACCGTATCGTTGTTGGCACCCAATATTCCAGAAGCATTTGAATGTGCGCTTGCCGTGCCAATGTTGGGTGCCGTGCTAAACGCAAACAACACTCGCCTTGATGCAAGTACCATTGCTTATATTCTTGATCATGGTGAAGCTACTGTATTTCTAGTCGATACTGAATTAAGCGAAGCCGCGAATGCAGCAGTTGCCGAAACAGGCCGCGACATTCTGATAATTGATATCGAAGATGCCGAAGGCCCGGGCGGGGATCGCATCGGTTCGCTAACTTACAATGACTTATTGGCTGAAGGCGATCCAAACTTTAGCTATAGCCTGCCGGATGATGAATGGGATGCACTGGCACTAAACTACACCTCGGGTACCACGGGTAAACCAAAAGGCGTGGTGTATTCGCATCGTGGCGCTTATACCAACGCGGTTAACAACGCCATTACCTGGTCGATGCCACATCATCCCGTTTATCTATGGACACTCCCACTGTTTCATTGCAATGGCTGGTGTTTTCCATGGACAATTACATTGCTTGCTGGTACCCATGTATTCTTGCGCGCGCCACGTGCTGATGCCATCTTTGATGCATTTGCAGAACACGGCGTTACACATCTGTGTGGCGCACCGATCATCATGTCGTTGATTTCTGGTGCGGCTGCTGAAGATAGAAGGGAATATTCACAGACCATAGATATGATGACAGCGGCTGCACCGCCACCCGCAACCGTTATCGCAGCAATCGAAGCGCTTAATATTAACGTCACCCATGTATATGGCTTAACCGAAGTGTATGGCCCGGCAGTGGTGTGCGCATGGCAACCCGAATGGGATAGCTTGCCAGTTGACGAACGAGCTAAGTTAAAAGCGCGCCAGGGTGTAGCGTATGAACTTGAAGAAGATGTATTAGTGCTTGATCCTAAAACCTCAAAGCCAGTGCCTTGGGATGGAGAAACTCAAGGCGAGATAGCGTTCCGCGGCAATATTGTGATGAAGGGCTACCTAAAGCAAGTTAAAGCAACTAATGAAGTGATGCGCGATGGTTGGTTTTGGTCAGGTGATATTGCGGTACAACACCCTGATGGCTATATCGAGATTCGTGATCGCGCCAAGGATATTATTATCTCTGGTGGCGAGAACATCAGTTCAATTGTTGTAGAGCAGGCGCTGTACTCTCATCCAGACGTCTCCCTCGCGGCAGTAGTTGCAAAACCTGATGACAAATGGGGTGAAGTGCCTTGTGCATTTGTTGAGTTGCTTGAAGGTGCAACTGTCACTAGTGATGAGCTACTAGAGCACGCACGCGGGGAACTTCCTGGCTATCAACGACCGAAGCACGTTGTTTTTGTTGAGCTACCGAAGACATCCACTGGCAAGGTGTTAAAAACTGAGTTACGTGATCGGGCAAAATCTCTGTAAATAATAGTGTTTCATGGAATAAATGTGATTAGTTCCAAGGCTGCTCACCAACAGTGTAAGCAATATTTCAGATTTTGCTAAAATCGCCATCGAGCTATTCGCCGGCAACCTGCCGCCCATAGTCTTCGGCGTCAAACCAACCTCGGGACGCCACTACCTTTAGATCCTCGCCGACAGACCACTCTTCCCAGCCTCTAATGTTGAGCGGATTTCCAGTGTTGGCGTCGTGTCCTGTGAATGTCCAAACGAAGATCACATGGTTGCCGGAGCAACGCACATCATCACAAGTCAGTTTCAAATCTGGAACATCTGAGTAAAATCCGGCGGCCATATCCTGAACCCGCGAACGACCACTCCAAGGATCGCCATCGTTAATGACAATGACACCGTCTTCGGCATAGAAGGAGGCCACAGCCTCGGCGGACTTTGAATTCCAAGCTTTCGTATACTCTACCGCCATCTTGGAAACTACTTTTGGATCTATCACTACCACGCCTTCGCTTTGCATTACATCAAATCATGATGGCATGCCCCATTAATTTATACAACCCGATCTAGCATAGAACTACTGATACCCACAGCCTTAAGCTAACATCAAACTCGGTCGATTGTCTTCTCACTGTATTACGCTGATCTGCGAGTATTTGTTATGTCCTAAAAGGTGCAACGAAAGCTGACGACAATTCTTGCGGCAGATGCCGCGGGCTACAGTCGTGCAATGGGCGTGGACGAGGTACACACGGTAACCTGCTTTCACCAGAAGTTCACGGTAGTCTATTCCCTTAGGCTCAACGTCGTGGCATGATTGAGATATGTCAAAATATACAATTCGTCGCGCAAAGCTACCGGATAGTGTCTCGCTTTCAGATTGTATCAATGCCGCTTACTCAGTTTATGAGCCCCGCATTACAGACCTTCTTTCGGTTTCGGATGGGATTGTTCAGTCAATAGAAAGTGATCGTGTTTGGGTTGCTGAAACCGAGCAAGGAGTAGTGGGTGGAATTATTCTTAGCCTTCGTGATGAATTCATAATGTTGGAAAACATTGCAGTACACCCAGATAATTCTGCTATGGGCATCGGCGCTGCACTGATCAAACGAGCCGAGCTGGATTGTTTGGAATTGGGGTTTTTCGAGATGCGCTTAAGCACACATATTGACATGCCAGAAAACGTGCGTCTTTACGAGCATCTTGGTTGGCAAGAGACGGGGAGAATGGCCAATAAAATTCATATGAGTAAATATTTCTAATCCTTGATTATTAATCGGCGTCTCTGCGCAATGGTTGGCACATACAATGTACACCACCACCGGCCCAGGTGAACATGGTCATGTCTGGATCGTAAACGGTTAAGCCGATTGCGCGCATTTTATTATTTAGATCGGTGGCGCCAAGTGTTGACAGAACTTTTTCGTTACCCAATGCCACAACATTGCAACCCAAGGCGAGTGTCTCTTCAAAGGATGCAGGGATGATTTCTATTTGTTGACCGCGCAACCAGTCTACGACATCGTCGTCGGTTGTCTCAAGGCAAACGGCGGCGCAATCCTTGGTTAACATGCAAACCATTAAATCGATGTGCACATAGAACGGATCAATGGGGGCATATTTGATTTCCCAACCTTCGCCGATAAACCATTCGGCTACTTGCTCAGCTGCTCGTTTTTCTGTGCGATGCTCTGTATAACCCACTAGAGCAACACCAGGTTTAATGATATTGAAATCGCCACCTTCAAAACTACCGTTGGATACCATGTCATAGATTGGAATGTTGTTTTCAAGATAAAAACGTAGAGCAGGGGCGTATTCACCGCGTCGGCGTGGGCTAGCCATCTGACAAATTACGGCGCCGTACGGTGTCATAAACGAGGAGTCACGGGCATATACTTGGTAGGGTGTGCTTTCATCGGATGGTAAAAAATGACAAGTAGTGCCAGCTTCTTGATACGCCTGCACCATCTCTGCATGCTGACGAGTAGCGAGTGTTTTATCAAACTTGCGCCCCTTGCGTAAGGACTCTCGTACAAGCGAACTGTACTCAGCGTTTTCTTCGCCTAACCAATTAAACGTGTCGCTTGGGCCGAGCAGTACATCTTGCAGGGGGCCAGTTTCAGATTTAAGATACCAATCTGACATCTCAATTGTGCCGCCACCAATTTTGCGCGCCTGTAGTGGGTTAGTTGAAGTCATCTTAGTTGGCTGTCCTTGCTTCCGCGTCGGTTAAACAATTCGGATTTTGCGTTATCGATGTCACGGTCGCTTTGGCATTTTATGCAAAACTTCACGCCTGGCACTGCTTCACGTCTGGCTTGCGGTATGGGCTTGTCGCATTCTTTACAACATTCGGCGCTTGCACCTTTGGGCATGTTTTCGCGGATGCGTTTTACGGCATCGTCAACGCTTGCATCGATTTGTTCTTGTACCGCGCCGTCGCGCGACCAACCACCCGCCATAGGATTGCTCCATTCTTGTACATAGTGTCACACATATTAATAGTATCAGATTAACCAAGCGCAAAATACGGGGTTAATTTAAAATAAGCCTATCACTTACTGTTTGACCCACTATGCACAACATAGCCATTACAGGCTGCGGCCCGGCTGGGCTAAGCGCTGCAATTTTTCTACATGATGAAGGGCATAGCGTTTCCTTGTATGAGCGCTTTGAAGAACCCAAGCCAGTAGGGTCGGGTTTAATGCTTCAACCCACAGGATTGCAAGTTTTGGGCAATCTTGGCTTACGCGCTGAAGCCGAGGCCTTGGGCCAACGTGTTGATGGCATGTTAGGCAAGATCGCCCCTGACGGTAAAGTGGTGCTGGATATTAATTATCAAGTGTTGTCGCCTGACCTTTATGGTGTGGCCATACATCGAGCATCGTTGTTTCATGTGCTTTATGAAGCAGTAAAACTACGATCGATTCCAGTGGTAACTGGCTGTGATATCAAAGGGATAATCCACAAGGGTGAAAAGGTATCGTTAAGTTCTACTACTGATAGCGAGGAGTTTGACCTGATAGTAGACGCCACGGGTGGGCAATCCAGGCTGTTACAGCAGGCAAGCAAAAAACCAAAACACCGATTACTCGATTACGGTGCCTTATGGGGTACGGTTAGTTATGATGCGGCACAATTTAATGCAGCGCTTTTAGAGCAACGATATAAAGCCGCCAATGTCATGGTGGGAGTGTTGCCCTGTGGCACGCTACCAGGTAGTGATACGCAAGTTGCGACCTTCTTTTGGAGTTTGCGCAATGATGCATATCAAAAGACGGTGTTGGGAGGAATCGATAAGTGGAAGCGCGAGGTGCTAACGCATTGGCCCGCAGTGGAGCCCCTGCTTGCGCAGTTTGATGGCTTTGATCAATTGGCTCATGCCACTTACTCTCATCACACGTTACCCGTGCCTTACGGAAAGAATATAGCGTTTATTGGCGATGCTGCGCATTCCACCAGTCCGCAGTTGGGGCAGGGTGCCAATATGGCATTGCTTGATAGTTTAGCCTTATCCAGTGCATTGGCAACCGCTGATTCGATAGGCGCCGCGTTAGCTCTGTACGCAAAAATGCGCCGTGGGCATGTACGTTTTTTTCAGGCGGCTAGTTGGTCGTTAACACCTTTCTATCAATCGGAAAACAAGGTACTACCTTGGTTGCGCGATTTTATGTTTGAACCCGTATCAAAAATCCCGTTTGCAGATAAGATAGTGACATCACTTGGCGCAGGCCTACTCGGCAGCCCCAATAAAAAAATTGCGAAATTAGGTTTGCTAAAAAACGCTGTTACTCAACAGTACGATCAGACGGATAAAATATAATGGCATTATTTAGACCGGGAATGTTCAACAATAAGCGCGTGCTGATTACTGGGGCTGGGCGCGGTATTGGTGCAGCGATTGCGCAATACCTGCTGGATGACGGCGCCCAACTGTTTGCACACTTAGGTAGAGAGCCTGGAAACCCTAATTGGGTGTTTCCTCAGGCTGGAACTGAATGTGTTCAAGTTGACTTGTCAACGCAAGCACTAGACGCTGCAAAAAATGTCGTTTGTTATACCTGCACTGCAGATCTTGCCGAAGAAGCCTCCGCTGCAATGGTTGCAGAACATGCGGGGGCTGCATTGGGCGCAATTGATATTCTAGTTAACAACGCTGGCACAATGCTCGGCAGAGTGGCAACCAGTGAGATGACTATAGAGCATTACCATAATGTGACTGATTTAAATTCGCGTTCGGTGGTGATGATGACAACTGCGGCATTGCCATTTTTAAAACAAGCGGGTGATGCATCCATTGTGAATGTTACATCCATTTCCGCTGATACCGGCGGTAGTGCTGGGTCTTCGGTTTACAGTGCAGCTAAAGGCTTCGTTTCTACCTACACGCGCTCAATGGCCACAGAACTGGCCGCAGATGGCATTCGGGTCAACGCGATTTCCCCTGGCACAATCGATACAGATTTTCATCAGCGATATTCGTCACCCGAAAAATTACTAGCAACAGCCGCGAAAACGCCTTTGGGGCGTTTGGGCACGGCTGAGGACTGTGTGCCAGCGGGTTTGTTTTTGGCGTCCAACGAATTAAGCGGTTTTGTTACTGGCCAGATTATCGGAATTAATGGCGGTACGGCTTTTTGATTGTTGTCTGTCCTGATCAGTTTATTTGTTCCTTCGGCTTACTGCCTTAAACAAACCTAATAGATACGAGCACTGTGATCATGCAATTCAAACTTGACCATCGTTTAGAACAAGACGGCATGGTTCTAGCCGAATCTGAGCGCTACATTCTTAATCTAATGAATGACTGCCGTTACATTTGGTTGGTACTGATACCCAAGGTTGCCAACGCCAAAGATGTATTTGACTTAACGGAAGAACAGCAAATCGATTTAGCACTGTTATCAAACAAGATTGGAAAAATTATTACCCAGCAGTTTAATGGCGATAAATTTAATGTTGCATCGCTGGGTAATATGGTGCCGCAGTTACATGTCCATCTGATTGTGCGCACCGAAGGTGATGCTGCGTGGCCTGGGCCAATCTGGGGAGTGGGTGATGCGGTGCTCTATAGCGAGCAACAGCAAAACGATGTGATAAAGCAATTACAAGCGGCGGTTATGTTAGTTAACTAGTCAGGGCAGGCCGCCGTCCTTGGCTTATTTTCTGATCACCCGCTATTAACGAGTGAATTCAGGATAGGCTTCCATTCCGCACTCGCTAACATCAGCGCCTTCGTATTCTTCTTCGTCAGAAATCCTGATACCGACTATAGCTTTTATTAAGCCCCAGGTAACTAGTGATGCAATAAATACCCAGGCAAAGATGACGAGTGCGCCAAACGCTTGCGCTGCGAATGATGCACCATCGTTGGTAAGCGGCACAATCATCAAGCCGAAAAAACCCACCACTCCATGTACGGAGATCGCACCGACAGGATCATCTATTCGAAGCTTATCCAACAATACGATGGAATAAACCACAATGATGCCCGCTGCAGCACCGAATAAGGTGGCTAGCAGTGGGGTAGGCGTGGACGGTTCGGCGGTTATCGCGACTAAGCCTGCAAGTGCTCCGTTTAAGCACATCGTCAAATCGGCTTTACCGAACAGAAGCCTCGCGGTGAGTAGTGCGCCAATTACGCCACCCGCCGCCGCCGCATTGGTGTTAAGAAATACCATCGCAACGGCGTTGGCGTTGCTTATGTCGCCCAGTTTAAGCACGGACCCACCATTAAAGCCAAACCAGCCCATCCATAATATAAAGGTACCCAGAGTGGCCAGTGGTAAGTTGGCACCAGGAATCGGTTTTACTTGCCCATTAGGGCCGTACTTGCCTTTTCTTGCACCCAATAGTAATACACCTGCTAACGCGGCAGCGGCGCCTGCCATATGTACAATGCCGGAGCCTGCAAAGTCTGAGAAACCGGTATCGCCAACTTGCAGTGCAAACATGCCGAATACGTCTTTACCACCCCAGGTCCAGCTGCCTTCCATTGGATAGATGACACTCGTCATGACAACTGTAAATAGCAGAAAGGACCACAGTTTCATTCGTTCAGCTACCGCACCAGACACGATAGACATAGCAGTGGCAACAAACACAACTTGAAAGAAAAAGTCAGACGCGTTGGAGTAGACGGATCCGCCATCAAAGCCTGCTTCGCTGGATTCTGCCAAAACGGATGATACTAGTTCATCGGCAGAGCTTGCTCCGTCCAATGCGATGTCAGCGAGCAACATGCCACCGTCATACATTATGTCGTAGCCCACTAGCAGATACATGACACAAGCTATCGCAAAGAGTGCGATGTTTTTAGTTAAGATTTCTGTCGTGCTTTTGGTGCGGACTAATCCAGCTTCGAGCATGGAAAAACCTGCTGCCATCCACATGACTAAGGCGCCACAGACTAAAAAATAAAATGTGTCGATTGCGTATTGCAATTGAAAAATTTGAGCTTCCAAGGGACTTGTTCTCCTGTTTAGTTATTGTTACAGCGCTTGATCGTTGATTTCGCCTGTGCGGATGCGCACTGCGTGTTCTATGGTCGAGACAAATATTTTTCCATCGCCAATGCTGTTGGTATTGGCTGATGAGACCACAGCATCAATTGCCTTGCTGGCGATGGAGTCCTCAACGACTATTTCCACCTTAATTTTTGGAACGAAGGCGACGACGTATTCAGCGCCTCGGTAAAGCTCGGCATGTCCTTTCTGACGACCGTAGCCTTTAACCTCCGTAACGGTTAAGCCGCTGATGTTCTCGATTGAAAGGGCATCACGAACCTCCTCGAGGCGGTGTGGCTTGATGATGGCGGTGATCAATTTCATGAACTTTCCTGTGTTGTCGCTATGCCCGAAACCGGCAATGTTTGATCCGTGAGGAGAATGTAATGGCTATCGAGTGCTTTGTATTCTGCTCATTTTGCATCTGACTGATGCAAAAAACGCATCACACGTGTGATACGCTACCTATCAGAGGGCAAGGTCATGGGGAAGCCGAGTTTAGAATGAAGCACTTACAAGGATTGAAGTTCGTCGACACAGTTGCCCGAATAGGGTCGATACGAAAAGCTGCCGACACACTGGCGATAACCTCGACAGCGCTTAATCGACGTATTTTGGCGATGGAAGACGAGCTTGGTGTCGCCATATTTGAACGCCTACCGCGTGGTGTGCGGCTCAGCGCAGCGGGGGAATTGCTGATCCATCATGCGCGTACGCAACTGGCCGACATGGAACGTCTACGTTCGCAAATTGCAGATCTGTCGGGCGTGCGTCGCGGCCATGTGTCGATTGTTTGTGGACAAGCTTTGTTGCCTTATTTCATGGTTAATCAAATTGCGGCGTACCGTAAATTACACCCGGGTGTTACGTTTAGCGTTATGGTTTGCGATAGAGATGAAGCGGTCGATTTTTTAGCGTCTTATGATGCCGATATCGCTGTTGTATTTGAGCCAATGCGGTCAGCTGATTTTCAGCCCGTTGGTGTAGTACCGCAATCCATACGCGCGCTGATGTCCCCTAAGCACGTGTTGGCAAAAAAGCAATCACTCGGTTGGTCTGATTTATTGTCAACGCCAGTGATCTTGCCAACTCGTGCTAATGGTGTGAGGCATTTGTTAGAAGAAGCGCTTTCAAGAAAGGGTGGGGAACTTCAGCCTCAAATTGAGTCTGATAGCTTCGATTTTATTCGTAACTATCTGATGAATGAAGAGTGTATTTCATTTCAAATCGATATTGGTTTACCTAGTGATGAGAAAACGGCTAATTTTGTATCGAGAGAAATAGACCAAACCGCTATGCCGGGTGGCCATCTGTTTGTTGGGCAGTTAAATGGCCGAGTATTACCCACAGCTGCTGCGTTGTTCGCCAATGAAATTGTTAAAGCACTGGAAAATCGATACAGCAATTAGTATGGCTGAACTACTAACGCTCACTGTTTTTGCAACGCTTACTTCATTACTCACAGCCGTCGCCGGTTTAGGCGGTGGTATGTTGCTGCTCGCCTTAATGGCGCAACTCTTTGCGCCATCCATTTTAATACCGCTGCACGGTATCGCGCAATTCTTCTCTAATGCCAATAGAGGCTGGATACACCGCAGCAAACTTCAGTGGTCTTACTTAAAGCCGTTTGTGTTGGGATCAACCATTGGTGCATTTGCATTTGTACCATTGCTCGTATTTGTTAATCCAACCGTTGGCGCGCTGCTGGTGGGTTTATTTATTTTACTGATAACGTGGTTTCCCAACTGGCTCAATGCATCGCGTTTGCCGTATATCGTCAGCGGTGCCCTAACCAGTGGCCTAAGCGTTTTGCTTGGCGCAACCGGGCCATTGGCGATGTCGGCTCATCCCAAAGCTAATTGGACGAAAGAGCAGATTATTGGTAACCACGGCGCTGCCATGGCATTCCAGCATGGCATAAAAGTTGTGGCCTACGTGGTAGCGGGGGTGCGATTATATGAATACCTTCCACACATCGTGGCCTTGTTTGCCAGCGCTTGGTTGGGTACATTTATCGGTACCAAGTTACTCAAAAAGTTCACTGATGATCGCTTTAAAATAATGTTGAAATGGGCCTTAACGATGCTAGCCGTGCGTTTGATAGTGCTTAATGCATACTCGTTAATTCAATAAACGTAGAGCGCCGCTGGTGAATAATCGTCTTCAAAATGCCTGCGCGCCCCACGATGCTAAGCGTTTATTTTGGACCGATAAAGACGGTGGCCGATACGGGCGTGAGCCGAAGCTCGATGCCGTCGTTGATGTTATGCGTTGATTCCTATCGCCGTAACACCCAACATCGGCATGGCCTTCACTATTGAAACACGCAAGCCGTGGAGGATGGCTGTGCGTCAAGCAATAATGATCTGAAGCAATCCGTAAACGCCGCAATTGTATCTGTAAAGAAAGGCGACCACCTAGAATCGATCATTTTTGTACGTCGCAAAGCATTTTGGGTCGGCTCTGTCTTCAGGGTTAAAAGAATCGCCTACCAATACGCACGCACTATCGATTAAGGTCATGACGGTGCTTGATGAAGTTAGGCGACAAACTGGCGTCAAGTATCCTGCCGACGGCGGGTAGCCTGGCTTCTGCAATCCCATGTGCCGTTAAAGCAGACTACCGACAAGATCAGACAGTGGTTGTAGGCGGTAAAATGGGTGCATTCTCTGAACTTATAGCGCAAACAGGCATCGAACCAGCGCCGTAGGCGTTAATCAATCCTAAAAGGAAATCAATATGCTTCGCTCTGTTAAATCTCTCTTGCTGGCGGCTATCACTGCCTCTGGCCTGATATCAACCGCTCATGCTGGTATGTCTGACCCTGAAGGCATGGTGGTTGTTCCTAGCCCGCACAGCGTTAAAGGCACACTTGATAAGCTGGCTGTTGTACTAGAAAGTAAAGGCATGAAAATCATGGCGCGTGTTGATCATTCTGCGGGTGCTACCAGTGTTGATCTAGCGCTTCGCCCAACTGAGCTAATGATTTTTGGTAATCCTAAAGCCGGCACGCCTTTAATGCTCTGTTCACAAAGTCTTGCGATAGATTTACCACAAAAAATGTTGGCTTGGGAAGATGAAGCCGGTAAGGTTTGGCTGGGTTACAACGACCCAACGTATATAAAAGCGCGTCATGGCACTGAAGGTTGCGATGCTGTGTTTGAAAAAATCAGCGGCGCCTTAGCGAATTTTGCAAAAGCAGCCACTGCCCCTTAGTGGTTGGATGTAAGTAGGATTAACCAAGCGCCGGCGTTCGCCGGTGCTAATTGTTCAATTTTATTCGAAGCGCTTCAGGTCGTCCATTAGTCAGACATTCCCAGCAACGATTACTCCGAACAATCGCTGTTGTATGTCTCACTACTTCTCTCTTTTAAGGCTCCTTCTCCAAATTGTAAAACAATCAGCATTATTGGCTAATTCAGCAATATTGGCTAATATTGCGCTACGCTTAAGAAATACCGATAGTCGCCGTAGTTCTACTATCAGATACAAAAGGAGAAGGGAATTTGACTGACGAACTCACCATACCGCCAGCTGTTTCTTCGGCAGATGGGTCAAGTAAACAATATCCAGTTGAATTCAAGGGCGAGGGCGCTGAATTTTTCAAAATCTGGATAGTAAATGTACTGCTCACCATCATCACCTTGTCTATCTACGCGCCATGGGCAAAGGTGAGATCAAAACGATATTTTTACGGCAACACCGTAATCGATAGCAGCTCCTTCGAATATCACGCCACCGGCAAGCAAATATTTCTTGGCCGGCTTATAGCGATAGTGGCTTTGATTGCGGTTAGTCTAGTTCAATATATACATCCATTCGCTTCAATAGCCGCCTATGCAGTTATCTTCCTGTTGATACCCTGGGTGATATGGCGTTCACTAAAATTCAATGCACGCATGAGTAGCTACAGGAACGTACGCTTCGGTTTTTCAGGTACCGCCTCACGTGTCTATTTTATTGTCTTTTTACTGCCAATACTCATTTTGGTGGCAGGCGTTGCTGTGGTGTATGGGGGGATGCAAATATTACCCGACGTGTTATCCGGCATTGTAGTGTTTGCAGCAATTATTGGTGCTTATGCGCTGTACCCAATTTTTCACCAATTGCTCGCGCACTACTCTCATAACTTTCATCGTTATGGCACGGCGATGTTTGCGGCGCCGCTGAAAAAAAGGGCGTTTTGCTGGATTTATTTGAAAGCCTTTATACCGTTTGTTTTGCTATTTGCCGCGCTTGGTGGCCTTGCGTATGTGGTGAAAAACAATATGGGCATTGATATGGAATCTGTTTTTGAAGATCCGGAAAGCTTAGAGGCCATGATGGACTCCCCACTCGCCTCAGCAGCCATGGTTGCAGTATATGCAGCGCTGTTTCTTATTGGCTCAGTAATCACCGCTTATTGGCGATCCATGATTCGTAATTACCGTTATAAACTGACAACAGTTGGTGATAGGGTGAAGCTACATTCAACTGTTAAAGCTTTGCCACTTGCGTGGCTCTCGATCAGTAACTTTTTGTTGCTTATCATCTCAGTAGGGTTTGCCTATCCGTGGGTGAAAGTACGTAACGCAAGATATTTTGCGCGCAATACCAGCGTCAGTTCAAATGGCCCACTTGATCAATTTGCGGCTGATGAACAAGACAAGGTCACATCTATTGGTGCTGAACTGGGCGATGCATTTGACTTAGATCTTGATATTGGTATTTAAACTTAACTAACTGATGAAAATTAGCGGTTATTTTTTTAGGGTCGGTAGCTCTACTCGTGTAGATGCACAGCTTAACTGTATTGATGAGATGTACCAGCTGTTTATCAATGATGATGAACTGTTACGATCAGGATCAGTACATGAATTAACCGTATCTGATCGTGTTGGCGATATTGCTAGAAAGATCTATTGGCAAGATCAATCACTATTTGAATCCACGCAGAATGATGATATTGATCGGGTTCTTCAGCAAACTAAACATAAAGGAGAAACTAGCGGTATTCTCCATAAACTGGAGAAGAGTACTCGCCTAGTAGTGGTTGGCGTGATTGCTACTGCCGTTTTTTCAATGTTGTTTTTCCTTTACGGTTTGCCTGCAACTGCCAAGTTTGTCGCGAAGAAGATGCCGGTGCGAACTGCGGAGATTATCTCCGATGGTGCGATGGACGCCATGGATAAATATTTTTTCGATGAATCATCGTTGAGTGAAGAACAGCAAGCCAAATGGCAGGCGCAGTTTGATTCAGTCATCGCTAAAGTTCCCAATGAAGGATTTAGGTTCAAACTGCATTTTAGAGGTATGCTCGGTTTGCCAAATGCTATGGCCTTGCCAGGTGGCGATATCGTTGTTACAGATGCCTTCATTGAACTGCTGGACGACCCCGGTGAATTTGATGCAGTACTGCTCCACGAAGTAGGTCATGTTGTTGAACGGCACGGGTTAACGCAAGCCGTGCAAGCATCGGCTATGACGGTCATTTTAGCAATGGCAGTTGGTGATGCCAGTGGCGTCGGTGAGCTTATAGTTTCTGTGCCGGTATTTTTAATGCAAAGTAACTATTCGCGTAATGCCGAGTCAGGCGCTGATGAATATTCCTTCAAACATTTAGTAGAGCTCGGAGTTGATCCCAAACACTTTGCAACGATTATTTTAAAACTGACAGATGAAACGCTTGAAGATCTAAGTGAAACCCAAAACAACGAAGATGAAGAGGCAAACGGCTATCTCTCTAGCCACCCTGGTGGCAAAAGCCGCGCAAAGCGAGCCATGCAATTATCCAAAGAGTTTAATGGGGGACAGACCACGATTAATTAGCTTAATTAAGCTAATTAATCGTGGTCTGTCCCCCATTAAACTCCCCATTAAACTTGTCCCCATTTACTCAGTTACAAACAGCATGGGATCAACCCAAGTTCCGTTCAAGCCAACGGACCAATGCAAATGCGGCCCGGTCACTCTACCGGTTGCTCCAATCGCGCCTATTACATCGCCAGCATTAACCTTGTCGCCACTAGCAACATCGATACGACTCATGTGTGCATAGAAGGTGAGCAAGCCCGAACCGTGTTCGATAAATACACAGTTGCCGTTAAAAAAGTAGTCGCCTGTTTCAACCACGACTCCATCGGCAGGGGCAGCGATCGGCACACCCTCGGCCGCCGCGATGTCTATGCCGCCGTGTGGGCGTCGCGGCTTATCGTTAAAAAAACGACGCAATCCAAACGGGCTGCTGATGATGCCTTTGACTGGCCAAATAAACGGGCTTTTCAACGCGCCGTCATTGTGTATCTTTCGCACCTTTGCAACGCGTGCTTTTTCCGCATTGATGCGATCCATGTCAAAGGGGAGCGGGTCGACCTTACGTTTGTTTTTGATCTTAATACGTTGTTCGGCGTATTCGTGTGGCCTAACACTAAACATTATGTCGCGGGAGACCTCACCTTGAGTTATTGTCAATGAATGGTCACCCGGGGCGGTGCTCAGCGGAATACCGACAACAGCCATCCAGTCATTACCGCGTTGCATGGCGGCGACCGTTTTTTTGTCGAAAGTGGCATTTGGTTTGGTATCACCAGATAAGCCCAACGGCACAATGGCGATACCGCCTGGAACTGGTGAATGTTTGAACAATTCGATATTCGCCGAAGCGGGCAGTGCGAGCAAAAACCATCCGGCGAATAGGCTGATTAGTACTAGTAACGGCGGTTTAGCCATGTTTGAAATGCTCCACATAAAGCACGGTTGCGCTGGCGACTGCCCAGGGCATTACGATTAAATTTAGTACCGGGATGGCGCTCAGCAGTGCCACAACACTACCAAACCCCATGGCCAAGCTGCGTTTTGCTTTGAGCGCCTTTTTAACGTTGCCAAAACGTAGGCCATGATTACCCATCGGGTAGTCGATATATTCCAGTGCAAACATCCAGGCTCCAAACAGGAACAACAACAGTGGCGCCAGTATATTTACAACGGGAATGAAATGCATGATCCCGATCGGAATCATCCACAGGATGAGGTAAAAAAGCTTAGCAATTTCAGAGGCTAACGTTTGCGGAATACTTTTGATCAAAAACGCTACAGATCCACCCTCGGTTGATGGTGCGCCGGTGAGCTTGGCTTCAACTTTTTCGGCCAGAAGGCTGTTAAATGGCGCTCCAATAAAATTAGCGAGTAGCGTAAAGCTAAACAACAAAACCACGACCAGCACAGCGCCTGCTAGAAATTTGAACAAACTTTGTAGCTTGCCTATGAGCCACACATCACTAAATCGGTCAAAAAATGACAGGCCCGACAGCCAGTCGTTGTACGTGCCAAATAGTAGCCATCCAAGGCCTGCAAAAACCAGTACATTGATGAGCAAAGGTAGGCATACGTAGCGTCGTAATCCCGGCGACCATATCAACAGCCAGCCACTCTTTAGCGACTGCGTTGCGTGAATAAATTGCTTAGTTTGCATTGTGCAAGAATAAACGGAATACGAAGTCTGGTGTCAGCCGAAAAACCCAGTACAATACAACTCGTTATCGGTAACCAGTCCAATGCTGTACGCTAATGCGCCTGACTAAAATCAAGCTTGCGGGTTTTAAATCGTTTGTCGACCCGACAGAAATCAAGCTGCCGACCTCCCTTGTGGGTATCGTTGGCCCTAATGGTTGCGGCAAGTCCAACATCATCGACGCCGTGCGTTGGGTTATGGGCGAGTCGTCTGCCAAGCACCTGCGTGGTGATAGCATGGACGACGTTATCTTTACCGGTTCGTCGCAACGCAAGCCTGTTGGTCAAGCATCTGTCGAACTCGTATTCGATAACGCCGATGGATCTCTGGGCGGCGAATATGCCACCTACGCCGAAATCTCGATCAAACGTGAAGTTACGCGTGATGGCCAGTCAAAATACTCGTTAAATAATACTCGATGCAGGCGCCGTGATATTCGCGACATCTTCCTTGGCACCGGCCTTGGGCCTCGTAGCTACGCGATTATCGAGCAGGGCATGATCTCCCGCCTCATCGATGCCAAGCCAGAAGAGCTGCGTGTGTATCTTGAAGAGGCCGCAGGCATCTCCAAGTATAAGGAGCGTCGCAAGGAAACCGAAAACCGTATTCGTCACACTCGTGACAACTTGGATCGTCTTGATGATCTGCGTGAAGAAGTAGACAAGCAATTAGCACATCTGCAGCGTCAAGCCCAAACGGCTGAACGTTATCAAACCTTCAAAACTGAAGAACGTCAAAAACGCGGCGAGCTACTAGGTTTGCGTCGTAAATCGTACATTGCAAGTAAAGATCAGCAAGCGGCTGGCATTGCCGCGCGCGAAGCAGAACTCGAAGGCATCATGGCAGAGGTACGTTCTGCAGAAGCCGCCATCGAACAAACTCGTACTCAGCAAACCGACACCTCGGATAGTTTTAATCAAGTGCAGGCCAATTTTTATTCGGTCGGCGCTGATGTGTCGCGTGTTGAACAACAAATTGAACATGCACGTGAATCACATCGCCAGCAAAGCCAAGAGTTTTCTGAAGTAGAACGCTCGCTACAAGAAGCTCGTGATCATCAGCTCGAAGATACCAAGCGCATATCCGAAATTGTGACGGCGCTGGAAACTGATCAACCGTCTTTCGAGCATTTAAAAGATAGCCAAAACCATTCGGCGGAATTGCATTTACAGGCTGAGCGAGAGTTACAACAATGGCAAGTACGGCACGATGCGTTTAACCATCGTAATGCCGAATCAATGCGTACAGCCCAAGTTGAACGCTCGCGCATCGATCAACTCGAGCGCGGCATAGCTAACGCTGATGCTCGATTGGAGCGTTTGCAAGCAGAACTCACGAGCATTGATATTGCGCCGCTCACAACTTTAATCGAACAAGCGATTATCGATGAAGTAGCTGCTGCCGCAGAAGAAACACGCTGGCAGGAGTCGCTTGAATCTGGTGCGGATAAACAACAGCACTTGCGTGAATCCTTATCGGCGAGCAGTGACACACTTAATACCCTGCGTTCGCAATCACAAACCTTGATTGGCCGCTTGGCCTCACTTGAGGCCTTACAACAAGCAGCGTTACAACCTGATAGCAATGCAGCAGATGCTTGGTTGAGCATGAATCAACTTGATAACAACCCACGTCTGGCTCAATCAATTACTGCCGCACCGGGTTGGGAAAAAGCCGTTGAATTAGTGTTAGGTCCACATTTGGAAGCGGTATGTGTACAAGGTGCTGATGCGATTAAGCGATGCCTTAAAGATGTGCCCGCTGCGCAACTCACGTTACTTGAAGCAGGTGCTGCTGATTCGGCGGCGAGTTCTGACAGCCTGCGCAGCAAAGTCACTGGCGACGTGCCGCTCAATGATTTGATGAAGGGTGTGTATGCAGCCGATGATCTATCGCAAGCGCTGGCGATACGTAAAAAGTTGGGCGACGGCGAAAGCATCATTACTCGCGACGGAATGTGGTTAGGCCAGCACTGGTTACGGGTGGCGCGAGCCGATGCTCAAGATAGCGTGCTGTTACGTGAAACTGAAATCAACAAGGTGCGCGATGAGCTAAAAACACTGACAGCAAAAATTGCCGAGAGTGAAGCCACGCAAGAAGAACTCGAAACGCAGCAACAAGAACATGAAGCGCGCCGCGAGACTACTCAACGCAGTTTTAATGACTCAGTACGGCTTACTGCCGATTTAAAATCTACATTGCTTGGCCATCGACAGAAACTAGAGCAACAAACTAGGCGTAAAAATCAATTATCTGAAGAGCTAGCTGAAACGACACAGCTTAAAGAGCAGGATGACGAGCAGCGAACTCAAGCCGAAACTAATCGTAGCGCAGCGATTACTAGGTTAGATGAGCTGAAAAGCGAAGAGAATGCGCTGTCGACAGAACAAGAAACTTTGCAGACGGCGGTAGCTGAAGCGCGCGCGCGCGCAGAGGCCGATCGTGATGCTGGGCAAGAGTTGGCGATTCGCGTCGAGTCGATGCGCAGTGCAAAACAAGCCACTGAGCAAAATCTATCTCGTATGCAAAGCCGCATTACTCAATTGGAAGAGCGGCACGCTGTTCTAAGCGAGCTACTTGCTAGTAATGATGATGATCCAGTAAGCGCATTGGATGACAAGCTCAAAGGGTTGCTCTCGGGTAAACTTGCAGCTGAAACTGCATTGACTACTTCGCGCGCACAACTTGATGAGGTTGAGAGCCGTTTACGAGAGCATGAACAAGCGAGGGTTCGGCACGATAGCCGATCGCAACAGGTACGCGAAACCTTGCAGAACGAACGCATGGAAAGTCAGGAAGCATTAGTGCGGCTTAAAACCATCGACGAGCAACTCGCGGAACACGATTTCGACATCGAAACATTGATGAACGAAGTGCCGGAAGGGGCTGATATTGATGAGTGGGCAAGTGATCTTGAAAAGCTTGAGCAGCGCATCCAGCGCTTGGGTAATATCAACCTTGCCGCCATTGATGAGCTGGCCGAGCAATCAGCGCGCAAAGAATACCTGGACACTCAATACAACGACGTTACCGAAGCGCTCGCCACTCTTGAGCAGGCGATCGCCAAAATCGATCGTGAAACTCGAGCACGCTTCAAAGAAACTTTCGACTTGGTTAGCGCTAAGATTTCAGATTTCTTCCCAAGATTATTTGGTGGTGGCCACGCGAAGTTGGAGATGACGGGGGACGATTTACTCAATACGGGTGTTAATGTGGTTGCACAGCCGCCTGGTAAACGAGTGAACAATATCCAATTATTATCGGGTGGTGAAAAAGCGCTCACGGCTGTGGCGATGGTGTTTGCTTTCTTCGAACTCAACCCGTCACCGTTCTGCATGCTCGACGAGGTAGACGCCCCGTTAGATGATGCTAACGTCGGCAGGTTCTGCGAGCTAGTCAAAGAAATGTCAGAGCGTGTACAATTTATCTTTATCACACATAACAAGGTGACCATGGAAATGGCTAATCAGCTACTGGGTGTCACCATGAATGAACCGGGCGTTTCGCGCTTAGTAGCGGTTGACGTGCAGGAAGCCGTTGAATTAGTGGGCGAATAAACACTTGTATCACTTAACACAGGCAGCAATCTGATGGAAAATCTTCGCTGGATATTAATCTTGGCAGGAGTCGGTATCCTGGTGCTGTTGTATTTTTCAGGCAAACCAAAACGCTCCAACTCTCAACGTGAGAGTTTAAATAAATCTCGGCCCATGTCAGAAGACGACATGCTTAACGGCGACCCTTTAATGGGCGAGCTGGGTGAAAAATCGTCGCACTCATCTCAAGTGATTGGTCATGGTGGTCAGTCCGATAGCGCGGAAGCCAGCTTTAACGATTTTGACGCAACCGATCTAGACGATTTCACCCGCCCTGCAGGCGAGCCTAAACAGCCGCTTGCAAAGTCAGGTGGTTTAAGCAGCATCTCGTCAAAAATCGACGCATTTAGTGAAAAGCTTTCACCCAAAAGACGCGCGCGTGTTGCTGCATCTGAAGCGAATGCCAATCGTGCTGCGGAAAAAGAAGCCTACTCAAGCAAGATCGTCACGCTGCATGTAGTGGCGCCGCGTGGACAGTTGTTCGATGGTGAACAGTTGCTTGGATTATTTGAGCAGCGCGGTTATCACTACGGCGATATGAATATCTTTCACTCAATGCATCAAGATAAAACAGTATTCTCGATTGCCAAAGTGGTAGAGCCCGGTACGTTTGATATCAATCAAATCAGTAGCTTTGATACACCGGGTATCTCACTAATACTTCAACTACCTGGGCCAGTGGCCGCTGATGTTGCCTTTGAAGTACTCATTAGTGAAGCGTTTGATATGGCGAATACCTTGGGAGGCACAGTGCTTGATGCTGATCGCAGTACGTTAAGCAAGCAAACTGTGCAGCATATGCGTGAAGGCGTATATGAGTACATGCATCGTCAAAAATACTTCTCTGGGGTCGCCTCTTAACCGCGCGGTTCGCTACGCGGAGTGACTGAGCAATGTGACAAGTTGTGGCTGACAAAAAAACCAAACAGCGTGTAGTTCAGCTGCACGAGCAACTTCACGCACATAGCCACCGCTACTATGTGCTCGATGAACCATCTATCAGCGATGCTGAGTTCGATCGACTGTTTCGAGAGTTACAGCAGATCGAAACTGACTACCCCGGCCTGCTAAGCGAAGATTCCCCGACTCAGCGCGTTGGCTCCACACCTCTATCCCAATTCGAACAAGTTAAACATCGTGTGCCGATGCTGTCGCTAAATAATGCATTTTCCCTTGAAGAGCTTGAAGATTTTGACCGTCGTGTGAAATCTCGCCTAGAAGCTGATGATGAAACCATTATTGCTTACGTTGCGGAACCAAAGCTTGATGGTTTAGCGGTTAGCTTGCGCTACGAGAATGGCGTGTTCGTGCAGGGTGCCACGCGTGGCGACGGAAGCACCGGCGAGAATGTTACTGAGAATGTTCGTACCATCTCTATGGTACCTCTCAAATTACAGGGCAAAAACATCCCACCCGTACTTGAAGTGCGTGGAGAGGTGTTTATGGACCAAAAAGCGTTTGATGGCATTAATGCCGAAGCGCTTGCGAATGAGCAGAAGCTCTACGTTAACCCTCGTAACGCAGCGGCAGGTAGTTTGCGGCAACTCGATTCGCGTAAAACAGCCAAACGAAACTTGTCGATTTACATCTATTCGATGGGTGAGGTTGAAGGTGCAGAGCTACTCGATGGGCAAGTCGCCACACTTGCCTGGTTGGGTGCGCTGGGTTTTCCGATTAACCCTGAAGTGCAACTTTGCAATGGCCCTCAAGCGTGTTTCGACTACTACGAAGCCATGAATAAAAAGCGTTCGAGCTTGGCTTATGACATCGACGGTGTTGTCTTCAAAGTTGATTCAACTAAACAACAACAGGAGCTCGGCTTTGTGTCCCGTGCACCACGATGGGCGATTGCGCAAAAATTCCCGGCAGAAGAGGCCATCACGATATTAGAGAGTGTCGAATTTCAGGTAGGGCGTACCGGGGCGCTTACACCAGTGGCTCGGCTAGAGCCTGTGTTTGTGGGCGGTGTTACCGTGAGTAATGCAACTTTGCATAACATTGATGAAGTTGAACGCAAAGATGTACGGGTAGGTGACACCGTAGTGGTGCGCCGGGCAGGTGATGTTATTCCTGAGGTTGCTCGAGTTGTGATGGATAAACGTAAAAAGGGTGCTCGCAAGCTCAAACTTCCTACTAAATGTCCCGTGTGCTCATCCCCGGTTGAGCGCCCTGAAGGCGATGCAGTAGCACGATGCACAAACGGTATGCAATGCGATGCGCAACGCCAGGAAGGCATTAAACATTTTGCCTCGCGCAAAGCGATGGACATCGATGGCCTTGGCGACAAACTCGTTGAACAACTATGCGAAGCAGGATTGATACATACAGTAGATGACATCTTCACATTGACTAACGAAGCCGTCGCTGGCTTGCCGCGTATGGCAGAGAAGTCGGCCACCAATTTAATTGCCTCTATTGAGAAGGCCAGTGAGACAACACTCGGCCGTTTTATCTTTGCACTGGGTATACGCGAAGTGGGTGAAACCAGTGCAGGATCCTTAGCCAGTCACTTTGGTTCTCTTGATGCATTGATGGAAGCTAGCGTAGAAGAACTATCATCGGTGGCTGATATCGGTCCGGTAGCTTCCAGCAGCGTGGTCGCGTTTTTTGGAAACAAAGCCAACCGGAAAGTGGTTGATAAGCTAGTTCAGAATGGTGTTAAGTTTCCGATTATTGAGACCGTTGACGTTGAGCAAACGGAGGCAGGTAACACCTATGTGCTAACCGGTTCCATGGAACAGCTGACTCGCGATCAAGCTAAACAACTATTGGTTCAAATGGGTGCCAAGGTGAGTGGCAGCGTGTCAAAAAAAACCACGGCAGTTTATGCGGGTGCATCCCCAGGTTCAAAAGTCACTAAAGCTGAGTCACTGGGTGTGCCAGTTCATGATGAAGCAGCGTTGATGGCATTGCTGAAGGATTTGCTCTAATACCCAGGCAGCCCGGAGGGCACCTAGCACCCCGCAAGGCAACTGCGCGCGCGGGACTGCCTGCCCTTTGCGGCACGGCAAGATTTGAACAATTTTTGACCAACTCCGCTCTCGTTAGCAAACGCCCGCCTGTGGTATCATTTTGCTCATTCAATGACGTTTAACAACGCTCTTCAAAGCCCTCACCCACGTGTCTAGTCAATCCCAAAAAATAGCAGTCAATGGTGTCGCCGGTCGGATGGGCAGGCAACTTTTGCAAGCTATTGCCGAACAACCCTTAGCGCAGATTGCGGCAGCAGTTGACCGCCCTGATACACCAGCTGTCGGTGTTGATGTGCAGGTTCTGTGTAGTGAGGTAGCCACCGGCGTAACGGTGGTTGATTCAGTGCAAAGTGTGAGTGGCAGCTTCGATACCATTATCGATTTTTCAGCGCCATCGGCTTCAATCGAATTGCTCAACCGATTAATGGGTAGCGGCGCTAGCGTTGTTATCGGTACAACTGGTTTTGACTCAAGCCAGCTTGCGCAGATTGATGAAGCATCCAAAATGCTACCCATTGTGTTTGCACCTAACTACAGCATCGGCGTAACGCTTACGCTATCGTTACTTGCTCAAGCTGCCTCGGCATTGGGTGACGATTACGATGTCGAAGTAATTGAAGCGCATCACCACCATAAAGTTGATGCACCTTCTGGCACTGCTCTCAAGATGGGTGAAGTGGTTGCCGATGCATTGGGCCGTAAGCTGGATGAATGCGCTGTGTATGCACGCGAAGGCATCACTGGTGCACGTGATCCAAAATCAATTGGCTTTGCCACAATACGAGCAGGCGACATCATTGGTGAACACACAGTATTGTTTGCGGGAAATGGCGAACGAATCGAAATTACTCATAAGGCCAATGATCGTGCAACGTTTGCACGAGGTGCGGTAAGAGCTGCGCTTTGGTTAAGTGATCAACCGGCAGGTTTGTACGATATGACACATGTGCTTGGTTTAAAGCCAACAGGAGCAAATTGATGAACACGGCTGTTGTTTTTCCTGGCCAGGGTTCTCAACGCACCGGCATGCTCGCAGAGCTAGCCGCAGAGCACGCCATTATACAAACCACGTTTGCTGAAGCTGCTGATGTACTCGGCACGGATTATTGGGCAATGTCGCAAACAGGCCCTGACGAGGTGTTGTCGGATACTCGTAATACGCAGCCGCTTATGTTCATCAGCGATATTGCCATGTGGCGCCTGCTAAACGAACAAAACATGGCAACGCCAGTCGCAATTGCTGGGCATAGCCTGGGTGAGTTCGCTGCCATGGTTGCTGCATCTGCAATGACATTTGAAGAAGGTTTGAAGTTAGTCGCTAAGCGCGCGCAACTGATGGCTGCAGCGGTACCGGAAGGTGAAGGCGGAATGGCTGCGTTAATTGGTATGGATGATGATGCAGTAATTGCCTTGTGCGAAAAACTAAGCGGTGATCGAGTGATTGAAGCCGTTAACTTCAATGCACCAGGGCAGATTGCAATTTCTGGACATCTAGATGCACTGCATAAGCTAATAGAAGTGGCAAAGGAACACGGCGCACGTAAAGCCATTATGCTGCCGGTAAGCGTGCCTAATCATAGTTCGCTTATGCGAGCCGCTGGCGAAAGCTTAGCTGAAACTATCAGCACGATTAATTGGAAAACACCTGCTATACCTTTGTTGCAAAACGCCACTGCGAATGTCGCCGCAAATCAAGATGTGTTTCTGTCAACGCTACGGCAGCACGTCTACAATCCAGTGCGATGGACTAACACGATTCAAAACCTGCGCGATCATCATAATGTGTTGCGTATTATCGAATGTGGCCCAGGCAAGGTTTTGACTGGGTTGGGTAAACGTATTGACAAAACGTTGCCAACGTTGGCATCAGAAACGCCTGATTTACTCGCCACCCTATTCGACAGTCAAGCCGAGCCGGCTTAAGTAAGGACTCTTTAATGAGCAATCAAATAGCATTGGTTACTGGCGCAAGTCGCGGCATTGGTAAAGCCATCGCTGATAAACTGGGCGCATCGGGTGTCGCGGTTGTGGGTACTGCCACCAGTGACGATGGTGCAACCGCTATTACTGAACGCTTTAAGGCAGCGGGTGTTACCGGGTGTGGCATGAAGCTAAACGTTACCGATGCTGCTGCTTGCGTGCAAACTATTGCAGCCATTACTGAGCAGTACGGTGCGGTTACCATTTTAGTTAACAACGCCGGTATCACTCGCGATAATCTATTCATGCGAATGAAAGATGAGGAATGGGATGATGTTATTTCCACTAATCTCAACAGCGTATTTCGCTTGACTAAGTTGGTGATTAAGCCAATGGTTAAAGCACGCGCTGGGCGTATAATTAACATTGCATCCGTTGTGGGCTTAACGGGCAATGCAG
This sequence comes from Granulosicoccaceae bacterium, assembly GCA_036478595.1. Classification (GTDB taxonomy): domain Bacteria; phylum Pseudomonadota; class Gammaproteobacteria; order Granulosicoccales; family Granulosicoccaceae; genus Granulosicoccus. The sequence goes on from JAZGEF010000036.1 coordinate 211,336, forward strand.
GGCAGGCTAACTATGCTGCGGCAAAGTCGGGGTTGATTGGCTTTGGTAAGTCGTTGGCTCGCGAGATTGGTTCTCGCGGCATTACCGTCAATACGGTAGCACCGGGCTTTATTGAGTCAGATATGACCAGCTCATTGCCTGAGGAGCAACGTACCAAATTAAAAGCAGAAATCGCCTTGGGCAGATTGGGCACACCTGATGATATTGCCCATGCTTGTGTATTTTTGGCATCTGAGGAAGCCGGCTACATAACAGGCCACACGTTGAGTATTAACGGCGGAATGCACATGCAATAGTGCAATTTTTGCACAGTACAGTAATTTGACAGCAAGTAATCGGAAATAGTCGCTGTAAAAGCCACCAAAACCGGTTGAAAATGCGAAAATGCACTATAAATTCTTGAACAGATTTGTAATGATCATGGCCCGATTCGGATCCTAATTTTTAGGCGCTGGTAAGACGGTTTAACAACAATAGTGGCGCAAACGGGTGCCACTAGTTTTCGGAGGTTTACCCCAAAATGAGCAGTATCGACGAGCGCGTTAAAAAGATTGTCGTTGAACAGTTAGGCGTTAAAGAAGAAGAAGTAACAACCACGGCTTCTTTTGTCGAAGATCTCGGAGCAGATTCACTCGACACAGTAGAGCTGGTAATGGCTTTGGAAGAAGAATTCGAATGCGAAATTCCTGACGAAGAGGCAGAAAAAATCACCACCGTTCAACAGGCGGTCGATTACGTTAATGCGAACATTGGCTAATTCCGCCAATCCTATTGTTTATAGTATCTTGTAACCAACACTTCGGTGACTGCGCCGTGGGTGGTTGTCCGCAACCATTCACGGTCGTTCGAACAATAACCAGCAAGGCAATCTGTCTGGCTAGCACTCTGACGGGCAACCTAAGGGCAACCTAAGGGAATTCAATATGGCACGTCAAATGGTACGCCGGCGAGTGGTCGTTACTGGCCTTGGGTTAGTGACCCCAGTAGGCAACAATGTTGCTACTAGCTGGAAAAACATCCTTGCAGGTGTGTCCGGTGCCAGCACTATCGATTTCTTCGATACCGCTGTATTCAATACTCAATTTAGCGCCTCTGTCAAAGGCTTCGATGTCGAAACCTATTTAAGCAAAAAAGAAGCTCGCAAGATGGACACCTTCGTTCATTTTGGTGTGGCTGCGGGTATGCAGGCCATACGTGACGCAGGCCTGGATAATGCCGATGGCTTAGATCTTGATCGAGTTGGAGTTGCGATTGGCTCGGGTATTGGTGGGCTACCAAATATCGAAACGCAACACAAAAACATGCTTGATGGTGGCCCCCGTAAGGTATCGCCGTTTTTTGTACCTTCCACGATAATCAATATGATCAGCGGAAATCTGTCGATCAAATTCGGTTACAAAGGCCCCAACATTTGCATCACCACGGCTTGCACTACCGGAACGCATAACCTGGGCGATGCCGCTCGCATCATTGAATATGGTGATGCCGATGTCATGGTTGCAGGTGGTGCTGAAATGGCAACATGCCCGCTTGGTTTAGCAGGCTTTGGCGCAGCACGTGCATTGTCGACACGCAATGAGAGCCCCCCAACTGCCAGCCGTCCTTGGGATAAAGACCGTGACGGTTTTGTACTTGGCGATGGCGCAGGCGTTATGGTGCTTGAAGAGTACGAGCACGCCAAAGCTCGTGGTGCGACTATTTACTGCGATCTTGTTGGCTACGGAATGAGCGGTGATGCTCACCACATGACAATGCCATCGGCCAATGGCGAGGGTGCCGCCCGCTGTATGAATGCTGCGCTTAAAAATGCCGACCTAACAGCCAGCGATGTGCATTACGTGAATGCACACGGCACCTCCACGCCTGCGGGCGACGGTGCCGAAACTGATGCAATCAAAACTGTCTTTGGCAGTGATGCAGCGTCATTATTGGTCAGTTCAACTAAAAGTATGACTGGCCATCTGCTCGGCGCTGCGGGTGGTATCGAAGCGGTGTTCTCGGTGCTGGCTTTACGTGATCAAATCGCGCCACCTACTATTAATCTTGACAATCCAAGTGAAGGTTGTGATCTTGATTACGTACCACATGAGGCGCGTAAAGCCGAGCTTAAGGCGACTATGTCAAATTCATTTGGTTTTGGTGGTACTAACGGTACACTGGTGTTCGCGCTAACATAGGTTCCGGCGTCGCTTAAGAGACAACACGAAATGACAAGCGGCAGTCAGGCCGCGTCATTGCTTGATAAGGTTATCAATCCGCATGTTTCGATTTCTGATTTTATTGTTTGGTGTCGCTGCTGTCGCAGCTGGCTTGGGCTACAACGATTACACCGATTACCTAGGCAAACCGCTTTCAATTAGCGAAGCCCAATCACATTTCACCATCGAACCTGGATGGTCGGCCAAACGGGTATCTAAAGCGTTGCTTAAAGAAGGCATAATCGAAAAGCCTCATTGGTTTTATCTCTACGCGCGTTTAAGCGAAAAATCCTCTGCGATCAAATCTGGCGAGTTTGTGTTGCCGGGCTCGCCAACTGTGCCGGAGCTTTTTGATACGTTTATCAAAGGGCAAACCAAACAATATGCCGTCAGCATTATAGAAGGCAGCACGTTTAAACAACTACGTGAGAAGCTATCGCAAAGTACCGACTTGGTGCAAACGCTTGGTGACGACTCTGACCAAACAATCATGGCTGAATTGGGCCAAGCTGATCTTCATCCCGAGGGTGTTTTCTTTTCCGACACCTACAGCTTTCCTAAAAATACCTCTGATCTTGAGTACTTAAAGCGCGCACACAGCATGCTCAACAAAGTTCTCGAAGAAGAATGGCAAGGTAGGCAAAGCGATTTGCCCTTTGCCACTCCCTATGAAGCGTTGGTACTAGCCTCCATCGTTGAGAAAGAAACGGCTGTGGCCGACGAGCGCCCGATAATTGCAGGTGTGTTCGTGACACGCTTGCGTGCAAAAATGCGATTGCAAACCGACCCTACGGTTATTTATGGCATGGGCGATAAGTATAATGGCAATATTCGTCGTTCTGACTTAACCACCGATACGCCGTATAACACTTACACGCGTGGAGGCCTGCCTCCCACGCCCATTGCGATGGTTGGTCGTGAAGCGATCCATGCGGTTATGCATCCAACAGCCACATCGGCTGTTTACTTTGTTGCTCGCGGCGATGGCACTCACAAGTTTTCCGATACGCTGGAGCAGCACAATGCTGCCGTGCGCAAATATCAACTGAAAAAATAATACCTGCTATGTCACGCGGACAGTTCATATCTCTCGAAGGCCTTGAAGGCGTCGGTAAAACCACCAATCGTTTGTTTATTGAAAAACTTTTAAAGCAGGCGGGCATTGAGGTTGTTGTCAGTCGAGAACCGGGTGGCACTGAACTAGGCGAATCACTGAGGGAGCTGTTGTTGCACGGTCGTGCAGGTATGTTGGCACAAACTGAGTTGCTATTAATGACGGCGTCTCGCAGTGAGCACATTGATAAAGTGATTGAGCCTGCCTTAAGCCAAGGCCATTGGGTATTATCTGATCGTTTTACCGATGCAAGTTTTGCATACCAAGGTGGTGGTCGAGAGCTTGGTGCTAGCGTGGTTACCGATTTACACTTACTGATGAAAGCCGACTTGCAGCCAAATCTTACATTATTACTCGACATGCCGATTGAGGCAGGCATGGCGCGTGCTGCTAGTCGTGGCAAGCTAGATCGGATTGAAAGTGAAGAACGGGCATTTTTTGAACGTGCACGCGCAGCCTATTTGCAACGAGCTGCTGGTGATCCGCAACGCATCAAAATTATTGATGCAGGCCAATCCCTTGAACAAGTACAACAAGCGGTGAGTGAAGCATTGCAACCGCTGCTGGCAGCAGCTTGATCAACGCGTTGACTACTAATCCATCTCAAGCTATTTGTCCGCCTTGGCTAACTGATTACTGGCAGCAGCTGCTATATCGACACCAACAGAATCAAATGCCGCATGCACTGCTGCTCGTAGGTGTGGAAGGTATGGGCAAACAAGAGTTTGCGTTGTTTGTGGCAGCCGCATTGTTGTGCGAGCAGCCCTCTGTTAAGGGCGCCTGTGGTAATTGCGGAGCCTGCAGTCAAATAGCGGCGGATGCTCATGCGGATTATCGTTACATAGCAACAGATCCGGGCAGTGAGGTTATCAAGGTTGATGCAATACGCCAACTGGTTGATTGGCTTCATCTCACCGCAAACAGTAAGAGCTATCGTGTCGCCATTATTGATGATGCTGATGCAATGAACCGCAACTCGGCCAACGGTTTGTTAAAAACATTAGAAGAGCCAGGCGACGGCACAATACTGATACTAGTAACCGATAAGCCAGGTTCCCTGCTTGCAACGGTGCGTAGTCGTTGCCAAAAAATCACCCTGACTAACCAAGATACCATGGCGGCGACAAGCTGGTTAGAAGCGCAGGGCATTGCCGATGCTACTGCTGCCTTGCAAGCTGCTGCTGGTGCGCCGTATCGTGCAGTTCGCCAACAGCAAGGTGAGTGGTGCGATGAGCAACTGCTACTCACTAAAGCATGGGTGGACCTAATAGCTCATCGAGCCAGTGTGGGTAAAATCGTCGAATCACTCAAGGATTATCCAACTTCTCTCTGCTTGGCGCGCTTTAGCCAGCTCACAGCAATGACAACCGGCAAACAGCAAGGTCGTCAATCTGGCGCGGATACTGCGACAGAGGAGGCCATATCGGCGACAGTTGATTGCCTGCAAAGTGAGCAATGGTTCACAATTTACGATCGATTGCAGCAACTAACGCGCTCAGACAGTGCTAGTTTCAAAACTCAGGCTGTGCTTGAGGGACTTTTTGCCGATATCCGTTTGATGATTCAAGGCTGAAGGTAACGGCATGACTACTGAAAATCGTAAAGGCATTATTGCTTTCTCTATCACTGACCGCGGCGCGCTCTATTCGGCATATATGTCGTTTACGCAAAACGGTGGTGTATTTGTACCCACTTCTCGCCAGTATAATCTTGGCGATAGTGTATTTATGTTGCTTAGGGTGATGGACGATATTTCCCCCGCTGCAGTCAATGGCAAAGTTGTTTGGGTAACCCCAACAGGCTCACAGGGTAACAAGACGCCTGGGGTGGGTATTGCGTTTGACGATGAAGACAACGGTGATACCAGGAAGAACATCGAGCAGCACCTAGCTGGCGCGATCTCTGGCGAGCGTCCAACTCATACTATGTAAGTGGCCATGCAGTCACCATGTAGTGGCTTGTAGGACGCTAGTAGTAAAAATCGAAAAGGCGTTGGTCGGCATACGATCTGTGCCTTAGTCTTGTTGTACTCCTCAATGGCAGCGCTATCCTATGTGCCTGCCTTATCAATATTGTCTGAAGAGCGAAGCTGCGGTAGACTGCCACGCATCGTATTTCTGTTCTTTATTATATCCATGCTGTGGCATCTGTTTATCCAGCCTACTAATAATGCATTGGGTTTCACACCTTTTACCTTGTTAAATCATGAATCAAACAACGAAGCCTGAACCGGTATTGTCGAAGACAATGCGCATTAGTAAGTGTGCTAGAAAAAATGCAAAGTGCATGAGAGAACATGTTTATGTTGCACAGAGCCACATACATGGCAAGGGTTTATTTGCTGCGGAAGATCTCGGTGAAGACGTATCGCTTGGCCGCCTGCAAGGTATGCCCACTACCGAAGAAGGCACTTATGTATTGTGGTTAAGCCGCAAGGTTGGATTAGAGCTAAGCAATGAATTTCGCTTTATCAATCATAGTAGCGATCCCAATTGTGCACTAACGGGTTTGGATGTCGTCACGTTACGCTCTGTTGCTAAGGACGAAGAGCTCACGCATGATTACGGCTGGGAGTAAGTGTTGCGCTCGATTATTATCGGCATACTGCTAATATCATTTCTTCAAAGTTGTGATCGTAAACCTGAGCAAGTAGTACTCTCAGGCGCAACAATGGGTACCACATGGTCTGTAGTGTTAGCAGCACCACCAGGGCCAATCACCTTGGATAGTTTGCATAACGCTATTGAGGGTGAGTTGGTGCGCATCAATCAATTGATGTCAACGTATCAAGCCGATTCAGAGCTCTCCATATTTAATGCCAATACCTCAACCGAACTACTACGGCTTAACGCTGAGATTCTGTTTGTGCTCGATGCGTCGATCAAGATCAGTGATGCAAGCGATGGTGCCTACGATGTGACCTTGGGAGCAGTGATTGATGTTTGGGGTTTTGGGGCATCGGAGCAACAGCGTGCATCGCCAACTAAGCAACGGTTAAAGCAAGCAGCTGATGCCACCGGGTATAACCGCATTATTCGTGATGGTACAAAAATCGGCAAACCCAATGCACAGATGCGTATTGATTTATCTTCCCTGGCAAAAGGTTACGCCGTTGATCGTATTGGTTTCATCGTCGAGAGGGCTGGGCTACATGATTACTTGGCTGAGATTGGAGGAGAGGTGAGAGCACGCGGCAGTCGTGCAAAAGGCAAGCCGTGGCGCGTGGGTATTGAAATACCTAACGGCGAGGTGGCACAAGGGATTACCATGACTGATGTCAGTATTGCTAGTTCTGGTTCGTATAGAAACTATCGTGAGATTGACGGCAAGCGTGTGTCGCATCTTATTAATGGACAGACCTACAAGCCGATAAGTCACAACACGGTAGCGGCCACGGTACTGCATCGGAATACGATGTTAGCGGATGCTTGGGCAACTGCCCTGATGGTAGTGTCGCCAGACAAAGCCCGGACATTAATCTATGAGCACGATATTGAAGCGCAGCTAACCTATAAAACAGATAAGGGTTTTGCTACTTGGCGAACGCCAGGGTTTACCGCCTTATTAATCGACAACCCTGACGTCGCTGGATTTTAGCGTTAATTCTAAACCGGTGTAGTACCGGCTTTATGTTGTTTGGCTGCCAGTAATTTCTTTTGGTATCGCGATTGCACCAAGTCGGTAACAACCAATACACCGATAACAAAGTAGAACGTAGTCTTACTCATTGGTACTACTGGATTGCCAAAAAATTCAAGATGCGCTAGATGACCACCTTCGCCTATCAGCATGATGCCCACCACAAACAGGATTAATAAACCCAATACTTCGTACATGCGGTTCTTTTCAAGAAACTCTGCGACATGGTCAGCCAGCCAGATCATTAAGATGCCACCAATTACGATTGCTGTCGCCATCACCCAAAACACATCGGTTAATGCCATTGCACTCAAGATCGAATCGAATGAGAAAACTAAATTCATCAGCACGATCCAAAACAAAATAGTGCCCACCGATTTTGGTTTCGTATCGGTTTCATGCGAATCCTCCAAGCTGATCATATGCCAGATTTCTTTGATGGCTGTATAGATGATGAACACACCACCAAGCAACACAATCAGGCTATGTATATTGAATGAGCTATGCACCCAATCGCCAATGTTGATTCCAAAAACGGGCTCTTGCACATATTGAATCAGTTGTACCAGCGCAAACAGCAGCACAATACGCAGTACGATAGCCAAACCGATGCCTACCTTTCTAACCATCGCTTGCTTGTCTGGTGGTGCACGTTTGGATTCAAGAGAGACATACAGCAGGTTGTCAAAACCCAGTACTGCCTGCAGCACCACCAGAGCGCCCAAAGTAAAGAAATTCTCGAGATTCAGTAAACTATCCATACATGCCAATAATTAAAGCCGATTGTTGTTTAGAAGTGTAGATCTACGACCCGTATTTGCAATAGGCCGATCTAAGCCATCATCAGGAACGATTTGCCTGCAGTGCGCCCAAAGTCTGCATTGGCTGGTTTTGGGCACGCATCAGTACGATACAATCACCATTCACGAAATAGGACGAACTTATAATGGAATTATTGGTGGCTTTGGGGCTGGTTTGCCTGTCTTTTGGGGGCATTTGGTGGGTAGGTCGAGGCCTATATCGGCGAGTATTCTTTGATAGCATTGTTGCTCGACATACTCGCAATCAAGGCTCCAAACCTGTGCAGGCGATGACAGCCGCACTAGAAGAAAACGCGCAGGCTGAATTTGCAGAACTGGCCAACAACGCATCAATGAACGATCTACGAGAATTAAAAAACCGTGGCGATGTCGCTGATCATCCAGGAAGGGTGGCAGTGTTTCCAGGATACGCCAAAAATCATCCAAACGATGCGCGGGCGCAATATCTTAATGGGTGCTATCTGGTACGCAAAGCATGGGCAGCTCGCGGTTCAGGTACCGCTGATACGCTAAGCGATTCGGATGTTGAAAAATTTCATGGCCAGTTAAGTGATGGGCAAGCTGCACTACGCGGCTCGATTGAGCTCGACCCGAACATGCCAGACGCCTATGCCGAAATGCTGATAGTGATTAGAGGCGCCGGTTCTGAGGCGGAAGCAGGTAACTTATTTGATGAGGCGCGTAATCGGTTTCCAAATGATATTCAGCTGCATCAAAATATGCTCTTGTTGCTAACTGCCCGGTGGATGGGTTCTGATGAAACAGTACTGGAGTTTGCTCGCAACTATGGCAATAGCGATAGTACCGGTAACCTGACTTGCTTGATACCATTTGCGCATTTGGAAATTTGGTACGGCAGTGATAGCGAAATCGTTACGTACTTTAAAGACAAAAATATTCGAAGAGAAATAAAGGCAGCATTCAAGCAATTTATTGTTTCTTCTGATGATGGTCAGCAATCGCAAGGACGTTTGGACGGGCTGCAGTATTTTGCTTGCGCGTTTGGAATGATGGGTGACAACAAGAATGGAAAAAAAGCCTTTAAAAAAATGAGGGGCGGTTACTCCAGTGCTGCTTGGAGAATGTGGGAAGATCCAGAAGTGCTTTTTACCAAAGCCAAACTAGCAGTGACCTAATAGCTTATTGCTTGTATAGTGTGATGTAGAAGGCATTTGCTTGTTGTTTGAGCATGTAAGGCTTGTCTTTTATGTCGACGCTCGCAATCAAGCCATCGCGTTGTAGTGCTTTAATCTGCGGTTCTACATCGCCTTCATAGTAGTGCGGGCGACAGCTAAACAAAAACGGGCAGCCGGGTTTCAGTATGCGTAACATCTCGCGCAAAAACACGCCTTTAAATCGCGCGGTATAAACACCGACACTAATTACTGCATCGTATGTAGCACTTTTGATGTCAACGGCTTTGCCGTAGTCAGCATATTCTAATCGAATGTAGGCATCGATACTTTCGGCAAGCTTGCGCATTTCATCCGAAAAATCCGCACCCACAATATTGTTATAGCCTTGCTCGCCCAAAAATTTGCCAACAATGCCGGTACCGCAGCCAGCATCGTAAATTAGGGCATTGGTATTTTCAAGCATTGGCATAAATGCGTCGGTTGCTAGTTGAGGTGCAACATAGCCAAACTCGTCTAGATCGCTGTCATAATGCTCGGCCCAATCGCTATACAAGCTCACTACCTCAGCAGGGTCGGTTGCCACAATGAGCTTGTTGACTAGCTTGTGAAGTCGGTCATTGTCCATCGGTTTATCCTGTTTACGAACGTTGGGGCAGTTATCGTTGCCTAGGAAACGATTTGGGCTAATATAGCCCAGCGATTTACCAGGTGGCAAGTAAACAATGACAGGCATACTTTGGGGGCTTTTAGGAGCTATTTTTATCGGTGCCTCTGACTGCATAGCGCGCGTAACCGCTAGGCGGGTGTCGCTTGGTGTGTTAGTGCTGTGCGTCATGTTGGTGTCGTTCTCTTCACTTAATTTGCATGCATTGTTGTTCAATAGCTGGCCTGAGTGGCATCCACGGGCCTGGCTGCTTTCGGGCGTCAGTGGAGCGCTTAACGTTGTGGTGCTGTCGCTTCTTTATTCAGCCTTGGTACGCGGACCGGTTGCAGTGGCATCACCCACCGCATCAGTGTTTGTTGTGTTGCTACTGGGTTTAAACGTAGTAGCCGGGGAGAGCTGGACTATCTGGCAGATAGCAGCCACGGTTATCGTGTTTGGTGGTGTGTTCATGTTGTCACGAGAATCGGCCGTTGATAAAGATGCGCAATACGATGCAGCTTGGTTACGTATAACGGTGATGTATGCATTAGGAGCTGCAATCACCGTTGCGTTACGAATGTTTCTTGCGCAAGAAGCGAGTGATTTAATTGACCCTATGTCTGCGCTATATCTTAATCGTGGGTTTGCACTGATTGCAGTGGTGTTACTGATCCTGTTTCAATTGATTAAAGGCTTACAACTGAGTTGGCCCAAAGGTAGGCGAATGATGTGGCTGGTGGTGCTGCAATCAACGCTTGAAACCTTGGCTTTGGGTGCATTTTTGATAGGCTCTCAAGATGGCAATCGAATTTCGGCTACGATAGGGTTTGCAGGTTTTGCTGCCGCGACCACTATCGCTGCGCGTATTTGGCTTGGTGAAAAAATAGGCTTACAACGTGCGCTATGGATTGGGGTGGTGGCAATGGGGATCGTGTTGGCCGTGCTGGGAACACCTAAGTAAACTGACTATACTAGTGATATATTCGCGAAACAGTTTATGACCGAAGACGGCTGGGCGCAGTATTACCCCGGTAGTAGCGCCATTCGTTTAGCCAATTTCAAACTGGTCAGAAAGTACGGCCAAGTATGGGAGCTATACGACATGGAGATAGATCGCACTGAGCTTAATAATCTGGCAGGGCAAAAAGCGCCGCTGGAGCAAGAGATGTTAAATCAATATAGCGACTGGGCAGGCCAGACAGGTGTGTTAGATTGGGATGTCGCTCTGCCAAAATCACTTAAGGCATGGAAACTTGAGGGCGTTGATGGATAAGCATAAACAATGTCGATTGAGCTAGATCATTTTTTTATTCTCACGAAGGAAGCTGCCTCACAGGCGGATCAACTTCTGGATTTTGGAATTATTGAAGGTGCTAGTAAGAAGCACTCGGGCCAGGGTACAGCTAATCGTCGATTTTTCTTAAACAATACATGCTTAGAATTTTTATACGTGTGTGATGAAAACGAAGCGCTAAACGGCCCAGGCAAAGGCTTACGGTTATTAGAACGAAGCAGCAATGTAAATGCTTCGCCATTTGGCTTGGTAATGAAAACAGTCCCGAACACACACGATGTACCGTTTGTGGGTTGGAAGTATTGCCCCGATTATTTTGAAAGCGACCAGTGTTTTCATGTAGGCAGTAATTCTGATGCGATCGAAGAACCACTTTGCATCGTGATGCCAGAAAACCTTCCTCAAGCTAAAAACCTTAGCTGTACCCGAGAATCCGGATTGGCAGCTCACTGAATTGTGCGTTAGCGTGCAAGGCGCTGAGATGTCTCATCCTATGGCCGAAATTTCCATATGTCATAACATTGCTGTCAAGCTTAACGAGCCTCATTATTTGGAGTTGACGTTTAACGAAGGAGTTAAACGCATGCGTAAAGACTTTACGCCCGATCTGCCATTAGTCATTAATTGGTAAGGAGGGCCTAGCGCTCAATGCGTGCCGATAACTTACCTTTAGCTGTTAGTGTGAGTATTGTTGCGTCAGTGATCGGGATATTTGATTTTGCATAGGGATGGCTTTAATTGTAATGTCTGGTGTTTTATCTATTCGCTCAGGCCTACCCCGCAAAGGCGTGAGGGAATGACGTCGTTCCTAAGGGCTTCGTATGGCGAAGCGAGAAAGGTGCGCATGGTTTTGATTTAAAAAGCGTTCTGTTGATGCTGGATTTTTCTCGAGATGCTTTGCAGGGCGAATAGGGCGTTTGACTTGTTCGCCAGTACAATTGGGGCAGATGTTATCAAAGTGAGCTTCTACGCAATCGTTGCAGAACGTACATTCAAAACTGCAAATACGGGCATCCTGGCTGTCAGCAGGTAAATCAGTATCACAACATTCGCAATTGGGTTTTAGCTTAAGCATTTTGCCTCTGTGTGTATAATTTAGCACTAGTCTACCAAATAGATTCACGGGGAATAGATGGCTTCATGGTCTCATTTCGAAAAACCTTAGAGCGCGGTACTAACAATAAACGAAGATATCGAAGAAGCTCCAGTTAAGAGTGCAATAAAATTGGAGCTAAGGGCGTCGCCATTGTCATAGCACTTATGCTGTAACCGGATGACACTGCAAGTAATTTGTGGCATTGTCGAAGGCATTAGGATAAATGTTAGAGAAGGATATGTTTATACCGCCACCAATGAAAGAGGATCGACTGGACGTATTGCATTCGCTAATTGATCAGCATCCGTTTGGTGCAGTGGTGACTTGTGGTGCAGATGGCCCTACAGCTGAGCACATACCTTTTGTCGTACATAGCGAGCTAACTACCAATGGCACACTACGTGGCCATGTGGCTATTCGTAACCCAATTGTTGAAGCAGCCAGCGCTGAGCCAAACACGCTGGTTATTTTTCAGGGGCCGCACACTTATATTTCACCATCGTGGTACGCATCGAAAGCAGAACATGGAAAGGTTGTCCCAACCTGGAACTACGCCATTGTCCATGCTTACGGCAAATTAACGGTTACACATGATGAAACTTGGCTAAGAGAGCACCTCGCATCACTAACCTTGGCACATGAAGCGAATCAACCCATTCCCTGGAAACCCGAAGACGCACCTGCTAAGTTTTTAGGCCAGCAGATAAAAGGTATTGTGGGCATTGAGATAAAGATCGACCGTTTCCAGGGAAAATGGAAAATTAGCCAGAACAAGAATGCTGCTGATAAGAGTGGAGTGGTAGCAGGCTTGCGAGAAGTGGCATCTGAAAACGCCACTGCGATGGCTGATCTGGTGCAAGAGCCTTAATGCGATATCACGAGTTATTATTACTGTAGCTACAATCGGAAATCACCATGGCAACAATGCTTTCTGTAAACCTTAATGCGATAGCGCAACTTCGTAATCGGCGTGATTTGCCTTGGCCAAGCGTTGTCGAAATGGGGCGTATTGCTCTGTCTACCGGTGCGCACGGTTTAACCATTCACCCCAGGCCTGATGAGCGGCATATTCGATTTTCGGATATACCTGATTTACATAAGCTCATAAAAGATGATTTCCCTTCCGCGGAATTTAACATTGAAGGTTATCCCACGGAGCAATTTTTAGAAATTGCCGAATCGTTCAAACCTGATCAAATTACACTAGTACCTGACGACCCATCTCAAGCAACCTCTGATCACGGTTGGGATTTTCAAGCCAATCATAATTTATTAACGGCCTCGATTGATCGTTTGTCCAAATTGGGTATACGTACCGCGCTGTTTGCTGATCCTGATCCTGCTGGCATTCCATGGGCGGTAAATACAGGGTGTGACCGATTGGAGTTTTACACCGGTCCTTATGGCGGCTCATACGATAATCCAGCTGTTGAAGCCGAAGAGCTTGAAAAGTTGGGCGCAGCTGCTAAAGCAGCTCTTGGCGCGGGTTTAGGCATCAATGCAGGTCATGATTTAACGGTAGATAACTTACCAGCATTGATAAAACAACTCCCTGAACTTGCTGAGGTGTCCATCGGGCATGGGCTTACGGCGGATGCGTTAATTTATGGTATGGAAGAAACGATCAAACGATTCTTGAGAGCTTGTGGGCGTGAAGCATAAGCCGTATTCAAAAGATTAAGAATTAATCAAAAAGCAACAGTGCTCAAGGGGTAGATCGGAAAATGCCTAAATTGAAAGAACAACTCATAGAGATATTCACAGCAATGCCCAATGTGAGTGTGGAACGGTGGAAAAATACCGAGCTACTTGGTGTGAACTACAAAGGTAAAGAGGTTGCGCATTTTCAAACAGGCAGTAACAATGAATTAGATATTCGTTTGTCTCCGGCCATCATCAAACGCGAAAAACTCACCAAAGCCGAAGGCACAAAAAGCCATCCTGATCGATCGCTCAATTCTCGCTGGATTGTGATGGGGTTTAAAAAAGCCAAAGATTTGGAAAAAATGGCGAAGCTTGTGAAGCTGGCGATCGAGCTTCGATAGTGTTACTGGTGTACTTGGAATGGCGTTACGGTTGACTAGGATATTGCCACCCATTGTTTGGCAACAGCAACTCGATCATTGGGTTGATTTAACATAGCGCAGCACACCAGCGATTGATGGACCGGTTATATTATCGCTTGGGTGATTAACGCCGTCGAATACGACTACCTTTTCAAAATCGAATGGGCTTACGCTTTCAATGCACGCAACATTAACACCGTATTGCTCGGGGTTAGATCGGCGCTGATGATGTGTGTAAATGCCGCAGTTGCTACAGAAGTAGTGCTTGGCAGCGCCGGTGTTAAATTGATATTCCTTTAGTTGATCTTGACCCTGTGTGATTTCGATATCGGCAAGTTGCGCGGACACCGCAATGGCCCCGCGCATTCTGCAATAAGAGCATGTGCAACGGCGGATGGAATTGAATTCACCACTCAATCGTACGGAAAATATTACTGCGCCACAGTGACAGTTTGCGTTGTGAGCTTTACGGTTATCTAGCATCGCATGACTTGGTTACTATGACTTGGTTGTTTTAACTTGGTTAAATGAGATCTTTTTCTTCTAATATTTTTCGCGCAACGCGAAAGCACTCTAGGCTTTGCGGCACGCCGCAGTAGATCCCGATGACATGAATGATCGCACGGATCTCTTCAGCACTCACACCATTGGTAATTGCACCTCGGCAATGAATTTCCCATTCGTGCATCTTGCCTAAGGCGCCGAGCATTGAAAGGTTCATCATTGATCGCGTCTTGGCGTCAATGGCATCATCGCCCCAGCCAAACCCCCAGCACCATTCAGTCATGGCTTCTTGGAATGGGCGTGTGAAGTCGTCAGCGGCGGCGAGGTTTTTCTCAACGTACTCTGCACCTAAGGTGGCTTTGCGTTGTTGTAAACCGAGTTCGAATCGTTCTTTGCTCATGAGTGCCTCTGAGGCTGTAAATGATATAAATTAGGGTATCTGTTAAGCCAATGGTTTGCAACAGATTGGCGAGCTTGTAGCTTGGCTTCAATACCCGCGTGATAGAATTATCCTTACGATTGCCTTAACACGACAACACCCATGAGCAACCTTGCCGAAGCATTGATAGAACACCTCGTAATGAGAGACGTTGAGGTTGTTTTTGGTATCCCAGGTGTTCATACGCTGGAGTTGTATCGCGGTGTTCAAAGTAGTGGCGTAAGGCACGTTACCCCTCGGCACGAACAAGGTGCGGCGTTTATGGCCGATGGTTATGCGCGAGTTACCGGTAAGCCTGGTGTTGCGCTGCTGATTACGGGCCCGGGTATGACCAATGCCCTTACTGCTATGGCGCAGGCACGTGCTGATAGCATTCCGATGTTAGTGATTTCTAGCGTCAATACAAAAGCTAGTTTAGGCAAAGGCTTAGGTTTCCTACATGAACTGCCAAATCAACAAGCAACGATTGCAACCATTGCCACATCCATTCGCATCGAATCTGAAGCTGATTTAACACCTGCAATGGATAGAGTGTTTAATCAATTTTCCAGTGAGCGCCCAGGGCCTGCTCATATTGAGTTGCCATTGGATGTAGCGCGGGAGACTGCTACTGCCGTTGCAGCTCCAAATCCTGCCTCCACATTAGCTGCGCCTGCAAATGATGTCATCGAGCGGGCGAGTGAAATGTTAACGACAGCGGCTAAGCCGGTTATTCTTGCTGGTGGCGGTGTGAAACGGCACAACGCAATGCTTCAAGCATTGGCCACTAAGCTTGATGCGCCCGTTGTGTTGACCACCAATGCGCGTGGATTAATGCACAAGCACGAGCTTGTTGTACCCGCCAGTGCCAGCTTAGGCTCAGTGCGTAATATGATTAGTGATGCTGATGTGGTTCTGGCCATTGGTACAGAGCTGGGCCGTACGGACTATGATATGTACGATCTTGGTCATATGCCGGTTATGAATAATTTGATTAGGGTCGATATCTGTTCAGAGCAACTTGTTCGGCAGGATGCAGTGTTGAAGATCCATGCTGATGCAGGTGACGCGCTTGCAGCGTTAAACGAAGTGCTGAACACTAGTCCTCAGCAAAACAAAGTGGGGGCAACACGTGCAGGTTCAACCAATACGGCGGCATTTGAAGAAATCGGCGAAGCCTATCGTAAGCAATCAGATCTGCTTGGCGTTATGCGCGATACCGCACCCAACTCTATAATTGTTGGCGATTCAACGCAATTGATGTATGCCTGCAACCTCTATTATGATCACGACCGGCCAGGCGGTTGGTTTAATGCCGCTACTGGCTACGGTGCACTGGGGTATGGTATCCCCGCAGCGATTGGTGCAGCAATCGCTGACCCGAATTCGCCTGTTATTTGTATCACCGGTGATGGTGGTGCACAGTTTAGCCTGCCTGAAATAATGGCGGCTGTGGATGAAAAGCTTGCCATCGTATTTATTGTGTGGAACAACTGTGGTTATTTGGAAATCGAGAACTTCTTAAAAAATGCTGACGTTGAGCCAATCGGTTGTGACCCGACACCACCTGATTTTAGCCTGATCGCGGCTGCCTGCAAGATGCCGTATTTTGTTTGCGACGATAGCCAAAGTGCAGTGGCTACAACACTCAAAGAAGCGTTGACAGTGGCAGGGCCGACTCTGCTAGAGATTGATGTGATTCACGGTACGACTACGATTTAGAAATGGAGGAAGTTAAATGGATCTTAAAAACGGGGTGCGAATTTAGTAATTAGCGCAAAGATATGTTTTCTGGCACGTGGAAATAACGCACTGGTTAATTAAGCTGGCGCAAACGATTCTCAGTACCAGGTACTGTGGTCGAGCGCAACGTCCACTGATTTTCTGATCCCCGAATAATACTGTAAAAATATACTGTTTTACCTTGCCCGCATACCGCTCTCTTGATATAATCAAATCATCAAAAGGAGTGCAGTTTCATGGATGATTCAACTAACCTTTCTCACAGTAATAATCAGCCCAAAACCCCACTTGGCATGAGCGCGTTTGGTCCAGCGGAGCGCGAGCAGTTCGGCACCAATGTGCGCTTGGCCATGGCCTGTATCGAAGCTCCACCTCAGCCAACAAAGGGCTGCGCTCTGCCACAGGATGAACCGTCCATTCGCCAACGCTTAAAAGCGCTGTCACAAGAGATCACCTCTACTCATGCTGATCTTCTGGCGCTATTGGTGAGGTTCGATGATTTGCAGGGCTGGAAGTCCAGTGGCGCCAGCCACTGTGCCGCATGGATGAACTTTGAAATCGGTATAAGCATCCAGTTGAGTTGGGAG
>JAZGEF010000037.1:0-17460 GCA_036478595.1 Granulosicoccaceae bacterium
CATGCCAAGTGGGGTTTTGGGCTGATTATTACTGTGGGAAAGGTTGGTTGAATCATCCATGAATCTGCACTCCTTTTGATGATTTGATTATATCAAGAGAGCGGCTCGTGGGCAAGATAAAACTGTATGAAATACCAGTAATATATCGACATCACGAATTCGATTTATAGTTGCAATCGTAGCTGAATTTGTCGTTGCAATTGGCGAGTCAGAGTTGTCGGTGAATGCCGGGAGCGCGATGAGAGCTCAAGGTTTGTGTGGGTAAACGTTTTTATCGGTAATAACCATATCCAATGGCACATCCCACCATTCATGAAACACAGTCTCTGATTTTTGGCATTCGTGAGCAACGCCTATCAATAAAGGCTGTGTAGCGCCTTCATGTCTGAATGCAAAACTTTTGTCGTAGAACCCTCCGCCCATACCCATACGATTAGCTGCGTCATCAAATGCAACCAGTGGCATCAAAATGCAATCTAACTCTTCGGGTTTTAAATAAGTTGTAACGGGTACGTCTGGTTCAAGTAATCCGAAACGTTTTTTTAACATCGCTGTTTTATCAGTAAACGGCGCAAATAGTAGAGTTTCATCGTTAACAATTGGGAGTGTTGTAACAGCGCCTTTAGCGCGTGCGCTTTGTAGTAAGGCGTCTACAGATATTTCACCGCGAACGGCTTGATACCCTGCTATGCGCAGTTTGTCGCCTATAAAGGGCGTACACAGCGCTTGAAGATTGTTTGCCGCAGTGTTGAGTTGTTCTGGCGATAGTTCAAGACGTTGTGCTTGTTTAGCGCGGCGTAGTTCGTCGCGTTGGGTTGTGTTGTTCATGAGTAAAGTGTGTTACGCAAAAAAGTGTATCAACCACGATGCCGTTTTTGGTGTGCTACCTTGAACCAATCGGTTCAGGTGGGAACATCCGGAATCGCCTCAGGCTTTCCGCCGTAGCGGACATGCACAACAGCAACCACCGGCACGGTTCCCGGGGTGAGAAATTAGGCTCAAGGGATATACCCAGCCGAAGAACAAACACCGCAGAAGATACACACTTAGCCTAGCATGAACATCCGGTTGCTGTGAATATCTAATAGTTACAAAAGACGGTTACGCAAAAATGGTTACGTGTTTGTGATTATTTTTGTTTTAAAGATGGTCTGATTGGTTAATTGATTATTTACACGTCTTCGTGTAACAAACTATCAAGCTTTTTGTTGATAGTTTGTAAGCGTTCTGAGAGGTGATCGTCACCTTGTGTGCCACTGCGTTCGGACAACAATGAGTAAGCTGTGTTGATCGCAGTAACGATTGCTAGCTTCTCTGTGCTTGATGAATTGTTTCTCAATCGCAATTCACGCATTGATTTGTCAACCAGTGCTGCTGCATCTGCCAGTGCATCTTCTTCGCCAGGTGCGCACGACAACTGAACCTCTTTGTCAAGTATGCGTAGCTTTACTGTATTGGCTTTATTCATTGACTGGCCTCCAGAGACTTAAGTCGCATTATCATTTGCTCCACCTTTGAGCGTGCCTGTTCATTTTTCTCAATTAGGCGAGCCCGTTCTTCGACAAGACTATTTTGTTGATCCAGCAGTGAAGTATTTTCGAGACGCAGTCGTTCACACAGGCTAATGACATCTTTTAGCTTGGCTTCGATGTCGCTGAGGCATTGATTGAGCTCTGGTTGAGACATGCTTGATCCTGCGTGGAAAGACAGCGCATTGTATACTCAAGGGCCGCTAAACTGGCAAGTGCTTTAAGTGAGTTCACGATACGAAAACATTTCGACAGGGCTGTTGAATCTGGCAGTCACCATCTCCGCGGCAGAGTCACACGGCATTCTGGTAGGCCTGCTGTGCACTATGCCTTCAGGTGTTGCCAAAAAACACTGGTTCACCGAACTGCTTGATATTGCAGGTGCATCGCCTGAATCCGTTGCTGGCAACGCCCGCGAGCTCAAAGAACTTGACGACTGGTTCTCAGAATCTGTCCAATTCATGAACGATCCTGAATTGAGTTTTCAACTATTCTTGCCTGCTGACAGCGTTAGTTTTATGGAGCGTCAAAATGCCTTGGCCGATTTTTGTGCAGGCTACAACTATGGATTTGGTATCGGTATGGCAGGTAAGCGCAATCAGAAATTACCCGAAGACACCCGCGAGTTTCTTCAAGACATTCAAGCCATTGAAGGGGCTGATCCTGCAAAGGGGGATCAGGCCGATGAAAATGCATTTGTAGAAATCTCTGAATACGTCCGCATGGGCGTTTTACTGGTACACGAAGAACATCAACCAGTTGCCCGCTCAATTAATGCTTCACCCACTGCAAATAAGGTTCATTAGCTGTGTTCACTAAAGTTGTGTTCACTAAGGTTCAGGCAGCGGAGCTCAAAAGACGTCGCCGATCGCTGATGCGTGTCATGGGTGATGGCGCAATTGCAATTTTGTCAGCAAGCCCAGTTGCTACGCGTAATCGTGATTCTGATTACGCCTTTCGACAAGACAGCAATTTTTACTATCTTAGTGGATTTGATGAGCCTGAATCCTTGATGGTGCTGATACCTGGCCGAAAGGCGGGTGAATTTATTATGTTTTGTCGCGAAAAAGACCCGCTACAAGAAACTTGGCACGGACGACGTTTAGGCATAGAGGCGGCACCAGATGCCTTGGGTGCTGATGATGCGTTTCCCATAGCCGACATCGATGACATCCTGCCAGGACTGATGGAAGGTCGTAAACACGTATACCACACCCTTGGCAAAGATCAAGCCTTCGATGCGCAACTGTTAGGTTGGTTGCAACACGCGCGATCAACACGCAGCGCAGGTGACGATCCGGACTCATTCATATCGTTGGACTATCACTTGCACGAAATGCGCGTACACAAAAGCCGCAGTGAAATAGCCCTGATGCGAAAAGCTGCAAAAATTACAGCAGCAGGCTTGAGAACGGCAATGCGCGAATGCCAAGCCGGCATGATGGAGTACGAATTAGAAGCCTGCTTAATAAACGAATACACACGATCAGGTGCTTGCCACGCATTTTTACCGATTGTTGGTAGTGGTGAAAACGGTTGCATACTGCACTACACCGAAAATAACAGCACACTCACCGGTGGTGATTTAGTGCTGATTGACACCGGAGCAGAACACCAGTGTTACGCCGGCGATATCACCCGAACGTTTCCCGTTAATGGCAAGTTCAGTAAAGCTCAGGCTGATGTCTATAACATTGTGCTCAAAGCCAATTTAGCTGGCATCGCTGCGGTTAAGCCTGGTAATCATTGGAATGATTCTCACGATGCGGCCGTGAAAGTGCTCACCCAAGGTTTGCGCGAGCTCGGTATTTTGAAAGGTACGGTCAAAAAACTGATCAAAGATCAAGCCTATCGTCCCTACTACATGCATCGTACTGGTCATTGGTTAGGCTCGGATGTGCATGATGTTGGCGAATACCGAGTTGATACCAGTTGGCGTTTACTCGAGCCTGGCATGGTGCTCACCGTAGAGCCAGGCTTGTATTTAGGTAACCATAAGTCCATACCCAAACGCTATAGAAACATCGGCATTCGAATAGAAGATGATGTGGTGGTGACTAAAGACGGTTGCGATGTTTTATCGAATGATGTGCCAAAGCAGATTGATGAAATTCAAACCTTGATGGCTAATGGTTGAGTCATCGCCAGACACTGACTGTGAAACCGACATCATCATCGTTGGTGGTGGCATGGTCGGTACGCCATTGGCGTTACTGTTAGCTCAGCAAGGCTGGAAGGTAACGCTGCTTGATGCGGCAGACACATCAATCCCACCAACTCTGCACTCAAAATCCTTAGAACAACGATGCACGGCTATTTCGGCTGGCAGTGTGAGCCTGCTGAATGCGGTTGGATTATGGGAAGCAGTTAAAGCAGATGCTTGCCCGATAACAAAAGTGCATGTATCGCAGCGCGGTTTTTTCGGAACGGTGCGAATGCAAGCAGGTGAGCATAATCTTGATGCCTTGGGTTTTGTTGTGAATAACGAGCAGTACTTAGTGGCATTGCGTAGCCTATTAGCTGACAGTGCTGTACAGCACATCGCCGGTGCGCGTGCCATGTCCTACAATGCCTCCATCGACAGTGCAACGGTTGGTTACAAAGCTGAGCCTGGCGAAAATAGCGTAACTGCAAAGTTAGTAATTGCAGTGGATGGAGTAGCATCGGCTATGCGAGATGCTGTGGGCATTGGCATTCGTCATCACAATTACGAGCAGTGTGCAGTGTTGGGGTGTGTCGAATTGGATCAACCGCACAACAACGTCGCCTACGAACGTTTTGCTGCTGGCGGCCCTTTGGCGATGTTGCCTCGCACTGGCAATATTGCGTCCTTTGTTTTCTGCATTGATGCCAAACATCAGAAACGATTCACTGCAATGCAGCCTGATGAGTTTCTCGCAACACTACAAAGTGAGTTTGGACATCGTTTGGGTACGTTTAAACAAGTTGGCAGGCGATCGATATTTCCGCTTACTCGAATAGAGGCTCAGGTACAGCAGCGCGACCGCTTGCTGCTACTGGGTAATGCGATGCGGCTTGTGCATCCAGTTGCTGGGCAGGGGTATAACTTGGCTATTCGTGATGTTGCCGGTTTGTTAAATACATTGGGTACGGCAGATGTGGCCGACCCAGGCAATGCAACCCTATTGGCAGGCTTTGTCAATTTGCGCGAGTCAGATCAAAATCGCATCGTAAAACTAACAGATGTATTGGCACGTGGTTTTCGAGGTTATTCGAAATTACCTGGCCATATACGCGGCGCGGGCCTTTTAACGATGGCTGCTGTGCCGCAACTCGGCCAACTAATTACAACGCAAGGTTTAGGTTACGTACAGAGTGCGCACTAATTACTGCATCTCGCCTCTGCCATGAACCTACAGCCCTTCCTGCAGATACCCACTGTTAATCGAGCGCTAATATTCTCGTTAGCTGCGATCATCGGTGGTGTGGTTGCCTTGGCAATTGTTGGACTGATCAATCTAATCCTGCTGGTGCAATGGTTGGGCTTTGGTGATGCATCCGAGTTTCGTTTTGCGGATATAGTGGCCGCCACACCATGGTGGCAAACGTTGTTAGTGCCTACGGTGGGTGGTTTGCTCGTCGGTATTATTGTCCAACAATTGCCAGGTGGTCGTTATCATGGTATCGCCGATGTTATGGAAGCCTGTGCATTAAACAGCGCGCGCATGCAAGTTCGCTCAGGAATTGCAGCGGCGTTTGCAGCGGCGTGCTCATTGGGTGTAGGTGCGCCACTTGGGCGTGAAGGGCCGGCGGTACATATTGGTGCATCCTTAAGCGCTTGGATCGCTGAAAAACTTAGCCTCGACCGCAGACAATCACTTGCCCTTTTGGGTTGTGGTGCCGCGGCAGCGGTAACGGTTTCGTTTGATGCACCCATCGCTGCCGTTATCTTCGCGCTGGAAGTCATTGTTGGCTATTACACATTGCGTGTGTTTGCGCCGATCGTTATCGCTGCCATGGTAGCGGTAGTGGTTCGTGATGCATTTCTTGAAGGGCAGCCGTTAGTCTCTATACCGGTCTATCAGCTAAATAGCCTTTGGGAGCTTCCGCTTTTCGCATTGTTAGGCATAGCCGGTGCTGGTGTGTCCTGGTTACTAATATTTCTTGTTGGTGTAACGCAAGAATCTTGGTTAAAAGTGCCGTGCTCTGCGTGGATTAGGCCTGCTATTGCTGGTTTCATTATTGGTTTGATAGCAATAAAGTTACCCGCAATCATGAACATCGGCACGGCTGCGATACTCGATGCTATGCAAGGACAGTTGGTAACCTCCTTATTAATCTCTTTGTTAATATTCAAACTACTCACTGTCGCCTTGGCCATTGGAAGTGGTTTTGCTGGAGGTGTGTTTAGCCCAGCTGTTTATATTGGCGCTATGTTAGGTGGCTGTTTTTGGTTGATAGTTACAGCACTTGGACTACCCGCAACTGATCAAGGTGCCTATGCCGTAGTGGGTACAGCCGCGGTAGCATCGGCTCTATTGGGTGCGCCTATATCAACGATACTCATTGTGTTTGAACTCACGCGTAACTATGAAATCACGTTGGGTGTTATGACGGCCGCGGCCTTTGCCAGTTCCGTTATGCAATTAATCGGTCATGGATCGTTTTTTCGCTGGCAGTTGGCACAGCGTAATATCAATATCGCGGCGGGGCGAGATATCAGTTTATTGATGACGCACCGGGTTGAGCATTTACTTAATCAGCGATTCACGCGTGTGTCGCAAGATGCCAGCGTTGCTGAACTCGAATCTAGGCTCGGGCGTGAGCGCCAGAGAGTGGCCATGTTGGTTGATGAAGGGGGCCACTTTCATGGTAGTGTCAGCGCGCTGGAGCTAGTTGCGCATACCAATGACACGGGCTTGGATCATCCGGCATCGGCTGTGGCCCATTCAGCTGAATTTGCCGTCAGAGCGAGTACTAATATAGTGGCTGCGCTGCAAACCATGGCTGAGAACGATTCTGAATATTTACCCATCGTTGAGCAGTCTGATACGTCAGCCCCGATACTGCTCGGTGTGGTGTATAAAAGTGATTTACTTGCTGAGCACTACGATGTGGTAAAACGAGCAAGAGAAGAAGAATTCGGCATCACTTAGCAGTATGCCTAGCGGCATGGCTTAACTCCGATTAAATTCGAAAAAGAGGCGCAGTGTGAGCAAGCAATATAAACCGGGCATCGAAACGCTTGCCCTGCACGCCGGGCAACGCCTGGATGCGACAACAGGAGCGCGGGCAACACCCATCTATCAAACTACCTCGTTTGTATTTAACGACACCGACAAGGCTTCATCATTATTTGATGTGGCTAGAGCCGGCCATGTTTACTCGCGTATATCAAATCCCACCGTGGCAGTGCTTGAAGAGCGCGTTGCGGCACTTGAAGGTGGGGTGGGTGCCGTTTGCACGGCTAGCGGCATGGCTGCTATTCATTTGGGCATTGCAACCATAGTCGGAGCAGGAGCGCACATAGTGTCATCGCGCTCACTTTACGGTGGTACGCATAATCTGCTTTGCTATACACTGAAACGGTTTGGCATAGAAACAACCTTCGTTGATCCGCGTGACCCAGCAGCATTTGCTAGTGCCATTAAGCCCAATACACGATTGTTATTTGCTGAAGGCATCGCCAACCCACGCTGTGAAGTGTTGGATATTCCAGCAGTGTCTGCCATCGCCCACGATGCTGGTATCCCGTTAATGATCGATGCAACCCTAACGTCTCCTGTGTTACAAAAACCGTTCGATTTAGGTGCCGACATCGTGATGCATTCTTTGACTAAGTTTATGGGTGGTCATGGTGTGGCGATAGGCGGCGTATTAGTTGATAGTGGCCGTTTTGATTGGTGTGCCAGTGGCAAGTTTCCTGAGCTCTCTGAACCCTATGCTGGGTTTCATAATATGAACTTCGTTGAAGAATTTGGCCCCGCTGCCTACATCATGCGTGCGCGTAAAGAAGGCTTGCGCGATTTCGGCGCAGGCTTGTCGCCAGGCAACGCATTTCATTTACTGCAAGGTTTGGAAACGCTACCTATGCGCATGCAACGGCATGTTGAAAATACCAATCAATTAGTTGAAGTGTTGGATCAACATGATGCGGTAGTGGTTGTCCATCATCCGCACTTGGCTACGCATCCTGATCATCAGTTGGCCAACACGCTATTACCAGATGGTTGCGGAGCTGTTTTTAGTTTTGAATTAGCAGGTGGTAGGCCTGCAGGTAGCCGATTTATCGAAAGCCTTAATTTGTTTTCACACCTAGCCAATGTAGGCGACGCTAAATCATTAGTGATTCATCCAGCCAGTACTACCCACTCTCGAATGGATGACCAAGCTTTGCTAGATGCAGGCATCGCGCCGGGTTTGGTTAGATTGTCTGTCGGTCTTGAAGATATCAATGATCTCACTAGCGATCTTAAGCAAGCGCTGCGTCAAGCACAAAAGGTGTGCGCATGAACATCGACATAGACGGCCAATCAGTATTCGTTGGTCAAGGTGGCGTGCAGTGGAAAGCGGATACCCCAACATTGGTGATGCTGCATGGTGCGGGCATGGATCGCACCGTATGGGTGCTGCTAGGGCGTTACTTTGCACGGCACGGTTACAACGTCGTGTTGGCCGACATGTCTGGTCATGGTAACTCCGGCGGTAGCGCACTCACAACCATAGGCGCAAATGCTACCTGGTTATGGAGCTTGCTTGATGAACTCGCGCAACGAACGGAGCTTACACTTGATGACGTCACGTTATGTGGCCATAGCATGGGATCCCTGGTCACCTTGCAAGCCGCTGCGGATCGACCAAGGCAAACATCGCGCCTTGTGATGATGGCAAGTGGTTACCCCATGCCGGTAGGTAAGCCGTTATTGGATGCTGCAGAAGCAAATGATGAAGCTGCCATTGATATGATTTGTTTTTTCAGTCACGCCTATGTGTCAATGCTGGGAGGTAACCCGGTAGCGGGCATCAGTGTATACAACAGCGCTGAGGTTCTACTTGCACAGGCAAAACCTGGCGTGTTGTTTACAGCATTATTAGCTTGCAATAACTACCAAGGTGGAGAGGATGCGATTGCGTCGGTAAAAGGGCAAATGGATATAGTGGTGATAGCAGGTGATTCAGATCGAATGACACCGATACCTCGTGAGCCTGCAGCAACGTTGCATGCGCGCTTGGATGCAAGGCTTGAGCTAATACCGGATTGCGGCCATATGATGATGGCGGAACAGCCTGAGGCGTCGCTGCAAGCGCTTAAAAGGCATTTGTAGTTTTCTCAAAACCGGTGGCGCGAAGCCACCGGCGATGTAGGCTTAGCCTTCGATTCCTGCCAAGCCAGCAAAAATACGATCACGCACTTCGTTAAGCTCACCAATGCCATCCACCTTTACATAACGCGGTGCGGTGTCAGGATTGTTCTTTTCCCAATCCTTGAAATAATCAATTAGTGGCGCAGTCTTCTCTGCGTATACCTTTAAACGATGGCGTACTGTGTCTTCTTGATCGTCATCACGCTGCACTAATGGCTCGCCGGTATCGTCATCGATGCCAGCCACTGTTGGAGGGTTGTGGCTAACGTGATAAACGCGCCCTGACGCTTCGTGTACACGTCTGCCACTGATGCGCTCGATAATCACTTCATGGTCCACATCAATTTCAACCACGGCATCTAGTCTAACGCGTTGCGATTTAAGTGCATCCGCTTGGGCGATAGTGCGTGGAAAGCCATCGAGTAAAAAACCGTTTGCGCAATCGTCTTGTTTGATGCGCTCACGCACCAATTTGGTAATCACGTCGTCAGGCACCAGGTTGCCCTTATCCATCAGTTTCTTCGCCTCGACACCTATAGGCGTCTGCTCGGCAATGGCAGCACGTAACATGTCGCCTGTCGAAATTTGCGGTATCGAGTAGTGTTCGGTTAGAAACGTGGATTGCGTGCCCTTTCCCGCTCCAGGCCCGCCCAGCATAATAAAGCGCATCGAAATGCTCCAACAATAAAGAATGCATCAAGGTTATCGAATAATGAGCGAATTTTCAGAGAACTAACCACCGAGCGGCGAATATTCATGCAAGGCTGTGTAAATTGGCTTGCGAGCCAGGTAGCAACACTCCAAAATACCGGCATGACATCTAAAAATCGACTTAGCACATTAGGCCTTGGTCATTTGCGGCAAGAGCAGCAATTTGAAACCCAATTACACGGGAATCAACTGCGGTTCAACACCACGTGGGGGCTATTCTCGCCCAGACAGATAGATGAAGGTAGCAGCTTGCTGCTCTCACTGCTGGAGCTGAACAGTGGCGAAGTGGTGTTGGATATGGGGTGTGGGTACGGCGCTTTGGGTTTGGCCATTGCCAAGGCGAAGCCAGATGCTCAGGTGCATATGGTTGATCGAGATTATTTGGCCATTGAGTATGCTCAAAAAAACGCAGCCCTTAACGATATCGGCAATACGAAAATATACACAAGTGATGCCTTAAGTAACGTGCCAGCGGATTTGCCGCTCACATTAATGGTGTCCAACTTGCCTGCCAAAGTTGGCAACGAGCTGTTTTATATTTCGTTTTGCGATGCTTATGATCGTTTGCAACCTGGTGGCAGAATCGTTGTGGTGACGATTAACGGCTTACGCCAATTTATCAAACGCTCGTTTAACGAAGTGTTTGGTAACTACAAAAAAATCAAACAAAGCACAAGCTACACCATTTCCAGCGCTTTCAAAGACTCGTAGTCACCTGGGTTTTCGCAAACACAGTACTCGCCTTCGGCAACAGCAGTATGGCAAGCTCTGCAAATAGTGACGTCGGTGGGTTCAAGCTTTGTGTTGATTTCGATTCGGTCATCAAACACAAAACAATCACCATTCCAATGTTTTCCGTCGCATTTTTCAAAGTAATTGATAATGCCGCCATCAATTTGGTACACCTCATTAAAACCTTGCTCGATTAAATAGGGCGCTGCCTTCTCGCAACGGATACCGCCAGTACAAAAAGTGACCACTGGTTTTTTTAGATCGAGTTCGCCTGATTCTATTGCCTTAGCAACGGCATCTGGAAAATCACGAAAGTGGTCGATATCAAGATGCCTTGCACCCTCGAAGGTGCCTGAGGCGACTTCGTACTTATTGCGCGTATCAAGCAACGTTATATCGTCCCGGTTTTGTATATGTTGTAACAATTGTTCTGGTGGCATAGCAGGGGCTTCGTGAACCTCCCAGGGCGGTGTGTTGTTACGTTGTTCTGGTGCTAAGAAAGTGATGATCTCGGGCCGTACTCGCACTTTTAGCTTCGCAAATGGCAGCATTTGCGAGTAACTTTCTTTTAACCACAAATCGTTGAGCTCGGGCCGTGTGCCAAACCAGTTTCTAGCGTCGATGATTTGCTGAGCTGTGCCAGCTAAGGCTACATTGATACCCTCTTCGGCAAGGAGTATGGTGCCCAAGACACCAGTGTCGCGCAGCCCTTCTCGCATGTCGGCTTGTAATGTTGGTAGGTCGTCAAGGTGTACAAAGCGATAGCCTGATACGTTAACGTGTTCTGTAGCTGGGGTTGATTTTTCTGGCATTTTTTTCGCGATGTACTATTGTTTATGTCATAACGATAAGTGTATCCGTTTTTCCTGATGGGCTGCTATCTGAATGACGGGGGTGAGAGTTGAGTCAAAAATGAGCAGATTCCAATCAGCTGTGTGTGTGCTGGCCTTGTGCTGCGCTCAGGTACCAGCTTACGCGCAAGAACCGCTTGCGCCAACACCCGAACAAGCTCGGTTTATGCAGGCGCGCGAGGCGCTAGCGAATGGGCAATACGATACCTTTTACGCACTATCTGTCACGCTTGATCAATATATTTTGCATCCGTTTCTCGAGTATGAAGGGCTGCAGCACCAACTTCGCACAAGCAAACCCGGAAAAAGCTTCGTCAGTAAGCTCAACCAGTTTGAGCAAGATTCTGGCGACAAGGCGTTAACCGCAAAGCTCACTCGTTCACTGCAGCAGCGGTTGCTCGACACCGGGCAGTGGACGCTGTTTTTGGGTGTTAGCCAATCGGGCTATGCCGCCAAAATGCCCTGTGGTCGATTGCGAGCGCAACACGAAACCGGTCAAACCATTAACTTTGACACGCCTGATTTGCTAGCCCTGTGGATCAAGCCTGCTCCGGCTGCCAAGGTGTGTAGAGGCCTGGTAGATGAAGTTGAAGCCAAAAATACGCCCCCGATCAAAGCTATTTGGGAGCGAATCTTCGCGGCGATGGAAGAGGACAAGCCAGACTATGCCGAGTCGATGCTGCACTATCTCAGCAAAAGTGATCGCAAACGAGTTAACGATTGGCTTGGAGCGGTGGAATCACCGGCAAAATTTCTAGCTAACGATAGCCTCAGTGCCGATACGCAGTTTAATCGTCGAGTCGTCTCAGACCTTGTTATGGCTTGGTCTAGGCAAGAGCCTGTTAAAGCCACACGGCGTTGGTTGAGCGTTAGAGATAAGTACAAATTTGGAAAAGATCGGTATTACGATACTACGCGTGCACTGGCTATGCGTGCAGCGTACCGACGGCTGCCAGAAGCTAACGAGTTACTTAATACCTTTACTGCAAAAGACGGTGATCTTGAGCTTAAAGAATGGCGCGTACGTACAGCCTTGTTAGCGCAAAACTGGCCGGAGGTTATTCGCAGTATTAAACGGTTACCAAAAGATGAGCAAATTGAAGATCACTGGGCCTACTGGGAAGCGCGAGCCTTAGAGGAGGCTGGTCATGCGGATCATGCCAACAAGATCTATCAAGAACTAGCTGAGCTACAGAGCTACCATGGTTTTTTATCAGCTGACAAATTAGGTAAGGCCTATACATTACGCGACGAGCCCGTATCAGCAGATGCAGCAATAGTCGATAGGCTTAGAACACTGCCAGCGTTACTTAGAGCTCGCGAGTATCATCGAGTGAAGGTGGGATGGGAAGGGCGTCGTGAATGGAATTCAGTGCTCAGTGAAAGCGGCACTGAAGAGTTTGCTGCTTTGGCAAAAATCGCGTTTGAATGGCGCTTACATGATCGGGCAATTTTTGCTGCAGGCAAAGCTGAGCAAAAGCGCGCTTTGAGTGTGCGGTTTCCAGTGTTGTATCGGTCGATGGTGGCCCAAGCCTCTGCTGATAACAGTATTGACCCTGCCTGGGTGTTTGGTGTTATGCGTCGCGAAAGTGCATACATTGCAGATGTGCAATCAGGTGCTGGCGCACGAGGGCTGATGCAGCTGATGCCTAATACTGCAAAATATGTTGCCAAGCTACAAGGTGACAGCAATTGGAAAGGCGATTTAACGGATCCAGAAACCAACATTGGTTTGGGGTCGCATTACTTGCGGCATGTCTTAGATAAGTTCGACAATCATATAGTGCTGGCCACTGCCAGTTACAATGCTGGGCCGCGCCGGGTGAGTAAGTGGTTACCGGATAAAGATATGACCGCTGATATTTGGATCGATGCTATCCCCTACACCGAAACTCGTCGATATGTGCGAGCTGTGTTGGCCTATACCGCTATTTACGAATGGCAGTTAACCGGTGAAGCTGCACGGTTAAGTGATAAGTTAACGGTTGTATTAGCTAATGAAGACACTTAGCATTCCGTCGTGTAGTTAGATACCGATCATGTTTTGTATACGTTTGTTAACCGTTGTCGGATCGCTGATAAGCAGTCGCTTGTGTCAAAAATTTTACGTTCATGGCGCTTTTTGTTAACGCCGTTTTACAACGTGATTTCCTAGTAGCCATTAAACTTAGGGAGCCGCCAGCAATGTAGTTGGCCTAATTTTTCTAAAACAGGATTTTTATTGTTAAAACGGTCAAACCAAAAGCTAGTGATACGCCGACAAGGCCAATATTGATGTTATCCGCGCTAGCGAACGTTGCCGCAAGCATCGCGCTACCGCAACCACCCAACACCAACCAGAATGTTCCGATAAATTCTGCAAGAAGTTTGTTATGCATTCTCATGCAATGGCCTACGCGGTTGGACACATCTCGGGTGGCCACTTTAACCCTGCTGTATCAGTTGGCTTGATGGTAGGTGGTCGTTTTTCCGCGATTGACTTTGATTCACCTGATCTCTATCCCGGTATCTAACACCTCAGTTAAGCCGGCTAGAAGTACTGGCCCAGCGATTATCTCAATGGATGCAACTGCGATTTCTCAATTGTGGGTTTTCTGGGCTGCGCCGATTGCCGGCGCTGTTTTAGGTGCGTTGCTTTACAACATTACTACTTCAGGTTCCGACGAAGCTGTGTAAATTATGTATCGACCGTGCCGCTATTTAGCGGCGCGGTTTTGTCTTTAAAGCGGTGGCCTTGACCTCGCGTGTAGCAAATATCACGGTAATCCTTTCCCAATTTTTTAATAAACTCCTTTAGTTATCAAATCTATCTGCTATTTTTTACTGGTCTATTAATAAAAAGCTTGCAGCGTGATGTTGTGGGTCGAGAGCCTTGTGCGCCATCCCAAGAAAGCAACAAAGCGTCATCTGAGCATCGCGTCATTGTGCTTACTAATGTTGCGGCCAGCGCAAGCGTCGGCAGAGCTGTCAATCATCGGCGGGTCTCACTGGATTGGGGATATCCTTGTAAGCTTTAAGCAAGCGCAACCCGTGCTAGCGGGCATACTGAGCGTATCCGGGCTAGTGCTGTTGTCCTGGATAGCATTTAAAACTGTACGATCAAAGCGTCAGCGCCAACCGCCGGGCATACTTGAACGCCTGCCGGATGCTATTGCGCTGTTTGATGCTAAGGGCCAACTAACAGCGATCAACACTAAGCTGCTGAAACTGTTGCCACTCGAAACTAGCGCTGATGAGTTGGAGAACATCACTACCAGCGATCTGTATGCTCAGTTATCACCGGACAATATCGCGATTGAGCGCGCACGAAATGATGCACGCAACCATTTGCACGACCCAGATTCCACCATCAGTTTTGAGGTGCCTAGTTACGGGCCGAAATCCCTACTGGTTAAAGAACGCCCAACTGACGATGGCGGCACAGCGATCACCGTGTACGGTGCTCAGCGCCCTCACGGCACCCGATTGAGCGATCCCTTAACCGCTCTGCCAAACCGCACTCGATTGCTTAACGAGTTGGCGCAGCGGTGTAGCCGCACCAAAGACGAGTTGGCGCTGATCATTGTGGATCTGCGAAGTTTTCGCCAAATTAATGATTCCTACGGTCGTGAAGCTGGTGATGAATTACTCAAACAAACGGGTATTTGTTTGCAACATTGCATGGCAGATGATGCGTTAATCGCGCGCACAGCGGGTGATGAATTTGCGGTGCTTATTGAATTTGATAACGATGGGCGAATCGACATCGAGCGCTGCGTTACGCGTTTTTTAACCACCTTGCGGCATGGCCTTAATGTTAAGGCCATGAATGTACCCGCGCGCGCCAGTGTCGGTATTGCATTTGCGCCTGAGCATGGTAATACGGTTTCAAAGTTACTCGAATGTGCTGATAGTGCTTGCGCACATGCCAAACAACTGGGTAACAACACCCTGGTGGTTTATAACAGCGAACAACAGCATGCAGCCAAGCGCCGACATAAAATGGAAATTGGATTGCAGCAGGCGATTAAAAACAATGAACTGAGCTTGCAGTACCAGCCGCAAGTGGATATTGCCACAATGATGACCAGCGGAACCGAGGCCCTGTTGCGTTGGAAGAGCCCCGAGCATGGTCAAGTTTCACCGGCTGAATTTATTTATGTGGCTGAGCAATCCGGGATCATTACACAACTGGGTATCTGGGTGCTTAACCAAGCGATTGAGGATTACCAAGGTTTGGCGCGTTACGGTATGGCGCCAGAAATGTTATCGGTGAATTTGTCTCGTAAGCAATTTGAGAATGGTCGCATTGTAGAGGATGTCGCACGCGTGCTCGACACGACCGGTTTTGATCCCTCGCGTTTGTGTTTGGAGATTACCGAAACGGCCTTGTTTCGAGATTCCGAATCGATGCACAAGATATTGCACGATCTAACCGCATTAGGCACTAACATCGCTATCGATGATTTCGGTGTCGGTTATTCATCGTTGCTGGAGCTGCGTGACTACCCCATAAGCGAAGTTAAAATTGACCGTGCTTTTGTCATGGATGTAGCCACAAGCCAAAGTAGCCGAGACATCATAAAAGCCATCGTGGATATCGCCAAGAGCATCGGTGCCGAGGTGGTAGCTGAAGGTATTGAGGATCAACAGCAATTTGATATGGTAAAAAAATTGGGTTGTCATCGTGCACAAGGGTATTTTTTGTGCAAACCGATGCCAGTGACAACGTTTCCGGACGTGCTATTGGGCGCCTAAATGGTCGAATCGATTGGGCGCTTAGATTGGGTAAGCAAGCGACTTAGAAGCCTAGCTCGAGTTGCCTGTATTGAACACTAGACGCATCCTGTAAGCCTGATACTGATACCCCCAGCAGTCGCACTGAGACGTGCTGCTGCCCAGCTAGCGCTTTACTTAGTAAAAATGGCAACATCCGGGTGGCTTGATCAACGGTGCCTATTCCCGTTTGAATGCTGTGTGCTCGCGTTAGTGTCTCAAAATTTGCGAACCGCACCTTTATCGACACCGTGGTGCAGAGTAAATCGCGTTCACCAAGCTTAAAAAATATCTTCTCGCAGAGCGTTTCAAGATGCTCAAGCATGTCATCGATTTTAGTCAGATTGCTTAAAAACGTTGTTTCGGAGCCAATCGATTTTCGTGTGCGTGATGAACGTACTTCACGATAATCCATGCCGCGTGCCACATTAAAATAGTACTGCGCACTCTTGCCGAAGTGCTGCTCTAAGTCGCAGAGGCGCCAGTGCCGTAAGTCGGCGCCGTTATGTATGCCAAGCTCGTGCATGCGCGCCTCGGTTGCAGCACCTACGCCGTAAAAACGACCAATGGGTAAGTCTGCAACAAAGCGCTCGCCGTTTTCGGGCAGGATGCAATACAAGCCATCGGGTTTGTCAAAGTCTGATGCAACCTTGGCGAGAAATTTGTTGTACGACACACCTGCTGATGCAACCAAGCCGGTTTGTTGCAGAATCATTAATTTGATTTCTTTGGCAAGTCGCACAGCCGATCCACCAAATAGCTCAGTGTTGGTGACATCTAGGTAAGCCTCATCAAGTGACAACGGCTCAACCAGCGCACTGAATTCTCGAAATACGCTGTGAATTTGTTGTGACACCTGCCGGTACACCTCAAATCTGGATTTGACAAAGATAGCGTCTGGGCATCGTCGCACCGCTTCAGCGCTGGGCATCGCTGAGTGCACACCAAACTCTCGCGTCTCGTAGCTACACGCCGCTACCACACCTCGGCCATCTGGGCGCCCGCCAACAATCACCGGTTTGCCACGCAAATCAGGATTGTCGCGTTGTTCTACCGACGCATAAAAAGCATCCATATCCACATGGATAATTTTGCGTGGTCGATCGCTGGTATCACCGCTAGTCACACCGTTAGTATCTGGAATACTGTTTGTCAAACTTGATCTGCCGCTTGTGTGTCAATTGCTTTAGAATTGTGGTTATTACGACGCCCGTGAAAACCACCATAATTGTGGTTGTGTCTACGGCGTAAACTCGCAGCCTCGTGGATTCCAATTGTGTCGAGCCAGAAAGAAGTCGAATTAAAAGGTGGCATGTATACGTTCATGTCGCTTAAGTTGCAGACAACCAATCTCGACGCCATTAGTGAGCAGTTAGCGAGCAAAGTGCAGCAAGCACCGAGTTTTTTCAAGGATACGCCTGTTGTGCTCGATTTAAGCTTTCTGGATAGCTCAGATGCCCAACCATCTGAGCTCGATGGTCAGGATCTGCTCGATTGCATCAGGAGCCACAATTTATTACCCATAGTAGCGAGTGTCAGCAACAAATCTTCACCGTT
>JAZGEF010000038.1:0-2846 GCA_036478595.1 Granulosicoccaceae bacterium
TGCCGAGTATTTGTGCCTGCTCTACACTTTCAAAATCATGCATGTCTAACCATTCGTGTCGAGCCGTTCGGTTGAATCGTTCGATGTACGCATTCTGTGTTGGCTTTCCCGGCTGGATATAAAGTAACGTTATTTTCAGAGCATTAGCCCAATCAATTAGTGCCTGTGCGATGTACTCAGGACCGTAGTACTAACATAATAGCCATGACCAGCCCCAGAGGCTAAATTAGATTTGCGAGACCAATTCTAATCAAGGAACCATTCATGGCTACTAGTATTTCTACCACATCTGAACATGTTCTTGTTGCTATCGTAAGCGCTCGGGAATTAGGGTAAGCAGAATTAGATCAAGCAGCTATTGACTCGAACTTCGTTAACTGATCTTTCACATTCCACGGCATCAGCTTTTCAACATCATCTACTGTCTCAACACTGGCAATATGCTTACAGAGATGCAGCAGATATTTGTATGGGTCAATGTCGTTAGCTTTTGCGGTTTCGATTAGCGTATAAAACACCGCGCTGGCTTTAGCACCCCTCGGGGTATCGGCGAAGAGCCAGCCCTTGCGACCGATCACAAAAGGTCTTATCGCATTCTCAACCAACACGTTACTGATTTTCAGTTGACCGTGGTCGCAGTAAGCAGCAAGATGCTCCCATTGATTCAAGGCATACTTAATCGCTGTGTGCGTTAGCGAATCTTTGGCTACTGTTGGTTCGTTCTTATCTAACCATTTTTTTAATTCAGCCAGCTTTGGTATTGCATGCTGTTGCCGGTATTCAAAACGTTGGTCTTCGTCTAACTGCAACTCATCCATCTTTCGTTCGATACGATACAGTGCATCAAACTTGGCACGAGCCACTGTGCATTTGGCAGGGGTGCCTTTGAGAGCTTTCTTAGTCAATGCTTTTTCAGCTGTGACGAACTTGCGGCGGGCGTGGTCCATGCAGCCAATAACGGTCACCTCTTTATCGCCCACACCGATCTTCTGGCCTGCGTAGCCGTCGCACTGATAGTAGCGACCGCTAAAGCCATCGAGTAGTTCGCGGGCGACTTTGCCACCACGCGATTTATCATAATGAAAGAACACCACCGCTTTATCTGGAGGGCCACCTCTTAGCACCCAGATCCATTTGTCACCCGTTGGATCCATGCCTTTCTCTTTGAGCACTTGCAGTCGAGTTTCATCACCTTGCAAATAATCAGCACTCAACTGTACTTCTTGCAACAGATTGACAACACACTGAAATTGTTGTGCGAGTCGGATAAGCCAGCCGGCCATGGTCGAGCGGTTGATCGAACCACCATAGCGCTTGAGAATACCTTCGAGACGGTAGAGCGGAAGGCCATCGCAATATTTTGCGATAACCAGGTAGGCCAATAAAGAGACACTGGCTATACTCTTACCCAGTGGATGTGGCCCACGCGCTGCTGCAACCATTTTACGCTCACCATTCTCATCCAGATACACCGCTTTTTCCTGCAATATCTCGATGACCTGCACCTGAGCTGGCGTGATGTCCAACTCTTCTTTCACCGGTACAAAGAAAGTATCTATCGCATTCTCTCGTTGCTCATCGCTGAGCAATAAACGCTTTTGCACTCGCGGTATGTTGGGGTTCAATCCCTTACGCTTTGGTCGCGGCTTTCTCTTTGCTATCTCGCCAGTCTCATCGCTAGTAGCGCTATCATCTGTGGCGTCGTTGTCAGCCTCAAGCTCCGCCTCATTGAACAAACGTGCCTGCAATGGATTGGTTTCACTACTGGCGGCAAAGCGTTCGATTTTCTTCGACTGTAACAGCTCCTCAAGAATCGCTATACGAGCTTGTTGGTTTTGTATGACTTGGCTTTTCTTTTCAATCAGTTCGCTTTTTTGTTCAAGCAACTGATTCAACGCAACAACGTCTAGGTGCAAAGCATTGGTTGCTTCCTTTTTTTTGTTGACGGTTGTGCCGGTGGACATGGCAATAAGATTAGCATACTCAAATACATTAAACACTGTCATGCGTGTGTTAAATAGACTGAGTATGTTCTCTAGCCAACTGTCTCATATTGCAAACGCCGGTGCGGCTTCATCAATGCTACGTTGTAACCGTCGAGCAACCAGTTGAGTTGCTCGCCATTGAGTGTAATTAATTCATCGTCGCCTTTCGGCCAATGAAAGCGCTCTTCAGCTAACGCCTTGTAATAGAGTACAAACCCGTTCTCTTCCCAGAACAAACACTTTATTTTGTTACGTTGCCTGTTTGCGAAAACATATAAACTGCCACTAAATGGATCTTGGCCGAGCTCGTGTTCGATCAGTGAGGCAAGGCCACGATGGCCTCGCCGAAAATCAACAACATCAGCGTAGAGATACACCTGCTTTAGGTGCACTCCTGGCCGCAGGGTGTTCAACTTCATAGTTGATCGATCAGCTGACCAATCAGCGCGACCGATTGATCGCTGATGCCGCTGATCAGAACACCGTTGGGCAAACGTATTTGAAGCTCGGCTGGATAAGCACCCTGCGCAAGCGCCACCGGTATCAGTTTTGATGAGTCTGTTTTAGGGGTGGGCTTTTTGATTGTCTGCTCGGAGAACTTCGCATGCCAGTAAATAAAGCAATGGTAGGTCAATTCATTGTTACGGCAGTATTGGGCTTTGCCGAGGCCCTGACGATCGCAGGCTTCAACATGTGCCTGCCAGTGTGCTTGAGCTTTGAGAGTGGTTTTAATTGACGACATGGCGATGTGCTCTCGGTTAATGTGAGCACATTCTCGCGCGTAAACCTATTGTTTCCTACAACGTTGATTCCGGATCGCTTACGAATAAACTCATTTATACAGATTCATTTTGGCTAACC
>JAZGEF010000039.1:0-175802 GCA_036478595.1 Granulosicoccaceae bacterium
ACACCGGTAGCATAACGCCGCACAAGGCGTTTGAAGCCGAGATCTACGTATTGGGAAAAGATGAAGGTGGTCGTCATACGCCATTTTTCAGTAACTACCGTCCACAGTTCTACTTCCGTACAACGGATGTAACGGGCGCCGTAGAGTTGCCATCGGGTACAGAAATGGTGATGCCAGGGGATAACGTTAAAGTCTCTGTCGTGCTAATTAATCCGATAGCGATGGAAGAAGGGTTGCGATTTGCAATTCGAGAAGGTGGCCGTACTGTAGGCGCCGGTGTTGTTGCAAAAATCATCGAGTAATTGATATGGCATCTAGTCAAACTATCCGAATCCGCCTAAAGGCTTTTGATCACCGTCTGATCGATCGTTCTGCTCGCGAAATTCTAGAAACTGCAAAACGTACTGGCGCTCGGGTGTTGGGTCCAATCCCATTGCCTACCAAGAAAGAGCGTTGGACTGTTTTGACTTCACCGCACGTTAATAAAGATGCGCGTGATCAGTACGAGATTCGTACGCACAAGCGTTTGATGGATATCGTTGATCCAACAGAAAAAACGGTTGATGCATTAATGAAGCTTGACCTGGCGGCAGGTGTGGATGTTCAGATCAAACTGAACTAAACGCTTCTAAAGCTGCAACGAAAAAGCCCGCTTGATGCGGGCTTTTTTGTGGACGGCAATACTAAATCCCCAACCCCTGAGTACCCTTACGCTCTATCGGCACAACTGCTTCAGTCATCCACATATCAGCAAATTCGCCGCCCGATTGTTTGCCCATAGTAAATAGAAAACCATATTCTTTACCGTCAGTAGCAATCAACCACACTGCTTGCATCGCAGTGTCATCTTCGATCTTCATTTTTTCGACATAGTTGTAAGCGTGATTAAGCATCACACCATAGCCATTAGTGATCATCGCTGTAAAACTTTCTAGTGGTCCAGTCATCGATCTGTTGCCAGGGGACGCGAAACAGAAAACCGTTGCGATGCCGGTGTTGTCTTTGTCGTTGTCTCGTAGCGCGTCGATGACGCTCTTAACGACTTCTTGCGGGGTAGCCGCAATGTTGGGCGCTGGCGAATTCGGTGTGCAGGCGCCGTTAGCTAAAACTGGATTGAAAGCCAGTGATAAAACAATGGCCGCAATTGCTACTGGGACGCTTAGGTATAGCTTGCGTGTATTGTTGGCTCCAGTAGCTTGCTTGGTAATTAGGCTCATGGCAAAACTCCTGTGTTGGTGCAAACCGGTTGAGTGCCATAGTTTTTATGCCTTATGGTACTTTTTGGATGATAGCGCGTTGGCTTGATCTTGGGTAGTGTGGAACCACCACCGCATAACGTGCAATCTAAAGTGATCACTGTGTTTACACCATGTGGCAGGAACCCTATGCAAACCGATGACATCGCAGAGCGTATTAAAGCGATACCCCTGTGGCAATCTGATATTGATATTGCTTCATTAGAGGGCGGCATTACCAATGTTAATTATTTAGTCAGCCACAATAAAGGCAAGCATGTGGTGAGAGTGGGCGATGATATTCCTCATCGTCACGTGATGCGTATTAATGAGTTGGCAGCAAGCTACGCTGCAAGTGATGCAGGGCTTTCACCCGCGGTGCGTTATGCCGGTGACGGCATAACCGTACTGGATTACGTCGATAGCACAACACTAACGCTTGAGCTTATTCGTTCACCTGAATACTTTGAACCGGTTGTTGAATTGGTAGGTCGGTGTCATCGCGATCTAGGTAAGCACTTAAAAGGGCCTGCGCTCAGTTTTTGGGTGTTTCATGTTGTTCGTGATTACGCGCATAGCTTAGGGCGGCGCTATCCAATCATATTGCGCTCTTGCCTAAGCTACTTGCTGTAAACGATAAGCTAGAAAAAGATGCTGGCCCATTCGAAATCAATTTTTGCCATAACGACTTCTTGGCCGGTAATTTTCTTGATGATGGGACGCGGCTTTGGTTAATCGATTGGGATTACGCTGGCTTTAATTCGCCGTTGTTTGATCTGGGTGGCTTGGCATCAAACAACGAGCTAAGTGAACAGCAAGAACATCGCCTGCTTGAAATTTACTTCGATAAGCAACCATCAGCCCAAAGGCTTAAGCAATTTTATGCCATGAAGTGTGCATCGTTATTACGTGAAACTATGTGGAGCATGGTCTCTGAGGTGTATTCCACAATCAATTTTGATTACGCTGCCTATTCAGTCGAATATCTTTCGCGTTTTGAATCAGCCATCACCCACTTCAAGCAAGCTTAATCATGGATAGCAAACTAGCTGGTAGTGCCAAAGTTGTCATTATTGGCGGAGCAATTGTCGGCTGCTCTACTGCCTATCATTTGGCGAAGCTCGGCAAGAGGCACAAGCGCTTTGGCCGTTAATGGATATCGATGATGTAGTACGCGCGGCCTTTATGCTCACCGATGGCCAAGCCAAACCTTCGGACATACCCATAAAACGGCGATCCACCATTTCACGATTTGATAAGGGTGCTACAACTCCCTCAGGCAGAAGTGTTGGTTCTTGTGTGGGTTTTTGATATAACCTTTTGCTCTCCCAAATTTTAATGAGCACTGGCAACATCCAAATGGTTAGAAACCCGAATGTGAAATTGGTTTCGTATTGTTCGTTGTTGATTACGTCGAAACCAAGAAAATAGATCGCCGCGACGATAACGACGATCGCTAGTGAAAATATAAGCGCCGCTTGCCATAATAGCTTGCGCTTGCTCGATCTAAGAAACGTCTCAAAATCGTTGTACTGCTCATAGCTTAAACGTGCAGGTGTTGCGCGCTCGCTTGAGTGGTAAAGCATGCTCGCTGTTTGCGGCCGGGGCGAAATCGAGATTGGTATCGCTCAACTAAGTTTTCCAGTGAGCTACCGCTGATGCCAACCATGGTATAGCTCCCTTGTCTTGCATGAGATGCTTGAGGGAGTCATCTAATTGTAATAACTTACTGCAGTAACTCAATTTCGACAAATGCGCATTCAAAGTCATTGCCGTTGATCACGTCATGGTGTACACCGGCTTCTCGGTAGTAGGGCACTCCATTTTGCAGTTCGGCCTTGACGTGGCTACCATCGGGCAATTCTATCTCCAATATGCCATCAAACATCGGCACAACCGCGTAGTCATATTCGTGGGTATGCCAACCGGTGTTGTCACCCGATTTTCCGAAACGCCACTCGGTTATTCTGACTCGTTCATTTTCAACTTGAACCGTGCTAACGGCTGTACCTGCTTCACTTGGGTTACACATTGATGGATCTCCGATATTGAGCAAGTTCAACTTCAGCCATTGTGGCTTAAAGACGAATAAAGTAACTAAACTAGAATTTGCGAAAAAACTTGGTTTTATCAAACAGGGTGTCTAATTCTTCCATGCGTTCGCGTGTTGCTTCCCAGTGTTGTTCCTGCACATAGGCGATTATTAGTTCGCACAATAGCATTCCTGTTACCGATGAATCCCAGGCCGATGGCACCGCGATACGATTGGCAAAGTACACATCTGCTATTTCACTAATCGGAGATTGCCATTGGTCAGTAAACAAAATAATTTGAGCGCCGCGTTCTTTGGCGGCTTCAGCCAAACGTAGCGTGCTATTTTCGTAACGTCGAATATCAAATACCACAACGACATCGCCTTCGTTCACATCAAGCAGGTAGTGTGGCCACGCATTAGAAATAGAATTGATGTGTACTACTCGCGGCCGAATAACTTGCATGTGCAAAAAGAAGTAGTCAGCGAGTGCACGTGTTATGCGACCTCCAACGATATAGATGGATCGGTTGGTATCACCCAGTATGTTGCAAGCTTGTTCAAATGTAGCTGTATCGATTTCACCCAGTGTTTGTCTGATATTGCTGGTAACAGCATCGGTAAACCGATTCAGCAAATGTGCATCGGGTGCATTGTTAGCCCATACATCTCGCCGTGCAATCGGCCCCGATATTTTTTCGTTTAGCTCAAAACGCAGGGCTGATTGAAACTCGGTAAAACCCGAATAGCCAATCTTCCGCACCATGCGTGCAACCGTCGGAGTGGACACCGACGCAGCTGCGGCTAATGTTGTGATCGTACCGAGGCCTGAAACCGGGTAGTTTTTTAAAATAATATCGGCTAATTGACGTTCTGAGCGAGTCAGATGATCGATCATTCCTCGAATACTATCTGCAACGGTATCTGTTGACATGAGGTTCTCTTGTACAAAAAACATCCACTATGAAATTATATTGACAAAGGGAATGGACTTGAAGAGAATTGTACATATTGAGCGCGACTCTGCAAAGCGGGAGGTATGAGATTGGCGGAACAAACACACAAGAATGTCGCAACAGTTGTACGGCCCAAAGGAGCCTCAAAGTTGTTGCTTGTGTGTGAGCATGCCTCCAATTCCATCCCCGATCAGTTTGATCAGTTAGGTTTAGATGAGGACACTTTGCAGAGCCATATCGCTTTTGATCCAGGAGCATTGGATTTGTCGGTAAAGTTGTCTGGCCTGCTCGATGCCACCCTTGTGCATAGCGGCGCATCAAGGCTGCTCTATGACTGCAATCGTCCGCCAGAGGCCAGTGACGCTATTCCAGAGCGTAGCGAAATATATGATGTGCCCGGCAATAAGGGCCTGTCTATTGAGCAAAGGCAGGAAAGGTCGCGGCTTTTTTATGAGCCATTCAAGCAATTACTTGCCACGACCCTAGCGCAACGATCAATTGCTACCGCCATCGTAACAATACACAGCTTTACCCCTAGCTATAACGGCCATGCTCGAACAGTTGAGTTGGGTGTGCTGCACGACAGCGATACACGTTTGGCCGATCAGCTTATTGCATTGGCACCATCGCATCTAAGTTTAGTTACAAAGCGCAATCAGCCCTACGGGCCGGAAGATAGGGTTACCCACACACTAAAACTGCATGGTATTAAAAACGGTTTGCTTAATGTCATGCTAGAAGTGCGCAATGATTTGCTTGCCACTGAGTCTCAGCGCACGGCGTTAGCCCAAGATCTAAGTGAGTTACTTGCACAAGCTTGCTCTGCCTGCCTATCATCTAGCGTTGTGGTGGGTGATGCCTCGTGAATTTGATTCGTCGTTACATTCGCATTGTTGATGCTGTCAACTACCGGCTCGGCCGAATGATTATGTACGGCATTTTCGTTATGGTGGCCATTTTGCTTTGGTCTTCTATCTCCAAAACGTTTTTCTTGCCTTCCAAATGGACGCTCGAGGTTGCGCAATTTGCAATGGTTGCGTACTACATGCTCGGTGGGCCGTACTCCATTCAGATGGGTTCGAACGTGCGCATGGATCTCTTCTATGCTGATTGGAGCGACAAAAAGAAAGCCCAGATTGATGCAATAACCGTCTTGTTTTTGTTGTTCTATCTTGGCGTCTTACTTTACGGCGCTATAGACAGCACCAGCTACTCGCTTAAATACAATGAGCGTAGCCCAACCGCCTGGCGTCCTTATCTGTGGCCAATCAAAATCACAATGTGTATTGGTATCTTCCTAATGTTACTGCAGGCTATTTCAGAGCTATTCAAAGATGTTCTTAAGTTAAAAGGGGAGAGTGTCTGATGTCGCAAGAGATGATTGCGATCTTTATGTTCTCCAGTCTCATGCTCATGCTGCTCACCGGGCAACGTGTGTTTGGAGCAATCGGTGCGATCGCAGCGATTGCGGCTATCGCTATGTGGGGTATTGGCGGATCAGACATACCGTTCTCCGCTGCCATGAAATTGATGAAGTGGTATCCACTGCTAACGCTGCCGATGTTTATTTTTATGGGCTATGTGTTGTCAGAGTCTCGGATCGCTGAGGATCTGTACAAGATGTTTCATGTTTGGATGGGCTCGATCAATGGTGGTTTGGCTATTGGCACGATCGGTTTGATGGTGTTGATATCCGCAATGAACGGTTTGTCGGTTGCGGGTATGGCGATCGGTGCAACCATAGCGCTACCTGAGCTGTTACGGCGAGGTTATGACAAGCGTATGGTTACCGGTGTTATACAAGCCGGATCATCTCTGGGTATTTTAGTGCCGCCATCTGTGGTGATGGTTTTATACGCGATGATTGCACGGCAACCCGTTGGGCAGTTGTGGTTGGCTGGCATAGTGCCGGGCCTGCTAATGGCGGCTGCCTTCATTGTGTATATTTATCTACGTTGTAAATGGCAACCAGAACTAGGGCCAGCGTTGTCGGCAGAAGAGCGCAACGTGCCTTGGGGCGAAAAGCTACGGCTGCTCAGAGCCGGGATGCTACCTATCGCCATTTTTGCGTCCATGATGATTCCGTTTGTAAAAGGTTATACCTCGTTGGTTGAAAGCTCAGCTATCGGTGCGATGACCGCATTTACGGCAGCAATACTAAAAGGTCGTATGACACGCAAAGTATTTGAAGTGTCTGTACGTCAAACACTCGCTATCTCTTGCATGTTTATGTGGATCATTTTGGCAGCATTAGGTTTTGGAGCTGTGTTTGACGGCCTGGGCGCGGTGCGCGCAATTGATAGTTTGTTTACTG
The DNA here is from genome assembly GCA_036478595.1 of Granulosicoccaceae bacterium. Classification (GTDB taxonomy): domain Bacteria; phylum Pseudomonadota; class Gammaproteobacteria; order Granulosicoccales; family Granulosicoccaceae; genus Granulosicoccus. The sequence continues at coordinate 6,538 of JAZGEF010000039.1, forward strand.
ATCAGTTAGGGCTCAACCCGTGGATGATTCTGATACTCATGCAGCTATCATTTATTTTGATGGGCACATTTTTAGATGACACCGCCATGCTGGTTATCGTGGCGCCACTCTATGTGCCGTTAGTTAAGGTATTAGGTTTCGATTTAGTTTGGTACGGCGTGCTCTATACCATCACCACGCAAATTGCCTACATGACACCACCGTTTGGTTATAACTTGTTTCTGATGCGCGCCATGGCGCCTCCTGAAATTACCATGAAAGATATTTACAGCTCGATCGCGCCGTTTGTTGTGGTGATGATCCTTGTGCTGATACTCATTATGTCCTTCCCGCAACTAGCACTTTGGTTACCAAGTGTTGTTTACGGGAAGTAGTAGTATGCCCCGTTGTACGTAAGAAGTAGTGTTTATTATTAGTAGTAAGTTGAGGAATAACATTAAGTTGCATTGAATATCTAACACACTAGGAGAGAGAATTATGAGCACAAGAAGAAAGTTTATAAAGGCTGCCGCAGTCGCAGCGCCGGCAACCATTATTGGCGCACCGGCAATTGCGCAATCGAAAATCAAGTGGCGGCTACAGACCTACGCAGGCTCATCCCTTGGTGAGCACGTTATCAAGCCCGCTATCGATATGTTCAATAAGATAGCTGGCGACAGGATGGAAATCGAGCTTTATTACGCTGATCAATTAGTGCCAACGGGCGAGCTCTTCCGAGCTATGCAAAAAGGCACCATTGATGCTGTGCAATCAGATGATGACTCCATGGCGTCACCGACAGAAGTTACTGTCTTTGGTGGTTACTTCCCGTTTGGTAGTCGTTACTCGCTTGATGTGCCTGTGTTATTCAACCAGTACGGCTTAAACGAGATCTGGGATGCTGAATACTCCAAGGTGGGTGTAAAGCACATTTCGGCTGGTGCTTGGGATCCGTGTCACTTTGCAACCAAAGAGCCGATCAATTCGTTGGCTGATCTAAAGGGCAAGCGCGTATTCACCTTCCCTACCGCAGGGCGGTTTCTTTCGCAGTTTGGTGTTGTTCCCGTCACGCTTCCTTGGGAAGATATCGAGGTGGCCATGCAAACGGGTGAACTTGATGGCGTGGCTTGGTCGGGTATTACTGAGGATTACACGGTTGGTTGGGCGGACGTAACGGATTACTTTTTGACAAACAATATTTCCGGTGCATGGGCTGGATCATTCTTTGCCAATATGGATCGCTGGAACGAGCTGCCTGAAGATCTGCAAACTTTGTTTAGGGTTTGTACCGATCAAAGCCATTACTATCGTCAGTGGTGGTATTGGGGTGGTGAAGCTGATCTGCGGGTTAATGGCACCAAGATGAAGCTCACAACAATTCCAGACGAAGAATGGGCGACGGTTGAAACCGCTGCGGTGAAGTTTTGGGATGAGATTGCTGCCGAGTCTGAAACCAAAGCGAAGGTTGTTGAGATTTTTCGCAAGTATAATAGCGATATGCAAAAGGCCGGGCGCCCGTACCGCTAAGCACAATTAATCGGGGACAAATTAATCGGGGACAGACCACAATTAATCATAAACAGGGGCTGCCCTGTTTATGATTAATTGTGGTCTGTCCCCATTAATTTTGTCCCCATTAATTTTTTAATCTATATCACTCAATGAATTATTTACTATGGCCGCAAATTTAACCTTTGACGCTCTGAAGCAGGCCGTCAGTGATGGCAGTATCGATACCGTATTGGTTTGTCTTGTCGACATGCAGGGTCGGTTGCTGGGCAAACGTTTTCATGCGCAAAACTTTGTTGAGCACAGCTGGCAAGAAACACACTGCTGTAATTATCTGCTGGCTACGGATATCGAAATGGCAACGCCTGACGGTTATGCTTCAACCAGTTGGGAATCTGGCTATGGTGACTATGTCATGAAGCCCGATATGGCTACCTTGCGCTCTGTGCCCTGGCTCGAAGGCACTGCGATGGTGCTGTGCGATGTGCTCGATCACCATCATCATCAGGACATACCTCATTCACCGCGGGCGATACTAAAAAATCAAATAGCCAAACTAGCCGAACACGGGTGGATTGCTAATATGGCTACTGAACTAGAGTTTTTCTTGTTTGAAGGGCGCTACAACAAGAACGCTAAATCTCACTACAAAAAACTGCAGCCCATAAGTGATTACAACGAGGACTACCACATACTGCAAACCAGTAAAGAAGAGGGTGTGATGCGACCTTTGCGTAACCACCTTGTTGCAGCAGGTGTGCCGGTAGAGAATTCAAAAGGTGAGGCTGAAACCGGCCAAGAAGAGCTCAACATTCGATATGGTGAAGCACTTGAGTGCGCGGACAATCACACCATCGCCAAGCATGCCGCTAAGGAGATCGCTTGGCAGCAGGGGTACTCTGCCAGTTTTATTGCTAAGTGGCATAAGGATAAAGTTGGTAGCGCTTCGCATGTACATCAGTCCCTGTGGACAAAAGATGGCAGCTCGGTATTCCATGACAAATCAGGTGAGCATGGCATGTCTGACACCATGAAATATTATGTGGCTGGCCTCATCAAATATGCGCCGGACTACACGTATTTTCTCGCACCGTATATTAATTCGTACAAGCGATTTGCTAAAGGCACGTTCGCGCCAACCAAAATAGCGTGGTCTGTTGATAACCGAACAGCGGGTTTTCGTTTGTGTGGCGATGGTGCGGCATTGCGGGTTGAATGCAGAATCGGTGGGTCTGATTTAAATCCGTATTTGGCGCAAGCGTCGCAGATTGCGGCTGGGCTTGCCGGCGTTGAGCAAAAGCTTGAGTTACCAGCTGAGACGGTCGGTAACATATACGCTAATGATGATTGCCCAAATATTCCAAGCAATCTTCGTGATGCTACAGCGAGCTTGGCAGGCTCAAACATGTTGCGCGCGGCCTTCGGTGATGACGTAATCGATCATTACTCACGCGCAGCGCAAGTAGAGCAAGAAGAGTACGATTTGGTGGTTACCGATTACGAGATCGCTAGAGGTTTTGAGAGAGCCTAACAATGACTAACACACTTCAATGTATTTCACCTATTGATGGGTCCGTTTATGCTGAACGGCCGATCATCAGTGGAAAAGATGCCGCTGCCGCGGTAAAGCGAGCACAAGCTGCTCAGAAAGACTGGGCCACCCGTCCAATGGACGAGCGCATCACCTTAGTGATGAAAGGCGTTGCGCGTGTTGGTGAGCTAAATGATGACATCGTGCCAGAGCTTGCCTGGCAGATGGGGCGACCAATCCGTTTTGGTGGAGAGTTTGGTGGTTTTAACGAGCGAGCCGAGTATATGGCGTCAATTGCTACGGATGCCTTGGCGCTGATTCCTGTTTCTGACGATGATCAATTTCGTCGATATATTAAACGCGTACCACACGGAGTAGTGTTGGTGGTTGCTCCCTGGAACTACCCATACATGACGGCTATTAATACGGTAGCGCCAGCTTTGATCGCTGGTAACACGGTTGTATTAAAACACGCAACACAAACTCTACTAGTGGGTGAACGTATGGCGGCTGCATTTCATGAAGCAGGGGTGCCGCAAGATGTATTTCAAAATTTGTTTCTTGATCATGCCACTACATCGAGCCTTATCCAAAATAATAGCTTTGGGTTTATTAATTTTACAGGCTCAGTGTCGGCCGGCGCTACCATTGAGAAAGCCGCAGCAGGTACCTTCACCGGTGTGGGTTTGGAGCTTGGCGGTAAAGATCCGGCCTATGTCATGAACGATGCAGATATCGATGCAGCCGCGGACACCTTGTTAGATGGCGCGATGTTTAATTCTGGGCAGTGTTGCTGTGGTATAGAGCGTATTTATGTTGATGCCAGTCAATACGATCAGTTTGTCGAGAAGGCTGTTTCAATTGTCAGTGATTTGAAGCTTGGAAACCCTTTGGAGCAAGACACCACACTTGGGCCGATGGCGCATGTGCGCTTTGCCAATGAGGTTCGAGCTCAAACCCAAGAAGCCGTCGCTGCAGGAGCTACCGCTCATATCTCAAGGCTTAGCGAGGATGATGGTGGTGCCTATCTAACGCCGCAGGTGTTAACCGGGGTGACGCATGATATGCGGGTGATGCGCGATGAAAGCTTTGGGCCTGTAGTGGGTATCATGAAAGTTGAAAACGATGCAGAAGCGGTGCGTTTAATGAACGACAGCGATCTGGGCCTAACGGCATCTCTATGGACAGGCGACACTAAACGTGCCGCTACCATCGGTGATCAAATAGAGACCGGTACCGTGTTTATGAATCGTTGCGATTATCTCGACCCAGCCTTATGCTGGACGGGTTGTAAAAACACCGGGCGCGGTGGTGGTTTATCGGTAATCGGTTACCATAACCTGACGCGACCAAAATCCTACCATTTAAAAAAGGCTTAAATCGATGAACCTTGTTGGTAATTGGAGTTACCCCACTGCAATCCGTTTTGGTGCAGGGCGAATAAAAGAGCTACCTGATGCTTGCGCAGCTGCTGGTATTAGCAAACCTTTGTTAGTCACAGATAAAGGCCTTGCTAACTTACCGATCACCAGTAACGTGCTGCAATTAATGAGCAGCAACAAGTTGGGTGACGGTATATTTTCAGATACGGACGCCAACCCAACCGAGGTAAACGTAGAAGCTGCGTTACAACAATATCGTGACGGCGCTTATGACGGCGTAATTGCATTTGGTGGCGGCTCGGCATTGGATCTAGGTAAGGTCGTTGCCTTTATGGTTGGGCAAAAGCGTCCGCTGTGGGATTTTGAAGATGTCGGGGATTGGTGGACACGTGCTGATGCTGATGCAATACACCCAATTATCGCCGTGCCGACTACTGCAGGTACTGGCTCGGAGGTAGGGCGTGCATCCGTTATTAGTAATTCACAAACGCATCAAAAAAAAATCATCTTTCATCCCAAGATTCTGCCGGTACAAGTGATCGCTGACCCTGAGCTTACCGTTGGAATGCCACCTTTTATTACGGCAGGCACGGGTATGGATGCATTCGCTCATTGTCTAGAAGCTTATTGCTCACCGCACTACCACCCTATGAGTCAAGGCATGGCATTAGAGGGGATGCGATTAGTTAAAGATTGGTTGCCTATTGCTTATAAGCAAGGTGTCAACCTAGAGGCTCGCGCTCATATGATGAGTGCGGCTAGTATGGGTGCAACCGCGTTTCAAAAAGGGTTAGGCGCTATACATGCGCTGTCACATCCAATTGGTGCAATGTTCAATACGCACCACGGCACTACCAATGCTGTCGTAATGCAAAATGTCTTGACGTTTAATCGTTCAGCAATAGAGGGCAAGTTAACCATAGCCGCAGCTTACTTAGAGATAGCAGGCGGGTACGAGGGGTTTTATGATTTGGTGGGTCAACTCAATAGCGCATTTTCGATTCCTAAGACTCTCACCGATCTAGGGGTTGAAAACCCCGATATTGAGCTAATAGTACAAGAAGCACTGGCCGATCCCAGTACCGGTGGTAATCCCATAGAGATGACCTCAGACAACACCCGCAAGCTTTTGCTCGCCTGTCTCTAATTAAATTTGGGGCAGTATTCGTACAAACTCACATTAGCTTACAAGGCCCGGTAGATGACCCGATCGTCAAGGTTGACTCCAATAAGGTGTTTTGTGGAAAGAGGCCTGGGTCGTCTATTTGATTCAATAACATCTCGGCTGCCAACATGCCAGCTTGCCTTACCGAAGAACGCGTAGCCGTAAACTGCGGCACGGCAGCGCCATTGTCAAAGTAGGAGAGTTCGTCGTCGTGAATGATAACGGATACATCCTTGCCAATGGTTAAGCCGGCTTGACCGATCGCTCGCCGCACACCCAAAGCAACAACGTAGGACGAAACCAAAAACGCGGTAGGTGGATCTTCGCGCCTTAGTAGTGCCTTGCTTGTTTGATAGCCGTAGGGTTCGGTAAGTTCTGCTGTGGTCATTAATTCCGGGTTTATAGCGATTCCATTTTCGCAAAGGGCGTCTTCAAAGCCACATCGACGCAACCAAGCAAATGTGAGTTGTTCTTGGCCATTGATCAGCGCGATATTGCGATGACCCAAATCGATCAATAGCTGAGTGGCCTGCTTAAACGCACTGCGGTTGTTCATATCGATCCAATTGTAGGCCTCACTTGTATCGCAAACCCTGCCATGCACGACGAAGGGTAAGCCGATTTCTTTTAGCAATTTTAGGCGTGGGTCATCCCGTAGCGGAGAATGCAGAATCACGCCATCGACCGCGCGCTTGGCGGCGAGGGTCCGATAAATCGTTTGCTCGTCCTGGGTTGTCGTAAAGCTCAGTTGGAGTTCATAGCCGAACTGTGTATAGGTTTGGCTGGCGCCTGCCACGAATTCTGCGAATATCGGGTTAACTACCTCCCCTTGAGAGGCGACCGGAATAACATGGCCGATTGTCATTGATCGGCCTGTTGCTAGGCTCATGGCCCGAATGTTTGGGCGATAGTTGCCCAAGGCCGCTGCTTGTTGTACGCGGTGGCGTGTGCTCTCGTTGACCTCAGGGTAGCCATTAAGTGCGCGGCTTACCGTTGTCTGCGACAGGCCTAGGTTTTCTGATAATTCTTTAAGGTTCATATACGTAGGAAATACAAGGTCACTAGATAGTAGCGCTTGGGTGATATCCAAACCGCTTCGGAAATTCTATCTAAAATGGTTAACTACTGTCAAAATGGTTTCACTACCTGGTTCCTAAAATGGCACCTTTATTTCAAATATTTGGGTAAATTGTCGTTTTTCTTACTTGATTTTTGCCTTTAAATTTCTTGACTTGAGTAGGCCACTGGGGAATACTGATGTTTCCAAGGCGCTTTGGATTTATTGGAAATCCGTACCAACCCCCCCTGAGAGTAGCGCCACTACTTAGTTCGGAGGATTTATGAAGAAACTAATAAAATCTGCACTTGCGGCCAGCGTTACCGCTGCTGTTGTGGCAAGTGCGCCTGTGGCGGCGGCTGATTTAAAGTTCGCGCCTGGTGAGGGTAACTTTAATTGGGCTAGTTATGATGAGCTGAAAAATACCGATCTCTCAGGCGAAGCTGTTACCGTTTTTGGCCCATGGCTTGGCCCTGATCAAGAGCTCGTTGAAAGTGTTCTCGCATACTTTGCAGAAGCCACTGGCGCAGACGTTAAATACACAGGCTCTGATAGCTTTGAGCAACAGATCGTAATTGATACTGAAGCCGGTTCCGCTCCTAATGTATCTGTATTCCCACAGCCGGGCTTAGCGAGTGATTTAGCGAGCCGTGGTTTTCTATCCCCATTAGGCAGCGATACAGCTGATTGGGTTCGTGAAAACTACGCAGCCGGCCAATCGTGGGTTGAGCTTGGTACCTACGCTAACGCAGATGGTAAGGATGAGCTATTTGGTTTCTTTTATAAAGTTGATGTTAAATCGCTAGTTTGGTATTCCCCAGAAAACTTTGAAGATGCCGGGTATGACATTCCCGCATCAATGGAAGAACTCAAAGCGCTAACGGATCAAATTGTTGCAGACGGTGGTACTCCATGGTGCATCGGTTTAGGGTCAGGTGGTGCTACAGGTTGGCCAGCAACTGATTGGGTTGAAGACATGATGCTTCGCACACAATCAACTGACGTGTACGACCAATGGGTATCTAACGAAATCCCCTTTGATGACCCACGTGTTGTGGCAGCCATTGAAGAATTCGGTGCGTTTGCTCGTAACGATGATTACGTCGCAGGCGGTGCTGGCGTTGTAGCGTCCACGGATTTTCGTGATAGCCCTAAAGGCTTGTTCTCGTCACCTCCGCAGTGCTATATGCATCGCCAAGCGTCTTTCATCCCGGCCTTCTTTCCAGAAGGTACAGAAGTTGGCGCTGATGCAGATTTCTTCTACTTCCCGGCTTACGCTGAGAAAGATCTCGGTTCACCCGTATTAGGTGCCGGTACCCTGTTTGCCATTACTAAACAGAGCAAAGGCGCAGCTGCTCTTATTGATTTTCTAAAGTCGCCAATTGCACACGAAGTATGGATGGCTCAACAAGGGTTCCTTACGCCTCATAAAGGTGTTAACGCTGAACTCTATGCGACGGATACTTTGCGCAATATGGGCGACATCCTGTTGGGTGCCACGACTTTCCGTTTTGATGGTTCTGATCTAATGCCCGGTGGCGTGGGCGCAGGCTCATTCTGGACCGGCATGGTTGATTATGCTGGTGGCAAATCTGCGGCAGACGTTGCTAAGGGCATTCAAGAAAGCTGGGATGCGCTGAAATAATAGCGGTAAGAATTACTGGCACAGCGTAGTTTGAACTAAGCTAAGGCAGTTGCCGGGTATCGGCAGCTGTCTCCAATTTTTACCATTCCCATTAACCATCCTTTGAAATCGCTTCATAGGGGCACACCATGCATCCAGCTTTGCAAGGATTACTCACAATAATAATTGGAGTAGGGGGTTGTGTCGGTTATTTTTACGGATCCAACCAGCTTCTCGACAAAGTTATCTGTCCTCCAACTGGGTCCAATGCTGGGCGCAACATCAATCGCGCTAATATAATTCGTCCTTGGCTGTTCATTCTTCCAGCCATATTGGCCCTTGGTTTGTATTTAGCCTATCCGGTATTTGAAACCTTTAGATTATCGATCACTGAACGTCTACCAAGAGGCGAATCTAAGTTTGTGGGCTTAGATAACTACCGTCAGATGTTTTCAGAAGACAAGTTTTGGGAAGCTCTCAAGAACAACATCCTTTGGCTCATAGTTGTTCCTGCTTTGTCCACGGCTTTTGGTTTACTAGCAGCTCAACTCTCTGATCGTGTGCGCTGGGGCAATATTGCTAAGTCCATTATATTTATGCCAATGGCCATTTCATTTGTGGGTGCTGCGGTTATCTGGAAGTTGGTGTACGACACCAGGCCAATCGAACAAGATCAGATAGGTGCCTTGAATGCCTTATATCTATTCTTCGGCGGTACCGAGCCTAATACCTGGCTAACGATACCGTTTTGGAATAATTTCTTTTTGATGATCGTACTGGTATGGATTCAAACGGGCTTTGCCATGGTTATCTTGTCTGCGGCCCTTCGAGGGATTCCAGAAGAGACGATCGAGGCAGCTATTATCGATGGTGCCAATTCGTTTCAGATATTTTTCAAAATAAAAGTGCCGCAGATAGCAGGCACTATTGTAGTTGTTTGGACCACCATTACCATCATCGTGTTGAAGGTATTCGACATCGTGTTTGCCATGACCAACGGACAATGGAATACCCAAGTATTGGCAAACTATATGTACGCCAAGCTATTTACTGCCAACGACTGGGGTGTCGGTAGCGCAAGCGCCATGATCATCATGTTGTTAGTGACACCGATACTCATTTGGAATGTGCGTAACGCTCGCAAGGAGATGCGCTAATGAGTAACATCGCCGGAACTAAATCTTCCTTAACATGGGCGGTGCATTTATCGCTGGCTGCTCTAGTGTTGCTATGGTTGTTTCCAACAGCAGGCTTACTGATTTCATCCTTTCGTACGGCGGATCAAATTTCCACTAGCGGTTGGTGGAAATCGCTTGTCTCCTCAGAACAAAATCAAACGCTACGTACGGCACCCGGTTCTGAACAAATCGAGTTGGACGGGAAGTTCTTTGTTGAAGGCAATTTGTTTGAAGGCCAGAAAGAGGCAATGATCAGCGCCTGGGGTACTAGCTCGAAGGCAATAGCCGACTACAAACCTGGCGATGTTGCAATACTAAAAAAAGGTGGCACGGTAACAGTGGCGGCAAACGGTGATTACCGCCTTGAAAATACCGAAGCGCTAAAGGGTAAACGTGGCATACGTATCTTTACGACAGCAACACGGCCGCCGGAATTCACCATTAGTAATTACGGCCATGTGCTGTTTGAAGAAAGCGCATCAGATAGTATGGCTAAAGCGTTCTTTAATACGATGACGGTGACAATTCCTGCCACCATCATTCCTATATTGATTGCTGCATTCGCGGCCTACGCATTGGCTTGGATGGATTTTCCGGGCCGGGCGTTAATGATCGCAGCCGTTGTGGGATTATTGGTAGTGCCGCTGCAGCTCGCGCTTATCCCATTGCTAAAATTCCACAATCAAATTGGAATAGGTAAAGGTTATGTAGGGGTGTGGCTTGCTCATACCGGCTTCGGCTTGCCAATGGCTATATACCTGTTGCGTAACTACATGGTGGGATTGCCTCGCGACATCATTGAAAATGCGAGAGTGGATGGCGCTACTGAATTTCAAATATTCAATAAAATTATAATACCGCTCTCGTTTCCGGCATTGGCATCGTTTGCGATATTTCAGTTTCTATGGACATGGAATGATCTACTGGTATCGCTTGTATTCTTAATTGACTCATCGGGTGAGACCACGGTTATGACTAAGCGCATCGTGGAGATGCTAGGTACGCGCGGAGGTAATTGGGAAATCCTAGCAACGTCTGCGTTTGTATCGATCGCTGTGCCGCTATTGGTGTTTTTCTCGATGCAGAAATACTTAGTACGGGGCTTGCTCGCAGGCTCGGTTAAATAATCAATATGTCTAATTCCATGAATAATAATATTGCCGCTGCCGGTACTAACGCAGCTGATAAGGATTGGTGGCGCGGCGCCGTCGTGTATCAAATATATCCACGCAGCTACCAAGATAGCGACAATGACGGTATTGGTGATTTAAACGGAATAGTGGAGCGATTGCCGTATATCGCGTCGTTGGGTGTTGATGCAATATGGATATCGCCGTTCTTTACATCTCCTATGAAAGACTTCGGATACGATGTGAGTAATTATCGCGATGTTGATCCAATGTTTGGCACGCTGGCTGATTGCGATAACCTGATAAAGACCGCTCACTGCTTGGGCGTGAAGGTGATTATTGATCAAGTGCTTAGCCATTCTGCCGCTGAACATCCCTGGTTTGCTGAAAGTCGTCAAGACAAAACTAATCCTCGACACGATTGGTACGTGTGGGCTGATCCTAAACCCGATGGCACGCCGCCCAATAATTGGTTATCGGTTTTTGGTGGGTCAGCCTGGCAATGGGATGCACGCCGTGAGCAGTACTATTTGCATAACTTCCTTGTTAGCCAACCTGATCTTAATTTTCATAATCCCGATGTTCAAGATGAGATGCTAGATATTTGCCGCTTCTGGCTAGATCGCGGCGTAGACGGATTTAGATTGGATACAGTGAATTTCTATACAGCTGATAATCAATTGCGTGACAACCCGCCGCTGGCAATGGAGTTGCGTAACGGATCAATCGCACCGAGCGTTAACCCTTACAACCATCAAAACCATATTTATTCTAAAAACCAGCCAGAGAATTTGCTATTTATTGAACGCTTTAGAGCACTGTTGGATGAATACCCTGCAGCAACCTCAGTGGGCGAAATAGGTGATGCGCAGTTTGGTTTAGAGTTGTTGGGCGAATACACCAATGGTGACAACAGGCTTCATATGAGTTACTCATTTGAATTCTTATCCGGTGAGCCACTGGATGCCCCTCGCTTACAAGAAGTATTTACACGCTTGAACGAGGTGGCCGAGGACAGTTGGCCGTGTTGGGCCTTAACTAATCATGACATCAAGCGCCACACCACACGCTGGGAATTGGACGAGCAAGGTAGGCGGATGTATGTTTTATTGCTAATGTGTGTGAGAGGTTCGGTGTGTTTGTATCAGGGCGAGGAGCTTGGTTTGCCTGAAGCTGATATTGCTTATGACGACTTGCAAGATCCCTATGGATTTGAGTTTTGGCCAGAATTTAAGGGCAGGGACGGTTGTCGTACACCAATGGTTTGGGATGTTAGTAAAATTAATGCTGGATTTTCAGATGCCAAACCTTGGTTGCCAGTACCAGAAGCTCACCTTCCTCTGAGCGTTGAGGGGCAAGAGCAAGAAAACGATTCATTGTTGCACTACTACCGCAAAGCAATTGAGTTTAGAAAACAACATCCCGAGCTGGTAAAGGGTGCGCAATCTGCACTATCGGTTACTGGCGATGTGGTGAGTTTCACCAGAAGCTTGGACGAAGCCCAAATGTTTTGCGCATTTAATATAGGGCAGCACAATTCGTCGGCCCTGTTACCTGAAGGTGATTGGAATATATCTGATGAAGGCCTCGGTACCAGCACAGTACTAAACGGCCGCGAAGTGGCGCTTACGGCTAATCAAGTTTTGATTGCAACAAAAAACATAGGTGTGGAGTTGATCTAATGACGAATCTTACACTCAAGGATGTTACCAAAACGTACGCAGGTTCGATCAACGTACTCAACGACATCAACCTAGATATTAAAACCGGCGAGCTTATTGTTTTTGTTGGGCCGTCGGGGTGTGGTAAATCAACCTTACTGAGAATGATTGCTGGTTTGGAATCCATCACCAGCGGCGAATTCACCATAGACGGTGAACGCATGAATGATATGCCACCGGCGCAACGTGGTATCGCGATGGTATTTCAGTCGTATGCTCTCTATCCACACATGACAGTACGGGAGAATATGTCGTTCGCGCTAAAGCTTGCTAAAATATCGCCTGCCGAAGTAGAAGCCGCGGTGAGTAATGCAGCTGAAAAATTACAACTCACTGAGTACTTGGACCGGCTACCAAAAGCACTGTCAGGTGGGCAACGCCAACGTGTAGCAATTGGTCGTTCCATCGTTAGAAACCCGAAGGTCTATCTATTTGATGAACCGCTATCTAATTTAGATGCTGCGCTACGAGTGGCCACTCGAATTGAAATAGCGCAGCTTAAAGAGAGCATGCCCGACTCAACCATGGTGTATGTAACCCATGATCAAGTCGAAGCGATGACCTTGGCAACGAGGATTGTGGTGTTAGCAAATCGTGGTATTGCACAAGTGGGTACGCCACTTGAGCTATACGAAAAACCCGAAAACGAATTTGTCGCCCAGTTCATTGGTTCCCCCGCAATGAACCTAATGGCCGGTACGATTGTAGAGGCTGGTGCAAAAACCCTGGTAACGATAAACCAAGGCCAAGGTATTATTGAAACCAATATCCCTACCACAGCAGATAAGAAAGGTCTGGCAGTCAATGTAGGTATACGGCCCGAGCATTTGGAAATAACAAATGAAAGCGCCTTTGCCTTAGAGGCAAAAGTGGCAATTGCTGAAGCCTTGGGTGAAGTCACGCAAGTCTATTTTGAACAAGATGCAGAAGGGCGCTCAGCCATTGCTAAGTTAGCTGGCGTGCATCGCGATGTACGAAACACAACACTCAGAATGTCGGCCAAGCCTGCGGACGTTCATTTGTTCGCTGATGGGCGGTCGTTGTTGTATCCCTAGTCATTCCGGCGTAGACCTGTCATTCCCCACCTTCGTGGGATGATAAAAGGCGGTGAACATTGCTTTTTACAAAGCCAGTGGTGCCATAAAGTGGAGCTAAGTTGTCAACTCGCGGGCTTGATACAACGGCGCCGATATAGCGCTCTGCAAAAAATCACGCTAATAGGCTTTCTCTGCACCCCAACATTGATTGTTGATCACAACCATTACTGTATTAATACCGTGATTAACAGCAGTGGAAAGTTCAGATACCGTCATACCAAATTCACCATCACCCATTTGAGAATTCAGGCATTATTTCGTCGATAAACGATTGCAATGAACGTTTTTGCTGTTCGCGATTTAATCCCATGCTGGCGTAATAGATAAATGAATCCACACCTAGTGCTTGGTATTGCTTAAGTTTAGCAACAACAGCCTCGGGTGAACCAAACAGCAGGTTTTGCTCTAGCATTTCTGGATTAACAAACGCATTGCCCTCGAGTTTTTCGAATGGCACCGGATCAGGGAAACCGTTCTGCACGTCACCGGCTTTCATCATCAGGTTGCCAAACTGGCTCAAGTTATAGCGTACTGCCTGCAATGCAGCCTCGCGATCGGCGCCGCTGGTGTAAACACTGGTATGACGCATCATTGCAAGCGTTGGTATGAAATCGTGTTCGGCTTTGGCGATTGCATCATCCAGGCGTTGTTTGTACAGCGCTGCCTCGTCCATAGCTTTGGTCAGTGGCCAAGTCATCACATTGCACTTGTTGGCCACAGCATAATCGAATGTAATGGGCGCACGGGCCGCAACCCAAATGGGCACCTCTTTTTGTACAGGCTTAGGGCAGGATGTCGCTTTTGGAAACTGCCAGTATTTACCATCGTGCTCAACATCGCCTTCCCACAAACCGCGTACTAATGGCAGCATTTCTTGCATGTACTGCCACGAGTCGCTTTGTTTTAAGCCAGGTCGCATACGATCAAACTCTCGTTGATATGCGCCAGAACCCAAACCAAATTCCAAACGGCCACCGCTAATCAAATCCAGCAAAGCCGCTTCGCCGGCAAGATTGATGGGATGCCAGTAAGATGCGTTAGCCACACCGCAACCCAATCGAATATTGTTTGTATTGCAGCCCCACCATGTGAGTAACTGAAATGGATTAGGTGCAATAGTCATCTCGATTGCATGATGCTCGGCAGCCCACACGGTTTCAAACCCTGATGCATCAGCAAGCTGAACCATCTCCAAGGTATGACGTTGCACATCGTTCATGCAGGTTGCGGCGTCAGTGCGCTCAAGATTTATGGCAAGGTGGAATTTCATATGCGTCTCCCATTAGCGGTATGCGGTGTAGAAGTCTTATCGAGAAACAAACTGCTTGGCCACTGGTGTCTCAGCTGCGCCAACAATTGGCTGCAATGCTTACTTAATCAGCAACACTATGGCTCAAGCAGGCTGGCCCAGCTTTGATGAATTACTAGCACACCTGAATTAACCGGCGATGGCAACTACCTCGATTTCTATCACCATGTGTTCGTAGACTAGATACGGTACAGGAATACCGGAAGTTGCAGGGCCAGGACTTTGGAAAGCACTGGATCGAATGCTGAGATTTTGATGCAGGCCGTCTGCTGATGCATTACCTTGATAAAACGTGGTGACTTTAACGATATCGTCCATTGATGCGCCTAGGTCAGCCAAAATTGTTTTGATATTAGCTAGTGCAATTTTTGTTTGCTCTACGATATCATTGGGATGCAACACTTGAGCATTGGCATCCAGAGCGACTTGGCCGCCTAAGTGAATAAGGTTGCCAAAACGGTTGCCGTGTTTATAGGGTAGGTGTGTTGTCCAATCCCAATGGCCTTTTGGCCATGAATACTGAATTGTTGGGTTCGTTTGATTGGCTTCAACAGCAAAGTCGGTAGCGGCAGCCGTCACGGCTATTTTTGTCATCAAGCCATCGCGTGCAAATCGTGTTACAGAAATCCCAGTCGCTGCAGGCCCGGGCTCTGGAAAAAAGCCGGCACGTATCGCAGCAGGCTCAGTCCAGTTGTCGGCTGTGCCATCGCCTTGGTAGAACACATTGAGTTTCAGAGCTTGGCTCAGCGTGCATCCAGCCAGTGCCAGTGCTTGTTCAAGGTTGTGCATCATTAAACGAGTTTGTTCAATCACATCACCGCTGGCAAGTAGCGATCCGTTTGCGTCCATCGCTGACATATCGCTAGTGAAAACTAAATCATTACAGCGCACAACATGCGAATACTGAACCGGTAGCGCGGGTAGTTTGTTGTTTCGAAAAAATTTAGGATTTGAGCTGGTTCGCTTATCAGGGTCAATCGCAACAGCTTCAAGCTCTATACGCATGCCTGGATAACATAATTCAGGTAAACAAATGGTTGAGACTACCGGGCGAGTTGTATAATTTAAACGCTTGCCAACGAGTTCAAGTAGGTGGGCTTCGTCCGTGTCGTCGCCAGTGAAGTAAATAACCAGCTTCACCACATCATTCAACGCAGCACCGAGATCAACCAAAATGGATTCAACGTGCCCCAAAACATTATGTGTTTGAGCGGTCAGATCATCAGGCGAAACAACTTGGCCTAGGTTGTTTAGATCAGCTTGCCCGCCGGTAAAAATCAAACCACCACGTCGAACACCATGGTAATGAGATAGTGCTACTGGCCAATGCCAATGATTTTCAGGCCAACTGTGTGTTTTCATCGATCGCTCATTCTTGTATCGCCACAAGGACTAATTAGGGGACTAATTTGGGGACAGACCACGTTTAAACGAGCCCCAACATAATTCTGAGTATCGCCGCTAAGCGTTTAATCGTGGTCTGTCCCCATTTTGTGCCCATTTTGTGAGTTTGAAAAACACTTGTGCACGTAAAACATAAGCAGCCCGGTTATGTAGCCTGCTCAGTTTTCAAGCAATTCATCATCGAGCCAGCAACGATAAGACCGCTGTTAATTTCGCGTTTGCTTTTTTAGTATTAATCTTAACTGGTTGAAATGTAACAGTTTACTTTATCATTGTTGTTGAGTGACAATGCGCTGATAAGCACCGAAAAACGTAGCAGAAGCGAGTTAAAATTTGTTTCTCAGCTGTGGATATTGTTGTCACAGAATTGACTCAGCCCTAAAAAATTGGCGATCAAAAAAGCGCTGGCGATTCAGACGTTTTCTGCTTGAAAAAAACCTGCCTATCGCTGTGGATTCTCCCAGATTTAGTTGTTATACTTGCGGGCTACCTAGACCCGGCGTTATGTTTTTTGCGGCGGGCTTTGATTTTGTGTGACGTAAAAATCCTTTGAACATCGGACCGTTACGACGATTTGCTACCAAATTTGGTGGTGATCGTTCCAACGGAGCGTCGGTGTCTGCGCTGTTATAAGCGTTGTGTTTTCGCGGCTTGATAGTAGTTTGATTAGTAGTTTGTAGGGTTGGAGAGAAGAATAATGACTCTTGGTGTGGTTGGCCGCAAAATCGGCATGACACGCATATTTGACGAATCTGGTGCATCGTTGCCAGTGACCGTCATTGAAGCGCCTAAAAATCGTGTAACAGCGCGCATGACGGCAGAAGTTGATGGCTATAACTCTGTGCAGGTAACTGCAGGTGAAAAGAAAACCAGCCATTTGTCAAAAGCAGAAGCTGGGCACTTTGCTAAAGCGAACGTTGCTGCAGGCCGAGGCTTGTGGGAATTTCGTCTAGAAGGTGAAGAGGGCAGCGAGCTTGAAGTAGGTAGTGAAATCGGCATCGATATATTCGAAGCGGGTCAAAGGGTTGACGTTACCGGTACCAGTATCGGCAAAGGCTTCCAAGGTGGCGTTAAGCGTCACAACTTCCAAATGCAAGACGCGACTCACGGTAACTCACTATCTCACCGTGCTCCTGGTTCGATTGGTCAAAACCAAACGCCGGGCCGTGTATTTAAAGGTAAGCGAATGGCTGGTCACATGGGTGCCCGTCAACGCACAATGCAAAATCTAACAGTGGTCCGCGTCGACGAAGACCGCAACGTTATCTTGGTTCGCGGCGCAGTAGCCGGCGCACCGGGCAGTGATGTTGTTATCAAGCCTGCTGTTAAATTTAAGAACAAAAAGGGTTAAGGCTTCATGGACCTAAAAACACATAGCGGCGGCACAATGTCAGTTTCTGACACGGTATTTGGCGCCAAATATAACGAAGGTCTCGTTCACCAGATCGTCACTGCATACCTTGCAGGCGGGCGTTCAGGAAACGCTGCGCAAAAGACTCGCTCCGAAGTTCGTGGCGGTGGCGCAAAGCCCTGGAAACAAAAAGGCACAGGGCGTGCACGAGCCGGTACTTCACGTAGTCCTATTTGGGCAGGTGGTGGTGTTACATTCGCTGCAAAGCCGCGTGATTACACACAAAAAGTGAACAAAAAAATGTACCGCGCGGCGCTGCGTTCAATCTTGTCGCAAGCCGCAACAGACGGTCGCTTGGTTATTCTCGATACGTTCGATGTTGCTGAGCCTAAAACTCGTCTAATGCAAGCCAAGCTGCAAGAGTTACAAGTCGGCAAAACATTGTTGCTACTGGACCAGGTGTCAGAGGCTGTTTATCTGTCTAGCCGCAATCTACCTAACCTTCAAGTTGTTGATGTAGAAGGTGTTGATCCGGTTAGCTTAGTGCGTTACCCGCACATTGTGACCACCACTGCCGCGATCAAGCAGTTAGAGGAGCGTTTAGCATGAATAACCAACGACTCTACGCCGTGCTGCTAGCACCGCATATCTCTGAAAAAACTGCACTTGCGGCAGAGATACAAGGCCGTCATACATTCAAAGTGGCTATCGATGCCAGCAAGCTTGAAGTACGCCAGGCAGTGGAAAAACTATTCAAAGTTGATGTAAGAAGCGTTCAAATCGTCAACGTTAAAGGTAAGACTAAGCGATTCGGCCAGTCCATCGGGCGCCGGTCAGATTGGAAAAAAGCGACTGTTCGTTTGGCCGAAGGTCAGGACATCGACTTCATGAGTATTGAGAGTTAATCATGGCACTCGTTAAATCAAAACCAACCTCACCAGGACGTCGTTTTCAGGTTCGGGTTGTCAACAAAGACCTCTCTAAAGAGGGTCCATACGAGCCATTGGTTGAAAGCCTAAGTAAATCAGGTGGTCGTAACAACCATGGTCGTATCACTACTCGCCACATTGGTGGTGGTCACAAGCGTCGTTATCGCATCATTGATTTCAAGCGCGACAAAGACGGAATACCAGCAACGGTTGAGCGTCTTGAGTACGATCCAAACCGCACAGCTAACATTGCTCTAATCAAGTATGCAGACGGCGAACGTCGCTACGTGATAGCCCCTAAAGGCATGAGTGTTGGTGATGCGATCAGTTCAGGTCGTGAAGCGCCAATTAAATCTGGTAACTGTCTGCCCTTGTCTAACATTCCAGTGGGTTCAACGGTACATTGCATCGAGCTTAAGCCTGGTGCAGGTGCGCAGATTGCACGTAGTGCTGGTGCCGCCGTCCAATTGGTTGCTCGTGAAGGCCAGTACGCAACACTGCGTTTGCGCTCTGGTGAAATGCGTCGTGTTCAGTCCGATTGCCGTGCAACTCTTGGTGAAGTAGGAAACGCCGAGCATGCTCTTCGCAAGCTGGGAAAAGCTGGTGCTAAACGCTGGCGCGGTGTTCGTCCTACCGTTCGTGGTGTGGCCATGAACCCAGTTGATCATCCACATGGTGGTGGTGAAGGTCGTACTTCGGGTGGTCGTCACCCAGTCAGTCCTTGGGGTACGCCAACCAAAGGCTACAAAACTCGTTCAAACAAGCGCACCGATAATATGATCGTGCGTCGTCGCAACAAGAAATAGGTGATATAGCCGTGCCACGTTCATTAAGAAAAGGCCCGTTTGTTGACGACCATCTTATCAAGAAGGTTGAAGCAGCAAAAGCGAGCAACAGCAAGCGTCCAATCAAAACCTGGTCGCGTCGTTCAATGATCCTTCCAGACATGGTTGGTTTAACTATCGCCGTGCATAACGGTCGTCAGCACGTGCCCGTGTTGGTGTCTGAAAACATGGTTGGCCACAAGCTGGGTGAATTTGCCGCCACGCGTACTTACCGTGGTCACATAGCTGACAAGAAAGCCCGTTAAGGCCAGGACGACGATAACGTGAGAACACAATGATGCAAGTCGAATCTAAATTAAGTCACGCTAGAATTTCTGCGCAGAAGGTCCGCTTAGTAGCGGATCAAATTCGCGGCAAATCAGTTGAAGGCGCACTTGAGTTGCTGACATTTAGCGACAAAAAAGCAGGCGCGATCATGAAGAAGCTTGTCGACAGTGCAATCGCCAATGCAGAGCACAATGAAGGTGCGGACGTTGACGATCTAAGAATATCAGCGGTTCAGGTCAATGAAGGCCCAACCATGAAACGTTTACGGGCGCGAGCTAAAGGTTCTGCAAACCGTATTCTTAAGCGTACTAGTCACATCACTGTGACGGTATCGGACCGCTAGGAGCAGATAACGTGGGTCAAAAAGTACATCCAATTGGTATCAGGCTTGGCATTTCAGCAGACTGGAATTCAACCTGGTACGCCGGCAACGAAGATTACGCAAACTATCTGAACGAAGATATTAAAGTGCGTGCGTTCCTTAAAAAGGAACTTGCTCATGCGTCCGTTAGCCGTATCCAAATTCAACGCCCAGCAAAAGCTGTGGTTATTACAATCCATTCGGCTCGCCCTGGTATCGTTATCGGTAAAAAGGGCGAAGACGTGGAGCGTTTGCGTAAAGTGATTGCACCGATGGTTAGCTTGAACATTAATAACGTCAAGATCAACATCGCTGAAATCCGAAAGCCTGAGATCGATGCTCAGCTTGTAGCTGAAAGTGTTGCGCAGCAGCTTGAGCGCCGTGTGATGTTCAGACGTGCCATGAAGCGCGTGTTAACTAACACTATGCGCCTTGGTGCGCAGGGTGTGAAAATCGCTGTATCAGGTCGACTGAATGGTGCTGAGATTGCTCGGCGCGAGTGGTATCACGATGGACGCGTTCCATTGCATACCTTGCGTGCAGACATCGATTACGGCACTGCCGAAGCGCACACAACTTATGGTGTTATCGGTATCAAAGTTTGGATCTGTCACGGCGAAGTATTTGATCTTGATGCAAAGCGTGCGGAAGTGGCTAAAGCCACTGCGCAGAAGTAACAGTAGAGCGGACATTTAGAGCAAAGATATGCTTCAACCGAAACGTACAAAATTCCGAAAGATGCACAAGGGCCGCAACCGCGGGCTTGCGCTAAACGGTAATAAAGTTAGCTTTGGCGAATACGGCCTTAAAGCTTCTGATCGTGGCCGCTTAACAGCTCGTCAGATCGAAGCGGCTCGTCGTGCCATGACGCGTCATATTAAACGTGGTGGAAAAATTTGGATCCGAATCTTTCCCGATACGCCTGTTACCAAAAAGCCTATAGAAGTTCGAATGGGTAAAGGTAAAGGTAACGTGGAGTACTGGGTAGCCAAGATTCAGCCTGGCAAGATGCTGTACGAAATGGAAGGCGTATCTGAAGAGATCGCTCGTGAAGCATTCGCACTGGCCGCTGCGAAGCTGCCAATCCGCACCACATTCGTATCTAGGACCTTAGCGTAATGGCCACCGCAGATGTAAAAGCAGAATTACAAACAAAAAGTGTTGATGAACTCACCACTGAGCTAACCGCACTATGCCGTGAGCAATTCAACTTGCGCATGCAGCAGGGTTCAGGCCAAGAAATCAAGCCGCACAATTTTAAGCGTGTGCGTCGCCAGATCGCTCGAATTAAGACGGTGATCAATCAGAAACAAGCGAGCGTCTGAACATGAGTGAAGCAAAAGCAGCAACAACGAATGAAGGCAAGCTACAGCGAGTAGAGATTGGTCGCGTTGCCAGTAATAAAATGGAACAAAGCGCCACGGTAGTAATTGAGCGTCGGGTACAGCACCCCATGTACGGCAAGTTCGTGCGCCGTAGTAAAAAATTCATGGTGCACGATGCTGATAACGTGCTCAACATTGGTGATCTGGTGCAGATTAAAGAGTGCCGCCCGCTTTCAAAGAATAAGTCGTGGACACTCGATAAAGTTCTTGAACAAGCAAGCGAATAAATCGCACCTAGTAGCCACATAAGTAAAAGAAATAAAGAGAGTTGAGTAGCGTCCGATGATTCAAATGCAAACAGTCCTCAATGTAGCTGACAATAGCGGTGCACGCCGTGTTCAGTGCATCAAGGTATTAGGTGGTTCGCACCGTCGCTACGCGCGAGTGGGTGATGTCATCAAGATCAGTATTAAAGATGCCATTCCGCGCGGCCGTGTGAAAAAGGGCGAAGTCTACAACGCGGTTGTAGTGCGTACGCGAAAAGGTATTCGTCGCGCTGATGGTTCAACTATCCGTTTCGATACGAATGCGGCTGTAATTCTTAACGCAAAACTTGAGCCGGTCGGTACCCGTATTTTTGGACCGGTAACTCGTGAACTTCGTACTGAGAAGTTCATGAAGCTTGTGTCTTTGGCGCCTGAAGTACTGTAAGGCAGGTAATTAAAAAATGAATCGCATCAAAACAGGTGATGACGTAATCGTCCTCGCAGGTAAAGACAAAGGTCGACGCGGCGCAGTAGCGCGGTTGATGGGTGAACGAGTGATTGTTGATGGTATCAACATGATCAAGAAGCACGCTAAGGGTAATCCTCAAGCTGGCGACCCAGGCGGCATCCAAGAGCAGGAAGCATCTATCCACAATTCGAACGTGGCGCTCTGGAACCCTAAGGCTAAAAAGGCTGATCGCACTGGTATTCGCAACAACGAAAAAACCGGCAAAAGAGAACGCTTTTTTAAATCTGACAGTACGTCAGTTGACTAGTAAGAGCAAATAGTAATGGCTAGATTAGCAGCAGAATACAAGGACAAAATCCTTCCTCAATTGATGGAAGAGTTTTCCTATAACAGCGTGATGCAAGCACCGCGCATCGAAAAAATTACACTTAACATGGGCTTGGGCGAAGCGGTAGGCGACAAGAAGGTTCTTGAAGCGGCTGTTGGAGACATGATTAAAATCAGTGGTCAAAAGCCGGTTATCACTCTAGCTCGTAAATCAATCGCGGGTTTTAAAATTCGTGATGGTTACCCAATCGGTTGCAAGGTGACACTACGCCGTGCGCGTATGTACGAATTTCTTGATCGTTTGGTAGCAATTTCAATACCTCGTATCCGAGATTTTCGTGGCATCAACCCAAAGTCATTTGATGGCCGAGGCAACTACAGCCTGGGTGTTCGGGAACAGATCATCTTCCCGGAAATAGATTACGACAAAATCGACGCAGTGCGTGGAATGGATATCACCATTACCACATCAGCAAAAACTGATGCTGAAGCACTGTCATTGTTGAAGAAATTCAACTTCCCATTCAGGTAACTTTTTAGATAAAGAACAGAGGCTCTATACCTGTGGCAAAGAAGTCAATGATCGCGCGTGAAAAAAAGCGCACAAAGCTAGTCGCACAACATGCGGAAAAGCGAAAGAAACTCAAAGCAATCATCATCTCTGAAGAGGTGGGTTACGAAGAGAAGATGGCTGCTGTAGTGGCGTTGCAAAAGTTGCCACGTGATTCATCACCAGCTCGTCAACGTAACCGTTGCCGTATTACGGGTCGTCCTCATGGCGTTTACCGTAAGTTTGGTTTGAGCCGAATTAAATTACGAGAAGCAGCGATGCGTGGCGATGTGCCAGGCCTCGTTAAGGCAAGTTGGTAGGAGAATAAACTATGAGTATGTCTGATCCAATCGCCGATATGCTAACTCGCATTCGTAACGGTCAACAAGCACAAAAAGTGACGGTAGAAATGCCTCATTCAAAGCTTAAGTCTGCCGTTGCCAATGTGCTGAAAGCCGAAGGTTATATTACTGAATTTGGCAAAACCGAAGTAGAAGGTAAGCCAACACTGTCCGTCACGCTTAAGTACTTTGGTGGCAAGCCAGTTATTGAAAAAATTATGCGCGTTAGCCGTCCGGGCTTACGTCGCTACTCTGATGCCACAAGCATTCCAGAAGTATTGGGCGGTTTAGGAGTATCGATCGTCTCTACATCCCAGGGTGTAATGACGGGCAAGCAAGCCAAAGCTTCAGGCCACGGCGGCGAAGTGCTTTGTACTGTTCAATAGACAGTCCATAAGCCACGCCACTTAACGAACTAGCTGGAACGTTTTTAATAGGAAAGGCCATGTCACGCGTTGCAAAAAATCCGATTGAAGTGCCAAAGGGCGTGGACATCACAATTAATGGGCAATCTGTCAATGCCAAAGGCCCTAAGGGCAATGAAGCGATGGAGTTGCACAAAGATGTAGGCGCTACTTTGGAAGATGGCGTTCTTGGTGTAAAACCACTAAACGAGACAAAAGCTGCGATGGCTATGGCCGGTACTATGCGGGCATTGCTCAACAATCTCGTTATCGGTGTTCATACAGGTTTTGAAAAGAAACTTGAATTGCGCGGCGTGGGTTACAGAGCGCAAGCGCAGGGTAATGTTATCAACCTAACACTGGGTTTTTCACACCCGGTTGCCCACAAGCTACCTGAAGGCATTAAGATCGAAACCCCTAGCCAGACAGAAATTACGGTTAGCGGCACTAACAAGCAGATTGTTGGCCAAGTTGCAGCTGACATCCGAAGCTACCGTCCACCAGAGCCTTACAAGGGCAAGGGTGTTCGTTATGTTAATGAGTACGTAGCCATGAAAGAGGCTAAAAAGAAGTAATCAGTGCTATTCGCAACGTTGTCATGTTATACGCGCGGCAACACCTAGAAGCACTAATTATTATTTCTTTATATATAAAGGTTTATTGAGATGGACAAGAAGACAAATCGCCTTCGACGGGCAAAAAAGACACGGGCTAAGATCCGCGAACTCTGTGTTCCGCGTCTAACCATTCACCGTACACCACGTCATATCTATGCGCAGGTTATAGATGGTGATAACAGCAAAGTCGTCGCAGCGGTTTCGACTCTTAGCAAAGATATGCGAACTGGCGTGAAATACAGCGGAAACGTTGAAGCGGCAGCAGCGGTAGGTAAGGCGATAGCAGAAAAAGCATCAGCAGCGGGTGTAAGCCAGGTTGCATTTGATCGTTCTGGTTTTAAATACCACGGTCGCGTTAAAGCGCTAGCCGATGCAGCCCGTGAACACGGCCTGAAATTCTAGAGATAAGCAGATGGCAAACGATAACAATTACAATCAAAGCAGTGACGGCTACATCGAGAAGCTGGTAGCGATCAACCGCGTGGCTAAAGTGGTCAAGGGTGGACGTCAATTTGGTTTTACGGCACTAACTGTTGTTGGTGATGGTAATGGCCGAGTTGGAATAGGTTATGGCAAAGCGCGTGAAGTGCCATTGGCCATCCAGAAGGCGATGGAAAAAGCTCGTCGTGACATGAAAAATGTCCAGCTTAAAGACGGCACATTGCAATACGCACTGAAAGGTCGCCATGGTGCAGCCCGTGTGTACATGCAACCCGCTTCTGAAGGTACGGGCATTATCGCAGGTGGTGCAATGCGAGCAGTTTTCGAAGCTGTCGGTGTGCATAACGTATTGGCTAAAATTATTGGCACTAACAACCCGATCAATGTTGTTCGCGCCACGATTAACGGGCTAACCGGTATGCAGAACGCTGAGTCGGTTGCTGCCAAGCGTGGTAAGCCAGTAGCTGAAATACGGGATGACCAAGCATGAGCGCTACAATCAAAGTCACTTTAGTTAGGAGTATGAACGGTCGACTAAAAAACCACATCGCAAGTGTACGTGGTTTGGGTTTGCGTCGTATGCACCAAACCGTTGAAGTAATCGACACACCAGAAAATCGCGGCATGATTAATAAAGCGTACTACATGCTGCAAGTAGAAGAGCAGGTCAAATAATGACAACTGAACTGGCATCTGAAGTAATGAAACTAAATAACCTTAAGCCTAGCGAAGGCAGCCGTAAGAACGCTACTCGCGTTGGCCGAGGTATTGGTTCGGGTACTGGAAAAACCTGTGGTCGTGGCCATAAAGGCCAGAAGTCGCGTTCAGGTGGCTGGCACAAGGTTGGTTTTGAAGGCGGCCAGATGCCTATCCAGCGTCGTTTGCCAAAGTTTGGTTTTACGTCTCGTATGGGTCGTTATTACGAAGAGGTTCGTCTTAACGAATTGACTAATGTTGCTGACGGCAATATTACGATTGAATCATTGATCGCGGCTGGTATTGTTCCAAGTCAAACTCAGACAGTTAAAATTATTTTGTCTGGTGCTATTGAGAAAGCGGTGACGGTTACAGGATGTCGTGCAACTAAAGGTGCAAAAGCTGCAATAGAAGCGGCTGGCGGCAGCGTTGCTGCAATGCCTGAGCCGGCTCCTAAGGCGAAGCTTGTCAAAAAGAATAAACCAGCGTAAGCAACTAGTAATCGAAATTAACTAGAGCAGAGCATTATGGCAGCAGCAGACAAAAATAAAGCAGCATTAGGCGGCATCGGAAAGTCATCCGAGCTGTGGCCGCGCCTGCTATTTGTACTGTTCGCTATGGTGATTTTTCGTATCGGTTCTCACATTACTATTCCAGGTGTCGACCCTGGTGTAATGGCGGAATTATTTGAGCAGCAAAGCGGCGGCATCCTGGGCATGCTAAATATGTTCGGCGGTGGTGCGTTGTCACGTATGTCACTATTCGCATTAGGCGTTATGCCTTACATCTCGGCATCGATCATCATGCAGTTAATGACTCACGTCATTCCGCAGCTCGAGCAACTACGCAAAGAAGGTGAGAGCGGTCGCCGCATCATTACTAAATACACGCGTTACGGCACATTGTTATTGGCGACTATCCAGTCAGTAGGCATCGCGGTTGCGCTACAGGGTCAATCTGCTGGCGGTCAAAGTCTAGTGTTTCTAACAGGGCCTGGTTTTGTATTTGCCGCCGCTATCACCTTAATCACTGGCACGATGTTTTTGATGTGGCTGGGTGAGCAGATCACGGAGCGTGGCATTGGTAACGGTATCTCGATTCTGATTTTCACCGGCATCGTGGCAGGTTTGCCTCGCGCTATCGGCGGCACGCTTGAATTAGCCCGAACAGGTGAGCTCAGTACGTTCACAGTAATCCTATTATTCGCAATGGTGTTTGCGGTCACAGCATTTGTTGTATTTGTAGAGCGCGGACAGCGCCGTATCACTGTAAACTACGCCAAGCGGCAGCAGGGGCGTAAGATGTACGCGGCCCAATCAAGCCATTTGCCGTTAAAATTGAACATGGCCGGTGTGATTCCGCCCATATTTGCATCCAGTATTATCCTGTTCCCAGCTACTTTGGGCGATTTGGCTACCAGCAACAGCAATTCATGGCTGAATACATTGGTATCCACGCTACAACCTGGCCAACCGGTTTATATACTGCTGTATGCATCAGCGATCATATTTTTCTGCTTTTTCTACACCGCGCTGGTTTTCAACGCGAAAGAAACTGCTGATAATTTAAAGCGTGCAGGCGCGTTCATCCCTGGTATACGTCCAGGTGAGCAAACTGCTCGTTACATAGATGGTGTACTAACTCGCCTTACGTTTTATGGCGCCTTGTACATCACTTTGGTATGTCTGCTACCAGAATTTCTCATTCTGTTATGGAACGTACCGTTTTATTTCGGTGGTACATCACTGCTAATTATTGTTGTGGTGTGTATGGATTTCGTCGCTCAAGCCCAGGCTCATATGATGAGTCATCAGTACGAAGGTTTGATGAAAAAGCAGGGTGGTAAGCCATCACCTCGCGGCGCTAGGTAATTTGCGCGCTGCGCATTCGGAGAGAATTGATGAAAGTTAGAGCATCAGTGAAGAAAATTTGTCGCAATTGCAAGGTCGTCAAGCGTAAGGGCGTAATCCGCGTCATATGCAATAGTGACGCTCGGCATAAGCAACGACAAGGTTAATCGGAGAACAGTATGGCGCGTATCGCCGGTATCAATATTCCTGTCCAGAAGCACATCTGGATTTCTTTAACTTCGATTTACGGAATCGGACGCACTAGTGCGTACAAGATTTGCGAAGATGCTGGTGTCAAAGCTGATACTAAAGTCCGTGATCTTTCTGAGTCTGAAGTTGAAAACCTTAGAACTTGCGTAGGCAAGTTCACAGTAGAAGGCGATCTTCGTCGAGACGTATCCATGAACATCAAACGATTGATGGACCTAGGCTGCTATCGCGGCATCCGTCATCGTCGCGGTTTACCACTACGTGGTCAACGCACCAAAACTAATGCACGTACCCGTAAAGGTCCGCGCCGTCCATTGAAGCGCTAGAAGCGGATTTATAGTAGAAATTTATGGCAGCCAGCACAAAGAAAAAAGCACGTCGCACAGTATCAGACGGTATTGCGCATATACATGCATCGTTCAACAATACGATTGTCATGATCACAGATCGCCAAGGTAATGCGCTTTCATGGGCAACTGCAGGTGGTTCTGGTTTTCGTGGTTCTCGTAAGAGCACACCCTTTGCGGCGCAGGTTGCTGCAGAACGTGCTGGCGAAGCTGCCAAAGAATATGGTTTAAAGAATATTGACGTTCGCGTCAAAGGCCCAGGTCCTGGCCGTGATTCAGCTGTTCGCTCACTGAATAACGTTGGATTTAAAATTAGTAGCATTCTCGACGTGACACCCATTCCACACAATGGCTGTCGTCCACCCAAGAAGCGCCGGGTGTAGAGCGTCGCGTTTAATCAAGTTAACGTTGGCAGTCACACTACTGTGGCTCTAGCGGCTACTACAATTCGCTCTATATGAGTGGGAGATAAGAAGCATTGGCTAGATATATCGGTCCAAAATGTAAGTTAGCTCGTCGTGAAGGTACTGACCTTTACCTCAAGTCTGGCATACGTCCACTTGAATCAAAATGTAACCTAGAAACACCTCCAGGAATGGCGGGTGCAAAGCGTGGTCGTCCTTCTGACTATGCAAACCAGTTACGTGAAAAACAAAAGCTCCGTCGGATGTACGGTGTTCTGGAGAAGCAATTTCGTAACTACTACAAAGCTGCTGCATCAACAAAAGGCTCGACCGGTGAAAACCTGCTGACTTTTCTTGAAGCGCGTTTAGATAACGTTGTTTACCGAATGGGTTTTGGTTCAACTCGCGCCGAATGTCGCCAGTTGGTTTCACACAAAGCCATTATGGTTGACGGCAAGATCGTTAACATTGCTTCTTTTCAGGTGAAACCAAACCAGACAATCACTGTTCGCGAGAAAGCTAAGAAGCAGGCACGAATTGCTGATTCTCTAGAGCTCGCTGCACAACGCGGTGTGCCAGGTTGGATCGAAGTTGATACTAAGAAGCTAGAAGGCGTATTCAAAGCTAATCCGGATCGCGCTGATCTGCCAGCCGAAATAAACGAATCACTTGTAGTGGAACTCTACTCAAAGTAGAGCTCAGCACCGCCATTGGCGGTTGCATATTGTTATTTTTTGTTCCTGCATACAGTGCAGGAGCGCGTTAAACAGGTTGAATGCCATGCAAACCGAATTTCTGAAACCAAGAATCGTTGATGTTTCTGCGGCTAGCCCTAATCACGCCAAAGTTACGCTTGAACCACTAGAACGCGGCTTTGGTCACACGTTAGGCAATGCCTTGCGACGTATTCTATTGTCATCCATGCCGGGTGCAGCTATATATGAAGCTGAAATAGAAGGCGTTTTGCACGAATACACCACGATGGAAGGTGTGCAAGAAGACGTACTGGATATCCTTCTGAACCTTAAGGGCGTTGCGATTGTCATGCACGCTAAAGAAGAAGCCACTCTAAAACTAGTTAAGCAGGGCCCGTGCACTGTTACTGCTGGCGATATAACGCTAGATCACGATATCGAGATCGTTAATCCTGATCACGTTATCTGCCAGCTTACGGGTGGTGCCAACCTCAACATGACGTTACGTGCACGTGTTGGCCGTGGTTACGAGCCTGCGTCAGCACGTACTTTAGAAGAAGGCGAGAATCGCCCAATTGGTACTCTGCAAATTGATGCATCGTTCAGCCCAGTACGCCGGGTGGCTTACAATGTTGACAGTGCGCGGGTAGAGCAACGCACAGATCTGGACAAGCTTATTATTGATCTTGAAACCAACGGTACAATTGATCCTGAAGAGGCGATTCGCAAATCAGCGACTATCCTTCAAGAGCAGCTGTCAGTATTTGTTGATCTCAAGGCCGAAGCTGCAGTTCCTGAGGAGGAACAAGCGTCTGACATCGATCCGATCCTATTGCGCCCGGTCGATGATCTTGAGCTTACGGTCCGTTCGGCTAACTGTCTGAAGGCTGAGAACATCTACTACATTGGTGATTTGATCCAACGTACAGAAGTTGAGCTACTGAAAACCCCTAACTTGGGTAAGAAGTCGCTTACAGAAATCAAAGACGTGCTTGCACAACAGGCCTTGTCATTGGGTATGCGTCTAGAAAACTGGCCACCACCTGAGTTGCAAAAGCAACGTGAGTTGGTCAACTAGAAATTATATTGAGTAGAAGACAATGAGACATCGTAAAAGTGGGCGTCAGCTCAATCGAAATAGCAGCCACCGGCATGCAATGTTTCGCAACATGGCAACATCACTAGTAGTGCACGAATCTATTCGTACTACTTTGCCAAAAGCGAAAGAGTTACGAAAAGTTGTGGAACCACTCATTACAATGAGCCGGGAAGACAGCATTGCTAAGCGTCGTTTGGTATTCTCACGCCTTCGCGATAAGGCGGCAGTTGGCAAACTATTTACTGATCTTGGGCCACGTTTTCAAGGCCGTCCTGGCGGCTACACTCGCATCCTTAAGTGCGGTGTGCGTACTGGCGACAAAGCGCCAATGGCGATAATTGAATTTGTTGAGCGCGCTGACGGCTAACGGTTATAGCTAATGTCGTTCATTCGCATGTCCCCGCGATAAGCATGGGTATCCATCGGCTACAACAATAGTATGATCAAAGGCCTGCGCAGCGATGCGCGGGCCTTTTTGCTTTTTAACACTTTGCGAATGTCTGATACCGGTACAAGTTTTTCGGCACTGTTATCTTTGCTGCGTTATGCCAGGGGTTATCGCACGCGCATAATCATGGCCAGTATTTGTTCGGCCCTTAATACCTTCTTCGATGTCATGCCGGAAATATTGATCGGCATCGCAATTGACGTTGTGGTTAATCAGCAAGAGAGCTTTGTTGCCTCGCTTGGTTTTGATTCCCCCAAATCGCAAATTTTAGTATTAGCGTTTTTGACCTTTGTAATTTGGGCTGGGGAGTCGTTGTTTCAATATCTGTATCTCATTCTGTGGCGTAACCTTGCTCAGGATCTCCAAGCCGATATGCGTCAAGCCGCGTACGACCAAGTACAAAAACAAGATATGCACTTTTTTGAAAGCCGATCATCAGGCGAACTCACCGCGATTCTGAACGATGATGTTAATCAGCTGGAACGGTTTCTTGATGGCGGCGCTAACGATTTCCTGCAGGTGTTTGTGGCGGTGGTATTAGTAGGCGGGGTGTTTTTTTATGTGTCCCCAACCATTGCGTGGTTAGCCATTACGCCAATCCCCGTAGTGATATGGGGAGCGTTCTACTTTATGCGTAGAGCGACACCGCTGTATGCGAATGTGCGAGAGCAGGTGGGCTCGATGGCTAACCGTATCGTTAACAGCATTGGCGGTATGGTGACAATCAAATCTTTTACAGCGGAAGCTCGTGAGTCACAACTACTGGCCGAGGCCAGTGAGCGTTACGTTAACGCTAATCGGCAAGCGATAAAGATTAGCTCGGCGTTTGTGCCGATGATCCGGATGGCAGTGTTGATGGGTTTTTTAGCCACATTTATTGTAGGCGGCTTTAAAGCGCTAGATGGTTCGTTAAATGTTGGCGCTTACGGGATGTTGGTGTTTTTAACGCAACGGTTACTGTGGCCGTTAACTCGTCTTGCACAAACCGTGGATCTGTACGAGCGTGCTATGGCCAGCACTCGACGCATATTGGCACTCGTCGAGACACAACCTAATACCCGGGATAATGGCCAACTGCAATTGGCCACGCCTGTTAATGGTTCGCTTGAATTTGATCAAGTCAGCTTTACTTATAAAGAGACCGAAGCGGGCGTGCGTGATGTTTCACTAGTGGTGCCTGCCGGTAAAACCACGGCGCTAGTGGGCGCTACAGGTTCGGGCAAATCGACATTGATAAAATTACTACTTCGATTTTATCCTGTTGATAAAGGCACAATCTCGCTTGATGGTATTCCAATAGATGAGCTGCGATTACATAATTTGCGTGAGCACATCGGTTTGGTTAGCCAAGATGTATTTTTATTTGAAGGGCCTGTCTTCGATAACATCGCTTACGGTAACCCTAATGCAAATAAGGAAACAATTATCGAAGCTGCCGTTGCTGCTGAAGCCTTGGACTTCATCAAGCAATTGCCTAATGGTTTTGATACCTTGGTGGGTGAGCGAGGAGTCAAACTCTCGGGTGGACAACGCCAGCGGCTATCATTAGCGCGCGCTATTGCTAAAAACCCACCAGTACTCATTTTGGATGAAGCCACCAGTGCGGTTGACAATGAAACCGAAGCGGCCATTCAACGCTCACTGGCTCGTTTAGCGAAAGATCGCACTGTATTGGTAGTAGCACATCGTTTATCTACCATTGTTTCTGCCGATGAAATTGTGGTTTTTGATCACGGTGCTATAGTTGAAAGAGGGACGCATACCGAGTTGCTAAATTCTGGCGGGTACTATGCTCGGCAATGGGATGTCCAAACCGGTTCAACAACGTCGGCCTGAAAAATGTCTAAATCGATAGCAGTACTTGGCGCAGGTTCATGGGGTAGTGCATTAGCGATTCAATTAGCGAGAAGTGGTGCACGCATTAAAATCTGGGGTCGCGACACCACCTTGCTTGAAGAGATGGTTAGTGATCGTGTTAATTCTCGCTACCTGCCAGGTGCACCATTCCCCGAGAGCTTAAGTGCAGAACCTGATTGGGATAAAGCCATAGCGAATACTGATTTCATTTTGGTGTCGGTGCCCAGTCATTCTTTTCGACAAATTCTGCAACGCCTGGGTAGGGATGCTAAACGCTTAGCATGGGCCACTAAAGGCTTAGAGCTCAGCACCGGTTTGTTGCCTCACCAAGTCGTACGTGAAGTACTGCCAGAAGTAACCGAATACGCCGTGTTGTCTGGGCCAACCTTTGCAACTGAAGTAGGGCAAGGTTTGCCAACGGCGATGAGCGTTGCGGCAAGCAATGAACCTTTTGCCATTGATTTATCCAAGGCGCTTTCAACACCACCATTCAGAGCTTACACCTCAACAGATATCGTTGGCGTGGAGGTAGGCGGAGCGGTTAAAAATGTCATCGCGATTGGAGCAGGTTTGGCCGATGGATTAGGCTTTGGTGCTAACGCCCGTATTGCACTAATTAATCGCGGCCTACGAGAAATGACTCGCCTAGGAGTAGCGATGGGGGCCAAGTCGGATACCTTTCTGGGTTTAGCTGGTATGGGTGACTTGGTGCTAAGCTGTACTGATAATCAATCACGCAATCGCCGCATGGGTTTAGCGCTGGCTGCGGGTAAAACGGTTGCGCAAGCTGAAGAAGAAATTCAACAAGTGGTTGAGGGCGTAGCTGCAGCACGCGCGGTGCACGAACAAGCAAAGCGCTTGAATGTTCAATTGCCAATTATTGAACAGCTCTACCGAGTGGTGATTGAAGGTGTGCCTGCGGCGGAGGCTGTTAAGGTTTTGTTGTCTAGAGCGACAGGGCCTGAAAGCGAATAGTGTCATACCCGTGACGGCGCGCCAGGTGCATGACTTAAGTCCCTGCAATATAGCGTTGCAAAAACAGGGTTAACAAAAACGCGCCCACTGCAACAATCGCCAAATTAGTAAACCCAGCTGTGCTGATGTAGATCGCATCCAGTAATGAGATGCCCGCGATCATACTCACTACGGCTTTGGATACATTGCGTTTATCCGGGTTCAGTAGAAACTGTAGTGAGTAGAGTAACCAACCACCGAATAACAGTGTAAATAGCAGTGTTGGTATGCTGTCGGCTGATCGCATTATTCCAAACCCTAACGGTACAGCTAAAAATGCTATTGGCCACATCGCTGCAAAACTATCGTTATTTTCGCTTTTGGCAATGTAGGTTAAACCGATTAGATAACTTAGCGTGACCACCGCGGCAGCCATAACCAGGCTCGAGGGCTCGCGCATTAGGGTGTAGCCAGCGGTGATATAAACAAACATTCGGCACATGCCCATGATAAGTGGGCTAATCGGATTGTTCTTATGCCAGATGTTGTAGAGCATGATGCAGCTGCATAACGCCAGTGCTGATGCCGCAGCGTATTGTGGAATACCCAGTGCTCGGCTAGCGCTAACCATCACCAAGCAGATGCTTGCGGCCAGCATGCCGTAACCCAAGTAGTACACAGCGGCGTTACTGATTTTTCCGGATGGGATAGGCCGTTCTGGCCGCTCAAGTGCGTCTATTTTACTATCGTAAGCATCGTTTAAAAACATACCGCCAATATAGGCCAATGACATGGCGATCAACAGCAACGGAATCGATTCGTTAAATATATACACACCAGCTAACACCGCACCTGCAAGCGTATTACTCCACACCGTGGGTAGGTTTGATACGCGGCCGAGCTTAAGTAGAGTGGTAAACATGTTTAGTTAAGCTGCGCCATAACCCATTGCAACTCGCGCACGATGGCTTGTTGCATATTGTCAGTTTTGTGTTCCTCTGGAAGCACGCCCCAGGTGTAGGTTTCTACTTCAAGATGATCGCTAATTGGGGTGGTGTTGTGCAGCGCCAGCATTTCTTTGATAAAAAACTGCGTTGAGGTGTAGCTGCCAAATTTATCCATGAACACCGGTACGTGAAAATGCACACGCCATTCATCAAACAGCGCGCCACCGTTTAAGCTGGCAAAGGCTTCGTGCAAATCGGTAAAGCGATGTAGTTCAGAGTTGCGTCTGGCAACCACTTGGTGCAGATAAACGTTATCTTCAAATGGTTTTAGTAGCTTAACGGTGTCTGCGTTTATGCCGTCAAATTTTAAACCTGCGCTTATTTGTAATTTACCAACTGCGCATTCGGCTTGGCGTAGTGTTGCCAAACAGGCTTTTGCATCTTCATACTCAACGGCAGCATGGCAGATATCAAGGCAAACCGTTAAGTGTTCGTGCAAGGCAGCATCGGCTTCACTGTTATCGATACCTGTGAGCTGACTTAGCATCTTGCGTGCATCGTTACTGTATAAGTATTGCTTAAAAAAGGCACAAGTCTCATCAATAGTTTCAAGAAAACAACAAGGCTCGGGCTCTAAGGCTAAGCAAATCTGTTTGCCTGTTGTGCGCTTAACCTCAATAAGGTGAGCGACGTGTCGCACCAGATTGTGCGCCATGATCTGGATATCGCCCGCGCTTTTTACTGATGCCTTAAAGGCGCCTGGCACGGTACTAATAGAGCCATTAACATCGTCGGGTAGTAGCTGAGCCAGTAAATCGGCCAGCTGGTTGGTATAGCGCAGCCGTTCAGGGTCAAGCCAATCGGGTAAATACACAGCCTCTTTAACCGTTGTGCCATGAAACGGCCCGTACGGAAACCCGTTTATCGTGAACAAATAAAAGGGGTTGGCATTAAGATACTGGGTAAATGCTGTCAGCGCATCAGGTTTGGCTAGGTCGTTTGCTGCCTGGGCTGACAAACGTAGCCCAATACCAAAATCTTGTTCGGGTGCTATTTGTTTACGGATGCCTGGTAGGTTGTCGTGCAAATTGCGTTGAGTTTGCTCCCACGTTTCGCCGGGGTGAATATTGGAGCAATAGCTCAAATGTTGTATGGCTTGCGTTGATTGGATTAGTCGCACGTTGCTGATGTTCTTATTGGCGTTGCAGTGAATATAGTTAACCATGAACACATTTGCTTTAGCAGCCTAATGTCCACTATTATTATTCGATGAATCAGACTCTTGTTATCCTAGTTGTTGGTTTGAGCCCCGCATTAGTTGGGGAACACACGCCGCACTTACAAAAACTTGCCGCCAGAGGAGCTATGCGCCCTCTGAAGGCGGTAACCCCAGCGGTCACATGTTCCGCGCAAAGTAGTTTGGTGACAGGGTTGTTGCCTTCTGAGCACGGCATAGTAGCTAATGGTTGGTATTTTCATGATCTGTCTGAGGTATGGCTTTGGCGCCAATCCAATCGATTGGTGAAAGGTGACAAAATTTGGGATACCGCGAAGCAACTAGATGCAAGCTTTACCTGCGCCAAAATGTTTTGGTGGTACAACATGTATTCAACCGTCGATTGGAGCGCTACCCCTCGGCCAATGTATCCGGCCGATGGTCGCAAGATCCCCGACCACTATGCTTACCCGCCTGAGCTGCACGATGAGTTGGATGCAAAGTTGGGTCAATTTCCTTTGTTTAAGTTTTGGGGGCCGTTAGCTGATATTACCTCGAGCAAATGGATCAGCGATGCCACACGGCACGTTATGCAAACGCGAAAGCCAACCTTGATGCTCACCTATTTGCCACATCTGGATTACAACTTACAGCGTCTTGGCCCAGATCTTAAGCACGCGGATATTCAACGTGATCTCAATCAGGTGGATGAACTCTGCGGTGAGCTGATCGCACAGGCAGATGCCCAAGGGCAACAAGTGATAATCGTGTCGGAATACGGTATCACACCGGTTACTGATGCAGTGCATATCAACAGAGCGCTTAGGCAAGCGGGTTATGTGCGCGTACGTAATGAGAAAGGGCGAGAGCAATTTGACGCGGGTGCATCAGATGCGTTTGCGGTAGCCGATCATCAAATTGCGCATGTCTACATTAATAAAGCTGATTGCATCGACGATGTAAAAGCATTACTCGAGGGTTTGGATGGCGTTGAACATGTGCTTGATGATGAGGGGAAAAAACAATGGGGTCTTGATCACGAGCGAGCAGGCGATCTTGTCGCCATATCAAAAGCCGACCGATGGTTTAGTTATTACTATTGGCTAGATGATAAACGAGCGCCTGATTACGCCCGCACCGTCGATATTCATCGTAAGCCCGGTTACGATCCGGTCGAATTATTTATTGATCCGGCAATATCATCGCCAAAGATTGCAGTAGGCACGCGCATTGCCAAGCGAAAATTGGGCATGCGTGCCTTGCTTGATGTAATTTCGTTAAAAGATACGCAACTGGTTAAAGGATCGCATGGCAGGCCAACGGATGATCCGGATCATGGCCCTGTGCTAATTAGCAGCAATGCTGCATTGTTACCTAATACCGTTGCCACGACTGATTTCAAACAGCTCGTGCTGGATCATATATTCGATACCGGTTCATGATCGCCTCGAGTGAGGCTAATCGCTCAAAACCAAGTCGCTGGAAAGATTTCGATGTAGTCCTAGCAGCTCTCGGTGCTGCTTCATGTAAATTTTGAACCACTCCGTATAGATATTAGGGTGGCAATTGATATCCTTGATTATTTCATCGATCGTTAACCATCTGATGTCCGAAACTTCATCTCGATTAAACCGGTCGGTATCGATTGATCGATCAAACTGCCCGCTAAAACAGTGCACTTGTTCGTTTTCAAACAGCGCGCCGACTTGCGCTTCGTAGGTGATTTCGCCAATATTTTGCAGGGGCACTTGCCAGCCAAGCTCATCATTCAGGCGGCGTTGTGCGCAGTCGGTCGCTGTTTCTTGCCAACGCGGATGAGAGCAAACCGTGTTTGCCCATAATCCGCCTGAGTGATATTTGCCGGCGGCCCGCTTTTGTAATAGCAGACGCTGCCCATCGAACACAAAAATCGAAATCGCTATGTGTGGCACATTTCGTTCGTGCGCATCCAGTTTTTCAACCGGGTATAGCGCATTGTCCTTGATGCCGGTGATGAGTTCGTGCAGATTGTTGTCGATTATTTCTGTGTCCATCGTCATTCGATAATTAAATTATCGGTATTTGTTTTATTTGCAGATGACGTCGTTGCAGATGAATTCTCAACCAGTGGGCTCCGCCCACCTCGCAAAATGGAATTACCTTCGTATACGGTGCGTTGATCAATCGGAGCAGGGTTAAGCCAATCGTCCTCATGCATCTGGCCGCTTTGCCCGTAGGCATCCAGCGCGTTTTGGTAACAAACCTTTCGCACGTGTTCTAATGGGATGCCGCGCTGCAATGCAAGCTCGGCGGTTTTGGCTACACCTAGTGGTTCGGAAATACCCCAATCACAGGCTGAATCTACCATGATTCGATCAGCGCCGTATTGTGAAAGGATTTCAACCATGCGCTCGTTGCCCATTTTAGTGGATGGGTAGATAGAAAAAGCCGCCCAGTAACCACGATCCAATACTTCTTGTACGGTTTCTTCGTTGTTATGATCAACAATTATTTTAGATGGTTCCATACCGTGCTCCTCACAAACATCCATCGAGCGGGTGGTGCCGCGCTTTTTATCACGGTGCGGTGTGTGGATCATTACTGGCAGATCCAATTCCTTGGCAAGTTCAAGCTGTAATCTAAAATATTTATCTTCAAGATCGGTTTGTTCGTCGTAACCAATTTCACCAATTGCGACCACGCCTTCTTTTAGTGCAAAGCGGGGCAGGATCTCCATTACGCCTTCTGCAAGTTCTGGGTTATTGGCTTCTTTTGAATTTAAGCCCACGGTGCAGTAGTGCCGAATGCCAAACTGGCCAGCACGAAAACGTTCGAAGCCTATGATGGATGATAGATAGTCAACATAGGTGCCCACGAAGGTGCGAGGCTGGCCTATCCAAAATGAAGGTTCGATTACTGCAACAACACCCGATGCGGCCATCGCCTGGTAGTCATCGCTTGTGCGAGAGATCATGTGTGCGTGCGGGTCGATAAACATCATGTCGTGGATTCTGTCAGTTGGGTTTCAGTACTTTCAAGCATGTCTGTGAGAGCATCCCACGTTAGCGTTGCATCGGCAATCGCCTCGGCGGTATCGGGGAATGCTGCGATATATTCAGCCGCTGCGGGCAATGGGCTTTGTGCCAAAGCGAGCATCGCGCCTTTGTGTTCTAGCGAATCATTGGATTGGCTGGCGCGTTGCAAGTCAGTTAACATGGCAGCGGTGGCGTGTGGGCCAACGCAGCGCCAGAGCTCTGGTGTGACAGCTCGGTTGGCCGCCCAGCGTTCGTGTGCGTAGTGGCACAGAATTTCGGCAAGCTCTGGGTTAGCACGTTGGTCTAAGCCTTGAATCGGGTAGAGCCTGCTATCCACAAACAATGCTTTAAGGATCATATGATTCCAGCGATGATCATCAAAGTGTTTTAAGGGGTAGGGGTTGTAATGAGCGATAGCTTCAAACACAGCGCTCATGTTAGTACGCAAGCCTTCGCCGAGTTGATCATCAAGCGCCGCACTATGCGGGAACAATGCCATACCGCGATAGTAGACGATCGCCTCTGATACATCTGCCGTTGAGCACAGAGAACGTAATGTAGTGGCAAACTCATCGCGATTTTGCTCCGCCACCACTAACAACATTAAAATTCTTGCAGCGCCATCGATGCTCCAATCTGCAGGATACCAACCCGCGCTGGCATTTTGTGCATCATTTATCTGGGTGTCGCTTAAAGCAAGATCCGCCTTCCCCAATTTGCGTGGCGCCATGCCCAGCGCTATGTGTAGTTCTCTGTCTGTGTTCGATTTGGCAATGGCCGCTAGCTTTTGCTGCAACCAATCCCATTGATCCTCAGGCAATCGCGCTTGCAGCCATTTCCCCAGTAAGTTGCGAGGTGACAGGCTTTGAGCGGTATTGTTCATCGATGTGCAGCTATTTGGTCTTGGCTGTCGTGACGTTGCTTTAACCATTGCACTGCCTGCAGCACCAGGGCGTGATCCATCTCGTGTACTTCCTTGCCCACGCCAACGTCGCGTAGCAAGGTAATGGTTAGCTCACCACCGAGATGCTCTTGGAAATCCCTTAGGCCTTGCAATATCTCAAATTGCTGCTCGCTATTTTTAAGTTCAAGGCCGGCGTGCCACAGAGTAAAGCCCAATGTCGATAACAGGCTATGCACACGTTCGTCTGCTCCAGCTGATAACAACCCTGCGAGCACTGAGTAATGGGTATCTAAGGCGATGCCAATAGCAACGGCTTCGCCATGCCGTAAGCGATAACGTGTGATGGTTTCTAGCCGATGCGCAGCCCAGTGGCCAAAATCGAGTGGCCGCACACTGCCGGTTTCAAATGGATCACCGCCATTGGCTATTTGGTGCATATGCAGCTCTGCGCAGCGTTTGATCATGTGTCGCATAGCGTTGGGGTCAAAATTTGTCAGTTTTTCGCGGTTGTTTTCTATCCATTTATAAAACACCGCATCTCTAATCAAAGCCACCTTGACAGCTTCTGCCATGCCAGAAATCTTGTCCCTGTCGGGAAGTGTTTCAATAAACCGATAATCATTTAACACAGCGAAGGGCGGCGCGAATGTGCCTATATAGTTTTTTTGGCCAAGTAAATTCACGCCATTCTTTACGCCCACACCAGAATCGTTTTGCGCCAATACAGTGGTTGGAATTCTGATATGTCGTATACCGCGGTGTGATGTGGCTGCTACCAGGCCGACAGCATCGAGCAGCGCACCACCGCCAATACCAATGACAAATGAATGCCGATCGATATGTTGCTCACAAATTACTTTTTGCATTTGCTCAATGAAATGCAGTTCAGATTTTAGCTGTTCACCTGCTGGCATTGCTACAGCATGTGTCACTAAGTCCATGGACTGCTCGTATTGTTCGACGTAACGATCGATGCGTGACAGTAAATCAGCTTGACCGTGAACAACACCTTCGTCAATAAATACAAGCAAGCGATGTCGCCTGTTGTTGCCAGCAAGACACAGCGTATCGTTTAGCAATGGGTTACTTGGGTTAAACAAATCGTAAGTGAAGCTAACGGGGTAGCTGTACGGAATAGTAAATTCTTGCACCGTCGTGCTAGTGGTGTCAGAAGCTGCCTCGTTGTCGGTCATTGTCGATCTGGCCTTCGATGGTGTTAATTTAGGATATTATCTTAGCCAATATGGTGATGGCTTAATTGATAGTTATAGCGTGATTGGCAGCCATAGCGGCTAATATTAATCCATGGCAGCACAAAATGAACCATTTCCACGGTTTATTGGCGCCAGCGGTGGTTGTAAGCCGAAAAAATGTAATGATAATCATAAAATGAGAAGTTGAGCTGATTATGCGAATACTCTGTTTTGTCTTGGCTGCGCTGATGGTGTTATTTGTCGCCGTCCAATACAACGACCCAGATGGCCCCAAATGGATGGTGATCTATGGCATTCCAGCCATACTGGCACTGCTCGCTGGCCTACGACCTGAGTGGTATCGCTCGTTCGCCTTGTTGGGTTTGTTACTGGCCGGTATTGTGGCCGCTATTGCGGGCACGGTTTACTATTGGCCAACAAGCGACAATTGGTGGACCAAAGAAGTTTGGTGGGAGGTAGAGACCGCTCGCGAAGGCATGGGCATGATGATCACTGTCGTGGTACTTGGCTTAATATTTTTGGCGCAACGCAGCCTCAATAAAAAAAATTAAATCGTAGCCACTCGGCGTTCGCGCTCAAACACATAAATACCACTGGCAACAATCACGGCGATACCCATCCAGCTCAACGCGTCAGGCCATTCGTCAAAAACCATCCAACCAAGTAGGGTGGCTGCGATTATTTCAACATAACCGAGCGGTGCCAGTAGCGATGCAGGTGCTCGGCTTACCGCCATCACAACTAACAAGTGACCAGAGGCTGCAATAAAACCAACCGCGAGTAACCATAGCCACTGTTCGCCAGTAGGTACGGATGGAGCAAAGTGGCTGCCTTCCCAAGTGTTGGTGATCAACAATGCCATCGTTAATATAATGGTTGCACCAAGGCCGGACGCAAACTGCATGGCGACCGGGTGATCGATATTAGAGTAGGCTCGTGTAGTGGCGATGTAAGCTGCATAAAATAAAGCTGAACCTAACGGTAAAAACGATGCCCAGCTAAACGTATCGGAACCCGGCTGAATAATTAACAAAGCGCCGATAAAACCCGCCATTACTGCAATGCGTCTTACCCATTAACCACAAGTTATTTGGAAAATTTAGTTGAGCGCCGTTTGCTAATTAACTTAGACTGTCCTCAATTGATCTGGCTTAAATCTCTATGGCTGAGCGCGACTTCATTGATCTGCAAGCTAAGGTTGCGCTAATAACGGGAGCATCCTCCGGTTTGGGTGCACACTTCTCGCGCGTATTAGCAGCTCGCGGGTGCACCGTTGCGTTGATGGCTAGGCGGCTGCAAGCGTTGCAGGCCGTCGCAGATGAGATAAAACAAGCGGGTGGCAAAGCCTTGGTGCTGGCCACTGATGTTACGCAGCTGCCTGCACTTATCACTAGTTTCGATACCATCCTTGCACAGCTAGGTGCTGTGGATATTGTTATCAACAATGCCGGTATTGCGCGGGGTGCACCTTTTCTCGAGGCAACTGATGCTGATACTGCTGATGTATTTGCCGTTAATCAAGCCGCGGTTTGGCGGGTGGCTCAGTTGGCGTGCCAACAAATGCAGCAAGCAGGTAAGCGTGGAAGCGTTATCAATATCGCATCCGTATTAGGGGAGCGAGTCGTAAAGGGCTTGGCGAGTTACTCCACTACCAAAGCCGCAGTGATACAAATGACCAGAGCCATGGCGCTAGAAATGGCGCCATACGGTATAAGAGTTAACGCAATTGCACCAGGTTACTGTGATACCGAAATCAACCACGAATACCTTCAAAGCGATAGTGGCCACGCTATGATCGAACGCCGTGTACCGATGCGTCGTGTAGCAAAACTACACGAACTCGATGGCGTGTTGCTATTGTTGGCATCCCAGCAAAGCAGTTATATCACCGGCGCTACTATTCCAGTAGATGGTGGGTATATGGTTGGT
Source organism: Granulosicoccaceae bacterium (assembly GCA_036478595.1). Taxonomy (GTDB): domain Bacteria; phylum Pseudomonadota; class Gammaproteobacteria; order Granulosicoccales; family Granulosicoccaceae; genus Granulosicoccus. Next base: position 48,901 of record JAZGEF010000039.1, read on the forward strand.
CCATGACCAACGATGCTACAGGTAAACCTGACCCCATTAGGGTGTTCTATAACTCGGCGTGCCCGGTATGCAATGCGGGTATCAAAAGCCAGCGAGGCAAAACCAGTGACAGTGTTGTGGTGTACGAAGACGTCTATTTAAACAACCAGTTGGCCGAGCAACTCAACGCACCACTGGCGCTAGTGCGAGAGCGATTACATGTTGTGGATGAACACCAACAAGTGCAGCTTGGCTTAGATGCGTTCATTACTATTTGGCGCCATTCCCCGAAAGAGCGCTGGAAGGCCAAGTTATTCAGCTTGCCTGGCATATATGCTGTAGCCGTTGTTGGGTATAAACTGTTTGCACGTGGGCTGTACCGTTGGAATCAATCAAAGAATCACTGGTAACCCGTGCCAAGTAAATAGGGACAGACCACAATTAATTATTTCTAATCTATAGTTCAACAAGGTAATTGCGAGCATAGGGAAGCTTATAGCCTAATTTTTAAGTTCCAATCCATTGCTAATCAATAACAAGCGGTTTAAATTTGCGCAGGGCGCCGTGCTCTTAGCGGAAACGACACTATTTTTCCAACATTTTTTTCAAATACTGTCCAGTATAAGATTTCTTAACCTTAGCCACTTTCTCAGGTGGGCCAGACGCCACCATAGTGCCACCACCATTGCCACCTTCAGGCCCTAAATCAGTAATCCAATCCGCGCACTTAATCACATCAAGATTGTGTTCAATAACAATCATCGTATTGCCAGCATCCCGTAAACGCATAAGCACTTTAAGTAATGCATTAACATCTTCAAAGTGTAAACCAGTGGTTGGTTCGTCTAAGATGTAAAGCGTGTTGCCTGTATCCCGTTTAGATAACTCCTTCGCAAGCTTAATACGCTGAGCTTCACCGCCAGACAGGGTGGTGGCGTTTTGTCCTAACGTTATATAGGACAAGCCAACGTCCATTAAGGTTTCTAGCTTGCGATGTAAATTAGGCACGGCTTCAAAAAACTCAAACGCTTGCTCTACTGTTTGATCAAGCACCTCATGTATGTTCTTACCCTTGTAACGAATATCAAGCGTTTCGCGGTTGTAGCGTTTGCCAGTGCAAACATCACAAGCCACAAAAATATCAGGCAAGAAATGCATTTCTACTTTTATTAAGCCATCACCTTGGCAAGCTTCGCAGCGACCACCTTTAACGTTAAAACTAAAGCGGCCGGATTTATAGCCTCGCGAGCGGGCTTCGGGAGTATTTGAAAAAAGCTCTCGTACAACGGAGAACAAGCCGGAGTAGGTGGCTGGGTTACTTCGAGGTGTGCGGCCGATCGGGCTTTGATTAATCTCGACTATCTTGTCGAATTTATTTATTCCACTAATCGACTTAACTGGTGCGATCTTCCGTTTGGATTTATTGATCGTTGCTGCCGCTGATTGATAGAGCGTGTCATTTATTAATGTGGACTTACCCGAGCCGGATACGCCTGTTATCACGTTAAACAAACCAATAGGTATATCAACACTTAGCTTCTTTAAATTATTGCCAGTGGCCTCAGTAATTGAGATCATATCTTTACCAGGCTTAATCCGCTTAGGTACGTTAATGCCTTTCTTGCCCGATAGATATTGCCCTGTAAGCGACTCTTTAGATTTTAATATATCCTTAAGTGTGCCACGTGCAACGATTTCGCCGCCGTGCAAGCCTGCACCAGGGCCAATATCGAGTATATAGTCGGCTGCCCTAATGGCATCTTCATCGTGCTCCACCACAATAACGGTGTTGCCCAAGTCTCTAAGGTATTGCAGTGTTTTAAGAAGCTTGTCGTTATCGCGTTGATGCAAGCCTATTGACGGTTCATCCAGTACATACATCACGCCCATTAGGCCTGCGCCAATTTGGCTGGCTAAGCGGATACGCTGTGCTTCACCACCCGATAAGGTATCGGCACTTCTGTCCAGTGATAAATACTCCAGTCCAACATTCATTAAAAAGCTAAGTCGTAATGAAATTTCCGTTGTGATTTTCTCGGCGACTTCTTTGCGCTGGCCTTTGAGTTTTAGCTTGGTGATCAGTTGCTGGGTGTCGGCGATGGATGCTGATACGATTGAAGGCAGGTTATGCCCAGCCACTAGCACGTGGCGAGCGGCTTCGTTTAGCCGGTCACCTTTACATGTTGTGCAAGGTTGGGAGTCGAGTAGTTTGCCCAGATCTTCGCGTACGGCGTTGGATTCTGTTTCGCGAAAACGGCGCTGCAGATTAGGGATGATGCCCTCATAGGCATGTACCGACTGCCTTACGGCTTTGCCTTTATCGCGTTCTTTTTCGTATTTAAACGTGATTTCTTCACCGTTACTGCCATAGAGCAGAATCTTTCGAAATTTAGCAGGTAGTTTATTAAACGGTACATCGATCCTGACTTTATAGTGTGCCGCCAAGGAGGTGATCATCTGAAAATAATAGTGGGTGCTGTTATCCCAACCGCGTATCGCACCTTTGGCAAGGGTTGCATCAGGGTCGGTCACTACTCGATCGGGATCAAAGAATTGGCTAACTCCCAAGCCGTCACATTCGCCGCAAGCCCCGTGTGGGCTATTAAATGAGAACGCTCGAGGTTCTAGTTCTCCAAAAGCATAACCACACAGCCTGCATGCGTAGCGAGTAGAAAATATGATGTCTTCACCACTACCGTTGAGTAGTGTCACGCTTGCCGAGCCTTCACCCAGATTAGTGGCAGTTTCTAGTGATTCAGCCATGCGCAAGTTAATGTCATCACGCACTTTAAAACGATCAACCACCACATCAATGCGGTGTTTACGTTTGGCGTTAAGCTTGATCTCGCCTTCAAGCTCAGTGATGGTGCCATCAATACGAGCACGCAAATAACCCTGGGCGCGAAGCTGTTCAAGTACAGTTTGATGATCGCCTTTGCGATCCTTAACTATCGGTGCCAACAATGCCATAGCTTGGCCCTTGGGTTGTGCCAGTACCACGTCAACCATTTGGCTAATGGTTTGTGCCTCTAAAGGCTCGTTGTGCTTGGGGCACATGGGTGTGCCAACCCGCGCAAATAACAAACGTAGGTAGTCATACACCTCAGTGATAGTACCCACAGTTGAACGAGGGTTGTGCGATGTCGATTTCTGTTCAATGGAGATGGCGGGGGATAAGCCGTCGATCATATCGACGTCGGGTTTCTCCATCACCGATAGAAACTGCCGAGCGTAGGCGGATAGCGATTCTACGTAACGGCGTTGGCCTTCAGCAAATAAGGTGTCGAACGCCAGGGATGATTTTCCAGAGCCTGATAAGCCGGTGATCACAATCAGCTTGTCGCGCGGTAAGTCGGCATCAATGGCTTTGAGGTTGTGCGTTCGGGCACCGCGTATGCGAATTGTATCCATAAGGGGCGATTGGCTGGCCTGGCTGTGCAATTAGAATGCAGCTAAGCAATTTACCTAGCTGCATAACTGCTAATATGGGCTGCTGGTAAGAGCAACCAAAATGTGTTGCTAATATAACGCGTTATCCACCAATCAGGGCTATTGGGTTTTTGTCTAACACTTCTTCAACCGGCATGCTGCCATCCGAAAAGCGCGCGGCGTGGTCACTATCGCTGATCTACCTGACGCGGATGCTGGGCTTGTTCGTGATCTTGCCCGTGTTCAGTCTGTTAGCCATAGAATACGAGCACAGCACACCGTTTTTGATCGGTTTGGCGATTGGTATATATGGCTTGTTTCAGGCACTACTACAGATACCCTTTGGTCGATTAAGTGACAAGTTCGGGCGAAAGCCTGTTATTGCTGCCGGCCTGATTCTGATGATTATCGGCAGTGCAGTTGCTGCATTATCTGAATCAATCTACTGGGTGATATTCGGCCGTGCCTTACAAGGCTCAGGTGCAATCGCAGCCGTATTAATGGCCTTGGCAGCTGACCTAAGCCGTGATGATCAGCGCACCAAAATGATGGCGATGCTTGGCGCTAGCATTGGCTTCTCTTTTCTATTGGCCTTAATGGTTGGGCCCGTCTTAATTAAATGGTTATCCATCGCTTGGTTGTTTTGGTTTACCGGCGGCATGGCGATTCTGGGCTTGCTGGTGTTGTACTTTCTAGTGCCTGAGCCTGAGAAGGGTGGCTTTAGCGCTGACACCAGTGCCAAAGCCTCAACTGTGTTTGAGCTATTACGCCACCCGCAATTACTGCGTTTGGATTTCAGTATCTTTTACTTACATGTATTAGTGACGGCCACGTTTGTTGCAGTGCCAACGTTATTAGTTAAAAGTGGCTTGGCTGCTGATCAACATTGGCAGCTTTATTTAGGGTCGTTTGTCGTTGCCATCGTGATGCTGATCCCGCTAATCATGTTGGCCGAACGCGAGATGATGCGCGGCGTATTAATTATCTGCATCGTTGGCTTAATGGTGTCCTTATTGTTGTTCTCGCAATTCTCCACACAAGTGACAATGCTGGTGGTCGGCATGGCTTTATTTTTTGGCTTTTTCAGCACCATGGAAGCCTTATTGCCATCGCTGGTTTCGCGCATTGCACCGGCTGCCTCGCGCGGTAGTGCCACGGGCATTTATGCCAGCAGCCAGTTTATGGGTGCGTTTGTGGGCGGCGCAGGCGGCGGTTGGTTGCTAGGTGTGGCCGACGCGCAACGATTGTTTTTTGTTCTGGCGGTGGCCTGCCTGCTGTGGATATTCGTTCTGCTGGGTTTTAAGCGCCCGGCCAAGCTGAGTCGGCTACGTAAGGTGCTATCAACGCGTCAGATGGCCAGCGGAGAGGCTGCAATTGCCTTTGAATTGTCCAATTTGCCGGGCGTTGAAGAGGTGGCTGTGGCGCTGGACGAGGGCGTTGCCTATCTAAAGATCGACAAGTCGCAGTTTAGCAATACCCCGGCTGCCTAGCTTGCGGTAAACTGGGGCTGCGCCACGGACGGGCGCTAATCATTCACAGGAGAAACTAATCATGGCACGAGGTGTAAACAAGGTTATTTTGGTGGGCAATCTGGGTGGAGATCCAGAGATTCGATATACTCCTAGCGGCAGCGCCGTTGCGACTATCAATATCGCCACATCAGAAGGCTGGACAGACAAAAACACCGGTCAAAAACAAGAGCGCACCGAATGGCATCGCGTGACCTTGTTCAACCGACTTGGTGAGATAGCGGGCGAATACTGTAAGAAGGGTTCGCAGGTCTATATTGAAGGCTCTATCCGTACGGATAAGTACCAAGATAAAAAGACAGGTGAAGATCGCTACAGCACGCAGGTTATTGCTAATAATCTACAGTTGTTGGGTGGTCGACCTAGCGATAGCGGCGGCGATTTCAGGCCGTCCAATACCAATTCGCAACAAGGCCAGCAGCAACGGCCCCAGCAGCAGCCAGCAATGGCAGCACCCGCTGGCGCTGAATTTGATGATGACATACCGTTCTAGGTGATCTGGTTTAAGCTATATTAATTGTCATCTAATGTGACAAATCCGTGCAGCCCCGGGATATTGCCCTGTGCTGCGCGGTTTATGTAGCGAGTTCGCTGCATAATGTCTTGATGCAAATCATCGACATCAACAAGCCAGTGAAGGCCATGCGTTTACTCACTCTTTTCGCAATTTCAGCATCCCTTGTGGGTTGTGGGTACGGTTCTATTGAAGAACCGACAGCCGGTGCACCCACAGCTGCCACTAAAGCCGCAACCCCTTCAGTGCCCACCCCCAAAGCGGTTGAGCTCGCACCGGTGTCTAAAGCTGGAATGATCTCCAAAGTAGCGATAAAAGCCAACGACATTAATTTGTGTGAAGGCATGCCTAGCCATACTGATCGTGTGAGCGTGAAGCCGGTTGCTAAACCACCGTACTTAAAGGCTTATAAAGATCCTGCTTTTGGTGCACATATAACGCGTATCACTGAGGGCAAGTTCGGTGAAGTACGCAAGCCGGTTTACAGCACCATGCAAGCATGGAATGCCGATGAATCATTGATGATTCTGTTTGAGCAAACTGCTGCTGGTAGCAAACATGTACTGCTTGATGGCCAAACTTATGAACCCATCCGAGATTTACGATTCATCCCGTCTGATCTGGAAGAAGTGCATTGGAGCCACTCTGATCCAAATGAGTTCTTTTTTGTCAGTAAAAATTCAAGCGACTACGGTTTGTTTAAACGCTACGATATCAGCAAAAACAGCTCCTCTATGATCAAAGATTTTTCAAAGCACTGTGGCCCTCAAGGTTTACCTTCTGGCGGCGGTGATATTCATATGCAATCGGTAGATGATGATTTGTTTGGCTTTCGTTGCCGCAAGGGTGATGGAAACTACATCATGATGTCTTACCGAGTGAGCACTGATGAAACCATCGTTAAGCCAATAGGCGAAGGCACAAACTGGGAGCCTTGGACTGCACCCACGCCAACGCCAAGTGGCGAGCGCTTTTGGTTTCAAGGTGTCGCATTGGGGTTGGATCTTGAAACTGTCGAGGCGCGTATGGATATGGCGAAATCCCACGAGCATTCCAATGTTGGCCGCACGCATGATGGTCAGGATGCTATCTACACAACCGTTTTTAACGCTTCACCTGATAGTTGTAACGATGACATTTGGCAAGGGATCGGGCATTTAGTTGAGCACAATCTAGAAACCGGCGAATGTCGACCAATCATTAATGAAGCAAGGGGGTATCCATACACCACGAGTGGCACGCACGTATCTGCTCAGGCTTACCTCATGCCGGGTTGGGTTGCCATGTCGAGCATTGGTTACGATCAACCCAATTGGTTTGTTAATGGGCGCAAGGCACCGGTACTGTTTTCTGAGATCTATCTAGCCAATACTGATCCTGATAGTGAAGTGGTTTGTCGTTTGGCCCAACACCGCTCATTTGCGAAACATGCTGAGAAGGGTGGTTATCCTGGTTACTTTGGCGAACCCCACGCCACCATAAGCCCATCCGGCACGCGTATTGTGTTTGGTTCAGACTGGTATGACTCAGGCTCGGTTGATTCTTATGTGATTGAACTGCCGAGCTTTGTACGTCAATAACGTCAAGTTTAGACGTTAGTCCTGAAACGTATCAATAAACGGCATGATCAGAATGTCGCTTTGCTCGATCCGTCTTCCAAACGCCTGGGCGCCACCGCCACCACTGTAGATAATTTCAAAGCGTGCATTTGGGTGTTGGTGCGCTCGCATGTGCAGCCGCCACTGCTTATCAACAGCGGTATTAGTCAGTACTAAGGCAGATCTTCTGTCTGCGGTAACTTTGGCAGCGATTAATCGGAATTGGCCTCTGAGTTGCTTAGGTTTTGAGCTCCCCGCGTGTATAAACCGATGACTATTTCGCGCTATAGCCCTTTAGGTACAACGGCTTGGAAAAATATAAAGATTTCTTTATGTGTTTGAATGTACAATAAGCTCGCCTTTTAAATGAGAGATTGCAGTTAATGGCTAAAGATTACATATTTACGTCCGAATCCGTCTCTGAGGGCCATCCGGACAAGATGGCCGATCAAATATCTGATGCGGTTTTGGATTCGTTGCTGGCCCAAGACCCGGGCTCGCGTGTGGCTGTTGAGACGATGGTTAAAACCGGTCTGGTGGTTATTGCGGGCGAGGTTACAACCTCAGCCTATGTTGACCTGGAAGACTTAGTCCGTAAAACAGTATTAGAAATTGGTTACGACCGATCCGATGTTGGTTTTGATGGCGCAACTTGCGCGGTATTAAACGGCATTGGTAAACAATCAGAGGACATTGCCCAAGGGGTTGATCGCGCCGCTCCTGAGGAGCAGGGCGCGGGTGATCAAGGTTTGATGTTTGGTTATGCCAACAACGAAACTGACGTGCTAATGCCTGCACCGATTACCTATTCACATCGTTTGGTTGAACAACAAGCCAAAATGCGTAAGGCAGGCACCTTGCCTTGGTTGCGCCCAGATGCGAAGAGCCAAGTAACACTGCGTTATCAAGACGGCAAACCTGTAGCGATTGATGCGGTAGTGTTGTCTACACAGCATGACCCTGACGTTTCACTATCTGATTTGCGTGAAGGCGTAATGGAAAACATCATTAAACCAATTCTGCCTGCTACGTGGTTAGCAGAATGCCCAAGCGAGAACATTCACATCAACCCGACTGGAAACTTTGTTATCGGTGGCCCAGTGGGCGATTGCGGCCTAACTGGTCGTAAGATCATTGTTGATACTTACGGTGGTATGGCGCGTCACGGTGGTGGTGCGTTTTCTGGTAAAGATCCATCAAAGGTTGATCGCTCAGCTGCCTATGCTGGTCGTTATGTTGCTAAGAACATCGTTGCTGCCGGTCTTGCTGACAAATGCGAGATACAGGTTTCATATGCAATCGGTGTGGCTAAGCCAACTTCGATTACGGTTGATACATTTGGCACTGGCAAGGTCGATGATCGAAAGATCGAAGATATTGTTGGCGATGTATTCGACCTACGTCCTTACGGCATCGTGACCATGCTTGACCTATTACGTCCGATATACCGTCAAACAGCTGCGTATGGCCACTTTGGTCGTGAGCATGCAGATTTTACTTGGGAAAAAACGGACCGTGCTGATGCTCTGCGTCAAGCCGCCGGTATTTAATTCAGCATTGATTAAAACAGGAACTACTACTAATGAGTACAGATTACAAAGTTGCCGACATCGGCCAAGCAGATTTTGGTCGCATGGAAATTGCCATGGCAGAGCACGAGATGCCTGGTTTGATGGCACTGCGTGAAGAGTTTAAAGGCAAGAAGCCGCTAGAAGGTGCGCGTATTGCCGGTTGCCTACACATGACTATCCAAACAGCTGTTTTGATGGAAACACTGGTTGATTTGGGTGCCACACTTCGTTGGTCTTCATGCAATATCTTTTCAACACAGGATCACGCAGCAGCAGCAGTGGCAGCTGCGGGCATTCCTACCTTTGCTTGGAAAGGTGAAACTGAAGAAGAATTCAACTGGTGTATCCACCAGACAATCAAAGGCCCTGATGGTTGGTTGCCAAACCTGATTCTTGATGACGGTGGCGATCTAACAGTGATGATGCACGAAGATTATCCTGAGCTACTGGCTGACGTTAAAGGCTTGTCAGAAGAAACAACTACTGGCGTACACCGCCTTTATGAGATGGCTAAAGCTGGCAAGTTGAAAGTACCTGCAATCAACGTAAATGATTCAGTAACTAAATCCAAGTTTGATAATCTTTACGGTTGTCGTGAATCACTACTTGACGGTATCAAGCGTGCAACTGACGTGATGATTGCTGGCAAGGCAGCAGTTGTTCTGGGCTACGGCGACGTAGGTAAGGGTTGTGCTCAAGCGTTCAGCGGAATGGGTGCATCAGTTATGGTGACTGAAGTTGATCCTATCTGTGCATTGCAAGCAGCGATGGAAGGTTATCGCGTCGTTCGCATGGACGACGTTGCTGATCAAGCTGATATCTTTGTTACAGCAACGGGTAACGTTAACGTTATAACTCACGATCACATGGCTAAGATGAAAAACGAATCTATCGTTTGTAATATTGGTCACTTTGATAACGAGATAGACGTTGCTGGCCTTAAGCAATACACATGGGAAAACGTTAAGCCACAGGTTGATCAGGTTATCTTCCCTGACGGCAAGCGTATTACCTTGTTGGCTGAAGGTCGCTTGGTAAACCTAGGTTGTGCTACTGGTCATCCAAGCTTTGTCATGTCGGCATCATTCACTAACCAAGTACTAGCGCAGCTAGAACTATGGGAACGTGCTGATCAATACAGCGTGGATGTACACGTATTACCTAAAGCACTGGATGAGAAGGTTGCTTCGCTGCACCTGGCTAAGATTGGCGCTAACTTAACGCAACTGCGTAAAGAGCAGTCTGATTACTTAGGCATTGATAATGCCGGGCCGTTTAAGCCTGATACTTATCGCTACTAAGCGTTAGCTACTAAGCAGACGAAAAGCCTCGCAGCCGTCATTGGCGGCGGGGCTTTTTTATTTGTGGTGGTGCTATCGTTCTCATGCTAGCGTGATCCACAGCATGGATCTGAAGAACTTAATCCACACCTTAGAGCAATAGAAAAGAAGGTTGTGATGCCGCCGCTGAGGCTATTGAGAATTCTGTAAAGATGGGTGAAGTCTCTAAGTGTGGTTCTCGGGCGGTGTAGTCATTAAGATAGTTCGCAAACTAACTAATCAGCCCACTCTTACGCAGTTCTTCAATCACCCTATCTGCAGCTTCTTCCGCAGAATGCTTACCGGTGTCAATTTTTATTTCAGGATTCTCTGGCGCCTCATACGGTGAATCAATACCGGTGAAATTTTTAAGCTCGCCGCGTCGTGCTTTTTTGTACAAACCTTTGGGGTCACGTTGCTCCGCTATTTCCAGCGGGGTATCAACGTGTACTTCAATAAATTCACCGTCAGCAACCAGGCTACGGGCTAGTCCACGCTCTGATCTAAACGGTGAAATAAACGCTGTCATTACGATTAAACCTGAGTCCACCATTAGCTTGGCTACTTCGCCAATGCGTCGAATGTTCTCTACGCGGTCGGCATCGGTGAAGCCTAGATCTTTATTTAGGCCGTGGCGTACGTTGTCACCATCGAGTAGGTAGGTGTGTTGGCCTTGAGCGGCGAGTTTCTTCTCAATTATATTGGCCACTGTTGATTTACCTGAACCCGATAAGCCTGTTAGCCAAACCACGCAGGCTTTTTGGCTCTTCATGGTTGAGCGGGCGTGTTTGTCCACATCAACGGCTTGCATATGGATATTGTCAGAGCGCCGCAATGCAAAATGCACTAATCCAGCACCAACGGTATTGTTGGTTTCGCGATCAATTAGTGTAAAGCCACCCATATCGTGGTTATCGCTAAACGCATCATAAGCAATCTGTTGGCCCGTGCTGATATTGCATACGGCTATATCATTTGATTCAAGCTGTTTGGCGGCCAGATGGCTCAAGGTGTTAACGTGAACCTTGTGTTTGATGTCGGTAATTGTTGCCACAACGGTTTTAGTGCCAAGTTTGAGTAGATATGGACGTCCGGGGAGTAATGCGTCTTCGCTCATCCAAACGATGGTCGTCTCAAATTGATCCGCTGCACTAATAGGCATTTCGGTGCTGGCCAGTACGTCTCCAGGTTCAAGCACGACATTTCCTTTTAATGTCAATGTGACCGACTGACCCGCAACCGCCTCTACAAGATCAGCATCGTTTTGTAGTACACGATCAATAGTGCCGGATTTGCCTGAAGGTGCTATTCGAAGCGCATCGCCAGCTTTTACGGAACCACTAACGATCCTGCCACTAAAGCCTTGCGTATCGGTATTGATAGAGTCAGCTGATTCTATGGGCATGCGAAAAGGTGCGTTAATACGTGTGTCATTGTCAACCGTAACGGTTTCCAAATGAGATAATAGGGTACTGCCTTCATACCAAGGTGTTGCGTCGCTCTTACTACTAACATTGTCGCCCTCTAACGCAGAGAGAGGAATCGCGACAATGCTGTCAATATCCAATTGAGCCGCATACTCACGGAATTCGTTAACGATGTTATTGAATACGGTTTCGCTGTAGTCGTTTAAGTCCATCTTGTTAACCGCTAATACTATTTGCTTTATACCCAGTGTTGACAAAACATAGGCATGACGGCGTGTTTGTTTTTGAATGCCTTCATCGGCATCACACAGCACAATCGCCACGTCAGCATTAGAGGCATCAGTGATCATCTCGGGCGTGTATAGCTCATTGCCAGGTGCATCAGCGACGATGAGGTTGAGGCGTGCTGCGGTATTGTCAACGTCTGACACTAGGCGCTTAACGAGCGTACTCTTGCCATCGTTAATGCTTCCCCAAGTGACAAAGCGCAGTTGGTTTTTGTTTGGCTGAATGTTGTTATTCATATCGTCTATCGTCTATCGTCTAATTGGGTGTTTTGGAGTCACAAAAAGCGCGCACATCGCAGTACTTAGACCAGGGCCGTTGCCAAGCAAATACGCTGGATGGGTTATGTTGTTAATTATTCTACATTTTTCGTGCCTTTAAGCCGGGCGACCGGGCCAAAGTCTAGAGCGGGGAGAGGGTGAAACCAGCTTTTAGCGTGTTTCTTTCAAGAACAAGTATAAATAGCTAATAAAAACAACATCTTAAAGAACTGTTTTTAGCCACGTACGAAAATCAGCTCCTGAGCGTATCCATTCATAAGTGCGTCTCTTTGCCGCAGGTGCCTTAGCCATCTGCAAGGCGAGCCAATTGTGAGGCGATATCTTAACCGCTAAGCTTATTCACTCGCTCACTGATCACACAAAATTGGCGTATGATTCGCCTTTAATTGCAGTTGAAGGCCGGTGATCCTGGCACACCATGACACGAAAAGTATTTATCAGAACGCACGGCTGCCAAATGAACGAGTACGACTCGGCGAAGATGCTGGATGTTCTCGCCGAAGACGGCCCGATAGAAGCGACCGATAACGAAGCCGAAGCTGACATTCTGCTCCTCAACACCTGCTCCATCCGTGAGAAGGCTGAAGAGAAAGTATTTTCACAGCTAGGTCGTTGGCGCCCGCTAAAAGAGGCCCGTAAGGATTTACTGATCGCCGTTGGTGGATGTGTGGCGAGTCAAGAGGGTGATGTGATCCGACAGCGCGCCCCCCATGTGGACACGGTATTTGGTCCTCAAACGTTGCACCGTTTACCTGAATTACTGAAGCAATCCCAATTGCAGAAAAAAACTGTGATGGATATAAGCTTCCCCGAGATCGAAAAATTTGATCGCCTGCCTCAGCCCAATGCAGAAGGACCGAGCGCCTACGTGTCGATCATTGAAGGCTGTAGCAAATACTGTAGTTTTTGCGTAGTGCCATATACCCGCGGCGAAGAAATTAGCCGACCTATGGATGATGTATTAGCCGAAGTTGTGGCGTTAGTTAATCAAGGTGTCCGCGAAATCCATTTGTTAGGGCAAAACGTGAACTCCTATCGTGGCCCTATGCACGACGGTGGCATTGCGGATCTCGCGGTATTGGTGCACTACGTTGCAGCGGTAGATGAGGTAGAACGTATTCGCTTTACTACATCACACCCGGTTGAATTTAATGATTCGCTCATTGAGGCGTATGCCAACGTACCAGAGCTTGTGAATTTTTTGCACTTGCCGGTGCAGAGCGGGTCGGATCGAATATTGGCGGCAATGAAGCGCGGGCATACCACGCTGGAATACAAATCCAAGATACGCAAGCTAAGAGCAGCGCGTCCAAAATTAACCTTGTCATCCGATTTTATTATCGGTTTTCCAGGCGAAACCGACAAAGACTTTGCCGACACAATGAAGTTGATCGAAGAAATTGGTTTTGATCAATCTTATAGTTTTATCTATAGCCCGCGTCCGGGCACACCGGCGGCAAGCCTTGCCGATGACACGCCGATGAGCGTGAAAAAACAGCGCCTTGCTCATCTGCAACAGACGATCGCACAGCAAGCTGCGACAATTAGCAAAGCGATGATCGGTACCACGCAATCTGTGTTGGTTGAGCGGCCAGCGCGTAAACACTCAGGCGATATTGCAGGCAGAACCGAAAACAATCGTGTGGTCAATTTTGCAGGTGATCAAAGCCTGATTGGCTCCTTTGTTGATGTAGTCATCACTGAGGTAAGGCCTAACTCACTACGTGGCACTATCGATGACACACAAATGTCTAACGTTTCATGACAGAACTAGCATTTAAAATAAGCCCAGCCGATAACGACAGGCTGGCAAACCTATGTGGTCAGTTTGACGAACATCTAAAACAAATTGAAGAGCGGTTGAAGGTTACGATCAGCAACCGTGGTGAACAGTTTATGGTTGTGGGCCCGGATAAGATTGCGCAGAGTGCGCGCAAGCTTATTAATCACCTATACGCAGCCACAGAGACGGAAACGCTTGCACCGGAAAGAGTGCATTTATTTTTACAGGATTCAGGACTAGAGATGATGCAAAACAGCACTGCCGAGGCGCAAGGCGTGGTGATTAAAACAAGGCGCTCGACAATTCAATGTCGAGGTGAACGCCAAAGCGAGTATGTCAACAGCATTAAAGAGCGTGACCTGACATTTGGAATCGGCCCGGCCGGCACAGGTAAAACATTCTTGGCAGTTGCCTGCGCGGTAGAACTATTGGAATCTGAACAAGTGCAGCGCTTGGTATTAGTGCGGCCAGCAGTGGAGGCAGGAGAGCGTTTGGGCTTCTTGCCAGGCGACATGATGCAAAAGGTCGATCCCTACTTACGCCCAATCTACGATGCACTGTACGAATTTATGGGCATTGAGCGGGTTGGCAAGTTGGTTGAGCGCAATGTTATTGAAATTGCACCGCTTGCTTACATGCGTGGCCGAACGCTCAATCATTCCTGCGTTATCATGGATGAAGCTCAAAACACCACCGTTGAACAAATGAAGATGTTCTTAACGCGTATTGGGTTTGGGTCGAAAGCGATTGTCACCGGCGATGTCACTCAAGTGGATTTACCCAAACACCAATTGTCCGGCCTTAAACATGTACAAAACGTATTGGAAGATGTCGATGGTATTGGTTTTTGCCGCTTCAGCGCATCAGATGTTGTCAGGCACCCATTAGTACAACGCATCGTTGCGGCCTACGAGTACGCTGAGCAGTCGGACGGTAGCGACTAGGTGGGCACCAAGGTGTATAGCGACTACTATTATGGTAACTTTGTGAATAGTCGGACAACTTGTGGCCAACGCTGAAATGGGCACTGTACTAACCGTTTTGTGCAATTCAGAGGCTATCGATCCTGGTGATAGCAGCATATATATGCCCACGGCCGAACAGCTGGAACTATGGACAAACAAAGCCGTAAAAGAAACGTCAATTGAGGCCGATTACGGTGATCAGCTGGAGCTCTCAATAGCGTATGTCGATTCCGATGGCATGCAAGCACTCAACAAACAATATCGTGATAGTGATCGGCCCACTAACGTGCTGACTTTTTCTGCTATAGAAGAACTAGCGCATCCATCGCTTGAAGTTACTGGGCTGCTTGGCGATATCGTGCTGTGTCCAAAAATCATTCAAGATGAAGCGGTGGAACAAGGCAAGCCGATTGAACATCATTTTGCTCACTTAGTGGTTCATGGCGTGTTGCATCTTGGCGGCATGGATCACCATGCCCAAAAGGAAGCCGAAGCTATGGAACAGGCTGAAATTCAGATACTATCCTCATTAGATATCCCCGATCCGTATAACTCAGTGTTTAGCCAATCAAAATGACAGACTCGCCCTCGGAGAGTACTGGACGCTCCCTAATGGACAGACTGGTTCACGCCATAGGTGGTGAACCACGTGATCGAGAAGAATTGCTCGAGCTTCTGCGCGATGCACAAGCTCGCGAAATATTCGATGCCGATACGCTGCAAATGGTGGAGGGTGCGTTTCAAGTTACTGACATGCGCGTGCGTGACATCATGATCCCGCGTGGGCAAATGGTGGTGTTAGATCAAGAAGCATCGCTTGATGAAATTCTGCCAGTGATCATTGAATCGGGACATTCGCGCTTTCCCGTTATCAATGAAAATAAAGACGACATAGTCGGTGTGCTGTTGGCAAAGGATGTGTTGAAGTACACCGGAGTCAAAGGCCAACAATCGTTTGACATCATGCATGTGACACGCGCTGCAACCTTTACCCCCGAAACTAAACGACTTAACGTGCTGCTTAAAGACTTTCGTACAGATCACAATCATATGGCGATTGTGATGGATGAGTACGGCGGCGTAGCAGGGCTAGTAACGATCGAAGACGTGCTCGAGGAAATCGTCGGTGAGATTGACGATGAGCACGATACCGACGAAGACGCCACCATTCGAGATTTGGGTGATGGCTTGTATAATGTTCGTGCCTTAACCCCTATTGAAGAATTCAATGATTCGATGGGCACGCGTTTTAGTGATGAGGAATTTCAAACTATTGGTGGTGTGCTGATGCAGCATATTGGCCATATGCCCGAAGTAGGTGAGGAAACGGTGCTGGATGGTTGCCAGTTTAAAGTGCTGCAATCTGATTCACGGCAAATACACCTGATCCAGGTAACCTTGCCCGGCTAACGTGCATTCGGAGCTTTCAAAAAACCTGCCTGTGGTTCAGCTACTCAAAGTGTTGCTGGCAGGCATTGCCTTATCTTTCTCCTTTGAGCCGTTTGGCTGGAGTGTGCTCTCTTGGCTTGCACTCTATGTGCTGTTTGATGTCGTTAACAAACTTAATACCAAGCAAGGCTTAAAGGCTGGTTGGTGGTTTGGCCTCGGTTACTTTGGTTTTGGCGTGCACTGGATCTACAACAGCGTGTCGCTATTTGGTGGAGCAGTATTGCCGTTAGCTGTTGCTGTAACGCTGTTATTCGTGTTGGTGATGACAATATTTCCAGCGTTAACCGTATGGTTGTATTTAACGTTACGCGGCAATTATCGTGGCGTATTTAACGCCATATTGTTTGCATCAATTTGGTTGGTGTCAGAACTATTACGCGGCAAGATCATGGGAGGATTTCCATGGTTGCTAGTAGGGTATAGCCAAACCAGTACTTTGATGGGGTCCTTGGCACCACTTATAGGTGCTTATGGCATCGGCTTTGTGTGGATTTGGTTTGCTTGCGCATTTGTACCGTCCGGTTTTGCGCATCATTCTACTGATGCGCCACAAAGCATTGGTGCTTTGTTTAAACAATCATATCTGCGCCTTATTGGTATGCTCGCATGCGTTGGTATATTGGCTGTGGCGTTAGTGGCCGCAAGCAGGGTAGATTTTACGGCACCTAAAGATACGCAGCTAGCTATCCGTATGGTGCAGGCGAATATTCCGCAGGAACTTAAGTTTAGTAAAGAGCGGCTTCGGTCTTCACTAGAACAATACACGCGGCTTTCGCTAGAAAACCTCGATCCATCGACTCAGCTTATTGTTTGGCCTGAAACTGCCATCCCGACTTACTATTCATCGGTTGAAAAAACAATAGCACCGTTTGTGGAGCAATTGCGCACGCAACAAGTCGATTTGATCACTGGCGTGTTTACAGAAGAAAACGGAAAATTTTATAATAGCGTCAAGCAGTTGGGCAGCCAAAGTGCCGTGTATAAAAAACGTCATCTGGTTCCATTTGGTGAGTTTATGCCGTTTCGGTTTTTGCTTGAACCTATAAAGCACTTTATCGCGATACCGATGTCTGATTTGTCGGCCGGCGATGGCCCACACAAGCCTTTGTCGATTGCCGGCGAACAAGTGGGTATTTCTATCTGCTACGAAGACGTATTCGGTGAGGAGATGCGCGCTGTGCTGCCTGATGCAACCGTATTGATTAATGTCTCTAATGACGCCTGGTTTGGCACACGTATCGCGCCGCATCAACACGAGCAAATTGCGCAAATGCGCGCGCGCGAATTAGGGCGGCCGCTGGTCAGGGTTACCAATACTGGCGTCAGTTCAGTTATCGATCACAATGGTATTGTGGGCGGTCGTATCGCACAAAATAGACAAGGCGTGCTAGACGTAGTGGTGAAACCACGTACGGGTATAACGCCATATGCACGCACGGGAAATTACCCCATAGCCGTGTTGGCCTTGTTAATAGTTGCAATGTTTTGGGCACAAACGAGACGTAAAGCAGTATAGTAGCGCCACAACTTACGCACGTTGGGAGAGACCGGTCTTGCACCGGCGCCGAAGGCGCAATCGCCCGAAAACGCTCAGGCACAAAGGACCAGCGACGCTAGTTGACTCTGGAGAGAGGTATTTTTAATACCCGCCCAAGGGGAAAGAGCGCACGCGCTCGAATCTCTCAGGCATCCCGGACAGAGGGGCTTTAGCTAATAGCAATTGTCTGTGCAGCGTATGCTGTGCGTTGGGAGGGATCGGATTTGAGCGACACAAGTACGCAAGCGCCTGGTAAAAAAACACCGCTATATAGTGCACACCTCGATGCAGGTGGCAAACTTGTTGACTTCTCTGGTTGGCAACTACCTATTCACTACGGCTCACAAATCGACGAACACAAAGCGGTGCGAACTGCCGCGGGTATGTTCGATGTATCCCATATGACTGTGGTGGATGTTAAAGGTAGTGATGCACAGGCTTGGCTGCGTACACTGTTAAGCAATGATGTGGCTAAGTTAAGCGATGGCAAAGCACTATACAGCTGCATGTGCAATGAGCAAGGTGGCGTGCTGGATGATTTAATCGTTTATCAGCTTAGCGAGACAAACTACCGAGTGATTGTTAACTCCGCCACTCGCGAAAAAGACATCGCATGGATGCAAAAAAACAAACATGGCGACATCACCATTGATGTACCCGCCGGTTTGGCAATGATCGCGGTACAGGGGCCAGCGGCCATCTCGCATGCTAATACAGCTGTGCAAAAAATGCTGTCGGATCCAACCGGCGATATGCTAGATCTGAAACGATTTTCGGCCAAATTTATAGGCGATTGGTTTGTTGCTCGTACAGGCTACACTGGCGAGGACGGTGTTGAAATCGTACTACCCGAATCACTGGTCCAAGCACTTTGGCAAACACTGCTTGATGATGGCGTTAGCCCTGCAGGCTTGGGTGCGCGTGACACCTTAAGATTAGAAGCCGGTATGCATCTCTACGGCAACGACTTGGATGAAGAGCACACGCCTGTTGAATCCGGCTTAGCATGGGTGGTGGATTGCGATGACGACAAGCGTGATTTTATTGGCCGTGAAGTACTTGAAGACCATAAGGCCTTTGGTGGCAAACACACCTTTACCGGTGTAGTGTTAGAAGGTCGTGGAGTTTTGCGTAGCGGGCAAATTGTGCAACTGGCGGGTCAAGATGTAGGAATTGTCACGTCGGGCACGTTTAGCCCCAGCCTGCAACAAGCCATTGGTATGGTTCGCATCAGCAAACCCATTGTTGGTAGGTGTGACGTTGTCATTCGGGACAAACCGATCGCGGCAAAAATAGTCGCGTTGCCTTTTGTAGAGAGTGGACAAGCGACTTTTTCATAGCCCGTTCCAATTTTAAAATTTAGATAATTACGAGGAGATACATATGGAAATTCCAGGTGATTTGCGTTTTACAACGTCTCATGAATGGGTACGTATGAATGACGATGGAAGTGTCACTATCGGTATTTCACAACATGCGCAAGAGCAACTAGGCGATCTTGTTTATGTCGAAACACCGGAAATGGATATGAGCTGCGATGCAGAGCAAGGCGTCGCGGTTGTTGAATCCGTGAAAGCGGCATCTGATATATATTCGCCGATTAAAGGCACTATTGTGGCCTGCAACCCTTCTTTAGCTGATACCCCAGAGCTTATCAATAGCGACCCTTATGGTGATGGTTGGATTTTTACGATTATGCCGGAGAACCCTGATGATTATGAAAACTTGATGGGCCCAGATGATTATCAGGCAATGACTGAAAACGAAGGCTGATAGTATTGAGCATCACCTCCATAAACATTGACCAACTAATCGATTTCTATGCAGCATAGTAATTTTGTTCGCCGTCACATAGGGCCGTCTTCGAATGATCAGCAGATAATGCTAAACGCATTGGGCGTAGTTGATCTGAAAACGCTTATTGATCAGGTGGTACCAGACAATATCCAAAGCACGGAAGCTTTAGCATTGTCACACGGAAGTAGCGAATCCGATGCATTAGCCGAGCTTGCTTCGATTGCAAGCAAAAACATTATCAATAAAAGCATGCTGGGGCAAGGCTATTACGGCTGTCATTTACCAAGCGTTATTAAGCGCAATGTACTAGAAAATCCATCCTGGTATACCGCCTACACGCCGTACCAGCCTGAAATCGCGCAAGGTAGGTTAGAGGTGTTGTTTAATTTTCAAACCTTGATAACCGAGCTTACGGCTCTGCCCATGGCGAACGCCTCCTTGCTTGATGAAGGCACTGCGGCAGCCGAAGCCATGACGCTGGCGCATCGCGCACTGCGGGGCAAACGCAACACCATGCTCGTGGCCGGCGATTGCCATGCACAAACTATCGACATCCTTAACACTCGCGCAGAGCCACTAGGCATTACGGTCACAGTAGTTGCTAACGACAAACTTCCCGCTCAAATCGCAGCGATTGCGGATGATATATTTGCTGTGTTGATTCAATATCCGGGTACTAACGGTGATATTAGTCAACCCGAAGTAATCTGCAAGGCTGCTAAAGGTTGCGGCGCTATAGTGATTGTTGCCGCTGATCTACTTGCGCTTACGCTATTGCCGCCACCAGGTGAGTGGGGTGCTGATATCGCTGTAGGTAGTGCACAACGTTTTGGTGTGCCAATGGGCTTTGGCGGCCCGCATGCCGCCTATATGGCAACCTCAGATAAGCACAAGCGTAATTTACCTGGTCGGCTAATTGGTCAGTCTATTACGGCTAATGGTGAGCCCGCTTATCGCTTGGCGTTGCAAACACGAGAGCAACATATCCGCCGAGAAAAAGCCACATCAAACATTTGTACCGCACAAGCCTTACTGGCTATCATAGCCACGCTCTATGCTTGTTACCACGGGCCTGACGGTTTGCGCGACATTGCATCAAGTGTAAGAGCAAAGGTTGATCAATTGGTGGCAACACTTAAAAAGCATAAGCTTGATGTGTTGCAAGCAGACTGGTTTGATACTGTTTCCGTAGAGGTCGATGATGCTGATAAAGTCCTTGTAGCTGGTCACGTTGCAGGCATTAATATTCGTAAGCATGACGCTACCACCGTCGTTTTGTCATTTGATGAGACAACATCACTTAGCGATGTAGCCACAGTAGCTAGCTTGCTGGTGGGCAACACAGTAGCGGCCAATGCACTTGAGCAAGCTGCACCACGCAGCAACAAGAATGAGCGTGCACATAACTATTTATCCCAAGCCTGCTTTCACGAATTTCATTCTGAAACGGAAATGATGCGTTACCTGCGCAGGCTGGCCAATAAAGATCTAGCACTTGATACGGCAATGATCCCGTTAGGATCATGCACTATGAAGCTTAACGCTGCGTCTGAGATGATCCCAATCAGTTGGCCTGAATTTACTGATATTCATCCATTTGCACCGCAAGAGCAAAGTGTGGGCTATCGCGAAATGATCGCTCAGCTGGAAAGCATGTTGTGTGCGTGTACCGGTTATGATGCGATGTCACTGCAACCAAACGCGGGTAGCCAAGGCGAATACGCTGGCTTGCTGGCTATCAAGGCTTATCACGCCAGCCGTGGCGAGGCGCATCGTAATGTGTGTTTAATCCCAAGCTCCGCTCACGGTACTAATCCAGCCAGTGCACAAATGGCTGGCTTAAAAGTTGTGGTGTGCGCTTGTGATGATCAAGGCAACGTTGATGATACCGATCTTCAGGCCAAAATCAATGCAAATGAAGGGCAGATAGCGGCCGTCATGATTACTTACCCTTCAACGCATGGCGTATTTGAAGCGGGTGTCAGGGATGTATGCGAACGCGTGCATGCCGCTGGCGGCCAGGTTTATATCGATGGTGCGAATCTAAATGCAATGGTTGGCACAGCGCAGCCAGGCAAGTTCGGTGGCGATGTGTCACACCTTAATTTACACAAAACATTTTGCATCCCACACGGCGGTGGTGGCCCGGGTATTGGCCCAATTGGTGTGGGTAAACACCTAGAGCCATTCCTACCAGGGCATCGAGAGCTTGGTGATGCCACTGGGGTGGTCAGTGCAGCGCCATGGGGTAGTGCAATGATATTGCCTATTACCTGGATGTATATCCGCATGATGGGTGCACGCGGCCTAAGGAGCGCAACGGAGGTAGCGATATTAAGCGCTAACTACATCGCTCATCGCTTATCTCCGGTCTATCCCATTTTGTATCGGGGCGAAAACGATCGAGTCGCGCACGAGTGCATTATCGATACCCGCCCACTTAAAGACGATATGGGTATCACCGTGGATGACATAGCAAAACGCTTAATGGACTATGGCTTCCATGCACCGACAATGTCGTTTCCGGTGCCAGGTACATTAATGATCGAACCCACTGAAAGTGAATCTCTATCAGAGGTTGATCGGTTTTGCGAAGCCATGCTGGCGATCTATGCTGAAGCTAAAAAAGTTAAAGATGGCGAATGGACAGCCGACGATAATCCGCTTGTTAATGCGCCGCACACTGCAACGGCCGTAACCAGTGATGTCTGGGCTCATGCGTATACACGCCAGCAAGCGGCGTATCCAAGC
Organism: Granulosicoccaceae bacterium; assembly: GCA_036478595.1. Taxonomy (GTDB): domain Bacteria; phylum Pseudomonadota; class Gammaproteobacteria; order Granulosicoccales; family Granulosicoccaceae; genus Granulosicoccus. Next base: position 71,115 of record JAZGEF010000039.1, read on the forward strand.
GGAAACACCGACGGCAAATACTGGCCACCCGTTGCGCGCATTGATAACGTGCATGGCGATAAGCACTTGATTTGTTCATGTCCCCCACTGAGTACCTACCAGACGTAGTCACGCCCAAGAGTATGGCATTCAGATAGCGTTCAGCCTCCGATCCGTATTCTGATCGTATTACCACTCAGGCATCACACAATGAAGCTACGCCATCTATTCTCAATATTCCTGTTAACTGTTGTCGCGGGCTATGCCCAAGCGGATGAATACATCGCTATCGAAGGCACTGCAGGCACACTTGAAAACCCAAACAACGTTGTGATTGACCCTAGCGGAATTCGACTTCGTTTGGGCACGCGGATTGATCAGACATTTGATTTGGAAGTTCAATTTGGTTTCTTGGGTGATAGCTCAACGGATAACTTTGACAAGTTAAATGCGTCGTTTGCCGGGGCTTTTTTGAAAGGTTATTTACCGATAGGGCATAACAGTGCCTTGTTCGCCTTAGGTGGATTTACTGCAGTTGAGTTAACACAAGAAGTGAATGATCAAAAATTTAGCGATAGTAGGAATGGGTTTTCCTACGGCTTTGGTTTAGAAACTAAGTTGACAGAAAATGCTGACCTTACTGCTGACTATATGCGATACATCGCTGAAGACGGGCTGTTTGAACACTTTTCAGCAGTTAGCTTTGGAATTAAGCTCTATTTTTAGGCGGGATGATAAGCGCAATGTTGAGGCTAATGGCGAATAGCGTAAGCCTTAATCGTTTCATAGTCCGCCATACACGCTTCAGCCACTTGTTGCTGCGCCTCGCTTAATGCAGGGTAAGCGGTATTTTGTTTTTTAAAGCCGGTAGATTTATTAACTGCGTTATACCAATGTTTTCCCCACACTCCATCGGTATCACGAGCACCTGCAGGCCAGCAGAGCATGGCTTCTTCAAAATCGATATTTAATTGTTCACATAAAATTGTGAACTGTTGACGTGGGTTATCTATAAACAAAGCGCTATCGATGACTAATGGTTTTGTTACGCCAATGTTTTGAATTTGATCAAAAAGATTTTTTTGTAAGGCATAGCCTAAATCGCTTGCAACGCAATCTTCACGCTTAGCGGCATAGGATGCCACTACTAAGTGCGGGTCTCTGATTAAAAACACATTGCTGATGGCGTTAACCCAATCTAGTTTGATATGCGGCAAAATATGTGTGCAGATATGCTTTTGAAAAAAAATACCACTCGCATGCGGTTGGCTAATTGCAGCCGTAACGCTGCGCCAATCAGTATCACCGCTGTCGATGATCTCTTGTGCCATCGGATGGTCAATACCAGTAACCTTTAGATAGTTGGCATAGAAGGGCTCATCTATAACGACAGTATCGCTACGATTCTCCCATGAGCGCATCATCGCTGTAGAGATATTACGTGGCGCTGACCACATTGCTATTATGCGTCCAGTATTCAAGAGCTAGCGATCGCGGCAAATGCTTTATCAGCAGCTGCAATAGTATTGTTAATGTCAGCATCAGTGTGCGCAGCACTAATAAAGCCGGCTTCAAACGATGATGGCGCAAGGTTAATCCCGGACGCCAACATAGAATGGAAAAACTGAATGAAGTGTTCGGTGTTGCATTGCATCACATCACTAAAGTGGCTGATTTTTTCCTGCTTGCTAAAAAACATGCCAAACATGCCACCAATATGATCACTAGTAAATCCGATGTTATGTTTTTTGGCCGCTGCGCTGATGCCCGCTAATAACGATTCGGATTTTTGTTCTAGTGCTTCAAAAAAGCCAGGCTTGGAAATAAGCTCCAGTGTTTTTAAGCCAGCGCACATAGCAACGGGGTTACCCGATAAAGTACCGGCTTGATATACCTTCCCTAATGGAGCGATGTGTTCCATGATGGCTTGCTTGCCGCCAAATGCACCTACTGGCATACCACCGCCAATAACTTTACCTAGTGTTGTGATATCAGGTGTTACGCCATAGAGTGTTTGCGCGCCACCAAGCGCTACGCGAAAGCCGGTCATCACTTCGTCAAAAATTAGCACGCTGCCGTGTTCGTCGCATACCTCGCGCATAGCTTGAAGGTACCCCGGCAAAGGTGCAACAAAGTTCATGTTGCCAGCGATTGGCTCAACAATAATGCAGGCAATGCTTTTGCCGTGTTGCTTGAAGCATTCGCGCAGTGCGTCAGGATCATTAAACGGTACCGTTAAGGTGTGTTGTGCAAATGATTCGGGTACGCCGGGGGAATTCGGTACGCCGAGTGTTAGTGCGCCAGAGCCTGCTTTAACCAGTAGTGAATCAGAGTGGCCGTGGTAGCAACCTTCGAACTTAACGATGTTGTCGCGCCCGGTATAGCCCCGTGCCAGGCGGATTGCACTCATCGTGGCTTCAGTACCTGAGCTCACCATACGTACTCGATCAATCGAGGGCACTAGCTCACAGATGCGTTCAGCCATTTCGGTTTCGATCTCAGTGGGCGCGCCAAAGCTCAAACCATTGGCTGCTGTTTCCTGTACTTCACGAATCACCTCAGGGTGCGCATGACCCAGCACCATAGGCCCCCAGGAGCCGACGTAATCGATGTATTGCTTGTTATCGGCATCAAACACATAGGCGCCGTTGGCACGCGCGATGAAGCGGGGTGTGCCGCCTACGCTGCCAAAGGCGCGAACCGGAGAGTTTACGCCACCGGGAATGACACGCTGAGCGCGCTCAAATAGGGCTTCGGCTTTTGACATCGTTTACTCCAACTCACTAAAACAAACGCAAACTTACCATGACCCAGCCGTCAAATGAGTGCTCCGGTTCGGCACACTCTTGTGATAGTTGCGACAATAGGGAATTGGTAAGGCGGCTGGGCACAGAAATTGGTGTGAAAGCCCCTTGTCGCTGCTATGAACTAAAGCACTATCGTGGAGATCAACTGATGCATAAAGGTATGACATTCACTCGCTTTTGCGCCGAGCAAGAAGCGCTAGCTGGTGGAAACGGTGATTTAACTGCGCTGCTGGATGCGGTAAACGCAGCCTGTCGGCGATTATCAGATTTGGTGCGTCGCGGCGAGATAGCAGGTGTGCTTGGTACTGCGGGTCAAGAAAACGTGCAAGGAGAGGAGCAAAAAAAGCTTGATATTATTGCCAACGATATATTTATTGAATCAACAGAATGGACAGGCCAATTGGCGGCATTGGCATCTGAGGAAATGGACAATCACTATCCCATTAGTGGTCAGTTTAAACGTGGTAATTTTTTAATGACGTTTGACCCATTAGATGGTTCGTCCAACATTGATGTTAATGGTGCAACAGGTACGATATTTTCGATCACACGTTTTGATGGTGAAGGCACACCGGGGGACGATGATTTTTTGCAAAGCGGTAGACAACAAGTGTGTGCCGGTTACTGCTTGTATAGCAGCGCATCAATGATGGTGATAACACTCGGCAATGGTGTTGCAGGCTTCACACTTGACAACAGTATTGGTGATTTCGTTTTAACTCACCCTGAGATGAACGTGCCGGCCGCAACTAACGAATTTGCTATTAATGCAGCCTATTCTGAACATTGGCAGGCACCGGTTAAACAATATATTAACGAGTGTGTTCAAGGTGCAGATGGTGTGCGAGGCAAGGCGTTTAACATGCGCTGGGCGGGTTCGATGGTGGGTGATGTACATCGTATTTTATGTAGAGGTGGTGTGTTTCTTTATCCGCTTGATGAGCGCATGATTGCTAAAGGCGCTGCGGGCAAGTTGCGTTTGCTGTACGAGGCAAACCCAATGGGCATGTTGATGGAACAAGCAGGTGGATTGGCGCACACCGGCGTGCAAGCCATATTGGATATTCAGCCCGATGGTTTGCATCAACGCGTGCCTGTGATTATGGGCTCCTCAGAGGAGGTTAAACGCTTGCTTGAGTACCACCAGAGCCAAACATGAGCAGTGAGCCTTTCTGGCTGAAAAAGTCATTGGATGATCTATCTGATGCAGAGTGGGAATCCCTGTGTGATGGCTGCGGCAGGTGCTGTATGCAGAAACTGCAGGATGCTGATGAGGGCGATGTGTACTTCACTGATGTCGCATGCCGTTTGCTCGACAGGGATAGTTGCCAATGCAGCGATTACGGCAACCGCTTTAAGCGGGTCGAGGATTGCGTATCGCTACGTCCCCTGGATGAACAAAAAATAAGTTGGCTACCGCCAAGCTGCGCTTATCGGCGATTGGCGCTAGGGCAGGGTCTGGCCAGTTGGCATCCCTTAGTTAGCGGAGATCCGCAAACCATTGTTACTGCAGGCATTAGCATGGATGGGCGGTGTAGGGCTGAAAACGAAGTGCCGGTCCACGAGCTTCCCGCTCACATCATTGAATGGCAAGACCTGTAGATCAATTTTGATCATTGTCAAGATTGAATCCGCCCGTTTTTGTATAAAAAATATCTTTAAATATTAATTAGTTATAAACTATTCGAAGATTTGCAATTAACTGTTGTGTCCGTGCCATTCTTGTGGTTATATTACGACACCAATTGGCTGCATCCTTGCTTTAAAAAGAGTGTATCCAACGTTAATTTGATTTGCGAAACGAAGGTCCCAATCATGTCTCCATCTAATGCAGAAGCGAAAGTAACAGACGGTAGCAGCGGTGTAGAGCGTCGCGAACGGCTTACACATACGATCAATTCATTGATCAAATTGCGTCAGAATGTTGTTGTCTCGTATTGCAAGCTGTCCGGTGTCAGCTCGTTCGAAAGCCGCGAAGCAGAATCTCATTCAGTTGATCCTGATCAACTACGTACTTTCTGCCAGATCATGGTTGATTACACGGCGATGGGGCACTTTGAAGTATATCAACGCATCATAGAAGGCAAGGAGCGTCGTAAGGCGGTTAAAGAAGTGGCCAGAGAGGTGTATCCCGCCATTGCTGAAACTACAGATTACTTGGTTGATTTCAATGATAAGTACGATGCTTTTGAAAGCACTGCCGACGAAGTGCTGCAGCTACAGGGCGATCTTGCCAAGCTAGGACAAATTATCTCGATTCGCGGTGAGCTAGAAGATAAAATCCTCGCAGCCCTTGAGCAAAAGTAAGCTCTCGGCTAATTAAGATGAAAAAAACGGCGCACATTCGACGCGCCGCGGCGGCCTAGGCATGCGGGCATCTGGCCCAAAACCCTCATACAATCACTACCATTTCCGCACCACCAGCTGCATTCTCGCGTACCCTTGCGGTATCACCACACCGTAGAATTTCATTGTGACCACCTTACGTTTAAAAAAAGGCGAGGAGAAGCGCCTTTCTTCCGGCCATTTGTGGGTATTTTCAAATGAGATTGATACGGCAGTTACGCCACTAAAAGGCATTGAGCCAGGCCAGCCGGTTACGGTGGAGCGGGCTAACGGCCAGTTTTTAGGCTTTGGTTACGCCAACCCGCACTCCCTAATATCTGCACGCATAGTCAGCCATCAATCCAACAAACCTTGGGATGCCGCATTGTTATGCGAACGACTGAGCATTGCGCTGGGGTTGCGAGAGCGGATGCATGAAATACCTTATTACCGCTGGGTGCATAGCGAGGGTGATTTATTGCCTGGTTTGGTCGTTGATCGCTACAACGATTTGTTGGTTGTGCAAATAAATACTGCTGGCATGGAGCGGTTTAAAGATGACATCGTTAAGGCACTAAGCAAGCACGATAATGTCAATCATATTGTTTTTCGTAACGACAACGCGATCCGCGAGCTTGAGCAGTTACCTTTGTATCGAGAAACTGCATTGGGCAACCCGCCTGAAGCATTAGTGATCGTTGAAAACGAACTTGAATTTAAAGTGCCGGCAGAGCTTGGTCAAAAAACTGGGTGGTTTTATGATCATCGCAATAGCCGTATGGCATTACGCAATTGGGTGAAAGGTAAACGGGTGCTTGATCTTTACACCTACCTTGGTGCGTTTGGTTTAAATGCTGCAACAGCCGGTGCCGCATCAGTATTGGCAATCGATTCATCAGAAGTGGCAGTCTCTGCAGCTAACGAGAATGCCGCGGCTAATGGGCTCTCAGATGTGTTTACAGCTAAACAAGATGATGCCGTTGAAACAATGCGAGCCTTGTATACCGCTGGTGAATTATTTGATGTAGTGGTGCTTGATCCGCCGGCTTTTATTAAAAAGCGCAAAGATCGAGATGCTGGCATGCGCCATTACCAGCTCAACAATCGTTTGGCGATGCGCTTACTAAACCCGGGTGGGTTGTTGTTAAGCGCTTCGTGCTCACAAGCATTGGATATGCAAGCCTTGCAAAAAGTTATTCAAGAATCAAAGCCTAAACTGAGCCCTGGTTTGCAGATTCTAGAACATCATTACCAAGCCGCTGATCATCCAGCACATTTATCCATGCCTGAAAGCCTTTACTTGAAAGGTTTGCTGGTTAAAGTGTTGTAACGAGTTAGTTGCGCTTATACGGTTAACACGCTTAGATAGAAGGTCATATCGCTATGGTTCAAAACATCGTTACTACAGATTACTTAGCTAGTGCTTTGCAGCAAGATAGCCAATCTATCCGATTATTTGACGCAACGTTTCACCTCATCGATAAAACGCGTGACGCGCAGCAAGAGTGTGGGGATGAGCATATTAGTGGCGCGCAGTTTTTCGATATTACACGCATCGCTGATACGAGTTCTCCATTACCCAATACCGTGCCGTCGGCAACAACATTTGAACAGTCGGTCCGCGCCCTAGGTGTCAATTCTGATCACACTGTCGTGGCTTATGACCGATACGGGCTTATGTCTGCGGCACGTGTTTGGTGGCTGTTCCGCTATTTTGGTCACGACAATGTTGTGGTGCTTGATGGTGGCTTGCCAAAATGGTTAGCAGAACGCAGGCCGGTGGATGGTGATAGTGTTCAATATGCACAAGGGAACTTCACCGCCGAGCTCAAACCCCAACTGCTGTCGTCAGTTTCGCAGGTACACGACATCGTGAATGGCAATGGCCCCACTATTGTTGATGCTAGAGGCGCTGGGCGTTTTGCTGGTAACTCACCTGAGCCGCGTGAAGGTTTACGAGCCGGACACATCCCGGGTTCGGTTAATTTGCCTTACAGCGAATTACTGAATAGCGATCACACATTTAAGCGCGCTGATGAAATAACAGCTGCGTTTAAGGATGCCGGTGTTAATCCGAATGAGCCAATTGTCGCCAGCTGCGGCTCGGGTGTAACCGCCTGCATATTAGCCTTGGGCTTGGCGCAGCTAGGAGAGCAACAAACCGCCGTGTTTGATGGTTCTTGGACTGAATGGGGCTCGACGCAGCGCTTACCAATAGCCACAATGTAGGCCCTTAATGACGCTCGAATTCCGCGTATACTGTCGCTTGCCAAGCGCCTGGAAACCTTTAACACAATGCTGCAATACCCCGAGATAGATCCAGTTGCCGTAAGCCTAGGCCCGCTTACCGTGCATTGGTATGGCGTGACCTACCTAGTCGCATTTTTAGCCGGTTGGTGGCTGGCTAAACACCGGGCACGCCAAGCTAATTCAGGTTGGAAGCCAGACGAAATTGGCGATATCGTTTTTTACATCGTATTAGGTGTTGTTATAGGCGGCAAAGTCGGCTCGCTACTGTTTTATCAGTGGGAGACCTTCAGTGCCAACCCGCTAATCGCGTTTCACTGGGAAACCTGGGTAAAAGGCGGCATGTCCTTTCACGGCGGCTTCTTAGGCGTGTTGGCTGCGTTTTGGATATATGCCCGCCACACTAAGCGTTCATTTTTTCAAGTCGCTGATTTCATTGCTCCGGCATTCCCAATTGGCTTAGGCGCCGGCCGCATTGGCAATTTTATCAATGGCGAGCTGTGGGGCAGAGTGACTGATGTGCCGTGGGGTATGGTGTTTCCACATGTAGACCAACAAGCTCGTCATCCTAATCAGCTGTACCAATTCTTCTTTGAAGGCATCGTGTTGTTTGCCCTCGTATGGTGGTTTTCCAGTAAGCCGCGCCCGCGCATGGCGGTGTCGGGAATGTTCGTGCTGCTGTATGGCATCTATCGGTTTATGATTGAGTTTGTACGTGAACCTGATGGTCATTTGGGTTTTATTGCATTCGACTGGGCAACTATGGGGCAACTGCTGTCATTGCCAATGATCTTAATCGGCTTAACCTTGTTGGTACTGGCCTACACCCGCCACAATAAGGCATAAGCGATGCAGCAATATCACACACTGTTGCAGCATATTCTTGATAAGGGCACTGACAAGGGTGATCGTACCGGCACTGGCACGCGCTCAGTGTTTGGTTATCAAATGCGGTTTGATTTAGCAGATGGGTTTCCGCTGCTAACCACTAAAAAACTGCATACCAAATCGATCATCCGTGAGCTGCTATGGTTTATTGCAGGTGACACCAACGTTAAGTACCTGCAAGATAATGGCGTATCGATTTGGGACGAGTGGGCCGACGAGAACGGTGACCTGGGCCCAGTGTATGGCAAGCAATGGCGTAATTGGCCTACTCCTGATGGTAAAACCATCGATCAGCTAAGCGACTTGATAGCGCAAATAAAATCTAAGCCTAATTCCCGCCGCTTGATGCTCAGCGCGTGGAACGTTGCTGAGATTAGTGGCATGGCGTTACCACCGTGTCATTGTTTGTTCCAATTTTACGTGGCCGATAACAAACTCAGTTGCCAGTTGTATCAACGTAGCGCAGATGTGTTTCTTGGCGTGCCATTTAATATTGCATCTTATGCCTTGCTTACGCAAATGATGGCGCAGGTTACTGGCCTGCATGTGGGCGAATTTGTTCATACGCTTGGCGATGCGCATTTGTATAACAATCATTTTGATCAGGTGAATGAGCAACTAGCCCGTACTCCGCGCAAATTACCCACGCTTGGATTAAACCTTGATGTAAAAGACCTGTTTGCATTTAATTTTGATGATATCGTTATCGAAAACTACGATGCTGACCCTAGTATCAAAGCGCCCATAGCGGTTTGATTGATCGGGTATGAGTTGATATGACAAACGAGGCAGCTAACGAGGCAATTAAGGTGTGCGTGATCCTAGCAATGGATCGCAATAAGCTTATCGGCAAAGAAGGTGGTATGCCTTGGCATATACCCGGTGAGTTGGCTAACTTTAAATCGGTCACGATGGGGCACCCTGTCATCATGGGCCGAAAAACATTTGATTCAATCGGTAAGCCGTTACCGGGTAGGCTTAATGTTGTGGTAACTCGCAATAAAGAGTGGCAAGCGGAGGGTGCCGTTGCCGTCACATCGCTTGCTGATGCAATGGATGTGAGTAAGGCAACTGTGACGGACGCTGTCAATCCACAAATTATGATTATCGGCGGAGCGGCCTTATGTCGCGATGCAATGCCATTTGCCGACAGGCTTTACCTAACGTTTATTGATCACGAGTATGAAGGTGACACTTGGTTTGATAGTTACAGCAGCGATGATTGGCGAGAGGTGTCCAGGTGCGATGTGGATCCGGCCGAGAGCAACGATATTCCGATTTCCTATCGCGTGTTAGAACGAGCAAACAATTGTGGCTAAAATTCTATTTCACGCCATTTAGAAACTCCTTTTGATAGTTCGCCTGTTAACCAGTTCCAATCTAGTTGCATTTCAATTTTATCAGAGCTGTCCTTGCTCAAGCTAACAATCGCTTTTCCTGCGGACAATTCGCCATTTTTGGATATCGCATGATAAAGCATGGTTAATTTTCCATTTTCTTTGGAAACTATTGCATGCCCATACTCTATGTTTGGCCCGGTATAATTTGCCTTGTATGGGGAATCAGTGTTGTCAAATACCATCATGGTTTCCTCTGATGCCAAGCCTTCTTTGTTTTCGATGAGCATTAAGCTAGTATTTTTTAGTTTGATGCCATTCCCCGATCCTTAACAGTTATATCAAAAAAAAATTGATTTTTAGCCACTCTCGATTATATGTGCTGGTTCAGCAATACAGCATTGTTTGTCTAAGTTGAAAGCTGCCAAGTGACCATCCCAAACACAACCACGATCCAATGGCATTAACCAAGGCGCCGCGATGGCTGGGTGGGCTGACCAATGTCCGAAAATTAGTATGTCATCGTGCCATGCTGGGCTAAGCAATTGATGCCAAGGTAGTAGGGTGACGGGTGCTCTAACCGGCGGGCCATTGAATTCAAAATCAAGCCGCCCATCAACTTGGCAGAAACGCATTCGGGTAAACACATTGACTGCGAAGCGCAGCCTGTCATAGCCACTGAGTGTGGTTGACCAAGTGCTGGGCTCGTTACCGTACATGTTTTGTAAAAAATCGACGTAGTGATCACTACGTAAAACTGATTCTAGCTCACGCGCCAGCGTGGTTGCCGTCGCTTGATCCCAATCAGGGTGTATCCCAGCATGTACCAAAATATACGGCTGATTGGCTTCTGCATGTAACAATGGGCGATGCCTCACCCAATCCAGCAGTTCATCGCGGTCAGGCGCGTTGATGATGGATGTAAGCGTGTCCTTTTTTGAAGGTTTGCGAATTCCGTGACGCACGGCAAGCAGGTGCAGCTCGTGATTGCCCAACACGCAAACGCAACTATCACCAAGTGCTTTGACAAAGCGCAGCGTGTCGAGTGAGTCGGGACCTCGGTTGATTAAATCACCCGTTAACCAGAGCGTGTCGCGTTGCTCATCAAACGACAAGCGATCAAGCAATCGTTTGAACGGATCGAGGCAACCATGAAGATCACCTATCGCGTAGTTTGCCATTACAGGATTACATACGGCCTGCGTTGCTTAGTGCAACGTGCGTGGTGTGGTAAGTAGAAAATCCGCGATAGGGGCGGTAAATTCTGCGCCGTCGTCGGTTACCATCAGGTAGCTGCCGCCCATGGTGCCCATCGATGTTTCTAACATCGTGCCGCTGGTGTACTGAAATCCTTCGCCTGGCTTAAGGTGTGGTTGTTCGCCAACGACGCCATCGCCTTGAACTTCCTGTACCTTGCCATTAGCATCGCGAATAACCCAGTGGCGGGTTAGTAGGCGCGCGGGTATATCACCCACGTTACGGATAGTAATGGTGTATGCGAATACGAAGCGGTTTTCATCCGGATCGGATTCTGAATCGATATAGAGTGTTTCGACGTCCACGTTGATGCCGTCACTGAATTCGCATTGCATGATCTGTTCTCGTCAGCTGATATTGTAATGGTAGCACCCGAGGGCGCGACAGGTCACAACAGCTTCGCTAACGTAAAGAATTGTGGCAAGCCCAGTGTTTCAGCCCTCGCGCCAGGGTCGATACCCACATCAGAAAACTGCTCATCGCTAATATACTTCTTTAGGTTATTACGTAATGTTTTGCGTTTATTGGCAAAGGCTAAGCGTGCGACAGCCTCTAGTGAGGCGAGCTCGCTGGCGCTGGGTTGCTCTGCATGTGGCACCATGCGGATCACGGCCGATTGCACTTTGGGTGGCGGATCAAACGCCTCCGGTGGCACATCAAGCAAGGTGTGGACCTCAAAGCAGGCTTGAATCATCACGCTTAGCCGGCCAAATGAACGAGTGCCGTTTTTTGCTGTAATTCTATCGACCACCTCTTTTTGTAGCATGGCATGCACATCAATCAACACGTTCGCCTGTTGTGCAAGCTTAAGAAGCAATGGCGTGCCGATGTTATAGGGCAGGTTGCCCACTAATCTTAAGCGCCCATCGCCTGCAAGTTCTCGCCAGTCCACTTGCAATGCATCGGCTTCGATTATGGTAAGCCCGGGCGCTTGCTTTGCTTGTAGCCGTGCCACCAAATCACGGTCTATCTCAACAACCGATAGTTTTGATAAGCACGCCAGCAGCGGTGTAGTGAGTGCACCAAGGCCTGGCCCGATTTCAACTAGCGGGTCATTTTCCTGCGGATTGATGTACGAAATGATTTCACTGATCAGCTGCTGATCTTGCAGAAAGTTTTGGCCAAAACGTTTTCGCGCTTGATGTCTCACGTGTGGATGTTTAGCTCGGCTTCTGCCATGTCTATCGCTAAGCCTAAGGCTGCGTGCAAACTACCTTCATCAATTGCGCCGGTTGCGGCCTTGTCCAAGGCAGTACCGTGATCTACCGAGGTGCGAATAATCGGCAAGCCTAGCGTTACATTGATCGCTTTGCCAAAGCCTGCATACTTAAGCACGGGCAACCCCTGATCATGAAACATTGCTAGCACCGCATCAGCTCCATCGAGGTGCTGTGGTGTAAATAAGGTATCTGCTGGTAGTGGACCGATGAGGCTCATCCCTTGTTGGCGTAGTGATTCGAGCGTCGGCTCGATGATGTTAATTTCTTCCATTCCCAAATGCCCACCTTCACCAGCATGTGGGTTAAGCCCACACACCAGTATACGAGGTGATTCAATCGCGAATCGCGACCGAAGTTCGGTGTGCAAGATGTGTATTACCTTCGTTAGCGTCTCTTCAGTGATGGCGGCTGCAACTTTGTTAAGCGGCAAGTGAGTGGTGGCTAGTGCCACTCGTAATATGCCGGCGGTAAGCATCATCACAGGGTAGGCGTGAGTAACATCTGCTAAGTATTCAGTGTGCCCCGTAAAGGCGATGCCCGCATCGTTGATTATGCCTTTGTGGATCGGGCCGGTGACCATTGCCGCATAGTGGCCCGAGGTGCATCCCTCTATCGCGTTGTCTACGCACTTCAACACATAGGGTGCATTATTGGCATTGAGTACGCCAGGTTTTGCAGGTTCAGCCATTGCGATGTCTGCAACACACAAACTGCCAGCAATATCGCTCTGTGGTAAGGCGTTGTTATGATAAGCGCGTATTGCCAATGGAAGCTTTAAGGCAGCGGATCGCTCAGCGAGCATCGCGGCATTGGCAATGATGACCAGTTCGTGCGCTCGCGGGCTTTGTGCCAGCATGATCGCAAGGTCAGGCCCTATCCCAGCAGGTTCGCCCGGGGTTAAGGCTATGCGAAGTGGCTTAGACACGCATTTCGATGAATGATTCATCGCGCAGTTGTCGAATCCAGCGCTCGGTTTCTTGTTCAGTTTTTTGTCGTCGAATGACTGATTCAGCCTGTTGTCGAATCACGTCTTCTTTGATAGTGGTGGTGCGCGTATCTAGCAACTCAAGAACGTGCCAACCAAATTGTGTTTTGAAAACGGGGCTAAGCTCGCCCTTATTGAGTGAATTCGCCGTTTCCTCAATTTCACTTGGCATTTGGCCTGCGACAAACCAAGGCAGCTCACCACCATTGTTAGCACTGTTAGGGTCTTCACTCAGTTTTTCAGCAAGCGTTGCAAAAGACTCGCCTTTAACAAGACGTTCGCGAATGGCCGCCATTCTTGCCTCTGGATTGTCATCTTGGCTATTGGCCAGGTAAATGTGTCTTACCAGGGTCTCAATTTGTTCGGCCTGAGCGCCACTGCGCTTGTTTTTTAATCGAACGATGTGTAAGCCGTTGGCACTTCGTAGTGGCTCGCTGATTTCACCTGTGTCCATGTCCACTAAAGCGGCTGCTAAAAAATCAGGAATCTCTTGCAAGCCGCGCCAGCCCAGATCACCACCTTCAAGTGCTCTAGCACCATCAGAGCTGGCCACTGCAGTTTGTGAAAAATCGGCACCTTCGCGTAGTTTGACCAGAATGGCATTCGCGCGAGCCAGAGCTTCATCAATTTGACTTGCGTTGGCGGTTGGTGGAACGGCTAATAATATATGTTGAATTTGATAGCTCAGGTTATCTTCACTGTTGTTGGCTTCGATGAAGTCGTCTACTTCCTGGCCTGATACTTTAATCCGTGATTGCACGTCGCGTTGAAGCAACCTTCCAAACAGCAATTCTTGCTCAACGTTAATACGAAACCGATTGTAATCGATGCCTTCGGTCTTCATTGATTGTCGAAGCTGGTTGGTATCCATATTGTTGTTGCCAGCGATTTGTTCGATGGCTCTATTAACACTGCCAGGATCGACATTTATGCCCAATTTATTGGCGTGCTGGCGTTGTACTTCATTATCAATTAGTCGAGAGATAACACGCTTTTCAAATACTTCATCAGCGGGTAGGGACTGTCCGTTGCCTTTGGCTTGTAACTTAAGGTAATTGGTTTCAGCGGTGACTTCGCTGGCCAACACCACGCCATCGTTAACTACTGCAACGATCTTGTTTAACACTACATCGCCGTCTGCGGCCATTGCAATATTTGCAGATAGTGAGGCAAACATTGCTGCAAGCAAAATACATGATTTCTTCATTTGTAATCGTCCCGGTAGCCTAATATGGCGGTTTCGAGTAAGGCGCCGTAGTTTTGCCCAACGGGTGCCAGTCCCTTTAATACTAACTGTAAATAGAGGCTGGTGTCGTGATCGAGACCATCGTCGGTAACATAACGGCGTGCAGCTAAACGCGCAGCCCAGCAGCAACTGTCATATTGCAATCCTAACAAAGACTCGATGCTCTGATCCTCATCAAGTGAATAGTTCCAACGGCCTGCAACAACCCAATTGTTTTTAACCGGCCATAGCACCGAAAAATCCAGTTGTTCGGTTTCTGCGTTACGGCCAGTGTTAACGATACGATGAGCAAGGTTAACAATTTTATTGGGGGCTGGGCGGTAGCTCACCAGCATAGAGCCACGCACAGTGTTCTTGTCATCAGGGTTCCATTGCATCTTGCCACTCACACCCCAATTGTTGGATAGATCTGCTGCCAGTTCGCCCACCACATCTGAGGTATCGCGGGTATCGATATCTTCACCTTCGAGTGTTACACGTCGGTCATCAAAATAGAAGATTTGGCCCAAACTGCCTCGGAAATCTTCGCTACCGTCTACGCCATCGACGATCCGGGTGGTGAGAGCAAGCGATACTTGATTGGCATCGGCGACACGATCAGAACCCGAAAATCGGTTTTCCCGAAATAACTGCGAAATACTGAAATCAAACTGGTTGCTGTCAAACAATGGGATATCCACCTGATCTCGATAGGGTACGCGTAAATAAAACAGACGTGGCTCCAGTGTTTGCAAAGAACCTTTAAGGTCGATTGAGCGATCAAAATACAAGCCGCTATCGATTGATAATGTACTCAGGTTGCGACTTACACGGCTATCTACCGCTTCGGCTTCGTTATTAAGTGCATAGTGCGTGAAACGATACGCTAACGTAGGTTTGAAAAACCAAGCGTCTCTAACAATGGGTACGGTTAACCGTGGATGTAAATCCAGTCGCGAGCCAGTTACTGATGCATCACGATCAAAATAAACCAACTCAGAGTCAACGCTTGCGCGTATGCCATATTTGTCTTTGTCGGGTTCCCAGTTAAATAGAAACTGCGGCAAACGTTTGTAAGGCTTATCGATATCATCTATCGTGCTATCAACGGTTTGGTAGGTTTGCAAGCGGCTGATAAATTGATAGGGCCCACGCTGAAAGGTTAAATCAGCTCGGCGCTCTAAATGCGTAATGCTGGCAACCTGTACGCTATCACCTAGGTCTTTAAAGTAATCACCATCGCTAACTCGGCTTGCCAGGATATTGCTGGACCAATCTCTATTAAATCGACCATCATGTTTAAGCTGGGTAAACACACGCCGCTCGTTGCTGCGTTCTCTGTCGTTAATATATTCATTATCAAGTTGCCAAGCGCCTTGTTTGTTCAGGTAGCGAAACTCGCTTTGTATTTGTGCACCGCGTTTGGAGGTTAGCCGCGGTACTAAGGTCGCGTCCAAATTAGGCCGGATGTTCCAGTACCAGGGTATGTGTAACTCCAAACCGGTGTTTTCGCGACGCGCTATCACTGGTGCAAGAAACCCGGTTTTGCGTTTAGGAGATATCGGAAAACTGAACCGGGGTATGGCTAATAACGGTATGCCCTTAAAATTAAGCCTAATGTTTTTTGCCGTGCCGATACCTTCATCTGGATATAAGTGGAGTTCCTTGGCTTGGATAAACCAACTTTTATCTCCAGGAGGGCAGGTCGAGTAGGTACCATTTTTCATGATGTACTCACCTTTCTCGTTGCGTTCCATTGTTGAAGCAGCACCAGTGGCACGTTTACCGTTCAAATCAATTTCGTAGTTCGATTCACCTGTGCTGAACAGGTTGTCATCCATATCGATTTTGGCATCGCGGCTCTCAAGCTTAATCCCCTTTGATAGAAAGCTGACTTCGCCTTCTATTAACACCTCGCCAGATTCCGGCAAGTATTTAGCGTTTTCGGCGTTGAGCAAACGATCTTTGAAGCCGATGGTTGTATTTCCCTCGAGCGATACCACGCCGCCCTCACTGATGACATTATCGGCTTCGGCATTAATGCGTGGAACGTCATCATTCTGTGCGTCGCCTTCTACAGTGGCTGCGGCCAAGTACGCTGGAGCCGGGCACAAATCATCCCCTTCTGCCATGGCATAGCGCGGAATTGCGCTCAATAGGGCCAATGCGGCCAAAATTTGAGCAATATATGAGTTGGAGGGATTAATCACGTGTCGAAATAATAGACGGCTTTTGACTTAAACTAAAGGCGTTGCGTACGCGCGCCTAACATTATTACCTGTGACTGAAAAAACTGCTGCTGTTTCTGTGGATCCCAGTTGGCGCGGGCTTATGGATTGCGAATTTGAAAAGCCCTATATGGCCGAGCTGAAAGCGTATTTGGGTGAACGAAAAAAACAGCGTGCGGTGGTATATCCGCATTCTAGCCTGTGGTTTAACGCCTTTGCGCTCACAGCAGTGGATTCAGTCAAGGTCGTCATCTTGGGGCAGGATCCATACCACGGACCTGGTCAGGCACACGGGCTGAGCTTTTCAGTGCCGGAAGGTGTTCGCACACCGCCTTCATTGCTCAACATATTCAAAGAAATCGACAGCGATCTTGGCCTTGAAGCCTCACTGGCAGCGAAGCGCTTAGGTTGTCTGGAAGCTTGGGCTCGGCAAGGTGTGTTTCTACTCAACAGTGTGCTAACCGTTGAAGAAGGCATGGCTGCAGCTCATCAGGGGCGAGGCTGGGAAGAATTTACTGACAGCGTCATTAGCCATCTGAGTAAGGAGCGTGATGATCTGGTGTTTATGTTGTGGGGTAGTTATGCACAAAAGAAAGGTCAGGTGATTGATGCTAATAAGCACTGTATATTAAAATCACCACACCCATCCCCTTTGTCAGCACATCGGGGTTTTCTTGGTTGTAAGCATTTTTCTCAAGCCAATAGCTGGTTAGCGGACAAACAACTCGACCCAATCGACTGGACACAAGTTAGCTGATATGGCAACAATTATATATCGCCTTATTACATTTGCGCTCGCTGTTTTAGTGGCGATGTTGCAAAGCGCTGCGGCCTATGCTGCACCGTACGGTGAGCGTAAAGATGTACAGCAATACATTGATCAAATGGTCACTGAGCATGGTTTGCCCAGAGAACAGCTGCAGCAAGTATTTAAGCAAATAGAACCACTACAAACCGTATTAGATGCGATTTCGCGTCCGGCCGAAAAAACCTTAACGTGGGCCGAATATCGTCCGATTTTTATCAAGCCGAAACGCATAGAACAGGGTAAGCAATTTATGCAAGAGCACGCTGAAACCTTGGCGCGTGCTGAAGCCACTCATGGTGTACCGGCGAGTGTGATAACCGCCATTATCGGTGTCGAAACTTTTTATGGCCGCATTACTGGCAAGTACAGCGTGCTTGAGGCGGTTGCAACGCTCGCTTTTGATTATCCGCCGCGTGGTAAATTCTTTAAACAGGAGCTCACTGAATTTTTGATTTTAAGCAATTCAGAAGGCTGGGACATGACCCAAATAAAAGGCAGCTACGCAGGCGCTATGGGATGGCCTCAATTTATTTCCAGTAGTTACCGCCGTTATGCGGTCGATTTTGATGGAGATGGTAAACGGGACTTACTGACCAGCATCGAAGATGTCATTGGCTCGGTTGCCAATTATCTAAGCGTTCATGGCTGGAAGAATGGTGGCTTAGTCTCGGAGCCGTGGGCTGTCTCCGACAAACAGGCCACCAGTGCATCAAAGCTTGTGACTGAATCGCTAAAGCCCTCCGTATCACCAACAGCGCTCAAAAAGCTTGGCTTCAATGCAGACACCGACAAAGAGGTTAGCGTAATGCAGTTTGCGGGCAAAAAGGGGCAAGAAACTTGGATCGGCTACCCTAATTTTTACGTGATCACGCGGTATAACCACAGCCGTATGTACGCGTTGGCTGTCCATCAACTCAGCCTAGCCGTGCAATAACGACTGCGTTCAGTGACTTTGGTTAAAAATGGGCCGTGCAGCGGCTGAGCGCTCGCCTATAATTTAAGCTGATCCGACCCTGATCAGCTAACTCCTAGCGCTTGTGACCCTGAAAAACACCTTACAAAATACCGTATTACCGCCTGTCCAAAAACTGGGCTGTCTGAGCATTGTATGTTTTGTCTTGTCTGCCTGTGGCGCGCCATCCGGGGGCTCCTCAGACGGCCCAGGTACCTTTTATGCACTGGGCAATTCACGTGGCCTTGATGTGCAAGATCTACCGCGCTCACGCTCTGGCAATGCATCGGTTTACACCGTGTTCGGTAAACAGTATTCCGTGCTCGATAGCGCTGAGGGGTTTACCGAGCAAGGCATTGCGTCTTGGTATGGCAGCAAGTTTCATGGTCGCGACACGGCCAGTGGTGAAAAATATAACATGTACGCCATGACAGCTGCGCACAAAAACCTGCCTTTACCCGTTTATGTGCAGGTGACTAATCTTGATAATGGCCGGGAATTGGTCGTAAAGGTAAACGATCGCGGCCCGTTTATAGAAGGCCGGATTATTGACCTTTCGTTCGCTGCTGCAAGAGAATTAGGCATTTATGATTCGGGTACAGCCAATGTTGAGATAAAAGCGTTGAGCGAGGCTGTGCGCGATGGTGGAGAGAAAGTGAATCTTGCGACTCCAGTAGTGATACCAGCGACACCAGAAGCCATTGCTGCACCTGTAGCGGTTACCGATGCGCCGGAAAAGCGCTACGGATGGGTGGTTCAGCTCGGTGCGTTCAAGGAAGCCGCCAACGCCAGCACCCTGCTTGAAAAATTAAGCCCGAACCTAGCTGCTCGAAGTTCGATCAACCATGACGCTAATTCACAACTTTATCGCGTTTTAGTAGGGCCGATGGCTTCAAGTGCCGAAGCGAGTCAGCTGGTGGACACGCTAGCATCGAGTGGGATTGACGGCTATAGCTTGAAGGCTCGATTTAAGTAAGGCGCCATTCGGCGTCAAATCATTTACACTAACTGCGCGCAAGCGATATTGTTATCTCCAACCGGAACGATTGTTGATGTTTTCTAGCACTATCCAGTTTCAAACTCCATCATTTCTTCGTTCAATGGGCCTGTTGTTGCTATTGTCCTCGCTATTGTTATTCGGGTTTGGTGTGCGTGCAGCGCCATTGCCTGCGCCACCGCAGCTGTCAGCGGAAAGCTATTTATTGATCGATTTTGTTAGCGGTGCCGTGTTGGCCGAAAAAAATCCTGATCAACGCATGGAGCCTGCTAGCCTGACCAAAATGATGACGGCTTATATTGTTGCGCAAGAATTAGGTCGGGGTAATATTAGCGGTTCCGATCCAGTGATTATTAGTGATGAAGCGCAAGCTATGCCCGGCTCGCGTATGTTTGTAGAAGCGGGTACCACCGCAACCGTTGATGAGCTGTTAAGAGGGTTGATTATTCAGTCGGGTAACGATGCCAGCGTGGCCTTAGCTGAGCATATTGGCGCTAGTGAAGCAGGGTTTGTTGACATCATGAATCGTGTCGCTGAAAAACTGGGCATGGAGCATTCTAATTACATTAACGCGTCGGGTCTGCCTGATGCAAACCATTACACCACGGCATCCGATTTGGCGATTATTGCGCGCGCGATAATTCGCGATTTCCCCAATCTCTACGCGATTTATTCTGAGCGCGAATATACCTATAACAACATCACACAAAAAAATCGTAATTCGTTATTAGGCCGTGATGCATCTGTAGATGGAATGAAAACGGGCCACACCGATGCTGCCGGCTATTGCTTAGTCGCTTCTGCGCAACGTGAAAACATGCGGTTGATCAGCATCATTCTTGGCACCAACAGCGATAAAACTCGCATTGCCGAAAGCCGGCGATTGCTCAACTACGGGTTTCGTTTTTTCCGAACCGAACAAATATACGCGGCAGGCGAATTGGTAAGTGAAGCACAAATTTGGATGGGTAAGCAAAACTCCATACCACTAGGCGTGGCGGAAGATCTATTTGTCACCTTGCCACGTGATGCTTTTGAAACCTTGCATAGCCAGATAGAAGTGAGTGATTACATCAAAGCGCCGGCGCGTTTGGGCCAGGAGCTAGGCCGTTCAGTGTTAACTGCCGATAGTCGCGTCGTTGGTGAGGTACCATTGCTGGCATTGAAAAAGGTGGAAGAGGGCAACATATTGGTTCGCATGAAACATTCGATCATGCGATATTTTAGATGAGCGAGAAGGAGCCCGCGCAAGAACTATCTGATCTGATCACCTATCCTGCGGATATGTCGATTAAGGCGATGGGGCTGAATGCTAACAATTTTGAGGCGTGCGTTATCGGCTTATTATCGCCTATTATTGCGCCTCAACGAGCCAGTAAAGTCGATACTCGTGAAAGTAGTGGTGGCAAGTATTTATCGGTTACCGTGCATTTTAAAGCAAGCGACGCAGCGCACTACGAACTCGTCTACAGCACCTTGCGTGATGATGCGCGAGTGCTTTTCACACTCTGAACATTCAGCACCTCGGGCTTGCTGATTACCAGGCCGTGTTTTCCGCCATGCGCGAATTTACCTTGGCGCGCCAACCGGATACCCCGGATGAATTGTGGTTTGTTGAGCACCCACCGGTCTATACCCTGGGCCAAGCAGGCAAGCGTGAGCACATACTAAATTCCAATAATATTCCGATTGTTGAGTCAGATCGGGGTGGGCAGGTAACCTACCACGGGCCGCAGCAACTTGTGGTGTACACCTTGCTGGATTTACGGCGCGCAGGCTTGAGTGTTAGAGAAACCGTGATCCATCTTGAAAATGCAGTGATCGACTGCCTGCAACACTTCGGCATTACAGCGGTGGGCCGACGAGATGCCCCCGGTGTTTACGTTAACAATGCGAAAATCGCTGCCCTTGGTTTACGGATTCGACGTGGTCGTTGCTATCACGGTTTAGCGCTCAATGTGTCGCCTGATCTGCAACCATTTTTGGGCATTAATCCTTGTGGTTATGAGGGATTGGAGGTAACCAGCATGGAAAAGCTAGAGGCCACGGCTCCCATGGCGCAGATCATGGACAGGCTTTTGCAGGCATTGTTGCAGCACATTCCAAACGCCACAGCTGACTAGCTTGTGTCACAATCACTGCGTACCTCATTTTTGCTTACCGGATTATGCTTACTAACAGTTTGTTAACTAACAGTTGAATAAACATGGCGACGGATTACACAGCACCTTCTCGGCACGATCCTGACGGGCATCAACGCGGCTCAACCAAGCTGTCTCGCATTCCAATCAAGGTTGCAACACAAGCGCATACCTTGCGTAAGCCTGAATGGATTCGAGCGCGCGTGCCAAACAATCCTCGTGTTGTTGAAATTAAACGCATGATGCGCGAGCTGAAGTTGTCATCTGTATGCGAAGAAGCCAGCTGCCCCAACTTAGGTGAGTGTTTTAGCCACGGCACTGCAACGTTTATGATCATGGGCGATATTTGTACTCGCCGTTGCCCATTCTGCGATGTGTCCCATGGTAAGCCCAAGCCTCTAGACCCAGATGAGCCCACTAATCTTGCCAAGGCTATCAGCCAGCTCGAGCTTAACTACGTTGTGATCACCTCAGTTGATCGGGATGATTTAAGAGATGGTGGCGCAGGGCATTTTGACGCCTGCATTAAGGCCGTGCGCGACGCCAGCCCGGGTATCCAAGTTGAAGTGCTGGTGCCAGATTATCGTGGCCGTGTAGAAAAAGCATTAGAGGCAATGGCGGACAACCCACCTGATGTGTTTAATCACAACCTTGAAACGGTGCCGCGTTTATACAAACAATGTCGGCCGGGTTCGGACTACCAATATTCGTTATCGCTATTGGCTAGCCACAAGATACGCTTTCCTAATGTGCCAACAAAGTCAGGTTTAATGCTTGGACTAGGTGAAACGATTGATGAAGTGAAAGCCGTGATGCGAGATATGCGCGAGCACAATATCGATATGCTAACGCTGGGGCAGTACTTGCAACCCAGTAAAGCGCATTTGGCTGTTGAGCGGTACGTGCATCCAGATGAATTTGATGAGCTGGCTGTTTATGGCGATACCATTGGGTTTTCGCATGTTGCTAGTGGGCCAATGGTACGTTCTTCGTATCACGCTGATAGGCAAGCTGCTGGCGTGACAAAAGCTAAGGCTTAGAATGTTAGCAAGATAAGGATGTTCGGCCCTGCACGAACGGAGGCGGTTGGTCTGCTACCTGGGCCGAACCCAACCACCTTGCGCGAATTGACTCTATACGGCAACCTTAAGTTAACCGCTTTGCGGGCTCTTCCACGCTCTCGTGGTTGATGGGCCTATTTTTCTAGAACCACCTAAAACAACTCTGTCTCTGTTGTGCATCACCCAGCGGAGGTGCGAATAGTCTCGGGTGGTTAACACTCTGCATTCCTTAACAAATTAGCGAATCAGCATTGATGACCTGGTTCACACTTTTCATTGCATCCGAGCCGCGGCCAACCGCTAACGTTGTACAAGGCGGTACCGGTATTTCAAGACTGCCTATAAGAACAAAAACTATGCATGATGCAAAGCAACAAATAGAGCCTGCTGAACTGGACGATGCGCTACTCGACGCGCATATGCGTCAGCGGGTAGGAACGTTCGCAATAAATGGGCTTGCGTTGGTGATCGCCTATTTTCTGCTCCGTAGCTCTCTCGATGTTCAGCTCTTGAATGTCTGGCTATTCGTCGGTGCTGCGATAGTCGCGGCCCGCGCGCTCTTCTCGGCATTTATTGGGCGTGGTAAACGCGCCAAAGGCTACTTAAAAATACACTACGCTCTTGTCGGTTTGTCGGGTGTGGTTTGGGGGGCGCTTTCGTTGTTTTGGTCTGCCGACTCAACATTATCCATTCAACTTATTATTATTCTCTTTCCGCTTGCCTTGGCTGTGGGTTCCGTTTCTGCGAATGGATCATGGTTGCCCACGTTCTACTGTTTTGCAGTTCCCGCTCAACTACCCACCATACTGGTGTTGCTGACATCGGGTAATAGCGGCATGATCAAGATTGCGATTCCTGCTTTCGTGTTTTTGATGGTACAAATTCTCTTGGCTAAAGCGTATAACTCCCAGTTGCGCGAAACTCTCAGGCTAAGGCTGCTAAACGAACGAATGGCGGATAATTTGGTTAAACGCAATGCCGACTTGTCGCTGGCCAATGAGCAGGCACAGGCTGCCAAGCTGTCGAAGAGCGAATTTCTCGCGCGCATGAGCCACGAGATTAGAACCCCTATCAATGGCGTGCTAGGCATGGCAGAGATGCTGCGTAATACGAAACTGAATTTGGATCAAACGAGTGCGGTAGAAAGTTTGTGTGGCTCAGGCAAAGAGCTGCTTCACCTCATTAACGAGCTATTAGACGTATCCACTTTGGAGTCGGGTAGTTACGAGCTTAATCAGGCTGATTTCAATGTGCATCGCCTATTGGCTGACATAAACAAGCAACAGCAAGCCAACATACAAAGCGACAAACTTGAATTAATGCTACGCATCGATGCAGAAGTGCCCGCGATGATGCATGGTGATGAACACCGCCTGGAGCAAATCCTGTCCAACTTAGTAGGCAACGCCATTAAGTTTTCTGAGCAGGGTGTTGTAGAGCTTTCGGTGGTGAGTACTTCGAGTGCGGGAAAGGCTAGCCTACGTTTTTGTGTCACTGATAATGGCATTGGCATAGCGGCTAAAAGCCAGCAATCGATTTTTGAAGTATTTCAGCAAGGCGATGGTTCGATTACACGCCAATTTGGCGGCAGTGGCTTGGGCCTATCCATTGCTAAAAGTTTTACCGAACTGATGGATGGCACAATCAGTGTTGAAAGCAATATTGGTCGGGGTTCCAAGTTTATTGTTGATATACCACTTACAGCTGCATTGATGAAGCAAAGTGAAGAGCCCGGTGATGATAAAATGCAAAGCGAGCAAACCTTGGCTAGCTTGCCGGCTAATGTGCTCGTGGCTGAGGATAACCCGATCAATCAAGCTGTTATTACGGCCATGCTAGAAAGCTTTGATTGCGAGGTAACTATTGTTGATAACGGTGAAGAGGTGCTACATGCGCTAGCTGAATCAGAATACGACATCGTATTTATGGATTGTCAAATGCCAGTGATGGATGGTTTGAGTGCAACACAGATAGCCCGCGAACGTGGAGAGAAAACGCCTATTGTGGCGGTAACGGCTAATGCAATGAAAGGTGATAGAGAAATCTGCTTGGCTGCAGGCATGAATGATTACGTTAGCAAGCCACTTGAGGCTGACAAACTTCACTTCATGTTAGTGCAGTGGGTGTTTGGCGGCGAGCGGCCAGTATCTGCAGCGTAATAATCCTACAGTCTGCCAACAAGTTGCAGGCGAATGTTGTCTATGCGTTTTTTGTTGGCACCTAAATCGCTGTGCCCAAGCCGTGATGCGCTACGTATTTGAATTACATTGTTAGCCTTATCAACAAGCAGCTCTACATCGTCGGTGTAGCCCATAACCGGAGTCTTAAATGTAGCGTGAAGGTACTTACCCTGTTGCTGCGCAATTTCTCCGCCTAGTTCCCTGATCACCGCAATGAGTATTGGCATCGCGTTACTGGCGTTTGACGTTATCGCTAGCGCCTCGACGGTTTGATTTTTACGGCTAGATTGCGACCCCATACAATTCGGCTTTTTTGAGCAATCGCCAAGTTGCTGATTGCCGCCACTAGATTGAATACCACCAATAGCAGGCGTGCGCGACACAAGCGCCACGCCAACACGTAGCAAAGCGAATAAGCCAAACAGAATAGAGAGCGTGATAATAATCCTAGCCATCGTGGTGTGGTACGGGTGATGTGCTAAGGCGAAAGCCGTTGAGTATGCCAAGCGCCATTAGAGGCAGTGTAGATAAAGCGATCGTGAAGCCGATCGTCGCGACCCTGCCAGAACTCGAATCGGGTGGGTTTTAGTTGGTAGCCGCCCCAGCGATCTGGGCGTGGTACGTCTCCATCCGGGTATTGCCCGTGCAGTGACGCCACCTGCGCCTCTAACTGCTCGCGGTTATTAACGGCTTGAGATTGATGAGATGAGGCCGCACTAAAGCGACTGCCTTCAGGGCGAGAATTGAAATAATGATCAGCATCGCTGCCGTCTAGTTTTTGCACACTACCTTCAATGCGCACCTGACGCTCGAGCTCACGCCAATAAAACAATAAACAGGCGAGTGGGTTAGTTTTTAAGTCTTCGCCTTTCTGGCTTTGTTGGTCGGTGTACCAACAAAAGCCCGCGGCATCAAATGCTTTGAGTAAAACCACTCGTGAGCGAGGCTGCGAATCTGCACCAGATGTACTCAGAGTCATCGCCGTAGAATCAATTAACTTGGCCTCTCGAGCGTTGGTTAACCAATTATCAAATTGTTGTATTGGCGAACTATTGAGCTGTGAGGCACTAAGACTGTTGCTTGAGTAGTCTCGGCGTTGCTCGATAAGATCTTTATCACTCATATTGCTATTGATGTTTTGTATACCATTGATGCAGAATATTAGCATAGCAACCACAGCCCCAATCACGGTACCAACAGGAGTATCCATGCCAACATTCGACGTTGTCTCAGAAGTTGATCAGCACGAACTGACTAATGCAGTCGATCAAGCTCATCGCGAAATTAGCAACCGCTTTGACTTTAAAGGCTCGGGCGCTGAAATTAAGATCGCTGACGGTGCTATTTCTCTACAAGCTGAAAGTGATTTTCAAGTGCAGCAGATGCACCCGGTTATTTATCAAAAGCTCACAGCGCGCAGTATTGATATTGCCTGCCTGGATGCCGGAAAGGTCGCGCCATCGGGTAAGGGTGTTAAACAACTGATAACCGTTAAGCAGGGTATTGATAAGGAAACGGCTAAAAAAGCAGTTGGCGTAATTAAGGGGTCGAAGCTTAAGGTGCAAGCTCAGGTTCAGGGCGAGCAACTACGTGTGACTGGCAAAAAACGTGATGATCTACAGCAAGCAATGGCTATGCTAAAAGACGCCGAGCTTGGCGTGCCGCTACAGTTTCAAAATTTTCGTGACTAGTAATGAGCTCGCCTGTTCGAGTATGTGATAAATATCAAACCGTGTGGCGTCAGTCTCCACGGTGGTTAGTTGGCCATTCCAATTTTCGGTGCCAGCCATCACAGCAGCACCAGCGGGTCGTTTAACGACCACTCGGTTAGTCGCGGCATCAAGCGCGTGTTGTAGTAGGTGCGTGTTATCTGTTTCAGGTAGTAGCGCTTGTAAAAACTGCATGCCTTTTTTTACTTTGGCTTGCTTCTTTTTAGCTGGAAACATCGGATCTAGGTAAATAATATCGGGCCGTGCTGGCTTGTTAGCTGCGGAATTGTTTAATTGAGCGAAGTAGTCCTGGCTACGCACATTCATTACTTCAACATTATTGGCAATGCCGGCTATCGCTGGTTGACGTGTGGCGTGATCGATTGCGTGCTGTAACATCACAGCCACTAAAGGTGACTCCTCCAACCAGATAGTTTTGCAGCCTTGGCAGGCGATAATCCATCCATCCTGCCCAAGCCCAGCGGTTGCATCAATGACATGTGTGGCTTGTCGTTGCGCTTGCTTAAGTTTGTGAAGGCCTAATGCTCTGACTAAGCTTTGATCTTTACTGGGCTGTGCTTGCCGCAATGCGGCCTTGCCTTGGGTAAAATCGATATTCATTCTGGCACCGTCAGGGCGTATTAAGGTTCGGACCTCTGAGGCCACCAGCAAGCGCCAGCTGTCGGTATCTGTTTTGCCATCAGCAATGGGCAGGCCAAGCTGTTTTGCTAGTGCTTTAGTTGCCAGCGTGTCCGCTTTGCTATCAGCAATTACCTTTATGATGCAGAGATCTGCGTTACCATCGAAATTCATTGCTAGCCCTTAGTCGCTCATGTCGCCAGATTCCGGAACATCGCAAGATACCAGGCAATATAGCAAAAAAAGGCAGATGCTTCGTGTGGCCACCAAGTTGATGGTCGCAGTTGGTGTGCTTGCATTTGTTGGATTGCTGATATCGAGTCTGTCCAGTTCTGAATCAGTTTCAACTGATCTTCCGTCTATGCTAGTTGATACCAGT
Organism: Granulosicoccaceae bacterium; assembly: GCA_036478595.1. GTDB lineage: Bacteria > Pseudomonadota > Gammaproteobacteria > Granulosicoccales > Granulosicoccaceae > Granulosicoccus. The sequence continues at coordinate 98,479 of JAZGEF010000039.1, forward strand.
GGTATAGACCATGGACAAGTTGAGTATACGGTGTGGCATGGTCGTCCGATATTGATCTACAGGCGAACCGTTGATGATCGGCAAGTGCTGCGGCATGTGACTCGAAACCTGGTGGATGCTGAGTCCAAACATTCCATTCAGCCTGATTTTCCCAATCTGCCGCTACGCTCGTTATCACCTGAGTGGTTCGTGGCATTTAGTAGTGGCACTGATATGGGGTGTCCGATTGAGCTGCATGCTGCGAGCACAGAGCCGTCTGGTGAGCTAGTGGCGGGTCGTTTTAGCGACACCTGTAGGGGGTCGTCCTATGATTTGGCAGGCAGGGTGTATTCGGATCAGCCGGCAACTAAGAATCTAGCGGTGCCGCCGTACTCAATTAAGCCCGATGGCAACATATTGTTGGGCGGAGTGTTGTAGCGGTTTTAGTGTGCCATTATTAATAATGAGGCGGCACTTCATCGTCAATGCTCGGAATTGACTGCGTTTCACTAGTTGGAGCCCCGCTAGTTTGTGCCAAGCGTTTTTCCAGCTGGGCATAGGCTGCTTCCAGTTGTTTGATTTCGCGGTATTGAGTGAGCACAACCTCATTTAGCTGGTGTAGGGTCATTTCCATCTCCATGAGCTTGAGTTCGACCTGTTGCAGTCGTGTTGGATCGGAATCAGTCATAATAGGGAGCTACGCAGCGAGGCAGGGTGCATTATGCTAAATTTTCGCTGTGTCAGTGTATTTAAGACGCGAACTATTTTTAGCAGGAATGATGCAAATATGAACCAGATACGAGGTTTGAGACGATAGTGGCTCTGAAAGAACAAGATATCAAAGACATCGCACACCTGGCGCGTCTGGGGCTGGACGATTCTGCTCTGGCACCGCTCGCGGCCGATTTGTCCACCGTGCTCAATTTGGTTGAGCAAATGAATTCGATTAACACCGACGGCGTTGAGCCCATGGCGCACCCGGGTAATGCCGTTTTACGATTGCGCGACGATAACATCACCGAGCCAGACCAACGAGAGAAGCTGCAAAAAGCGGCGCCCTCTACGGAAGCTGGCTACTTTCTCGTGCCACGCGTAGTTGAATGATCCATGGATATCCATACTAAATCGCTAGCCGAGCAGGCCGAGTTACTTAAGCAACGCAAGGTGTCTAGTGTTGAGCTATGCCAGCACTATCTTGATCGTATTGAGCGGCTCGATAATCAGTTTAATAGTGTGATCACCATTGATGCTGAACGAGCCATAGCGGCTGCAAAGCGCTCTGATGAAAAGCTAGCCAAAGGTGAGGGTGAGCCTTTACAAGGCTTGCCGTTAATACACAAAGATATTTTCTGTACCGACGGCGTGTTAACTACATGCGGTTCACGCATGCTAGAAAATTTTACTGCGCCTTATGATGCAACCGTTGTACAGCGCCTACAAAACCAAGGCATGGTTATGTTAGCCAAAGCTAATATGGATGAATTCGCGATGGGCTCATCCAATGAGAACAGCTACTTTGGTAATGTTGTTAACCCGTGGAAGGCGGGCACTGTGCCGGGTGGTTCGTCAGGAGGAAGTGCGGCTGCTGTAGCAGCTAGATTAGCACCGGTAGCAACCGGCACGGATACGGGTGGTTCAATTAGGCAGCCCGCGGCGTTTTGCGGCCTCAGTGGTATCAAACCAACCTATGGCCGTGTCTCGCGTTACGGCATGATTGCGTTTGCCTCCAGCCTTGATCAAGCTGGCCCGTTGGCAACAACCGCTAAAGACTGCGCCATAATGTTACAAGCAATGGCAGGTTTTGACGCGCGCGATAGCACTAGTAGTGATCAAGCCGTCCCCAGTTATACCGCTGGTCTTGACCAATCGCTTGAGGGTTTAAAAATTGGTGTGCCCACAGAGTATTTTGCCGAAGGCCTAGATGCGTCAGTAGCTCAGGCGGTAGAGCAGGCGATAGAAGAGTTTAAAAAAGCCGGTGCGCGCATTAAATCAGTGTCCTTACCTAATCAAGGTTTGTGCATACCGGCTTATTACGTGGTGGCGCCAGCAGAGGCTTCGAGTAACTTGTCGCGTTTTGATGGCGTTCGTTTTGGTCATCGGTGCGACAACCCTGTTGATCTTGAAGATCTTTACAAGCGCTCTCGGGCTGAAGGCTTTGGTGATGAAGTTAAGCGCCGAATATTAATTGGTGCCTACACTTTATCTGCAGGCTTTTATGACGCGTATTACCTCAAAGCCTTGCAGGTAAGGCGCTTGATTAGCGATGATTTTCAGAAAGCTTTTAATGATGTTGATGTGATCTTGGGGCCTACTACACCCACCGCTGCATTTGCAATGGGTGACAAAACAGATGATCCCGTATCGATGTATCTAAACGACCTCTATACAGTGTCAGCCAATCTCTCAGGCTTGCCAGCGATGTCTATTCCTTGCGGATTTACTGATGGGCTGCCGGTTGGCTTGCAACTGGTGACCAACCATTTTGAAGAAGCTCATTTATTGCAAGTTGCTCATCAGTATCAGCAAATCACTGACTGGCACACTCGTGCGCCGGAAGGATTGGACTAAGGTTATGGCTTGGGAAACAGTTATCGGGCTTGAGATTCATGCTCAGTTGTCTACAAACACCAAAATATTCTCTGGTGCATCAACGGCGTTTGGCGCAGAACCTAACACCCAGGCCTGCGCGGTAGATCTAGGCTTGCCTGGTGTATTGCCGGTAGTCAATGCAGAAGTTGTGCGTTTAGCCGTTCGCTTTGCCTTGGCCACAAATTCAAGCATTGCTGAACGTTCGCAATTTGCACGCAAAAATTATTTTTATCCTGATTTACCCAAGGGATATCAAATATCACAAATGGCACTGCCAATAGTGGGGCCGGGTGAGATGACTATCTTCGACGGTGAAGATAATCAAAAAACAATTCGCATTACTCGCGCGCACCTTGAAGAGGATGCGGGTAAGTCGGTGCACGATCTATTTGCTGGGCAAACCGGTATTGATTTAAACCGAGCAGGCACGCCGCTACTCGAGATTGTCTCCGAGCCGGATTTGCGCTCGGCGGTTGAAGCTGTCGCTTACGCCAAAAAGATGCATGCCTTAGTGCGTTACATTGATATTTGCGACGGTAATATGCAAGAAGGCTCTTTTCGGTGCGATGCCAATGTGTCGATACGTGAGAAAGGTAGTGATGTACTGGGCACTCGATCTGAAATTAAAAACTTAAACTCCTTCCGTTTTTTAGAGCGCGCGATTGATTTTGAAGTGGAACGACAAATCGATGTGCTGGAAGGTGGCGGGGAAGTGATGCAAGAGACTCGGCTCTACGATGCTGACCGAGACGAGACTCGATCGATGCGTAGCAAGGAAGAAGCATTCGACTATCGCTACTTTTCTGACCCTGACTTACCTCCGTTATTGGTCGAGCAGAGCTTTATCGAGCAAGTGCGGGCGAACATGCCTGAGCTGCCAGCAGTGCGCACACAGCGTTTTGTTAGCGAGTTCGAGCTCTCAGAAGCGGATGCCAACACATTAACCTGCGAGCGTCCAACGGCCGATTATTTTGAAGCCACGCTGGCAGCCAGCAAATCGGCCAAAAACGAGTCCGCTAAAAACGACCCGGCTAAAAAAATGGTCACACCACGATTAGCAGCCACTTGGGTGATGGGTGAAGTATTCTCCAGGCTTAACAACGATGGCCTGACGCTGGAGCAGTCGCCGGTTGATGCCTCAGCACTGGCAGGATTGTTATTGCGCATCCAAGACAACACAATCTCTGGAAAAATCGCTAAATCTGTATTGGACAGCATGTGGGAATCAGGTGATTCTGCTGATAAGATCATTGCAGATAAAGGCTTACAGCAGATCACCGATACCGGCGCAATTGAAGCGATGATTGATGAAGTAATCGCCAATAACCCTGAGCAATTGGCCGAATATCGAGCAGGTAAGGACAAGCTCATTTCGTACTTTATTGGAGCGGTGATGAAGGTTTCAAAAGGCAAGGCCAATCCGGGTGAGTTAAATAAGCTGCTCAAACCTAAGCTTGATGGCTAGGCGTTAACCATAAGCGCTCAATTTTTACTGGGTGCTACACTTGTATTATTAATTGTGGAGATAAACGATGGCCTTGACGATTCAAAAAATAGTAATCCGTAGCTTGGCTGCTGTTGCGCTGGCCCTGTCTTTGGTAGCGTGCGATACCGTCCCACTTGATCAACCTGTTTTCGGCGGTTCGGCAACTTCGGATACACCACTTGTAGCCCAGGTGCAACAAGCACTTAAAAACAACCCGGAAACAGCGCGGCTTAGATTGAAAGTGACGTCTGCTGAAGATGTCATCATTTTACGTGGCACGGTTGAAAGTGATTCACAGAGTAATACTGCAGAGCGGGTTGCGGGTAGCGTGCCAGGCGTTAGAATCGTTAGCAATCACCTTTATGCATCTAACTAGTTTTAAGCAAACTTTTGCCCCTACGTCAGCTAGGCAAGCATGGTAGATGGGTCTTGCCATTTGGTTTGATCCTCGGGTTTGTATTACCAGGCCCAGCCAATTTTATTGCCGCTTGGATCCCCTATTTAATCGCAATAATTTTGTTAATCGCGTGTTTACAAATCAAGCAAGCGATTGATATGCATAAGCTGTTTGCCCTAGACACTCTAAAATGGGTGCTCGCCTTTCAGTTGTTATTGCCTATTGTTGTTTGGTTAGTACTCTCGGTGTTGGGTGTAGCGCCCCACTGGGTCGCACCGGCAGTATTGGTCGCTTCGGCTGCGCCTATTACTGGTGGGCCTAGTTTGGTGATCATGATTAAAGGCGATGCTGGCCAAGCATTAGATTTTTTACTTATCGGTACGGTGCTGTTACCACTTACCTGCATACCCGGGCTGTTGCTAATAAACTCCAGCGGGAGCGCATACTTAGTTGCGCTAACAGCGCTTAAATTACTGTTACTCATTGGAGCAGTGTTGTTGCTGGCAGCCCTGATTAGGCACCACTGGCATGGCTTAAATCGTTTCCGAGAAGATCAAACCCTGGATGGCTTAAGCGCCGTGGTAATGGCATTGGTAGTGGTCGGTTTGATGGCCGGGTTTCATGCAGAAGATCTGCAAAAAGTCGATGTGCTAACCACGCTGGCTTGGGCAATCCTGATCAATTTTGTCTTTCAGCTATTGGGTTATCTAAGTGGCAAGCAGTTAAAGCTTAACCCCATTGCATCAGGTGTCTCGGCGGGTAACCGAAATATTGCCTTGTTTCTCGCGGCTTTGCCGAGCGAAGATAGTGCACCCTTATTATTATTTATTGCCTGTTATCAAATACCCATGTATTTAACACCACTGTTAGGCAGTGTGTTTTACCCAAAAAATATTGAGCGATTCTAAATGCGCGAACAAGATAAGCAAAATCGGTTTTTGATTGAGTCGTGCGACGTCAATGGTCAAATTGTTCAACTCGACCAATGCTGGAAGGATGCGCGAGCTAGGACGGATTACCCACCGACAATACAAACTGTATTGGGCGAAGCGTTTGTCGCAACTGTGCTGCTAGCAGCGATGTTAAAGATGGACGGCAAATGCACCCTGCAAGTGCGTGGCCCCGGGCCTGTTCATTTGTTGGTGGTGCAGGTCAATAGCGCAGGGGAATGCCGCGGCTTGGCTCGTTGGAAAGATGAACCTACCGCTTCTGATGTTAAAACCGTATTTGGTGAAGATGCCAATATGACGATCGCAATCGAATCGTCAGATTATGCAGAACCCTATCAAGGCATTGTGCCGCTGGAGGGTGATACGCTCGCCGACGCCATAGGTTTTTACCTCAGTAACAGCCAGCAATTGCGTACGCAGTTAATCATGTCGGTCAATGCCGACACTGCCAGTGGTTTACTGTTGCAAAAATTGCCTAGCAGTGAGGCCCGTACGGAAGATGAAGATGGCTGGTCGCGCGCAAAACAGTTTGCTGCCACTGTTACCGATCAAGAACTAACAGAGCTCGGTGCGGAAGAGCTTCTGCGGCGAACGTTTTTTGAAGAAGAAGTCAGGGTATTTGATGCCACAGATGTGTCGTTCAAATGCGCTTGCTCGCGAGAGCGCACCGGCAATATGCTGATTGGTTTGGGTGAGGCTGAGATGAATGACATCCTGGCGGAGCGTGATGAGGTGGTCATCACCTGCGAGTTTTGTAATGCCCAATACCAATACGACTCAGTCGATATTGCGGCTTTATTTAAAGGCGCTGCGGACGAGATCGACGGATCACAACAGATTCACTGATGCGATAATACTGATTATATCAATATAAACAACAGCATACATATGTATTGTGCTTAGTAGATTACTAGGCGGTTGATTAGCAATAAAGCCTATATTGGCTGTTTTCTTGCAGTTTTAACCGGCTTATCCGATCAACTATCTGCGCCCGGTGCTCGTGCTGTCAAAAAGCCTAAAAATTACCCGCAACTGTGTCCGTGTTCCTATCCGCGCTTATCGTGGCGCCAGGAAGATACTTCTGCGCGCGCGCGCAATTGTCAGCGCAGGACTCTCCGGTGCTCGTAATGCGGGTGCTTATTCTGAACATATCAAGCGCTTTGGCAACCCCGGCGACCAGTTTGAAGATGCTGATGCGTTTATCGATGTGGCAAATGGAGTAAAACGCGCCAAAGCCATCGCATTTTATTTGCCACAGTTTCATCGCTTTGCTGAAAACGATGAGTGGTGGGGTGCAGGATTTTCAGAGTGGCGTAACGTATCCAGAGCGGCTCCTCGCTTTGAAGGCCACTATCAACCTCGCATACCTCGTGATCTTGGCTTTTATGATTTAAGCCATGAGCAAACAATTAGAGAACAGGCCACGCTTGCCAATGCCAATGGCATTGACGCGTTCTGTTTTTACTATTATCGATTCGGCAATAAGCGCTTAATGGAAAAGCCGCTTGATTTGTTTGTTCAATCTGACATTGATCAAGAGTTTTGCATCATGTGGGCAAATGAAAACTGGACCCGAACCTGGGATGGCGCTAACGATGTGCTGATCCAGCAGGGTTATTTGCAAGAAGACGAGGACGCCTTCATAGAAGATACGGCCTCTTACATGAAAGACGATCGCTATATCCGATTAAACGGCAAGCCTGTTTTTATTTTGTATCGCCCGGGTCTGTTACCTGATATGAAGACAACCTTGTTACGTTGGCGTAGCAAATGGAGAGCGGTGCTCGGTGTTGAGCCAGTAGTCATGATGGTGCAAGCGTTTGGTGAGGAAGATCCACGTGAATATGGGTTCGATGCTGCGGTTGAATTTCCACCACATAAAATTTGCGATTCAATGCCTCTGGCCAATGGCGAATTTAAGATATTTGATCCAATATTCTCCGGAAAGATCCGCCACTACGAGGACGCAGTTAATCAATCGCTCAATGTGGCCAAACCTGATTACCCATTAATTAAGAGTGTGACCCCTAGTTGGGATAACGATGCCAGGCGCCAAGGCGCAGGTAGCGTGTTGCATGGTTCAACACCTGCGTTGTACGAGCGTTGGCTTAATGGCGTTATCGATTATGCGCAGCAAAACCCGGTGGAGCAAGAATCACTCGTGTTTATAAACGCGTGGAATGAATGGGCAGAGGGTGCATATCTTGAGCCTGATGTTCATTTTGGACATGCCTATTTAAACGCGAGCCGACGCGCTGTATACGGTATCGAAAAAGCCAAGCCAGTATTGTTGGTGGGGCACGATGCACACAAGCATGGTGCGCAAATGCTATTGCTTAACATTGCCACTGTGCTCAAGAAAAAACTCGGCCAAGACGTTGTAGTGTTGTTAAAAGATGGTGGTGCGCTAGTAGCAAACTACCGCAAAGTAGCGCCAACCTATGTGCTCAGTGAACAAAAAAAGAGCTGGTTAGAGGGTTTTATCGACAATGGTAACTTTGATTACGCTGTAACCAACACCGCGGTAACGGGTGATTTGGTCCCTCAGCTTAAAGCTTGTGGGCTTAAAGTGAGTAGCTTGGTGCACGAAATGCCACACCTGATCTCTGACTATCAGCTCGAGGAGCACATAAAGGCGGTTGCAGAAAATTCTGATTTTACAGTGTTTGCGGCAAAGTCTGTACAAACGGGTTTTAACAGCTTTGTCGATGCAGCTGTTTCTCGCCAGATCATCAAGCCGCAGGGTAGTTATCAATCAGTCGAATTCGATCAGCTTGCACGCGAGCATTTACGTAAAAAACTGAATATCAGTATGGATCAAAAAATAATCATTAATGCAGGCTATGCAGACAAGCGCAAAGGCTTTGATCTGTTTGTACAAACCGCTGCACGCATCAGTATCGCGCTGCCCGACGTACTGTTTATGTGGGTAGGCTCAATTGATACGGACATGCAACGTTGGTTAAACCAAAGCTACGCGGCGACCCATCCTGTGCATCAGTGCCTAAAACTTGTAGGCTATACGGAAAACATCGCGCCTTATTATTCAGCTGCAGATGTGTTTTTCTTAACATCGAGAGAAGACCCTTATCCAACTGTGGTACTTGAGGCAATGAATGCCGGTTTGCCAGTCGTCGTATTGAGAGGCAATACCGGTTTTGATGATCTGATGTTAGATTTTGGTTACATCGCTAATCAATCTGATACTGCTCTAATCGACGACTGTCTATTTACCGCGATGGCAGAAGACAAAAACAGCAAGTCAAGCGAACGCGTAAACTACATTAGTGAGCATGCGCAGTTTGAAGATTATTGCGAGTGGTTAGTAGAGCTACCATTGAGCGAAGCCGCTTGAGTCAATCCGTTTGACATGTTGCCTAAACAATGGCAGCCTCAGGCCCGCATACAGGGCAATCTGGGCTTTTGCTTAAACGGATTTCCGTCCATTCCATATTAAGCCCATCAAACAATACCAAGCGGCCAGTGAGTGTTTCGCCTATATCGCATAACACCTTAATCGCTTCAATGGCTTGAGCGCACCCGATCATGCCCACCACTGGGCCAAGTACTCCAGCTTGCGCACAAGTTTCAGCAGCTTCAGTGTTGCTGTTATACAGACAGCGATAACAAGGTGTATTGGCTTGGCCAGGTCGGATGACGGTTAATTGCCCATCAAAGCGGATCGCTGCTCCAGAGACTAAAGGCACCTTGTTTTGTACACAAGCTTTATTAACCGCAAACCGGGTAGGGAAGTTATCACTGCAATCCAACACCACATCGCATGTGGGTATGATCTCGTTGAGTTCTTCGGCTTCGAGTGCGTAGTTGATTTCATTAATAACGATGTTCGGATTAATGGCTAAGCATTGTGCTTTGGCGGAGGCCACTTTTAGTTCACCCACTCGCTGTGTGGTGTGCGCAATCTGGCGTTGCAAATTTGAGACTTCCACCGTATCAAAATCAGCAAATGTTAATTGGCCTACACCCGCGCCCGCCAGGTACATCGCCACCGGCGAGCCCAAGCCACCCATGCCGACTATCAAAGCATGGCTAGCAAGTAATTTTTGTTGCCCGGCTTCACCTACTGAAGGTAGTGTGAGATGGCGGCTGTAACGATCTGTTTCATCTGGGTTCATGTGTATAGCATACCGGGTATAGTGGGGTGGTAGAAGTCGCGAACAATACAAAACATGAATTTTCTGGCCCATGCCTATTTTGCTGATGGCGATGCTGAACGCATCGTTGGCCAATTTTGTGGTGATTTTGTTCGTGGCTCTGATCTAGGTGCATATAGTATTGGTATTCAACGCGGCATACGCATGCACCGACAGATTGATGCATTTACTGATAGGCACTCCGCAGTGTTGGGTGTGCGGCCGTTGTTTATTCCGCCTCTGAGGCGGCTCGCAGGTGTGGTCACAGATGTTGTTTATGATCATTGTTTAGCGATAGCTTGGGCGCACTATTCCAATCGTGATTTTGATCTCTATATTGACGAGGTCACGGCAGCACTCTTAGAGCACAAGCATGAAGTGCCGGAGCGCATGCAAAGGTTTATCGATTTTATAATTAAGCACAAAGTGTTGCAGGCCAACAGGGACTTTGCAGGGGTGGAGGTAACATTACAGCGTTTGTCAGCTCGTAGTAAGGTGTTTGCACCCTTGGCCTGTGGTGCAGCCGTGGCACAGGACAATATGGAGGCCCTACGGGCCAGTTTTGACGAGTTCTTTCCCGAGCTGCAAACCCACGTCAATGAACTTAAGCTATTGAACGATACAGGACGGAGTGAGGCACAGTAAATGCAATCTGATCGTACTATGGATCGCAAACAAACCAGCAAGCCAACAGGATCTGGGGAGGCGCCTAAAAGCGTGGTTGCACCCAAGTTGTCCGCCGCGCAAAATATCCACCTAGCTAACCGCGAGCTTAGCTTTCTTGCGTTCAATAAACGCGTGTTGGCACTAGCCAATGATGAATCGGTACCGTTGTTAGAGCGTCTTCGGTTTTTGTGTATTTCCAGTAGCAACCTAGATGAATTTTTCGAGATCCGCGTTGCTGGAATTAAACAAAAAATTGCTGGCGGAATAGACGCTGCTGGGCAAGACGGTTTATCTCCGCAACAAGAGCTCAACGCAATAACCTTGTCGGCTCATTCCTTTGTTGAATCGCAGTACGAACTATTAAACAACACCCTATTGCCAACGCTAGCTGAACAAGACATACAGTTTTTTAGTCGCCAAACCTGGGACGAAGATATGTCTGCCTGGGTTAAAGAGTATTTCGATAATGACATCGCGCCAGTGCTTAGTCCACTGGGCCTTGATCCCGCGCATCCATTCCCGAGGCTGACAAATAAAAGCCTAAATTTTATAGTTGATCTACAGGGTGTTGATGCCTTCGGCCGAGATTCGGGTTTCGCCCTAGTCCGCGCGCCAAGGTCGTTACCACGTGTTATACCCGTGCCTAAGGATATTTGTGCATCAGAACATGGCTACGTATTTCTATCTTCAATCATTCATTCTCAAATGGGTTCAATGTTTAATGGTATGGATCCGGTGGGTGTGTATCAATTTAAGGTGACGCGTAATAGTGATCTATACGTATCAGACGAGGAAGTGGCAAACTTACGGCGTGCCTTGGAAAGCGAACTCCTGCAACGCAATTTTGGCCAAGCTGTGCGGTTAGAAGTGGCTGCTAATTGCCCACCAAGCATTATTAAGTATCTTCAAAATCAATTTAGGCTAACCGATATAGATGTGTACCGGGTTGATGGCCCCGTAAACCTTAATCGTTTAGTAGACATACCCGATGAGATTGATCGCCCTGATCTCAAGTACAACGCATTTACACCTAGCATAGCGCCTGCGTTTAGTGCCACATTTGATGGTGGCATGAACATTTTTGAATATGTCAGTCAACGCTCACCTATTTTATTGCACCACCCATATCAGTCTTACGATCCAGTGATCGAATTGGTCAGGCAAGCAGCATCTGATCCAAACGTGCTAGCCATTAAGCAAACCCTGTACCGCACCGGTTCGCAATCAGTGTTTGTTAAATACTTAATGGAAGCCTCGCGTGCTGGCAAAGATGTCACCGTGGTTATCGAGCTACGTGCACGCTTTGATGAACAAGCTAATATTCATTTGGCAACACTATTACAAGATGCCGGTATACAGGTGGTGTACGGCGTGGTGGGTTTTAAAACGCACGCCAAAATGCTGATAGTGGTGCGGCGCGAGAAGAAAAAACTAATGAAGTACGTGCATGTTGGCACGGGTAACTACCACGCCACTACGGCGAGGTTATATACTGACCTTAGTATCATAAGCACGCATAAAAAATTAGGCAATGATGTTCAAAAGGTGTTTACACAATTAACAGGTTTGGGTAAAACACGGCACCTCAAGCAACTAGTACAAGCTCCATTTATGTTGCATAAATTCATCATTGAAAAAATAAAGCGTGAAATCGCTATCTCTAAGGATGGCGGGGAAGCGCGTATTATCGCGCGTATGAATTCCCTGGTTGACCCAGCCGTCATCGAAGCGCTCTATAACGCATCAAAGCATGGTGTAAAAATTGATCTAATCGTGCGCGGCATTTGTGTATTGAAGCCACAAGTGCCGGGGCTATCTGAAAACATCCGCGTAGTATCGGTGCTTGGGCGATTTCTAGAGCACTCTAGAGTGTTTTACTTTTATGGCGGTGGTGTTGAATCGCTTTACCTAAGTAGCGCCGACTGGATGCCGCGCAATTTTTTTAATCGCGTCGAAATTGCCATACCGGTTGAAGGCGATGCGCTAAATCGGATTAAAGACGAATGCCTCGATCGATATATCGCTGACAACTGCTACAGCTGGGAGCTGCAGGCTGACGGTGATTACAAGCGCCTGCAAGCCAAAGAGCCTAAGCAGTTTAGTGCGCAACTATCATTGATTGATCAATATTCGTCGGTATACACCGCCGAATAATTCATTTACCGTCGATAATCAGGTTTTCACTTTTAAGGTAATCCCAATTTCATCCAAGCGATCAGCTTCGCTACTCAGATTCGCTTGGGTAAGTGGGTGCTCATCCATCCATTGCTGATCAACTATTAAGCTAAGTTGGTTATCCTTAACCTTAAACTTTAGTTTGTCAGCTTCACTGCCGTGCCTGCCACGGTGCAGCAATGCTGATAGTCGGAGCAAGGACAACAACCTGCCAATGCGATCCTGCTCGGGTTTGCTTAGATTGGTGAAGGCATTTACATCCAACTTGCGCCGATGGTAACGTACTAAAAATGCCAGTACGGTTTGTTCAGCGATTGAGAATCCAAGCAAGTCTGAATTTTCCAATATGTAGGCACCATGTTTATGAAACTGAGTATGCGATATGCCTAAACCCACCTCATGAAGTTGTGCGGCCCAACTTAACTGTTGGCAATCTGTTTCAGTATCGAGCGCCCAGCTTGCTGCCACTAAATTAAATAGCCGTTTGGCAGTGGTTTCTACACGTGTGGCTTGTTCGGGGTCGACCGAGTAGCGTCGAGTTAAGCTATCGATGGTTTGCAATTGTGTATTGTGATGTTCGACTTGGCCGATCATGTCGAATATCAAACCTTCGCGAAGCGCCACTTGGCTAGCATGCAGTGCATCAATATCCAGTGATTTCATAATCGCTTTTAGCACGGCGATACCACCAACCAGCACTTGCGTGCGGTCTTTACTCACTTGTTTTAAATCCAGTTTGCTTATATCACCTGCTTTATATAACTTATCGAGCAGCTTGTTGATGCCTTCAAGCGTGATAACGCCATCACTGATACCCAGTTCTAGCTGCAATCGCGATACGGCTTTAATTGTTCCGCTACAGCCGATGGCCTCAAGCCAACCCTTTTTGCGATACTCCCGCTGTACAGGTTCAAGTTCTGATTGTGCGCTGAGCACGGCTTTTTTAAATTGTTCTTTGGTGATCTTGCCATCGGCGAAGTAGCGCTTGGAGAAACTCACGCAACCAATGTTGATACTTTCCATTAAACACGGCTTAAGCTTTTTACCAATCACCAATTCGGTGCTGCCACCGCCAATATCGATCACCAGGCGTTTGCCGCTAGATTCAGGCAGCGCGTGGGCAACTGATGAGTAAATGAGGCGGGCTTCTTCACGGCCGGATATAATCTCAATGGGTCTGCCGATGATCTGCTCAGCTTGTGTCATAAAGTGTTTGCGGTTTTTGGCTCGGCGTAATGTGTTGGTGCCAACAGCACGAATGCGTTTTTTTGGCACGTCACGCAGCCGCTGCGCGAACTGACTCAGTGTTTGCAGCCCACGCTCTTGGGTATCGAGGGTAATGTTTTTTTGCTTGTCTAGGCCTTCGCCAAGGCGTACAGGGTGGCGCAGGCTATCGATGATACGAATGGTACTGCCATCTTCTTGGGCAACGACCATATGAAAGCTGTTTGATCCTAGATCAATTGCAGCGAACGTCTTGTTGGTTTCGTCCGTTTTCATTTGTTGCAGTGCTTGAACCCGTTTTGCCTACGGTCGTTTTGGCTACAGTAATGCGCTCGTGACCAGCCAGATCGCGTTTACTCTCTATATAGTTATAGTCGTATTTTTCCATAAGCTCTCTAACCTGTATACCTTGGTTGTATCCGTGCTCCAGTATTACAGTGCAATCGTGGGTGCCAATACGTTGTGCATCGATTAGGATTTGCTCGATATCTGCCAATCCCTGTTTTGCGCTAAGCAATGCATTTTGCGGCTCAAACTTCAGAGCTGGCGCACGTAGGTGAGGATCTTGAGGGCTTATGTACGGGGGGTTGCTGACGATTAGTTTAAAGCGATTATTCTCAAATGGTGTACCCCAGTTACCGTGTACCAAGTTTATAAGCCCTGGGACTAAGCGTTCGGCGTTACCAGTGGCAACCTGTATAGCGGCTTCGCTAATATCGCTAGCAGTGATCGGTGATTTCAGCTCAGAGGCGAGGGCGATCGCGATAGCGCCAGAGCCGGTGCCCATCTCTAATACGGGCCCGCCTGTTTGGCGATAAACCATTAATGCGTGCTCAACCAACACTTCAGTATCAGCACGCGGTATCAGCACATCGGGCGTGACGTTAATAGGTAGAGACCAAAACTCTTTAACGCCCGTGATATAGGCCAGTGGCTTGCCATCGATGCGAGCTTGCAAGTTTTTTTCAAGTGCTTCGAAATTTGCGGCGTCGATTACCTTGTCTGGCCAAGCATACAGGTCGGTGCGTTTAATACCCAGTGAATGGCAGAGCAGCAACTCAGCATCGAGCCGCGCCGAGCTTAGGCTAGAAAGGCGATTGGTAGCAGCAGCCACCCAGCTTGCTAAGGTGAGCGACACCGGGTTATTCGGCACCGATCTCAGTTAACAGTTGCGCCTGGTGCTCGGAAATTAGCGGTTCTATTACTTCACTTAAGCTGCCGGTCATGATTTCATCCAGCTTGTAAAGCGTTAAGTTGATTCGGTGATCGGTTAGTCGACCTTGCGGGAAGTTATAGGTGCGTATACGTTCTGAACGATCACCACTGCCCACCTGTAAACGTCGCGATTCGGATTCTTCTTCGTGCTGTGCACTGGATGCCACATCAAGCAATCGCGCTTGTAACAACTTCATCGCTTTGGCGCGATTTTTATGTTGCGATCGTTCGTCCTGGCATTCCACCACCATGCCACTGGGCGCATGAGTAAGACGCACAGCGGAATCCGTTTTGTTAACGTGCTGACCACCGGCCCCTGATGCACGAAATGTATCGATGCGAATATCGGCCGGATTGATATCAATCTCTTCTATTTCTTCGGCTTCTGGCAGTATTGCAACAGTGGCTGCGGATGTATGCACGCGCCCTTGCGATTCAGTTTCGGGAACACGTTGCACCCGGTGAGCGCCTGATTCAAACTTTAGCCGTGAAAAAACAGACTTACCACTTAAGCGACAAATAACTTCTTTGTAACCACCGTGATCACCTGGGCGTTCACTGATAATTTCTGATTGCCATTTATTGTTCTCAGCATAACGAAGGTACATACGCAGTAGATCGCCTGCAAAAATTGCTGCTTCGTCTCCGCCCGCGCCGGCTCGAATTTCAAGAAATGCGTTGTACTCATCTCGCGGGTCCCGTGGCAGCAGTAGTGTTTGGAGTTGCTGATTAAGCTCATCAATCTGATGTTCAAGCCCTGGGATTTCTTCTTCTGCCATGGTGCGCATATCGGCATCAGAATCCTTGGCCATCTCTTTAGCACTCTGCAACGCCGCCTGAGTGGTTTGGTAACCGCTAAACGCAGTAACCAGCGGTTCGAGCTGCGAATACTCCTGTGACAGGGCGCGAAACTGATTTTGATCGCTAATAATATCGGCCTCGCCAAGCAGGGCAGCGATTTCTTCGTGCCTCTCACTAACGGTCTCTAATCGTGCTTTTATCGAGGCTTTCATGTTGATCGGTGTCTGATGTTCAGTAATCGCTCGGCGGCGCGCAGCAGTTCGTGATCGCTGCTTTCGGCTGCGATACGCATTTGAGCGGTGGGCTCGTGCATCATCTTGTTAGTCAAGCTATGAGCAAATTGTTGTATTACATCGTTTGGGTCTTGGCCTGCGGCTAATTGACTTTGAGCTTTGGCGAGTAAATCTGATTGCAGCGCTGAAACAGAATCGCGATAGAGCCGTATCGAATCAGTGGCAGTGCGTGCGCGAGCTTTGCGCTGAAAATGTTCCACTTCAAGACGAATTATTTCTTCAGCTTGTTCCGCGGCGGCTTGCCTAGATTGCAGATTGGTTTCTATGACACCTCGTAAGTCATCCACTGAGTACAAAAACACACTATCCAGGTCACCAACTTCTGATTCGACGTCGCGAGGTACGGCAATGTCGACAATTAGCATTGGACGATAGCGCCTGGCTTTGAGTGCTTTTTCAATCGCGCCCTTGCCGAGGATGGGTAAGCTTGAACCGGTAGCAGTGATGACAATATCTACCTTGCTCAATGCATCGCCAATGTTACTTAACGCGAGTGCTTGCCCGCCAACATCCGCAGCCAACGCGCTTGCGCGTTCCATAGTGCGGTTGGCGATGTAGATATCGGTGACGCCCTGAGCGATCAAATGTTGGGCGGCAAGGCGCATGGTATCGCCAGCGCCAATTAATAAAGCGCCATGTTTGGTCAAATCGGAAAAAATTTGCTTGGCCAGCGAAACGGCGGCAAAAGCAACAGAAACCGGGTTGCTGCCTATTTCGGTGTCAGTACGCACCAATTTGGCGGCCGAAAACGCCGATTGAAACAAAGGCGTCAGCTCTGAACCCACGGTTCCAGCAGCGCTAGCATTGCTGTAGGCTTGTTTCATCTGACCTAGGATCTGGGGTTCGCCGACTACTAGTGAATCCAGGCCACTGCAAACGCGCATCAAATGATGAACCACGTCACGATCTGTGTGTCGAAAGAGGTAGTCGTTGAAGTGTGGCTGCTGCAGGTCGAGATAATGGTGTAGCCAATGCAAAACCGGAGATGGGTCGTTGCCTTGCATACCACAGTAGATTTCAGTGCGATTGCATGTTGATACAATGGTGGCTTCGTTGACTGCAGGCAGGTTTTGTAGAGCCAACAATGCATTGGGCAATTGTTCATCGCCAATAGCCACGCGCTCCCGGATGTCGACGGGCGCCGTGTGATGATTCAAACCTAACGCAAGCAGCGACATAAGCTAGTCATAATACTGGAGAAACAATGCGGATTGTTAGATCAAGCAAACAAATAGCTAAACCATTGCGGATCAGGCTGCTATCTGGTGCTGCCAGTATTGTGCTAATCGGGTGTAGCTCTTTGCCAGTCGTGCCGTCAGTTGCGGTTGCAGATGGTCACATTGATACACGCAGCCAGCTGATGTTCAACATCATGATTGGAGAGCTGGCTGGTCGGCGTGGACAGCTTAATGTCGCCACCGAAGCCTATATGAGCGCAGCTGAAATAAGCGACGATCAACGCGTTGCTGAGCGAGCCACTCAGCTGGCTGTTTGGGGCCGACGCTGGGAAGATGCCGAGATGGTAGGCAACCGCTGGCTATCTTTGGCACCTCAGAATGCCGAAGCGCACGAATTGTTGGCACAAATTTACCTACAAACCGGCCAGGTTAATCGAGCATCGAAGGCACTCTCTGGCTTTATTATGCACAGCACAGACCGTAAAACAGCGGTGGATGAAGTCGTGCTTACGCTGATGCGCGAGGCGGATCGAGCTCGCTCCCTGGAGATCATGGCAAACCTTGCTAACCAGCACTCGGGTGAAGTTGAAATAATTGTTGCACAAGCGCGGATGGCACTGTCTGTCGGTGGGCGTGATGACGCGCTAGAGCATGCGCAATCCGCGTTAGCACTTGATCCCGATAACGGCAGCGCTCTGCTGATAAAGGCACAAGCCTTGGGTGCAATGGGTAAGCCAGAAGAGGGCATTGCAGACATTCGTAAAGCACTTGATAATGATGAGCCCAATATTGAATTACGGTTGGGCTTTGCTCAACTGTTAGTTGACGCAGGAAGGCACGACGATGCCAGTGAGCAACTGGAAATTTTGTATCAACAAGCAGCTACCACTAACCCTGATCTATTGCTAAACATGGGTTTGCTGGCGTTGGATTCCAAGCGTAGTGATGCAGCGATTCGTTATCTGGAAGCGTTACTTGGCACAGGTGAACATAGTGATCAAGCGCATTTTTATCTGGGCCGCATTCGCGATCAACAACAGGAGTACTCCACTGCCATTGACCACTACTCGCAAGTGCGAGACGAAAGCTTATATATACCTGCTCAGCTCAGATCTGCCGAACTACACAGCTTAATTGGAGAGCTTGATGCCGGCCGGCAACGTATTCAATCGTTAAAAAACGTTATCACTAATCAAGCGGTGCTTCCGCAAATAATCACCACTGAAGCGCGCATGCTGCAAGATGCGGGTGAAGGTGCAGAGGCCATTAAGATACTCAGCGAAGGGCTCGCAAGCTTTCCTGACTCAGGTGAGTTGTTGTATTCACGTGCGTTGACAGCTGACGCCAATAACGATACGGAAATGCTACGTAATGATCTTAGCAGGCTGATTGAAGTAGAGCCTGATAATGCACACGCAATGAACGCCTTGGGCTATCACCTAGCTGACAATGATCTCGAACTTGAACGCGCTATTGAGTTAGTTGAGCGTGCTCATCAACTCATCCCTAACGATGCTGCCATTATCGATAGTATGGGATGGGTACGTTATAAGGCGGGTGATAACGCAGTAGCGTTAGCGTATTTAAAACAAGCGTATGAATTATTACGTGATCCAGAAATCGCAGCACACCTGGGTGAAGTCATGTGGGTATCAGGTGCTCAAGACGCAGCGCGCGATCTTTGGAATAAAGCGCTACTAGAATCGCCGGATCATCCCAAGCTTAAGCAGGCGATGGAACGTTTCATTCAGTGAGCGCCAATCTTCATTCATGGCTTGTCATTACCGTAGTTTTGCTGCTGGTTTCATGTGTCACCCCGCAAGCGGTGCAAAACCGTGTGAGCTCAGCGACGCTAACGCACTTCGAAGTGAGCGGTGGCTTGGGCATTTGGACGGATAAGGAAAACATCAGCACACGAATGCACTGGCAGCAGCGTGCTGATGATTTCTCGTTTGATCTGACAGCGCCGTTAGGTTCGGCCTCTCTTAGAGTGGATCAACGAGATAACCGCACAACGGTTACTCGTGGGAACGCTGTGGTCGCCAGCTCAGCGGATCCTGGTATTGCCTTGCAACAGGCCTTAGGTTTAAGTGTGCCGGTGCCGGTATCGCAGATAGCCCAATGGCTCAAAGGCCAGCCAGGGGATGCAGATACGACCACATTCAATGACGCAGGGCTTTTGCAGTCGCTGCGCTATACCGATCAATCAGGTATTAGCTGGAATGCGGTCATTCGTAAGCGAAAAGTGTTTCAAGATGCCCAAGTGCCGGCGTTGATAACCGCCACGGGTGGGCCCTATAATGTTCGAATTGTGCTCAAAACCTGGCAGTCACTCAAATCCGAACCCACCGAGGGCACGCCGATAAAATCACCCACACGGTTGGTCATACCGACGCAATAATCGCCAATTGCGACATTGTTGCCTCGTCAACCTAACAATTATGACAGGGAAATCTTGTGATGTTGACGATTGGCCACTATTAAAAGATGGCTTCTGGCGCAATCGGCCGGTAAACTAGCACCATTATTGAACTAGAATCGGGTTACGAAACACCTTGACTACCAATTGGTTGGCACCGGCCAAAATAAATTTATTCCTGCACGTGACAGGGCGCCGGAGTGATGGTTACCACACCTTGCAAACGGTCTATCAGTTCGTCAACTTATGCGACGTGCTGCAGTTCGAGCTGCGTGAAGATAACGAAATCCACTTGATTAGTGACTTCGATGAAGTCCCCCCAGAGGAAAACCTAGTGGTTCGAGCCGCACGGGCGTTGCAGTCGCACGCTGGTGGCCGCTCTGGTATCAATATCACACTGACCAAGCGTATACCCACCGGAGGCGGTTTAGGTGGAGGCAGCTCCGATGCTGCAACCACGCTAGTCGCACTCAACGAATTCTGGCGTATGGGCTTGAGTATTAAAGAACTAGCCGAGATTGGCGTAACGGTGAGTGCCGATGTTCCCGTATTTGTTTATGGTCAATCTAGCTGGGCTGAGGGGATAGGCGATAAGCTCACTCCAGTGGCCCCGGTAGAGCCGTGGTACTTGATCGTCGATCCAGGCGTGCAAATATCAACAGAAGCATTATTTAATGTTCCTGAATTGACACGCAATACCAGTCCGATCACAATACGCGATTTCATGGATGGGCGGAGTACAAATGTATTCGAACCCATTGCCATGGCGCGATATCCGCAAGTGCGTAAAGCGTTTGAGTTTTTAGCCGTGAATAACCGCGAAAGGAGAGCTAAAATGAGCGGCACTGGAAGTTGCGTATACACGGCCTTTGAAACGGAAGAAAAAGCCCAAGCGTTGTTTGCGAAAGTCCCGAGCGAGATGACAGCTTATGTTGTTCAGGGCAGAAACGCTTCGCCTCTGTACGATTTTGCTGGTTGATTTTGAATGAAATTTCTCCCGCAGTAGTAAGGGTAGCGTACACTATACGCTGCATTTAAATTGGGCCGTCGCCAAGCGGTTAAGGCACTGGGTTTTGATCCCAGCATTCGGAGGTTCGAATCCTCCCGGCCCAGCCATTAACACACTATGCAGCTCAGATGCCTGATCGTAAATTAATGATCTTTGGCGGCAACGCCAACCCAACGCTTACGCAAAATATCGCGGCGTATTTGCATACCCCCATCGGTAAAGCATCGCTGTGCCGATTCAGCGACGGTGAAACAGCCGTTGAGATTCAGGAAAACGTCCGCGGTGGTGATGTATTTCTCATACAACCGGTATGTGCACCCACCAACGATAACCTGATGGACCTACTGGTGATGGTCGATGCCATGCGCCGCGCCTCAGCCGAGCGTATCACTGCTGTTATCCCCTATTATGGCTATGCCCGCCAAGACAGGCGCGTCCGCTCAGCCCGTGTCCCTATTACTGCAAAGCTTGTAGCCAACATGCTCAGTGTGGCAGGCGTTGATCGTGTGCTCACCGTCGATGTGCACGCCGAGCAAATTCAAGGCTTTTTCGATATTCCAGTGGATAACGTTTACGCATCCCCCTTACTACTGCTTGATATTTGGCGAGCCAAGTATTCTGATTTAATCGTTGTTTCCCCCGATGTGGGTGGCGTGGTGCGTGCCCGTGCGGTAGCCAAACAACTGGATGACAGCGATCTGGCCATTATCGATAAGCGTCGGCCACAAGCTAATGAAGCTCAGGTCATGCATATTATTGGTGATGTCAGCAACCGTACCTGCGTCATCATCGACGATATGGTTGATACCGCTGGCACCTTGTGCAAGGCGGCGGAGGCGCTGAAGCAGCACGGCGCTAATAAAGTCGTAGCACTGGCAACCCATCCGGTGTTATCCGGGCCAGCAATTGACAACATCAATGCCTCAGAGCTCGATGAGCTGGTCGTGACGGACACCATTCCTTTGTCTGAAGGTGGCCAACAGTGTGACAAGATTCGCCAATTATCAGTGGCGGACTTACTCGGCGAGACCATTCGCCGTATCCATGAAGATGAATCAGTTAGTTCTGTGTATATGGATTAGGCCATGGATTAATTGGGTATGGATTGATCAGTCTCTGTTATAATTCCGCGGCTTTGCCTGGTCGCGGGCAGAGTGTGATTGCGCCAATTCAGGGGCAATTGATCAACGGAGACTGACATGTCAGACGATATTAACGTTCTAGCCACGTCACGCAGCGAATTTGGTAAAGGTGCGAGCCGCCGACTGCGTCGTGAAAATTTAGTTCCAGCCATACTTTATGGTGCGGATGAAGCCCCAGCGTCAATTTCGCTGAAACACAATGAAGTCACCAAGCATCTGAGCACTGATGCGTTTTACTCGCAGCTGTTGATGATGAGTATCGACGGCGCAGAGCCGGGTCGAGTACTATTGCGTGATGTTCAACGCCACCCATTTCGCCAGCAAATTCTACACATGGATTTCCAACGCGTTGTTGCAGGTGCCGAACTACAAGTAACCGTGTCGGTTCACTTCCTTGGCGAAGAAGACTGCCCAGGCGTGAAACAAGAAAACGGTATGGTCAGCCACAACGAATCAGAAGTTACTATTGCTTGTTTGCCGCGTAACATTCCTGAGTTCCTTGAAATTGATATGTCACAATTGAGCATCGGTGATTCCGTTCACTTGTCCGACATTGTTATGCCAGATGATGTGCGCATAGTTGATTTGCTTGAGAAGGGCGATGATTCTGATCGCGCTATCGCGACGGTTATCGCTCAGCGTGTAGAAGTCATTGAAGACGATGCACCTGAAGCGCCTTCTAATGAAGAAGACGATAAAGATAAAGATGCAGAAGCTGGCGAAGGCGACGCTGCCGAGTAAGCTTAACTGTTTGTTGCAACAGCCTGGCATTTGCCAGGCTGCTGCCGATCTGTCGCTAATAGTTCCTACCTCCATAAACCTTACGCGGAATACACACTGTGCCGGGTGACTCCATCAAGTTCGAACTAATAGTTGGTTTGGGCAATCCTGACAGTGAATACGAGCAAACACGGCACAATGCCGGTTTCTGGTTTGTTGATCAGCTAGCCTCACAGCTGGGTGCTACGTTTAGCCCGGATAAAAAATCACATTCGATGGTGGCCAAGGCAATGGTTAATGACCGAGCGGTGTACTTGCTTAAGCCATACAACTACATGAACAATAGCGGCCAGGGTTATGCGGCAATCAGCCGTTTTTATAAAATTGAGCATGAGAAGATTCTGGTGGCGCATGATGAATTGGATTTACCTCCCGGTTTAGTGAAGATTAAAAAGGGCGGTGGACACGGCGGCCATAATGGTTTGCGCGATATTTTTGCCAAAACTGGGCAGCGGAACTTTTGGCGTTTGCGCATCGGCATTGGCCACCCCGGCGACAAAAATGCAGTATCAGGCTACGTACTTAAACGGGCCTCCAGCGACGACCAACGCCTGATTGATGAAGCATTGGATATATCGTTACGCGAAGCTAATACAATTATTGATGGCGATATCAACGTTGCAACCAAAACGTTGCACAGTCATAAACCGAGTGAGCAGCAGTGAGCAAAAAATATGGGTTTTAAATGCGCCATCGTTGGTATGCCTAATGTGGGCAAATCAACCTTGTTCAACGCCTTGACCAAAGCTGAAATTGCGGCCGAGAATTATCCATTTTGTACCATCGAGCCCAACGTCGGCATTGTGCCGGTGCCTGATCCGCGCCTTGAAGCTTTGGCTGAGATTGTGAGCCCTGAACGCATACTGCCAACAACAATGGAGTTTGTTGACATCGCCGGATTGGTGGAGGGCGCCTCCAAAGGAGAAGGCTTGGGCAATAAATTTTTAGCCAACATCCGCGAAGCTGACGCAATTGCTCACGTCGTGCGTTGCTTTGCCAATGACGATGTCATCCACGTGAGCGGCAAGGTTGACCCGGTTGATGATGCAGACACGATCAATACTGAATTATTGCTAGCGGATATGGAAACCATGGATAAAGCGATACTGCGCATTGCCAAGATGGCTAAGTCATCCAACAAAGATGCGATTGCTGAAAAAGCATTTATGGAAACACTTGCCGCAGCATTAGGCGAGGGTAAGCCTGCACGCACTATTGAACAGAACGACCAAGAGCGGGCATGGTCCAAGCATTATCATCTTCTAACGATTAAGCCGATGGTGTACATTGCAAATGTTGATGAGGAAGGTTTCGAGAACAATCCGATGCTCGATAGTTTGATCGAAAAAGCCAACACGGAAAGTGCGCAAGTTGTGCCGGTATGTGCAGCGATAGAATCTGAAATCGTACAGTTAGAAGACGACGAAAAACAAGATTTCTTATCCGAAATGAATTTAACCGAGCCTGGGCTCAACCGTGTTATTCGAGCGGGCTATACCTTGTTGGGTTTGCAGACCTTCTTCACTGCGGGTGAAAAAGAGGTTCGAGCCTGGACTGTGCGTGAAGGTTCAACAGCGCCTCAAGGCGCTGGCCGTATCCACACAGACTTTGAAAAAGGCTTTATTCGCGCCGAAGTAGTTGGCTACGATGACTACGTCACCAACAAAGGTGAAAACGGTGCCAAGGATGCCGGCAAATGGCGCTTGGAAGGTAAAGAGTACCTAATGCAGGAAGGCGACGTGGTGCATTTTCGTTTTAATGTTTAACGAAGGCTTATCGCTGATTGCCACGCCTAGATAAGGCAACACCAATTAGGATTAATGCTAGTGCCAACCAGGCATTGGCGGATAATCGTTCACCAAGAAACACTACGCCAAAGAACACACCGATCACGGGTATCAAAAAGTTGATCTGCCCAAAGAATGACGCACCTTGGCGATCAATAATCACCAGTATCATTAATGTACCCAACGCGGTTGGGCCAATGGCAAGTACTAATAACGAAAGGTTCGCAGCCTGCGATGGCCTCATTGCCCACGGTTGTTCAATTAATACCAACGGCACAAATAAAATGACCGCCGCCAACATCAGTGCTGCCATCACTGACTTACGCGGATGGCCTACCAATTCTTTGGTGATGATGGCATTAACGGCATAGCAAGTTGCTGCTAGCACGATGGCGAGTTGTCGTAGCGTTTCATCGCCGATCGCGCCTAGGGCATCGATACCAATTAACACCATCACACCAATCAAACCAAGCGCAACACCCAGCACCTTGTAGCGATTAAGGCGTTCGTCATGGGTGAAAAACTGCGCAAGCATAATTGTGACAAGTGGCATGATGGCCATAAAGATGGCCGCCAAACCTGCTTCCACTTTTATCTGCCCCCAACCAATGAGTGAAAACGGCAAGACGTTGCCAAAGAAGGCAGACGCGAACACATACCCCCATACCCGCTTACCCATGGGAAGGCGTTGTCCATAGAGCTTCATCACGAGAAATAGGATCACCAGAGCCATAGTTACACGCAACGCCGCCAGTGTTATCGGTGGAATCTCCCGCACAGCTATACTGGTAAAGGTAAAACTAGAACCGAACATCAGCGCCAGACCCAACAGCCAGGCATAGTCAGTGAAGGTGGGCGATTGTTTAGTGGTGGGTCGTTGATCCATCAGCGGGGCTCATTAGGTGCGTGGTGATTGTACCTTTGTTCCGGATGTCTTAGGATCTAGTCGCCACCACCCAGTGGGCTCGGCGCCGTCTGCGGCGAGTCCACACAAAACAACAATGCAAACAATAACTATGAGCAGCGCTCCAACACTTCCCGATTTCCACGAAGTCAGCCAAGCACGAGCCCGCATAGCGGCCTATGTGCACGTTACGCCCGTACATAGGTCGGCAAATCTATCCTCATTGGCTGGCTGCAAGCTATTCTTCAAATGCGAGAACTTGCAAAAGACAGGAGCGTTTAAAGTGCGCGGCGCATGCAATGCCGTTTTCTCGTTGACAGAGGAGCAACTGAGCAATGGAGTTATAACTCATTCTTCTGGCAACCATGCCATGGCACTCAGTTATGCAGCAGCGCAACGCGGCACCACCGCTACCGTCATCATGCCCAGTGATTCATTGGCGTCAAAAAAGAATGCGGTAAAAGCCTACGGCGGCGCTTTAATAGAGTGCGAACCAACGCTCGATGCACGCGAGTCAACTATGTTGGCTACACAAGCTAAAAGTAACGCAACGTTTGTGCACCCTTATAACGATCCATTGGTGATAGCAGGGCAGGCTACGTGCGCTGCTGAGTTTCATGAGCAAGTACCCGGGCTTGATATTCTTGTTGCACCGATTGGTGGCGGTGGCATGTTGTCCGGTAGTTGTATCAGCAGCAATGGGCTATCACCCGATACACGCATTATCGCAGCAGAGCCAAGAGCCGCCGACGATGCCTACCAATCGTTCCAGGCTGGCAAATTAATCGAGCTCCCCAGCCCTACGACGATTGCTGATGGCCTTAAAACCAATCTGGGCAGCCTTACCTGGCCCTGTATCCGGGATAATGTCAGTGACATTCTTACGGTCTCCGAGGAGGAGATCATCAAAGCCACTAGATTGATTTGGGAACGGCTTAAAATGGTGGTAGAGCCCAGCTCAGCCGTGGTGCTGGCAGCGGTGTTGAAGTACCCCAACGCCTTCAAAAATCAGCGAGTGGGCCTCATCCTTACCGGCGGAAATGTCGATATCGACCAACTTCCGTGGTGAACATGCGCGAACTGCTGGTAGCTGCGCATAACAGCTTGACACTGAAGCCAAAACTGGCGAAAATCAGCGGCTTGCTTCGGCGGCTACATAGCTCAGTTGGTTAGAGCACAACACTCATAATGTTGGGGTCCCTAGTTCGAATCTAGGTGTAGCCACCATTTTCCCCGCTAAAATGGTCGTGTTAACTTGCGCGCCTCACCTGATCGCTAACGTTCTCGTTAGCGTTAATGGCTTCGATTAACTCAGCCAATACCTCATCTGCACGATCATTGTCTATCTGACAAGTGCCAGCGGCATCGTGTCCACCACCGCCGTTTTTCAGCATTAGTTCGCCAATATTGGTTTTACACGATCGATCGAATATAGATTTGCCAGTGGCAAACACTGTGTTCTGGTTTTTGAAGCCATTCATTTGATGGATTGAAATATTGCACTGAGGGAAGATGGCGTAGATATGAAAACGGCTTCCAGGATAGATAGTTTCTTCATTGCGCAAGTCCAGCACCACTAGGTTTCCATGCACGGTGCCGCAACGGCGTAGTTGGTCTTCAAATGCAGGTTTGTGCTCTTGATAAAGTGCAACACGCTCCTGTACGTCTGGCAACTGCAGTATCCCGTCTATGCTCATTGTTCTGCATTTTTCAATCAATTCCATCATGAGTTGATAGTTAGAAATGCGGAATTCGCGGAATCGACCCAAACCAGTTCGAGAATCCATCAGTAGATTGAGCAGTTCCCAATTCCTTGGATTAAGCACTTCATCCATGCTGAACTGAGCCGCATCAGCTTTATCAACCGCTTCCATCATATCGTTCCAGACTGTTGGAAATGCAGAATTACCGCCATAGTGTTTCCACACTACGCGGGCAGCTGAATCTGCGTGTGCGTCCATGATGTAGTTTTCAACGTTTACATCGTTGCGCAGGGTTTCAGATTCATGATGATCAAACACTAAATGTGCGCCTTCAACAAATGGCAGATTGGTTGTTATATCGCAAGAGGTGATGTCGACTTTGCCATCCTGCATGTCTTTAGGGTGCACAAACGCGATATCATCGATTAAATCTAAATGCGTCAGCAGTACAGCGCACACGAGGCCGTCGAAGTCGCTGCGAGTGACGAGTCTGTATTTTGCTTCCATGGTAGCTAACCTGTTGTTTTAATCGAATAAGTGAGTTTTATCGACCCGATAGAAGGGGTCTAAAAGCCAGGTACGCGATAATGGGAACAAGTAGCCTGGTCAGCACGTGATAAGTGTGAAGCAGGCGCATAGGGTTAGCTGTGGCAAGCTGCCTCAACAAGGGTGATGAGGAGGGACGTTGATGATGTTGTCGGATGTGTTTGGGAAATGTAAATAATTGAGTTTGAAATTAGTGCTTGGAAGAACACGCTATTGAGCGAAATCGGAACTCCAGCCGAAAGACTCGCAACTTACCTCGAGCAACGCACCTTATCTAACAATTAGATCGATCTCAGCATTTGTAAATCCAAATTTGTGCATCATGGCTCGATGATCATCTGAACCAAGATAAGTCTGCAGGAAGCTATTAACTTCGTCGCAGAGTGTTGCGTCTTGTAAGCTGAAAGCAAACGATCCGAACGCGGCTTGTTTTTCTGCTACTGGCACTGTTACCACTTCAAGCCCACTTTCTTTCTTAAGTTCGATATATCCCGTGTGCGCTCGACCAACGCTTGCATAGGCATCGACTTCCTCAGCTAACACGGCATTCGCTGCACCGGTGTAAGTCTCATACACTTTGAGATTGTCGTCGTTTACGCCAAACTCAACCGCCGATTGATGTTGTACTTGATCGCGAATTACAGCAAGCGAGCAATCATCTAGCAGTGCAATGGATTGGTAGCCAGCCAATGCCTTGGGATTTCCTGTTTGTACCAACAAGCCATCAGGCAATGCCCAAATGGGTTTGCTAAATAACGCGAGCTTTTTTCGGTCATCGTTAGCGAATAAACCAGTGGTCATTCTCCAGTGTCCTTCTGCTAGCCCGGGAAGCAATTCGGCAAATTCTGTTTCGATGGGTTCGAATGTGCCCAGTTCAAGTTCATGAAATACTACTTTTGCTAATTCAACATCTGTACCCGTGATGTTTCCGCCCGGGTTTCGGTGGTTGAATGGTGGTTCTATTAGGTAGGCGAATTTCATATTGGAATTGTAACGTTTCCGCGAGAACGTTTTAGAGGTAGTCTAATTTTTGTTTAAAATTGAACAGGTAGAGTACCGCAGCGATCGAATGTCTCGCCAGATGTAACAGAGCAACGAAAAACACCCCCGCGGTAACGTTTCAGAGTTATTCATTCAGCGAATTCATCCTTTGACTTTTAAGCTATAAAAATATACAGTATAAATAAATCAACGGAGCGCAATAACATGGATGCTAACCCAAATTTTACTGACACTACTACGCCAGAACTCGAGCAGTCCATCACTAGCCTAACGGCGAATCTAAATGCGGCTGCCTTTGAACAGTTAATGATGATTGCTGAGTTTGATACTCGTCAGGGATGGTGTGAGGAGGGTGTACGTAGTTGCGCTCATTGGTTGAATTGGCGTTGCGGTGTATCACTTAATGCAGCACGTGAGAAATTGCGTGTCGCTCATGCTCTTCAAAATCTACCGAAAACTCGTGAAGCCTTTGCAAGTGGGCGGCTAAGCTATTCTAAGGCGCGTGCGATTACTCGTGTTGGCACTGAAGACAACGAAGAGTGCCTATTGTCATTTGCTCGGTATGGTTCCGCTAGCCAGTTAGAGAAATCCGTTCGGCTTTATAGAAGGCAATACGTTGGTGAAAACGGCGAGATAGTAACACCCTTGGAAGCTGAACGTCAGGCAGCTATGCGTCAACGTGAAAGCCGATTATTAGATACGCGCTGGGATGAGCATGGCTGTTTAGAGATACGTGCACGGCTAACTCCGGAACAAGGCGCTGTGGTGCTGAAAGCATTGGAGGCTGCGGTACATTCATTAAAAGATGCTGAGGCAGAATCTCAACTTAAAGAACCGCCTAAAATTGAAGAGACATATCAAGACCTTTTAGATGGGGCTCACACCTCTAGTGCTCACCAACATCGACGTGCAGATGCACTGATGCTGATGGCCGGCCAGTCATTGGGGAGTAACTCTACCATCACAAATAGTGACGATCGTTATCAAGTTGTAGTGCATGTCGACAGCCAAGTGTTAGCAGGTGAGGCTCAACATTTTCCCAATGGAAAGCCTGATTGTTACATCGAAAAAGAAGTGGCCTTATCAGTTGAAACTGCGCGTCGATTAAGTTGTAGTTGCAAGATCGTCACTGCACTAACTAATGGATCTGAGCCATTAAGTATTGGGCGTAGTGCTCGTGCTATTCCAACTGGTATGCGACGCGCTTTGGCGATTAGGGACGGGCGGTGCATGTTTCCAGGCTGTGATTGTAATAGACATTTGGATGCTCATCATATTCAGCATTGGTCAAGTGGTGGAGAAACGTCGCTGCATAATCTAGTGGAGGTCTGTCACTACCATCATGTCAAACTACATGAAGGTGGTTACTCAGTGCAGCGCCTTAGTACTGGTGAGCTGAAATTTTACAAACCTGATGGATCGAAACTTAGCGATACACCTGCGCCAATGAAAAGCGATGATCCGCTGCAACCGGGTGATTCAGAGGCATGGTTTTGGAACGGTGATTCGATGGACTACGATGTCGCTACTTACAGTATTGCAAATGCAACTCGGGTAACTCCTCTCTAAGGAGTGTCCAGCACTGACCCAAGTGTCACGCCCATAGGCCCGCGTTCAATTGAATAGAACTGTTGTTCACCCTCATTGCGTAGCACTTCTATATCGATAAACTCACCGCGGTTGCCTTCGCGCGTGGCTTGTTGTATCTCTCTGGTAGTAAATATTCGCAAACCAGCATAGGAGTAGATTACGTCTCCTGTCTGGATGCCCGCGATAGACGCTGCTGACCCATTGATAACTGAATTGATGATCACTCGGTTATCACGCCCAGCATTGATAAGGTATTCGTCATAAGCTTCATCTCCAATCTCCTCACGAATGTTTACTCGCGATTCTTCTAGCTCTTCTAGCTCCTCGTGAAATTCCTCATATCCTCGATCGCCATCCCTGGTAGCTCTATCAATGAGTTCTAGGCGGGCGAGCTCGAATTGATCGCTGCGCTCGGCGATGCTAGCGATGGTTTGATCATCAATTCCAGCGGCTTGCAAACTGCTTTTTCGTTCGTCATCGCTTATGCGGCCAAAGCCGAATGCATTGGTGCTAGTGGTTTCTGAACCAGGAGGTAGAAAGGTATTACTTGGCTCGGCTAGAGTTTTTTCATCAATTGCCATGCCTTCATATTCTAAGTTGTTTTGTATATTCGATAGCTGATCTTGAAGCGTGGTTAGTTCTTCGCGCATTGTGTCGCGCTCACGCTTTGATTCGTTTAAGCCATCTCGTAGTTGTTCTATCTCAGCGCGTAATCCTGGTGGTAGTGCTACGTGAATTGTGTTGTCGCTGGCAGTAGTGTCGGTCTTGTTGATTTCACTCGTAGACGTTTCATTTGGCTCTGGTGGTTCAACCGCTACCGACTGCTGGCCAACGTTAAACGACAAATACGAAAAACTGCCTACGGATAGTAGGCAAAGGGCCGCAATAATGCTTTTGTTCATGTGCCTATTTGTCTAGTCAATCGTGATCACGCCGTTAGCCGTTGCCAGCGTAAAGCTCAACGCGGCATCACCTTGTGTGACAGTGGCAAGGTGATCAACGTTCAGTGCTTGTAGCAATTTGATAAAACTTTCTGAGTTCGGATGGCTTAGGTTTACCGACTGCAGTGTTACGCCTAAGTCCTGATGTGCTGTACTGGGGTGAGGGCCTGGCGACCATTCAATAAACGCAGGTAATAAACCGCCCCCGGGCAAGTGCCCATCTGCTGGCACGGTCAAGCGCCAAGAGCGATCACCGCGCGTAAACGTGACTATTTCACCTAACTCTCTAGGGCTTGCTGCTACGACAGCATCCAGATCATCGGTACCCACCACCCAGCATAATGCTCTTGGGCGTTCGGCGACTCGCTTGTGAGTGGTTGGGTCATCCAGCGTAAACCAGCGTGTGCGTGATGGAGTAGGTGCGTCTGGGTCGATAGCGATGAGTTCGAAGAAGCTCTCATTGCCTGATTGCATCACTTTGTTATGTGTGCTCATTAAATCGTGTTTGCTGCCTACACTAAGCTCGACGCCAAGTGTGGCTTGCATGGCTTTAACCCCTTGCTCGAGAGTGTCGGCGCCGACAGCGAAGTGATCGATCTTGTATTGCATAAGTGGTTCCGATGTGATGTGCCGACGTTATGGCAGGCAATTATGGCCGATATAATGCGATTTTGACACCATTCAGAGGCTAGTGCGACGATATCGCATGGCAGGTTGTTCAATACCCGCTAACTCAGCCATGATTGGGAACACATTCAGTAAAATACTCGCCGAGCTTGATATTGTAGGTGTGCGATAATCATCGGTACTTGTATCGCTGGATAAAAAAGCGTTTTCTTGAACCCCATACCGCGTTGTGCCAACAATTCGGTATGGGGTGTTCTACATACCTTGCCACCGTAGATATTGAGCACAAATGACGTCAGCTGATCAACCATAAACAAGATTATGTTGGGCTGGTTCATAGTGATTCCTTGGTGCCTGCGTGTTAAATACTCCGAATACTAGCAATCGATAGTGCAATGCCAGCGTAATCTGCAGTTGGTAGTTATACTCAATTGCATGAGCAAGCTATCTCAACGAACCGCCACCGAACTGTGTTCAATTGGCATGAGCCAAATGGGTCGATTCCGTGCCGATGCCATGGAACATATCAATGCATCAATTGCGGCTGATTCAAACTATTGTCTACCCCTTATCGTTAAAGCCAGCATGCTACACGGTGCCAATGATGCTCGCTTTGATGATGCCATCGCCAAACTTATTGAGCAGAGTCAGCCACTACTGCCCTCGGGTAAGAGCAATGAAGCGGATTTGTTGGAGGCTGTCACTGTTGCCAGCGCTGGGCGAGGAGTAGAGGCCGCCACTATCTACGAACAACTACTTAATGATGCGCCAGATGATTTATTTTTGCATGTGCTGGCGCAGGAGCAAATATTCTGGTTGGGCCAACCTCAGTGGATGCGAGATATAGCTGAGCGCGCGGCGCCCGCATGGGCAGAAACTCATCAGGACTACGGCCCGCTGTTATCGTTGCGTGCGTTTGCAAATGAAGAGGCGGGTTATTTTAAAGAGGCGGAGTACTTTGGCCGGGCGGCTGTAGAGATAGACCCAAGCGATGTTTGGGGCGCACATGCGGTTGCCCATGTATTGGTGATGAAAGGCGAGATGCGTAATGGCATAGCATGGCTGGAAGGCCTGAGTGGTAATTGGGGGCACGCTAATCAAATGCGCCATCATTTGTGGTGGCATTTTTGTTTGTTCTTGTTGGAGTTGGGTGAGTACGATCGAATAATCGAATTACTGGATACTGAGGTCAGGAATCTCAATTCACCTTTGGTTAAAGCGTCTCCTGCAGCTACTATCGATATCAACAATTACTCATCATTACTAATGCGATTGGAGCTCTATGGTGTGGATGTATCGATCCACTGGCAAAAGCTTGCGGCCCTTTGCGCTGAGCGTATCACTAATCATGGTAGTGCCTTTAGTAATATCCACGACATGATGGTATTAAGTGCCAGCGGAAACTCACGTGATGCTAACGCGCTACTGGCTAATATGGTGCAGCAATTTGCATCACCTGATCAAATGAGCTCAGTTGCCCTGTCTTATAAGGTGGTTGGTATTCCCGTGTGTGAGGCAATACTGGCACATAGAGAAAAAGACTACAGGCAAGTGTTAGCCAAGCTCGGTGGAGTACGCCACCAGTTACAAATGATGGGCGCTAGCCATGCCCAGCGTGATGTGTTCTATCATCTGCTGGTGCATGCTGCGGAAGCTGAAAATCGCGATGATCTTCGTAACGTGTTCTTACACGATATTGAACGCTTAGGGTTTTGCGAGGTGCCTAAACGGGCGGCGTATCAATCCAAGGAGCATTAATTTTGATGAAACGCTCAAGTAAAGACACTGCCGTGATGGTAAAACACCCATCCTCGCTTGAATTGCCGTTGGAGTATCAGCAAGATTATCTAACACCGGTCGATCGTTTTTTTGTATGCAATAGTGGTTCGTCGCCGACGATTTCAACTGAAGACTACGCCTTGCGAATATGGGGTGATGGTGTTGAGCGCGAAATTTCGCTTGACTACTCTGATCTTCTCGCCATGCGGCAACGCACGGTCGCGGCAGTAATTGAGTGCGCTGGCAATCATCGTGCGTTGTTTGCAGAGATGGATGGGAAACATATTGAGACACCCCCCGGTACCGCTGAGCTAATCTGGTCGACAGGTGCTGGCTGACTACCTTAAATATTAAGAGCGCATTAGCTTTGCCCCGTCCAGCACAGCTTTCCAGCGGCATGAATCATGTACATGGCTATGCGCGTTCACCGGGGCAAAAAATTGCGACAGTGGAATGGAGTGACGATAACGGTCAATCTTGGTCTGATGCCGAGCTTGTTGGCGACAATGAGATCTATGGATGGGTAAGGTTTGAAATTGAATGGCAGGCGAACCCCGGTAAGCACAGCTTAATCAGTAGAGCGATTGATGCATCCGGCCGGGTACAACCAGATAAGGTTCCATTTAATACGGCTGGATATTTGTACAATGCGGTTTTTCCACATCCGATAGATGTTATTGGGCAATAATTAATGATTCGGGTCGAGGTGCAACACCGGTGTTGCACCAGGCGCTTTAATACCACTGCGTATGCTGCCCACGTCGATAGTTCCCCAACGTTCTCGTAGAAACTCGGGTAGTTGTCTGCTATTGGCTGACGATAGCCAGAGCACTAATAACGTTTTGTCTTTAAGCAACTTGTGGTTACCCCAAGTCGTCCAATTGCACGTCAGCGTAGAATGTTGCATTGACATCTGGATGCGATCGCATTCGGGTTTTAAGTGTATTGGCCCCGAATGTTGCAAAAACAGGGTTGTTCGGATCAGCGTTCTGACCACCAGTGGCTTTCGCTGCTAGCATCGCTGGTAGATTGATAGGTTCAAAGCGTGCATCCAACCGTGGGTTGACAAAGTAGGCGATAGATATCCGCTGTTGACCCGGTGGAGGGCTAACCACTTGATGCTTAGTCGCACGTAAATAACCATTTGTGGCTGCTTGCATCATCTCACCCAGATTGACGACAAATGAACCGGGACGAGATTCAACATCAACAAGTTTGCCCTCGCTCATCACTTGTAAGCCTGGTATCGAGTCTTGCAGAATCATGGTGATGATCCCGGTGTCGTTGTGCAAACCAAGGCCTTGCCCACTGCCACCTTCTTCGGGCTGAGCTGGGTAACGAATGATCTTTACTCGCGTGTATGGCTCAGGTGTCATTTTGCTATCAAAGTAGCCTTCGCTTTGGCCAAGGCCGACAGCGAGTGCCCTCATTAATGCTAAACCCACTGGTTGCATTCGTTCCATCCATGCGCCGATGGTTGTTGACATTGAAGGCAAGCCAGCAGGCCATTGGTTAGGGCCGCGCAAACGTAACCACGGGGGATCGTCAGGTGAGAACTTAGGTTGAGGTTCTTCCGGGCCAATGTCTAATTGGTCGCGCCAATCGATACGGCCATTGGTTCGTTCATTTTTTAGGAGTGTGTAACCTCTAAAACCTGCAGACTTGCCAATGGCTAAGTATTCGCGATCACTATCTGGGAGGTCAAAAAATTGATTGGCAACCGCTAGTGCATCTTCATTGAATTGTTGATCTACGCCATGACCATCTAGATAAAAGAAGCCGGGGCCATGGCAGATTTGTAGCAGTTGTTCGACAAAATATTTAGCGTCGCAGCTAGTTGGATCGCGCAAATAGGCTGATATATCAAGTACTGGAAGCATGTAAGAAACACCTCGGCGGTGATAACTCGGTAGGGTACGACTCTACCGGGTTTCCTACGTGGTATCAATTTTAAGCAGCAGCATCCTGTTGTTCTGGAAATAACTGTTCGCAGGTATTGGCTAGCGCTGGTTTGCCGATAAAAAATCCTTGGCCATAATGGCAACCAATGTCACGTAAAAAATCAAATTGCTCCTGACTTTCGATTCCTTCAGCGATGATATGGAGATCCATATACTTTGCTATCGTTGCAACTGAGCGAAGCAAGGCTTTGGATTTTTCATTGGTATGGGCATCGGCAACAAAACTGCGATCAATTTTCAAACCGCTTACTGGAAAATCCTTAATATGGGTTAGAGAGGAGTAACCTGTACCGAAATCATCTAAAGTTAAGGTTAAACCATTGTCGCGTAAGCTATCCAACACGCTAATAGTGAAATCGGTGTTTTCAAGAATGGTTGTTTCGGTAAGTTCTAGCTTAAGATAACTTGCGTCTATATTTCTATCACTAATTGCTTTAACGACGCGATCAACGAGCGCACTCTTTAGCGACGCTGCGGATACATTGATATGTAGCGAGTACTGCTTGCCTTCGCTGTGCCAACACGCCAGTTGGTCTAAGGATTTTTCCATTATAAGATGGTCAAGCTGATCCAACATACCTAGTTCTTCTGCTAGTGCGATAAAAATATCCGGCCGTACTATACCTATCTCCGGATCATTCCATCTAGCTAAAGCCTCGAAGCTAGATAACTTGAATGACTCAAAACTTATGATGGGTTGAAAGTGAGGCTCAATTACTTTGTGGTTAATGGCTTCCTTCAGGCGAACAAGCAATTGCTTTTTCTCTTCCAAACGCTGTGCTAACTCCGCTGTGTACCATGTTATAAGCCCACGTGTGTCTTTGCGACCTTCGTACATAGCAATATCAGCATGGTGGATGGCGCATTCAAGAGTGTCGCTAGGTTCAATCTCTGTTACCCCAATGCTAGCTTTAATAGAGAATTGTTGAAACCTATGTTGAAAAGGGTAATTTATCTCGCGCAAGGTTCGCTCAACATGATCTTTGATGTCGCGCTGTTGTTCAAGGATAAGCATCAACACAAATTCATCACCGCCCAATCGGCCAGCGATGCCTTGGTCGCCAACTGTATCCCGTATCCGCTCAGCCGCCGCACACAAAATTGCATCACCAGCGTCGTGTCCGTGATTGTCGTTTATTGCTTTAAAGCCGTCTAAATCCAATAACGCTAATATTAATACTGATTTTTTATTGCTTCTGTGTTCATTCAGAATTTTGGTACCGGTATTCCAAAACCCGCGCCGGTTGGTTATTTTTGTCAGCTCATCTGTGTATGCGTGCTCACTTAATTCGTCGCGAGACTTCGATAGTTCAGCTAGCATACTCGTACGTTTTTTAATGTCCTTATGCTCTATCTCCCTGAATTTGCGCAGAATCAAAAAATCCGGTGTCAAATCAAACGGTGCAAATGAGTGCAAATTGATGCCGATATTCTCTAGAGATTCGGCATTTTGAACAAGGATAGAGCCAATGAATAATAGGCAACCCTTAGCCGGTATCACAAACTGCCCTCGCAACACGATATCAGTATCAACCACTTCAATAATCACGCAAGATCGGGTATGCGTTTTAATTGTCTGTGCGGTGAGCGCTTGTATCTCTGGTCGAACAATTCTGAATACTGCATCAAATCTGCTGCAGTGATAATTCTGTGGCAGGAGTGGCGTTAATGCTGTACCTACGGATACAATAAGATTGTCTTGCTCACTGATTAAGCAATGAAACGGAAACAGCTCTTCTACAAGCGAGCCCGATAGGCTCAGTGAGTCATGCGGCGTCACGAGTGACTACATCCGGGTTGTCGTTGTTCTTTTTTAGATGAAAAATTTCGCAGCCCGGACAGCTGTCTGATTCTATGAGTGAAACATCCCACGTTTCGTTAAATTGCTCCGCAAGGCCGTCTAGTAAACCGAGAACCATTGGCGCCAAACATGGGCGAGGTGACCGATAAGTGAGCTCTAAGTAACCATTTTTTTCGATCACTGAAAATAACGGCATTTTTGCATCAGGTAGTGCAATTTGCACTCTGGCGTGCATGCTATCCAAACCATTGAGAAAATCAACCATGTTCTCCCCGCCTAGATCAAAAACTGAAGCCCAGCCTTCGCGGCCCGTGTATAGAATCCAATGTCGACCAAATCCGCGAAGAACCGCCTCGGGCGCAATGTTTAATACCTGGCTTGCACTTTCAACCAGCTTGTAAGTTGTGTCGTCGTTGTACAGTGAGCTATCTAGAAATTCTGGTAGCTCTAGGTCAGCGATTTTCTTTATTTGATTCCATTTATCCACCCCTGCACTGGATACAACGAAATCTTCTATCCCGCGGTTCACCATTCCGTACATTGTTTTTTTGCCTCGTTAAATATCTCTAACACGTAGGAGCGGCAGAAGGCTTTGATGCAACAGTTTAGGCGTAACGTGTTACCTAAAAAAAGCGTTGTAGGTCACGGTTACATTCAGTTACACCTCGTTACAGCCTGGCTAATTTGATCTGCTTATCATTGAATTCCCCGCCAATTTATGGCTACACAGTGAGTTGAAGTGATGTTAATCAAACAGAAAATTACCACCGTTCTTACGACGTTGCTCATTGTGCAACTGGCCGCTTGCTCGTCAGATGACAAGACAGCTGTTAGCTTTCTTAAGTGGGAGAGTTGTGAAAACGTCGAAATATTAGAATGCGCCAGCATGAAAGTGCCGCTGGATTATAGCCAGCCGGATGGTATGAAAATAGATATCGCGCTGATCCGTCGGGCCGCCACTGGCAACAACCGTAAAGGGTCTTTGCTATTTAATCCGGGTGGTCCGGGTGGTTCAGGCGTCGCACTAATTAGGGATTTTGCCGCAGGCACCTCCATCCCAGAGTCAATCCTCACAGCTTATGATCTTATTGGTTTCGACCCCCGTGGTGTTGGCAGTAGTACTGCGGTGGATTGCGCTGAAGAGGGGATCGGTGAGATAGAGACTTATCCTCTTGATGCTGACCAAATTTCTGAAATGCACAACGAATTATCTCAACATGCAGAGCGTTGTGCCATTAAGTACGGCGATTACTTGCAACACCTTGGATCTAAAAATGTGGTTCGAGACATGGATCAGATTCGCATTGCGTTGAACGATGAAAAGTTGAATTTCATTGGATACTCTTACGGTACTCGATTAGCTGCGTTGTATTTACAAGACTTTCCAGAGACTAGTGGCCGCATCGTGTTGGATGGCAGCGTTCTTCCAGAATCATCCGTGCGTGGTTTGGTTGTTGGTCAGTTGCCTGCATTGCAATCGAATTTACTGGCTGTGTTGTCGCTGTGCGAAGCTAAAGACCCCGTTTGTAATGCTAGTGCGCTGCTCAATAAATTAACTCAAAGGGTAAAAATACTGGCAGTCGACCCTTCAGACGCTGCTCAGGATGAGTTTGGTTTAGTAGGGGAATTGCTTATTGCCGCCACCGAAGATCCTGAATTTGCGGAAACTGCTGCGGAACCCCTTGTGGAATACATCAATACTTTAGATGTTTCGACCCTTGACATGTTTGTGCAACAACTAGCGGCGCTGGATATGGATATAGAGGTAATTGATGAGGAAAATAACGACGATTCGGAGACAGCCGGGGCAGCTGTACTCTGTGCGGATGATGCGACACGTCCGGACGTCGTCACACTGGTTTCGGCGCTGGATGAGCTTAATCAAGTGTCTGATCTGTTTGCAGAAGCGCAGCTGCCAAGCTTGGGCTCATGTGCCGGATGGCCAACGGCCCTTGAGCCGCTTGCTCCAATCGTAACCAGCACTGCGCCCATATCGTTAGTGATTGGCGGATCAACTGACGCACAAACGCCACTTAGCTGGTCAAAAATAATGGCAGCCGAAATAGGCGGCATTTTTATTAAAAGTGATCATCAAGGTCACACCGGTGTGTTCAATGATCGAAGTGATTGTATTGACGACATCGTAGAAGCGTTTTTACTTAATGGCATAACACCCGTTGTTGATGAGTGTGTTTAGTCAATTAAGTCTTATGGGGGTATTATTTGGTAGTTTGCGCCAAATAATACCCCAGTACCTCAAGCCAACTCTGGCCTAATTGCTGATACTCCACATACACTGCTCAGCCCGGTCTTCAAATTGCAATTCATCCTCTATCAACGTTTGGTGATCCTCTGGTGCACTGCCATACACATGGCATACAGTTGAGTTAGCTTTAACCGAACTCTGTCCTTTGTTATAATCACCCAGCCTGCCTAGCGCGTTCAATAGCTTCTTGAATAAATTGTTTGGCGGTAGCGGCATCTGCCCATTTTTGAATCTTGACCCACTTACCTGGCTCCAAGTCTTTATAGTGCTCGAAAAAGTGCTGAATTTGTTCGATGCTAATTGAAGGCAGGTCATCGTAGTTTTTTACGTTGTCGTAGCGACGACTGATATGCGGTGCAGGAACGGCAATCACCTTTTCATCCTGGCCGCCGTCGTCTTCCATGATCAATACCCCCACTGGCCGGCAGCTAATGACTGCCCCGGGTACCAGTGCGCGGGTGTTGCACACGAGCACGTCAATTGGATCGCCATCATCTGAAAGCGTATCGGGTATAAATCCGTAGTTGCCCGGGTATCGCATTGGTGTGTACAAAAATCGATCAACAAATAATGCACCAGAATCTTTGTCTAGCTCGTATTTAATGGGTTCGCCGCCAACCGGTACTTCGATGAGCACATTGATTTCGTGGGGAGGATTAGTGCCAATAGGAATGTTGCTGATATTCATTGCGGAGCTTACTAGCCTGTTGCGTGTTTAAAGAAGATGGGGCATTGCTTGCAAATCTGGCTCCATATCTGGAGCGCAAGGGTGTCTGGGGCGGTGAGAAGCGTATTCGTTTGCCGGTAGTGCTGGAATTTTAGCGCATAAATGAGCTAATATGCGATGGCTTTTACGAAGCGCATTCACAGTAGTTGCGCCTATCAGTACTCTTAAAACTAAACCGGTAAAAAGGTGAATATCTATGAGTTGGTACATGCTTCTCCCCCCCTTATTTGGTCTGGCAGGTTTGTTTATCGCCTGGCGAATCTACTTGATGCTGCTCGATTACCCAGAAGGTGACGGCAAGATTAAAACCATAGGCGACGCCATACACTCCGGTGCGATGGTGTTTATGCAGCGTGAGTACAAGATGTTGGGCATTTTTGCTGGTGTGCTTCTATTGATAATTTTGTTCACCGGCTTAGGTTTTGGCACATTTGTATCGTTTGTGTTCGGTGCAGCTGCATCAGCGCTAGCGGGCTATCTTGGTATGTTCTCAGCTACCAGGGCAAATGTTCGTACAACGGTGGCCGCACATGAAAAAGGTGCGGCTGAGGCATTGACCGTTGCCTTTTTTGGCGGTTCTATCATGGGTTTGTGCGTCGCCTCTCTCGGTTTATTGGGTTTAGGTCTGATGTATCTGTTTTTTGGCGGCGATCCAGAGCACGTCCATGCAATTCATGGTTTTGGCATGGGCGCATCCAGTGTGGCGCTGTTCTCTCGCGTTGGTGGTGGAATCTTTACCAAATCGGCCGATGTTGGTGCTGATCTGGTTGGTAAGCTTGAAGCGGGCATACCAGAAGATGACCCACGAAATCCAGGTGTAATCGCTGATAACGTTGGTGACAACGTCGGCGACGTTGCTGGTATGGGTAGTGATATCTTCGAATCGTATTGTGGTGCGATGATCGCGACTATCGCGATAGCATCCACCCTCGTGGTAGGAACCAAACATGGCATCGATGCCTTAGGTGGTAGCCAGCCTGCATTAATGTTCTTGCCTTTAGGATTGGCTAGCATCGGTTTGCTTTGTTCTGTGTTGGGCATTCAAGTGGTGCGCCGAAAAGCTGACCAAGCGCCGGAGAAAGCGCTACGCGCAGGGCATCAAATCTCTGCGATAGCAATGGTTGTAGCCGCCTTGTTATTGATCGTAATCATGGGTATTTCGATGAAAGTTTGGTTGGCAGTGGTTGCCGGCACGGCAGGTGGCGTATTAATTGGTTTAGTGACCGAATATTACACAGCCATGAAGCCGGTACGACGCATCGCTGAATCAGGTCAAACAGGCAGTGCAACCGTGATCATTACGGGATTGGCTGTCGGAATGGAATCAGTTGTAATCCCGGTACTCACCATATGCCTGATCATTTTCGTTTCTACGTCGATGGCTGGATTGTACGGAGTGGGTATTGCCGCCGTGGGTATGCTGGCGACAGTAGGGATGACCATGGCGCTGGATGCTTATGGCCCCGTAGCAGATAACGCTGGTGGTATTGCTGAAATGGCAGGCCTGGGCGCAGAAACCCGCGAAATTACGGACGGGTTGGATGAAGTCGGTAACACGACTGCTGCGATTGGTAAAGGCTTTGCGATCGGTGCGGCGGCTTTGGCTGCACTGGCGATCATCGCAGCGTTTGTTGAAACTATGTCTGCAAAAGATCCAGATTTCGCATTGAGTCTGTCCAATCCGATGGTATTGATTGGCTTGTTCATTGGTGGCCTGCTGCCATTTTTGATTGCAGCGATAACAATGACTGCTGTTGGTGATGCTGCGATGGAAATGATCGAAGAGATTCGTCGTCAGTTTAGAGAGATACCAGGCCTTAAAGAAGGCAATGCAGAACCTGATAGTGATCGATGTGTGGACATTGCTACCACTGCTGCGCTGAAAAAGATGATCCTGCCGGGTTGCATCGCGGTATTCTCGCCCATGCTGGTCGGCTTTTTGATCGGGCCTGAAACACTGGGTGGTTTACTCGCTGGTGGATTATTGAGCTGTGTGTTGTTAGCACTAATGATGGCCAACGCTGGTGGTGCTTGGGACAATGCGAAGAAGTATGTTGAAAAGGGGAACCTTGGTGGTAAAGGAACCGACGTGCATAACGCTGTAGTAGTTGGCGATACAGTTGGTGATCCCTTCAAGGATACTTCCGGTCCGTCAATGAATATTCTTATCAACGTAATGGCAATTGTTAGCCTGGTGATTGCGCCTATCTTGTAGTGAGAGTGTAACTAGCATCTAGCTGCTTAAAAATGAATCAGGCTTGGATGTTTTCGTCCAAGCCTTTTTCTTTTTCTTGTCGCAATAAAAAACATTCGCTGTGGTTTGCGTAAAACGAATCGAATTTTCGTTGCCGCGTCTTAATGCGAATTTGAATCCACTATGTGCAAAACGCCACTGTAAAAATCGGATTGCACAATTTTTTCTCTAACACGACGCTAACTACGGTGACATGACTGTGTCTTTGAAAAAACTTTTCGCATAACGTGTAAATCAAAGCTAATCGGGTTTTATTTAATTTTCTTCTGTGTATAATTGAACTTGAGGTTAAGATGGCCTTGCCGGAACAATAGACTGAAAAAGGTTTGTTCACGGAGTACGATATACACGGACTTTTCAGGCAGCAACTCAAACCAATCAGCTAGCTCTTATAACGCAGCCGGCAACGAAGGTGACAATTAATTTTGATCACCATTCGCATTCCTGAATTTTCGTAATCGATTACACGCGCTTCTGGCGCGGAAGGTGAAGTATGGATCCTGCCGTGCATGATGATATTGCTGTCCTCGCAGCTAAAAAGGAGGATGGTCAGTTAATTACCGATCTGCTTCACGGCGCTGGCTACCAAGTGGGCACGT
Source organism: Granulosicoccaceae bacterium (assembly GCA_036478595.1). Classification (GTDB taxonomy): domain Bacteria; phylum Pseudomonadota; class Gammaproteobacteria; order Granulosicoccales; family Granulosicoccaceae; genus Granulosicoccus. The sequence continues at coordinate 141,423 of JAZGEF010000039.1, forward strand.
TTCGTAGCGCAAGCGAGCTTGAACAATCCGCGGTGAGTGCGCGAGCAATGGTGGTATGTCACCGGCGCTCCAGCAATTCGCCAGCACCTGGAATACCGCGTGCGCGGCGTCACCAGCGTGTTGTGGTGCTATCCGATTGTTATACAGAGCAAGATGTTGTCAACACGTTAGAGGCGGGTGCCCATCATTTTTTCGATATTGCCGAATCGAAAAATTTAATCGAAGCACGCCTAATGGCTGCATTGCGTCAGCATTCAAAACCGGAGCAACGCATGATGGAAGTCGACCCCTTCAGATTTGATCTGGAGAAACGTCAGGTTTGGCTAAATGAAGCGTTGGTTAATCTCAGCCCCAAAGAGTATGAATTTGCAAACTATTTATTTTCAAATAGAGATCGTGTTGTTGTGAACTCAGAGTTAATGACTTCAGTGTGGTCATTACCTCCAACCATGGATGCCCGTCGTATCGATACTGCTGCGTGCAGAGTGCGCAAGAAGATGCAATTGGACGAACGTACAGGGTGGTCTTTGAAGCGTTTACGGCGAGTTGGGTACGAGCTGCGGCGCTGCTAAATCGCCATACTCGCGAAGGCGGGCCAGGCGCCTCGCGGTGTGGATGCACACTCGAGAACTGACCTGATTACGCGTCAATCTTAACCATCGCCTTGCCGTTGTAACCCCATCGCCCAATATCAACAGCCCGTCTGCGCAAACTCTTGCCTGGAGCTAGTGTAAATAGATCGCCGTTTTGGCCAACCAAACTACGATCAATTCCCCTCTCTTTGGCAAAATCGGCTTGTGCATCCATATGCTCTGATTCACCGTGCACGGGTATCAGCACATCGGGTTGCACCCATCGATATAGATCGCTAAGTTCGTCGCGCGCGGGATGGCCGGAGGCGTGAATGACGAGATCGGTGGTTAAGGGGGTGATCACCTTAACGCCCATGTCCGTGAGGCGGGTGATCATGCTGTTAATGTCTTGCTCATTGCCTGGAATGGCGCGGGAGCTCAATATAACGCAGTCCCCTGGTTCAAGAGACAGATCACGAAATCGCCCTTGGCTTAATCGAAACAAGGCAGTGCGGGGTTCTGCTTGACTGCCGGTGGCGACTAGTAGCAAGTTTTCTGGCGGCAAATAGGCCAGGTGCTCTGATTCGACAATACTGCCTTCAAGTTCCCATAGGCCGCACTCTACCGAAGCCGAATAGTTGTTGCGTAAGGAGCGCCCCAGCAGGCCCATATTCCGATTGGTTAGGGCTGCAATTCTGGCTAATGAATGCAACCTGGCGATATTGCTGCCAAAACAGGCTACCACGACGCGGTTTTCACATTGGCTAATCGTCTCTAGCAATCCTTTATAAACTTCGCCTTCGGATGCACTGCGGCCTGGCACATTTGCACAGGTTGAGTCGCAGACCATCACGTCAATACCTTGCTCTCCCAGCTGCTTGTAGTGTGCTTCGGAGTAGTCATGGCCGATTTGCGGTGCCGGGTCGAGTTTCCAGTCACCTGTGTGAAAAGCATTGCCCACCGCCGTTCGTATCACCAGGCCAGCGGGGCTGGGCACTGAGTGAGTGTGTGCCACCCATTCAAGTGAAAACACCCCAATATCGAGTTTTTCTTGCATATCGACAATATTTACTGGCGCTTTGCCCACCAAACCAGCCTCAGCGAGTTTGCGATGTAGCACAGCGGAGGTAAAGGCGTTGGTGTAGATTGGACAGCGCAATTGGGGCCATAGGTGGGCTACAGCGCCGATGTGGTCCTCATGAGCGTGTGTCAGCACCAGCGCCACCAGCTTGTCTCGGTGCTCAATAGCGAACGTTGGATCGGCACACTGGACGTCGTAGCCACTGCGATTGGTACCGTCAGAATCACGAAATGTGACGCCACAATCCACCATCAGCCACTGTTCGTCGTGGCCGTACAGGGCCATATTCATGCCTATCTCGCCCACGCCGCCGAGTGGTAGAAACCAGAAATCGTCGTGTGCGGGTATCATGGCGTTAGTTCTATTTTTGATTAAAGAGAGTTAGGCAATTGCGTAGCATTGCCTAGAAACATCTATATAGAGTATGACAAACCCGAGCGCTGCTTAATGTACACACTGTTGATAGTTTTTTTCCTGGTCTCAATCATGTTCTCGTTTCTGTGCTCCATCTGGGAGGCGGCCTTGCTGAGCATTACACCATCCTTTGTCCAGACAAAGGTGCAAGAGGGCGGTGAAATGGGTGAAACACTACAAGAATTTAAAGCCAATATAGATCGGCCACTTGCAGCCATCTTGACGCTCAACACCATTGCCCACACGGCCGGTGCTATAGGCGTAGGCGCGCAAGCCACGGCAATTTGGGGTGCATCAATCATATCGACAGCGGTCGTGCCTGTAGTGATGACATTAGCAATACTTTTACTATCCGAAATTATTCCAAAAACCATTGGTGCAAATTATTGGCGTGAACTATCTGGCTTCACTGTTAGCAGCCTTAAGTTCATCATGATGATACTAGCGCCACTGGTATTCCTTAGCCAGATCATCACCAAAGCGTTAAAAAAAGACAAGGACGCCAGTGTGTTAAGCCGCGCTGACTTCACCGCGATGACGGAGTTAGGTTCCAGCCAAGGTGTGCTTGACCCAGGTGAATCCACCATCATGAGAAACCTTCTGCGCTTTGATACGATCTTGGCCAAAGACATCATGACACCACGTACGGTCGTGATCTCGGCCAGCGATACCACTACTGTTGCTGACTTTCATAAGCAACACCCGCAGTTACGGTTTTCACGTATTCCAATTTATGATGGTGTGCCTGATCACGTGACGGGTTACTTTTTGAAAGATGAGTTACTCACACGATTGGTTGACATGCACGAGAAGAATCAAAGCAATGTGCCGCTATCCGAATTGCGCCGCGAAATCATTGTTGTGAAAGAGCAGTTTCCGATACCAGATTTGTTTAACCATTTTACTGAAAAGCGTGAGCACGTAGCGTTAGTGGTTGATGAATTTGGCGGCATGGCAGGTATTGTGACAATGGAAGATGTGTTGGAAACACTATTGGGCTTGGAGATTGTTGATGAATCAGACAATGCTGAAGATATGCAGGCACTAGCGCGAAAGAAATGGGAAGAGCGGGCGCGTAATGTTGGCTTGGTCGAGGATTCTGACACTTAATTGAACCGCGGCTGCAATCGGTTGTCTATGCATTTGGTGTATTGAGATAATCCATGAAACTACTAAACAAACGCATTCTGATTTTAATTGCCTTAATGACGTTTGGTGTAATTGGCAACGCCTTTGCGGGCATTACACATGTCAATAATGCCACTCTTGCCGAATTGATTGAACAAGGCGTGCCCGTCATCGATGTGCGCCGAGCGGATGAATGGACAGACACTGGTACGATTGATGGCAGCCACTTGATAACCTTTTTTGATAAAAATGGTCGCTATGATGCTGACGCTTGGCTAGCCAAGCTTGATAAGCTCGTCAGCATTGATGAGCCATTTGTGTTGATTTGCGCAGCGGGCGTGCGCAGTCGAAATATTGCGCAATTGCTGGATGCACGCTTGGGATACACCGCTGTGCATAACGTTAAAAAGGGGATCAACCACTGGATAGCCAAAGGGCAGGAAGTGGTACCACATAGCCCGTAAATGTCATTCACCATGGAGGGCTGGTAATACGCGAGGATGGCAGGTAGCTTCTCAACAACCGTCAAATAAACAAGCAAAAAAAAACCGGAGGGCGTAAGCCACTCCGGTTTTTTTTATTGTTCGCTTATCAAGCGCTTGGTACGTATGCACTACACCATGAATCTCCGCCAACTACGTTGCCGGGGAACAATGGACAAGGACCAGACTTTGCGCCTTTGTCGCCTTGAAACAAAGTGCATGTTCCACACTTTTGATCAGGTGTTTCTGAAGTAGGTACATACTGCAAAGCTTTTGCCTGAGCCGACCCAGGATCAACCATGTTAGCAGCCTGACTTGGCAGTGACACAAGCAGTGCGCTTAGAGGCACTGCAACCGTACCGGCGCCCATTACAGAGATGAATTTTCTTCGATTTTTATCGATCACAGTTTGCTCCTGCCTTTATGTCTTTTGCTTACTCTTAACATAGAGTGAGTTTTAGGTTAAATGGTTCGCACGAATTGTGTCAATTGTGCAATAAGGCGGCCATCGGGAGTTAGTAATGCTAAATAACATGCATTTCAAGAGCTTAGCGGTGGTAATTTTGGGCAAGAAAGCCGTTAACTAATGGCTTGAGGCGTTTTTGCGCTCTTCTGCAGCCAGCGCAGTGATAGCGTTGCGAGCGATATTGACGGCCTTTTTCGCTGATTCTTGGCTGAGTAAGCGGGCTGTCTGCTCCCGCTTGGCCAAGTCGCTGATTGTCTGATGAGCAACCGCTGCTTTGCGAGCAAGTGTTGCGGCTTGCCTTGCCATTGATTTAGATCGAGCCGCTTCGTTGCGGAAACTTGATAAGCGAGATCGCTCGATTTTTAGCAATTGCCCAATCTGAAGATACTGTTGTTTGGAGTGATCAAGCAGTTTGCGTTGAGCACTGATTACGTTTTCAGCGGCTTCTAAGGTTTTCGCTTCTGAATCAAGAAGGTTATCTCGGTTGATTATCATCTGTGCGCTGGTCAGTTGTGATTGCCGTTGCTCTGAACTGAACTGCTGATGAATAATCTGCAATTCGTTTAGCTTATTGTTTAGCTTATCGATATGTTGTTGCAGAGCAATCGTGTGGCTCTTACCCAGCGCCAACGTTTCGGATAGTGTCGCAGGTGATGCATCAAATTTCTCAGCTGGTTCTGTTTTATCTTGCAGCAGTTCGCCTTCAATAATTGATTTGATGGCTTGAGGTTCCTTGCTTGGTGTCGTTGTGTTTTCGGCAGCTAATAATAGTGAATCATCAAGATTCACTGACCCATCGAAATCGCCAAGCCACTCTACGTTCTCCGGCAGTTCAATCTCATCTGATTGCAAGCGTAATTCTGCAAACAGCTTGTCGGCATCAGATAGATCAAGATTTTCTTCTTTGACATTGATTGCGTGCAAGTTAATGTCTGTTTTTGAATCGGCGATTTCTGCTTTAGCATGGTTGCAGGCGATAAGCTGGTTGAGGTTGGCAATGTACGAAAGGTTAGAGCTATTAGCTTGTGTGGCCATGTGCGCACTCGCCTGATCGTTGGCCGCCTCCGTCAAGTTGATCTGACGATCGAAAAAATCGACGCTGTTTGGAAATTGAATATCATCCTGAGTAATATTGGCATCAGCATTGATGTGGGTTGTTGCAGTGCTTTGTTCGATGTTGTCGCTATTGGTATAGCTGGCGCTTTCTCGAGCGAAAGGTCGTTGCAACAGTGCATACAACAGCAAGGCAAGCAAACCAATAGCTGCAAGTAAAAACGTTTGCTGCAGTAATATAGTGTCGGTAAGCGATGGTCGCCAAAGTCGAATAAGCGGTGATGCTGCAACAACGAGAAAAGCGAGAAAACCCAAAGTACGCTGTTGTTTGCCTGATCCGGACAGGTACCGGCCTGTTCCAGGCAGTTTAATTAGCGAGCTGCCAGTAACGCATACACCCGCAACGACGCCGAGTGCAAGCATAAATAGATGTATCTGAATGATGGTCATGCTGGAATTGTATTCCAGCTAGCATCGATTGCCCAATATCAGGCCCCAAAATGCGGGGCTGCACCCCGGATCTACACAATAAAGACTGATTATGTGATGTTTTTAACGGATCGTTTACGCCTTGGAATGAAAATTAGGCTCTTGGGGCCGCAGCTAGTAGGTCATATCGACGTTGGTAATGTGCAATTAGAGCGAGATGACGTTTGTGTACTTCAGCGCTGCAATGGGTTTTAACAGCTGGCAATGATTTAAGCAGGTCGCGCAGAGTGCGCTTTACGCTAGATAGGTTGTTATTCATTATGCGTTCCTCAGGCAGTTTTGAGCCCTTGTTGGCGTATGTATAGGCGATTTTGGGTGTAATGCTAGCTAGTTCATTGGTTTTTTGTGCATTTAGCCCCTTATATGGCGCTGATCCTACTTTTTCATAGTGAATTCTCATTGCAGCTCCGCAAGATCCATGTGGCCCATTTGCCCTGTAATTAATGAGCTAGCGGCCGATAACGCAGATAGACCAATTACGAAAACGCTTATTCAGGAGTAGTTCTGTGACGGCCAAAACACATGCACATTTATTAATCGCCGCTGCCATATCGTTGGCCGGAGCCGGTTTTATCGCTCATCCAGTCGTCGCTGAGACCATTACAACGAGTGACTATATTTATATCGGAGTCGAAGCTGAAGATTTTGATGTCGGTACGGGTGATGAGCGTTGGATCGTTACCGATTCCAGTACACCTGCAATTCTTGAGGATCCTGATGACAATCACTCGGGTACTGCATCAGATGGTATTTACTTAGAGCTTCTGCCTGATACACGAGTAACATATGAAGATCCAATCGGACCCGACTCCTTCTGGGGCGCAGGCCAAGGGCCTTCGGCAAGTTACACACTGACATTCCCGGAAGCCGGGCGCTACTACGTGCATGGTCGGGCATATTCAACGGGAACTGAAGACAACGGTTTGCACATTGGTTTGAATGGCGCGTGGCCGGGAAGCGGTCGTGCAATGCAGTTTTGTACTTCCGCATTAAGAGCGTGGGCTTGGCGTAGCTCGCAACGTCACTCTGGTCCAACGGGCGCTAGCTGCGGTGTCAATCATACGCTTTATATTGATATCCCTACAGCTGGCGATCACGTCATAACCATTGGCGCTCGCGAAGATGGTTTTGAGCTTGATCGTTTTGCATTAATAAAGGACATGAGCGGCAACACACGTATTTGTTCAGCTGTAAACGTTAATGACGTGTCGTGCAAAAATGGCAGTATTGAGGTTGCCGATGAGCATGTTGATTTGCGTTTGCTCGCAACAGTAGACACGGATCAAGCTGATGTAGGTGAGACGGTTAATCTTACACTCACGCTTGAAAATTTAGATGCATTTGATACCGCTACCGACATTGAAGTTGTCGTATCGACAGGCGCTGGTGCCACACTTGATAGTGTAAATGCAAACTGCGACAGCGCTGGTAGTAGCTCGGCGTGTACTCTTGCTAGTCAAACGCCGACTGCGGCGGATGAAACTTTTGAATTCGCGTTAGTGGTTAGCGAAGCGGGCGAGTATGTGGTGGAGGCTGCAGCAACGTCCACTGAAACTGATGATTTTCCAGCAAACAATACGGTGGCTCAAAGTGTGATGTTCGATACCGTAGAGCTCGTGGATGTTTCTACTGATGTCAGAGTAGTAATGAGTGCAACAGCCACGGCCATGGATGTTGGTGACAGCGCTGAGCTTACGGTTGTTGTGGCTAATGCAGGCGAATTTAAATCGATAGGCACTAACGCCACGGTCAGGCTGCCTGCTGGATTATCGGCAACGTCAACGCCATCGGCTTGTGCGGCAGGTTCAGATAGCGTTCTTTGTACATTGGGGGACATTGAAGCCAATGAGAGTGCTTCATTAGTGTTTGGTGTTTTGGCAACTGCTGAGGGCAGTGGCGACGCTGCAGTTAGTATTTCGGCCTCTAACGATCAGGATTCAACTAACAACAGTGCAGCTATTACGATCGCAGTTGCTGCTGTTATCGGGGGCGGTATGGGTGGCACAACAGGTAATGTTGCTGGTGAAAGCGCTGCTGGTGCCACAGAGCTAGCCATACTGTTGATGTTGTTACTGGCTGTTTCAGCCCGCCTGTATTGGTTGAACCAACGAAAGCCTGTCGTCTTGCGCCAGTAAAGTTGTCGCGTATTTTACTGCTGGTATTAGGTCGTCGTTAACGATGACCATCAGCGGCTTGTCGCTGGGTATACCCAGTAGTTCAATAACGGTGGACACACAAGCATCGTTAGCAACATCTAGGGTTGTGCTACCGCCGGGTACATACTCGGCGATAGCACCGCCCGCTTTTATGGTCACTTGCATGAAGCTTTACGCATACTCAGTTAACGCTAACCGCGCTAGCGTTTGTGCGTTGGGTATACCAGCTGGCGTCCAGCCTCGTAACGAATAGTATTCTGGCAACATCACGTCAAGCTCCGCAACCCGGCCTTTAGCAACACCTGAAGGGGCGGGGGTTTCTAGTAGGCGTGGTGGCAATGTGTCGTCCGCAGCGCTCAAACCCGCTCTAAGGTTAAAAATACGCTCGATGTTCCAAATTCTTTCACCGGTTTCAATCAGCTTTTCCTCTGTCCAATGATCGCCACAGGCATCTGCAACCATTTGCTGAAACTCGGGTACACCCCATGCAGCCGCAGTAAATATACAAAGCCCGGTTGAATCGATCATAGCGATTGTGTCCTGCGATGTTTTGCAAGGCTCTGCTTTGCCTTTGCCAGACTGATCACTCATATCCTCTTCAAAGACATCGTGTTTAAGGTGGCAAGCACCTCGGTTACTGGTGGCGTAGCCCAATCCCATACCTTGTAGTGCGCGCGAATCGTATCCGGCAAACTCTTGGCCTTTAACTGCCATAGCGAGCTCAGGGCGGCCGTATTTATCGCACATACGCTTGGAACCTAAGCCTAATATCTGGCCAAAGCCTTCGTGCTTACCGGTTTTTTCAGCCATCACCGTCAGTGCTTCTGCATTGCCAAATGTGAGTGGTATGCCGTCGGTTTCTTCAAGTTTGATGATCCCTAGTTCGTAGAGTTCCATGGCCGCAGCTAATGTGACACCAAACGATATCGGATCCATGCCGTGTTCATTCATCAGGTAACCAGCAAAGGTTAGCGCATCGATATCATCGATTCCCAACACTGGTCCAAACGCAAATGCCGTTTCGTATTCGAGGCCGCCGGAGGCGTGATGATATCGCGGTCGATCTTTTACAGAGAAGTGATTCTTATTGATATGTGCAATACGACCGCAGCCGATCGTACAAGCAAAACACGCTTTATTGTTGATTAGGTTTTGATGCCCGTCCGCCTCTATAGCAGCCATGGCTGCTGGGTTAATTTTGTCGGTACCGTCAAACGATACCGCCTGAAAGTTGTTAGTGGGTAAGCCACCAAATGCATTCATGGTATCGATCATGGCATTAGTGCCATACTCGGTTAGTTGTTTACGGCCTTCGCTATCTTCCAGCAACTTATGCGTGTGTTTAACCACGGCGCGAGTGGCAGCAATATCGGCAACGGGTACACCCACTGTGCCACGTACAGCAATGGCTTTTAGGTTTTTAGACCCCATAACGGAACCGACCCCAGACCGCCCGGCAGCCCGATGTAAATCGTTAACAATGCATGCGTAACGCACGCCTTGTTCACCGGCTACACCGATCGATGCCACTTTAATTTGTGGATCGCTGTGCTGTTCCTTTATCGTTTCTTCTGTATGCCAAACAGTGGTACCCCAGTATTGCTCAGCAGGTAGTAATTCAACCTTGTCATCTTGAATCATCAAGTAAACAGGCGTTGGCGATTTACCTTGTAGAATCAGCAAATCGTAGCCTGCAAACTTCAGCTCAGCGCCAAACTTACCGCCCGAATTGGAGCAAGCAATTGCATTGGTCAGTGGCCCTTTGGTAACAACCGAATAACGACCACTTGTTGAGCACGCTGTTCCAGTTAATGGCCCAGTTGCAAAAATCAGCATGTTCTCTGGCGACATGGCATCCGCAGTGGGATCCATTCCTTCAATTAGATATTTGGAACCCAGGCCGCGCGAGCCCAAATACTGATCAGCCCATTCCATGTTGAGTGGTTCTGTTTTAATTGTGGCGGCAGTTAAATCGACTCGAAGAACTTTTTGGTGCCAAGTCATGCCGGTACTCCGTAGATGATTGCGCCGGTGGGGCAGGCTCCGGCACATTTTGGGTCGCCATCGCAAAGATTACACTTGGTGACCTTGCCGCTTTTGGTGTTGAAGTTAATGGTGCCATAAGGGCAGGCAACGGTGCAGACCTTGCACCCGACACAAAGTGATTCGTCCACTACCTTGGTGCCAAGCTCAGCATTGATAGAAATAGCGCTAGTTGGGCAAGCTTCCATGCAATAGGCTTCTTCGCATTGCGTACAGGTGTAGGGTACGGAACGTTTGCCATGTTCAAATTCGAACACCTTAATTCGAGAATACGCAGGAGCAAACAAACCTTCGTGTTCCAAGGAGCAGGCTATTTCACACTGCAAGCAACTGGTGCACAGGTTCGCATCCAATATCAACAATTTGGTTTGCATTTGCTGGTCCTAGACTAAAGAGTCCGTGAGTGGGTGTTAAGGCAATGCTAGCATTGCGCAACAGGAATTTCGAGGGGTAAAAACGAGGCGGGTTTTTTGGCCAGTGGGTTAGGCGGTGAGTTGGACGGGAACTCAGGTGGAAATTAGCCGGTGTGAGTTTCGGGTATGCGTAAGGGTTTTAGCCGATATCGCAGGGCGTCTTCCTGTTTGTTGTAATAGCCTGGCACGGTGCGGGTGAGGACGAAGCCTGCATCTTGATAAAATGCCCGCGCAGCCATGTTACTGCTACGCAGCTCCAAGGTCATATCCGTGATTCCCGCTGTTTGTGCCGCCTCTATCTGCCACTTAAGCAGCTGCGTGCCAAGCCCGGTGCGCCGCAAGCCAGGTTGTACGGCTAATAGCACTAGGTGTGCGCGAGCCTCGCCGATACTGACAATCGCAAAGCCTGCAAGTTTACCATCGCATAAGGCTACGTAAGCGTTGGTGTCTTCAAGTTTGAGAAAACGGCGCAACTTTCTGGGTGTCCATTGCCAGGGCAGCCCGTGCTCCACTTCATCTCGAGACAGCAGAGCTATGTCATGGGCATCGGTTCGATGCGCACGACGTATGGAGATTATCCGGTTCAGCGCAGCAACCCGCGAGCGGCCATGCCCAGCACGTCATCCCAAATAGATCCGTCTTTATCACTATCGAGTAACATTGCCAGCAACCCGCCTGATTTTGACCGACTAACGCCGCCTTTGGAGCCGCCCAGCACACCTTTGCTGAGTGCGCCCATGACCATTGTTGCGACTATCGGCAGCATTTTTTTGAGTATTGCGCTGCTGATGCCTGACTTTTGAGAAACCTGTTTAGCCACTTCGCGGCTGACTTCTTTTTTGCCAAATATATGGCCAAGAATATCGTTGCCATCTTTGGTGGTTTCAGCCTTGCCTAAGTTAGTAGGTTCGTCCATGTATTTTTCGTGCTTACCTGTTTTTAGCGCATCGAGCAAATCGTCCATGCCCATCTCAGAGCTGCTGTTTTTTTGCAGACCGCGTGATAAAGCCGGGATAAGCTCTTCGACAGCCGAACGAGTTTGAGAGTCGTTTAGGTCAAATTGATTGCCAAGTTCTTTAAGCGCATTGTTGTTATTTCCGCCTAGCAGCATGTCCAGAATGTTGCTCATTCAGTTAGTCCTTGTGTAGTTCTTACAATGGGTATTTCTTAAGGTCGAGGTGAAGCCTAGCAGTTTACACCTTCGGAAGCTCGTCCATATCGTCCATGTCGTCTTCACCGCCAAGGATAAACGCTTCCCAATCTTCGAGAATTTCGCGAAAGTGTTTAAGGCCAGTAGTGTAAGTTTCCAGTGGGTCTGCTTCAAGCGATTCGATAGTGATGCCATCAGCCTTGATTTCAACCGTGTGAGCATTGCCGGAAAACTCCCGTTGCTCTGCAGATTGATCCTCGATCGCGGTGATGTCTTCCATGAGATCGTGACAGACATATTCGCTGCCTTGCACATCAACTTCGAGAAACGTCATCAAGATCGTTTCCGAATGAGGACCGCGAGCGCGGGGGGTGCCGTCTCGGTCAAAGAAGAAATTGAGGTTTTTTGCCATGGCTCGCGCTGATTCCACTTGCTCATAATTGACGCTTTGTGAGCCCATCGTACTGAAATCAGACAAAAATGCCAATCCCATCGCACCGATCTATGGCGCCAATTCCGTTTCATCACTGATCCTTTGACAATCTGACCGAATGCGGTAAAAATCTCTCGGGTGATTGTAGCGGCGTTTTTGCGCTGCTCCGTATCATGACAAAGCCTCCAAAACAGGTGGCTGATGAATACCTATCGGTTTTCGATATATCGAGATTCCTTGGAGAATATTTAGAATTAAAAACTTTATGCGTGCCGGCTTAAGCACCCTCGTATCTATCAGCGGCTGCGCCTGCTTTTGCAGCTGATGAAGTTAATGTTGCGTATTTTCTTGAATGGGCGACACCTAATCAAATCGCCAAAGTAGAAAAAGCGTTTGATGATGCGATGGGGGTGACAGTAAATTGGACTAATTTTGGTAGTGGTGCTGCCATGACTAAGTAACAGTCGTTGATCACGAGCCTGCCGACGCTGCTGTATCTCTGGTTGATGGCGCAGTTGCTATGGCTTGTGGTTACGGCGAAAGCTCACTGTCAAAAATGAAAGAAGTTGGTAAGCCAATGCTGACTCCTGACGAGAAGAACGCTGCGGGCATCTCTAGCTTTGACATCACATCTGTTACCAACTCGTTCCCACAAGAGAATCCTGATCTAGTTAAAGCATTCGTTGACGTAACGCATGCGCTGGGTCAATAACCGTACTATCCCATGGCGCGGTGAAGGTTAATATTTGCCACAGCTGGTTGGTACAAGCCAGTTGCGAGCCGGCAGGGTAGCGCGCGTGATTGATTACGCGCGTTATACTGCCGGCTTGAACTTATACGGAAACAATGCCGGTGCGTCTGTTATTGATCGAAGATGATGCCGAACTCACAAACTATCTCAGATCCGATCTCGTCAAGGCGGGATTCGCTGTAGATGTGGCTGATAACGGTATAGACGGTGAATTTTTAGGCGGCTCCGAGCCCTACGATGCCATCGTGCTCGACTTAGGCTTGCCGCAAAAATCTGGCTTGGAGATACTCGCTTCATGGCGAAAACAAAAAAACCGCGTACCGGTGATTGTGTTAACCGCACGAGATGCTTGGTACGAACGAGTGGATGGTTTTAAAGCCGGCGCCGACGACTACCTTGGCAAGCCATTCCATATTGAAGAGTTAATCGCGCGTATACGAGCATTGATATATCGTCAACACGGCAAGATGTCTCACAGTATTGAAACCGGCACACTTCGGTTAGATGAAGACACTCAACAGGTGAAAGTTGCTGACGCCGAGTCACATCAGCTCACCGGTACTGAGTTTCGGCTTCTGCGCTACATGATGCTTAACACCGGCAAAATTTTGTCCAAAACCAATTTATCTGATCACGTATACGATCAGGATTCAGAGCGTGATAGTAATCTAATCGAAGTGTACGTTCGACGATTGCGCGAAAAAATCGGCCACCATATGATCCTCACCAAGCGCGGACAGGGTTATGTGTTTAATGATCCAACCACTTGAACTCACTCGAACGTAGCCTGCAACTTGGGCTAGTTTTTAGCCTGGTTTTTTTGATGCTGCTGTTTTGGTGGGCAGGTTCGCTAGCCAGCTCCTTGCTCACAGACAGTTTTGTTTATAGCCGCCTGCGTACTGACGCCGACAGTTTGGTTGCGGCAATTGATTTTCCAGAACTCGATCTTGATCAGCCCCGATTAGGTGAATCGCGCCTTAACCCTGCTTACGAAAAACCATCCTCTGGCAAATACTATGTCATCAAGTTGGAATCTAGCGGGGAAATCACATCGCGTTCCGCGTGGGAGCAGGCGTTGCCAGTGCCGCAACTAGCAGCTGGGCAACTGCGTAAAGTTGAACTAGTGGGTGTAGCGGGTGAGCCATTGTTGTTGTGGCTGGGTGGGTTTTCTAAGCAGGGCCATGGCTTTACAATTGGCATTGCTGAAGATATTACCCCGATACGAGAAAGGCTGACGATCTTCAAGTGGTACTTTGCGGCGATTTCTGCGTTGTTATTATTAGCGCTGCTTACCGTCCAGCATTTGATCGTGCGCCGCTCAGTACAAAAACTTGATGCAATCCGTAGCGATATGAACAAGCTTGAGCACGGGCAGGCTGTATCGCTCTCAGAAGATGTTCCTTCTGAAATTTTGCCTCTGGTGCAGGAATTCAACCGCCTGTTGTTGCGCTTCGACAAACGCTTAAAACAATCAAGAAACTCAGTGGGTAACTTGGCGCATTCATTAAAGGGGCCGCTTAATTTATTGTTGCGTAGTAGCGAAGCGCCCGATGATGCTCATTCGAGCGAACAGCAACAAGCGATTGCACAAAACTCAGAGCGTATACGGCAATTAATAGAAAGCGAATTGAAACGAGCAAGGTTAGCTGGGCGAAGTGCAGCCGGCCAGCTGTTTGATCTCGAAGAAGAGTTACCAGCATTGTGTGGCTTGTTAAAACAAGAGTACTCCGAGAAAAACGTCGACATTCGCTATACCATTGCATCAGGTGTTGCGCTAATACACGATCGACAAGATATGTTAGAGCTGATTGGTAACCTACTCGACAATGCAACTAAGTGGGCGAGCTCGGTTGTGATGTTAAACGTGCGAGAGGCTGGTGGCGTAATGCTTGATATCGAAGATGATGGTCCGGGGTGTTCACCGGATGAATTCTCGCGTCTCACGCAGCGCGGCGTACGCTTAGACGAATCGGTATCTGGCCACGGGCTGGGTTTATCGATTGTTAAGGATATCGTTGATACCTACGATGGGACGCTAGAATTTAGCGCATCAATCCGCTTGGGCGGTTTGCGCGTGTCAGTATTTTTACCTGACACCGTGGCGCGATAATGTCATCCTCACCTGGGAAGCTCGATCATCGGTTTTTTCTTGTTACGTCTGAATAACACGGCTGTGCCGCCAACTTGCTGCACCAATGCCGAGCCAGATTTTTCGAGCATCCTGGCCAATATGGCGTCACGTTCATCTCTGTCAGCGGCGCCAATTTTGATCTTGATCAGCTCGTGATGTATTAGTGCCTTATCCAGCTCCACCAATACCGCATTGGTGAGGCCGTGCTGGCCAGTGCGCACCACCGGTTTTAGCGGGTGTGTGAGCTTCTTTAAAAATTGTAGTTGTTGTTTGTTTAAGTCAGTCAAGTTGGTTACCGTGCGACGTTACCGTTCACTAAGGGCGGTGCGTTATATTCTGGCAGTAGGGCGTACATACCCTACACTTTGAAGTCCAAATAGGCACAGTGTAATCGGTCTGAGCATCTCGTGAGTAAAGGGCGCAGTAAAAGTAGCGACCGCTGGATGAAAGAACACGTCGGCGACCCGCATGTAAAGCAGGCGCAAGTCGATGGCTATCGTTCGAGAGCGGTTTACAAGTTGATCGAGCTGGACAAAAAGGATGGCTTGCTAAAACCGGGTATGGCGGTGTTAGAACTAGGTGCAGCCCCTGGTGGTTGGACGCAGTACATTTCAGCCAAACTCGGTGAACGTGGTCGTATAGTGGCAACGGATATACTGGAGATGGACGGGCTGAATGGAGTGGAGTTCATTCAGGGCGATTTCACGGACGATGCGGTATTGCAGCAGTTGGAAGTAGCGTTAGGAGATCGCGGAGCTGACCTTGTATTGTCAGATATGGCGCCCAATATATCAGGTGTGTCTGTCAGCGATCAGGCTCGTGCGATGGGTTTGGCAGAGCTGGCACTGGAGATTGCCGTGACAGTACTGAACGAAAACGGTGCATTTGCGGTCAAATTGTTCCAGGGAGTAGGCTTTGATGCCTATATCCGCGACATGAGAGCACGTTTTAAGAGCGTCAAACTGCGAAAACCAGCGGCTTCCAGAGCTCGAAGCCGTGAAATCTATGCTGTGGCAAGGAACTTGATATGATGGTTGGCCTGTACACGGCCAATATTTTGGCAATAGAGTGGGCCTTCGGTGCCCTCTCAGAGAGGTTAAATTGAACGATTTATTAAAGAATGTGCTGTTATGGGTAGTGATTGCCGTCATCCTGATGACGGTGTTTAACAACCTTGGTAGCCAGCGCGTAGCGTCGGACACCATCGCCTACTCAGATTTCATGCAACGTGTTGAAACTGGAAGCGTTGATCACGTTAAGTTTGACGATATCAAAATCACGCTGCTCGATAAAGATCGTGCATACACCACCTATAGCCCCGAAACTAATAATAGTTCGTTGATTGGTGAGCTTAATGAGGCGGGTATTACATTCGAACGTGTTCCTCCCAAAAACCCAAGCTTACTGTTAAGCGTATTTATTAATTGGTTGCCCTTCTTGTTCATCATTGGCTTGTGGGTGTTTTTCATGCGCCAGATGCAGGGCGGTGGTGGCGGCCGTGGCGCCATGTCGTTTGGTAAGAGCAAGGCGCGTTTGCTTAACGAAGATCAAGTCAAGGTGACGTTTGCAGATGTTGCCGGCGTAGAAGAAGCCAAAAATGAAGTATCTGAGCTAGTTGAGTTTCTGCGCGATCCGGGTAAATTCCAAAAACTAGGCGGTAAAATCCCACGTGGTGTGTTGATGGTGGGCTCTCCGGGTACGGGTAAAACCTTACTGGCCAAAGCTATCGCAGGCGAAGCAAAAGTACCGTTTTTCACCATCTCAGGTTCTGACTTTGTTGAGATGTTTGTTGGTGTTGGTGCATCACGTGTGCGTGACATGTTTGAACAGGCGAAAAAGCATTCGCCTTGCATTATCTTCATCGATGAGATCGATGCTGTCGGTCGGCACCGTGGTGCAGGCCTTGGTGGCGGACACGATGAGCGCGAGCAAACGTTAAACCAATTGTTGGTTGAGATGGATGGCTTTGAAGGCAATGAAGGCGTTATCGTTATCGCTGCTACAAACCGTCCGGACGTGCTTGACCCTGCGTTGTTACGTCCAGGTCGTTTTGATCGCCAGGTAGTGGTACCGCTTCCAGACGTACGAGGACGCGAACAAATACTGCGCGTACACATGAACAAAGTGCCATTAGACGAAGATGTGCGTCCTGATCTAATTGCTCGTGGCACGCCTGGATTTTCTGGTGCTGACCTTGCCAACTTGGTGAACGAGGCGGCGTTGTTTGCAGCTCGTGCTAACCAAAAAACGGTTGATATGGGCAACTTTGAACGCGCCAAAGACAAAATCATGATGGGTGCTGAGCGTAAGTCCATGGTGATGAGCGACAAAGAGAAAAAGCTTACTGCGTATCACGAAGCTGGGCATGCGATTGTCGGCCACTTAGTGCCAGAGCACGATCCTGTGTATAAAGTGACAATCATTCCGCGCGGACGTGCGCTGGGTGTGACGATGTATCTGCCAGAAGAAGATCGATACAGTAACACTAAGCTTGAGCTCGAATGCCGAATCGCGACTTTATACGGGGGTCGTATCGCAGAAGAATTAATCTTTGGCGCTGATCAAGTCACAACGGGTGCATCAAGTGATATCGAGCGCGCTACCGAGATTGCCCGAAACATGGTCACGCGCTGGGGCCTATCTGACAAGCTTGGCCCGTTGGCTTATAGCGAAGAGGAAGGCGAGGTGTTCCTTGGTAAGTCGACATCAAAAGGTAACCCAATGTCGGCTGCCACCGTTAAAACAATTGACGAAGAAATTCGTTTGTTGATAGATAACAACTACGAGCGTGCAGAAGTGATCTTGAAAGATAACCTAGATATTTTGCATTCGATGTCGGAAGCGTTGCTTAAGTACGAAACTATTGATGCCGGCCAAATCGAAAAGCTTATGGACCGTAAGGAGCCGGGGCCGCCTGCAGATTGGGACGGTGACGATTCGCAAGGTGGCGGCGTAACTGCATCGCGTAATGACGATGCCGATACCTCTACGCCCGATGTGTCTGACGATGAAGAAGACGGGCCAATTGATGACGGCGCGCCTAGCGGTTTGCACTAGATTGCGGGCACCGACCGGCGCTGCTCTAAGTTGCTCAGAAAGAAAATTCGCTTAATATAAGCAAACACCCGCCTCGCGGGTGTTTTTGCGTAAGGGCCTTGTGAAGAATCCTCATTCAACCACGACACTAAATTGCGGTGGCAAATCCTTGAGTTTGGATGTGCCGCGGATAATGGGCATACTTAACGTCACTCCAGATTCGTTTTCAGATGGTGGTCAGTTTGTCAGGCTGGATGCTGCGATGCAGCATGCTGAAAACCTGATCAATGCGGGTGCAGATATTCTTGACATTGGTGGTGAATCCACACGCCCAGGAGCTGCAGATGTGCCAGAGCAACAAGAGCTGGACAGAGTAATGCCGGTGTTGGAGGCGGTATCCAGTCGCTTTGATTGCATAGTATCGATCGATACTAGCAAGGCGACTGTCATGCAGGCTGTCAGCCAGTCCGGCGCTGGAATAATTAATGATGTAAGAGCCCTGCAAGAGCCTGATGCCTTGAAAATCGTAGCAAAAGCGGGCTTGCCGGTATGTCTAATGCATATGCAGGGTGCGCCTCGCAGCATGCAAAGCAGCCCCAGCTACCAGAACGTAGTCGTTGAAGTGCTTGAATTTCTGCAAGAAAGGGTGGGGCAGTGTGTCGCGTCAGGTATTGCAAGGGATCAGATAATCATTGATCCGGGATTTGGTTTTGGCAAAACATTAGAGCACAACATCGCCTTGATAGAGGGTTTGCCCGACCTGACAAACGTAGCACCAGTGCTTATCGGTTTGTCGCGCAAACGCATGATCGGGCAAATGCTCGGTGATGATGAAACGGATCGCGCCACAGGTAGTGTGGTTGCAGCGTTGCGCTGTATAGAGCAAGGCGCAAGCATTGTTCGGGTGCACGATGTTGCACAGATGGCGCAAGCAATACGGATACATGCCGCCATCACGGCATAAACAATAATTGGACTAGGTAATGGCGAGAATTTATTTTGGAACAGACGGTATACGTGGTCGCGTAGGCAAGTTTCCGATGACGGCCGAAACCGTTTTAAAGCTTGGGTGGGCTGCTGGCAAGGTGCTGGCCTCGCAAGGCAATCGCAGCGTGTTGATAGGTAAGGATACCCGTGTGTCGGGTTACCTGTTTGAATCAGCGTTGGAGGCAGGCTTGGCATCGGCAGGTGTGAATAGCCGAATGCTTGGGCCCATGCCTACGCCCGCTGTTGCTTATCTCACCAGCACGTTTCGTGCTGCTGCTGGTATCGTGATTAGTGCATCGCATAACCCTTACTACGATAACGGGCTCAAATTTTTCTCAACTGCTGGTACTAAACTGCCCGATGATGTTGAGCTCGCCATCGAAGACGCGATGAAACAAGATATGACGACTGTTGATTCTTCTGAGCTTGGTCGTGCTGTGAGAGTTGACGATGCTGCAGGGCGTTATATCGAATTTTGTAAAAGCACTTTTCCAGCTGGACGCAAATTATCGGGCATGAAAATCGTTGTAGATTCGGCAAACGGTGCGGCTTACGATATCGCTCATCGGGTGTTTGATGAGTTGGGTGCGACAGTGATATCGGTAGGCGCGGAGCCTAATGGTATGAACATCAACCAAGATTGTGGTGCAACATCGCCTGATAATCTACGTGCGCATGTGTTGCTCGAGAAAGCGGATGTGGGCTTAGCGCTAGATGGTGATGGTGATCGTTTAATCATGGTTGATCATCGCGGTGATATTGTCGATGGTGACAAAATTTTGTATGTGATCGCCAGTGCGCGAAAATCTGATGGCTTTATGCAAGGTGGTGTTGCCGGTACGCTGATGAGTAACCTAGGCTTTGAACACGCTCTTGGTAGGCTAGATATCCCATTTGCACGCGCAGGTGTTGGCGATCGTCACGTATTAGAGATGCTCGAGAAAAACCAATGGCAGTTGGGCGGAGAAAACTCAGGGCATATTATTTGTCTAGATAGAGTGACGACTGGTGATGCCATTGTCGCAGCGCTTGAAGTATTAGCGGTGATGCGTGTTAGTGATAAGCCGCTGGCTGATTTGCTCGGCGATTTAGAGATGTATCCACAAGTGTTGATTAATGTGCCGATTGCAGAAAAGGTTAATCTTGATAATCAACCGGCGATACAAAATGCTTTAAAAGAGGCCGAAGCTGAACTTGGCGATAATGGTCGAGTGTTGCTTCGCCCCTCCGGTACCGAGCCCTTGGTTAGAGTCATGGTTGAAGGGGTTGATGCAAAAGATGTTGAGCAAATTTGTCAGCAGGTGGCGGATGCCGTTAGTGTCGCACTGAATGGCGCAGCATTAGACTAAACTTAAGTTGATACTTTGTTTACAGTATCTAAAAGGGGTAAATTAGATTGACTAGTCGTCGCACGATGGTTGCGGGAAATTGGAAGCTTAACGGCAGCCGAGAGTCCGGCATTGATCTGGCCAATAGTGTGGCCAAGGGATTGGACGGGCAGGCCGATGTCCTGATTTGTCCTGGGTTTGCTCATTTGGCTGATGTTTCCAATGCGATAAAAGGTTCTGGATTATTGCTGGGCGCGCAAAACTGTAGTGCCTTCGAAGCTGGTGCGTACACAGGTGAAGTGGCCCCTGGGATGCTCGTCGAATTTGGTTGTACGCATGTCATTGTTGGGCATTCTGAGCGGCGCCAACTTTTTGCCGAATCTAGCGAACTAATTGCTAGCAAGACGATTGCCGTACAAAAGGCCGGTTTGTGCCCCATATTATGTGTAGGAGAGACGCTTGAGCAGCGTGAGAGCGGCCAAGTGGACGCGGTGATTGGCAGTCAGCTAGACGCCCTACTCGATGTTGCCGGCATCGAAGCTTTTGATAATGTGATCGTTGCTTATGAGCCGGTTTGGGCTATTGGCACCGGAAAAACAGCCTCTTCGGAGCAGGCTCAAGACGTTCATGCGATGATTCGGGCTAAAATAGGCGAGCTAGATAGCGCTTGTTCGGATAAACTTCGCATTCTCTACGGAGGCAGCGTAAAGCCTGACAATGCGGCTACGCTATTTTCTCAAACTGATATTGATGGTGGTCTGATCGGCGGAGCCTCGCTCAAAGCCGATGATTTTCTTGCCATTTGCCACGCAACGGCGTGAATAAAGTAATCGTGAACTAATAAGCGTGAGCTAAACCGAGATAGTTATGCAACAAATTGCGTTAGTAATACATGTAGCCTTGGCTATTGGCGTTATTGGCCTGGTGCTAATCCAACACGGCAAGGGCGCTGATGCGGGTGCAGCCTTCGGCTCAGGCGCGTCATCCACGGTTTTTGGTGCTCGAGGTTCTGCTTCATTTTTGACCAAACTCACCACGATTTTGGCAGGCTTGTTCTTTCTCACCAGCCTAACCCTGTTCTATCTTGCGGCTCAGCGTGATGGCGGCGACCTGGGCAGTGTTACTGATAGCGTTGTGACCGAAGAGGCAGCGCCTGCGGCCACCGATTTGCCAGGCGGTGTAACGGATGCTGAAGCTGACGCCGTTTTGCCAGCGGCGGCTGAAGAAGTTTTGCCGAAGCCTGCTGAATAATTGGCGGCTGAAGAAGGATTGTTGAGTACAAAACAAATATGCCGTCGTGGTGGAATTGGTAGACACGCTATCTTGAGGGGGTAGTAGCGCAAGCTGTCCCGGTTCGAGTCCGGGCGACGGCACCACTTTTTGTATTGAGTTTTGCTTGAGTTTTAAGCACCTCTGAAAGCAGGCTCGCATCAGAGGGCCTGTGAATATTACTTATGCTGGTTAATTAAATTCATTTAGGTCGATTTTGCTGTGAAAGTGAAATTTATCTGCAATAATTAGCAGGTTGATTGCAGCAAAAATACTGATTTATTATGCTAGCTAATTATTTTCCGGTTTTACTCTTCATTCTGATTGGTCTCGGGCTGGGTGCTGTCCTGCTTAACGCGGGCCGGTTGATAGGCCCATCTAACCCAAATGCCGAAAAAAACTCGCCTTACGAGTGCGGTTTTGAAGCGTTTGAGGATGCACGTATGAAGTTTGATGTACGTTACTACCTTGTCGCCATCCTGTTCATCATCTTCGATCTTGAAATAGCGTTTCTAGTCCCTTGGGCTGTCGTGCTCGACAGTATTAGCGGGGCTGCCTTTGCTGCCATGGCTCTGTTCCTGTTTATTTTGGTTATAGGATTCATCTACGAATGGAAAAAAGGGGCGCTTGAGTGGGAATAGAAGGCGTACTGGAAGAGGGGTTTGTTACTACCTCTGCTGACAAGCTGATCAACTGGGCCCGTACGGGCTCTATGTGGCCAATGACATTTGGTTTGGCCTGCTGCGCGGTCGAGATGATGCACGCAGGTGCAGCTCGATATGATCTGGATCGTTTCGGTATTATTTTTCGCCCAAGCCCTCGGCAATCGGACGTCATGATTGTTGCAGGCACGCTGGTAAACAAAATGGCGCCAGCGCTCCGTAAAGTTTACGATCAAATGCCTGATCCAAAATGGGTCATCTCGATGGGCTCGTGTGCAAACGGTGGTGGCTACTATCACTATTCGTACGCTGTTGTGCGCGGCTGCGATCGGATTGTTCCGGTTGATGTGTATGTACCGGGTTGCCCGCCCACTGCCGAAGCACTGATGTACGGAATACTTCAGCTGCAAAATAAAATCCGTACCACTAACACGATAGCGCGCTAGCTTATGTCTGTTACGGCTGAACCCAAAGCACAATCCCTACTAGAACGTTTGCAGCAAGCGCTACCGGCTGAAGTAATCGATGCAGCCAATGCACAAGAGTGCGTTGATATGCTTTGCATCGATATCGCACCCGACAACTTGCTAGATACCTTGCAAGTGTTGCACGACGATCCAACTCTATCGTTTAAACAGATGAGCGATTTATGTGGAGTTGATTACGCTACCTTTGGTGAGACAGAGTGGTCAACCGAGACGGGTGGTTCTGCAAGTTTTAGCCGCGCGGTAGATGCTAACTCAATCGGCACTCTCAGTTTTAGTAACAATACCGGTTTGCCGAATTCTGATCAGCCACGCTTCGCTGCCGTATACCATTTGCTTTCACTTGATCACAACGTGCGCTTGCGTATTCGTTGCCACGCTGTCGATAACGATTTTCCAATAGTGCCTTCTGTCACCGCTCAATATGCCTGTGCTGACTGGTACGAGCGTGAAGCGTTTGATTTGTACGGCATTCTGTTTGATGGCCATAACGATCTGCGCCGTATCCTCACTGACTACGGTTTTGTTGGGCATCCGTTCCGCAAAGATTTCCCATTAATCGGTAACGTAGAAATGCGCTTTGATCCGATTAAAAAACGCGTGGTGTACGAGCCCGTTTCAATTGAGCCTCGGGTACTGGTGCCTCGCGTTATTCGTGAAGATAGTCGCTACGCTAGAGATGTGCCTGCCATCGGTGGCAGTAATGCCGACGACGCAGCGGAGGCAAGCTAATGCCTGAGATTCGCAATTACACACTTAATTTTGGTCCGCAGCATCCTGCTGCACACGGTGTATTACGCCTAGTGTTAGAGATGGACGGCGAAGTTATTGAGCGCGCTGATCCGCATATTGGTTTGTTGCATCGTGGTACCGAAAAATTAGCCGAAAGTAAGCCATATAACCAAACTATCGGTTATATGGATCGCCTAGATTATGTATCCATGATGTGCAACGAGCACGGCTACGTTTTGGCAATCGAAAAACTACTGGGTTGCGAAGTACCGTTACGCGCTCAGTATATTCGCACGATGTTTGATGAAGTCACTCGTATCCTAAACCACTTAATGTGGTTAGGTGCTCACGGGCTTGATGTTGGTGCGATGTCGATGTTTCTGTATTGCTTTCGTGAAAGAGAAGATCTCATGGATTGCTACGAAGCAGTGTCAGGTGCACGGATGCACGCAAGCTATTACCGCCCAGGCGGAGTAGCGCGCGACTTACCGGATATCATGCCGCAGTACACTGAGTCGCGCTGGCGCAGTAAGAGCAATGCCAAGAAAATGAATAGTAATCGCCAAGGTTCCCTTTTGGATTTCCTTGATGACTTCACGGTTCGTTTTCCAAAGCTAGTCGATGAGTACGAAACACTGCTAACTGACAATCGTATTTGGAAGCAGCGAACCGTTGGTATCGGCGTAGTTACACCAGAGCGTGCACTTCAATTAGGCTTTACTGGCCCGATGCTGCGTGGCTCAGGTATTGAGTGGGATTTGCGTAAAAAACAGCCGTACGAAGTATACGACAAGATCGATTTTGATATCCCGCTTGGTACCAATGGCGACAGCTACGATCGCTACCTGGTGCGCGTAGAAGAAATGCGCCAGTCCAATAATATTATCAGGCAGTGTAGTGAATGGTTACGTAATAACCCAGGCCCGATCATCACCGAAGATCACAAAATTTCAGCACCTCGTCGCGCCGATATGAAAGGCGATATGGAAGCACTTATCCACCACTTTAAATTGTTCACCGAAGGCTTTTGTTTGCCAGTAGGTGATGCCTATGCAGCGGTTGAACATCCAAAGGGTGAGTTCGGTTGTTACATCGTGTCAGATGGTGCTAATAAACCTTACCGGTTAAAAGTACGTGCGCCAGGGTTTCCGCACCTAGCAGCACTCGATGAAATGGCACGTGGCCATATGTTGTCCGATGTCGTTGCGATAATTGGTACACAAGACATCGTGTTTGGAGAGATTGACCGATGACTTCGACTCCATCAGATATCACCTTGCCAGATCCGGCAAAGGTGCTTAACGCGCACACTCTCGAAGAAATTGCCGATTGGGTGAGTCGTTATCCTGAGGATCAAAAACAAAGTGCTGTGTTGGGTTCGCTAAGTGCGGCTCAACATCAAAACAAAGGCTTTTTAACTACAGAGTTGATGGACGCAGTAGCCGTGATGCTCGATATGGCGCCGATTGCTGTGTACGAGGTTGCAAGTTTTTACTCGATGTACGAAACCAAACCTTGTGGACGTAACAATGTCGCGATATGCACCAATATCAGTTGCATGTTGATGGGGTCTGACAGCATCGTGCAACACGTAGAAAACAAACTCGGTATAAAACTGGGTGAGAGTACAGAAGATGGACGCATCTTTTTGAAGGTTGAAGAGGAATGCTTAGCCGCATGCTCAGGCGGCCCGATGATGCAGGTTAATCATGTTTATCACACGAATCTTACTACCGACTCGGTAGATGAGATCCTCGACGCGCTGGAATAAATAGAACCGCTATGAGCGAGTTACTACAAAATCAGGTGTGCTACACCACATTGCAGTTTGATCAACCCTGGACTTACGAGAATTATCTCAAGGTCGGCGGTTACCAAGCATGGCAAAAAATCATTGACGAAAAGATGACCCCGGATGAAGTAGTGGATGTTGTTAAGGCATCAGGTTTACGTGGTCGTGGTGGTGCAGGCTTTCCCACGGGGCTCAAGTGGAGCTTTATGCCTAAAGAGTCTCCGCAAAGCTACTTCGTTGTTAACTCTGATGAATCAGAGCCAGGCACGTGTAAGGATCGCGATCTTATTCGATTTAACCCTCACGCATTGGTTGAGGGCATGTTGATTGGTTGCTACGCAATACGCGCATCAGTGGGTTACAACTACATGCGTGGCGAATTTATGGATGAACCTTACCAGCGCTTTATGGAAGCGCTCCAGATGGGTTACGACAAAGGTTTTATTGGTAAGAACATTAAAGGCAGTGGTGTTGATATTGACGTGATCGGCACACTTGGCGCGGGTGCCTATATCTGCGGTGAAGAAACCGCATTGCTTGAATCATTAGAGGGTAAAAAAGGCCAGCCGCGTTTTAAACCACCGTTCCCGGCTAACTATGGTTTATATGGTAAGCCTACGACGATCAATAACACTGAGTCTGTTGCATCAGTGCCGTCAATCATCCGTAACGGTGGGCAGTGGTTTGCCGATATGGGTATCGACAAAGCTGGCGGGCAAAAATGTTTTTCAGTATCGGGCCATGTTGCAAAGCCGGGCAACTTTGAAATTAATCTCGGTACACCCTTTAGTGCATTGCTTGAACTTTCAGGCGGCATGAAAGATGGCATCCCACTCAAAGCGGTTATACCGGGTGGTTCGTCAGTACCTGTCGTTCCAGGTGAGATGATGATGAATACCAATATGGATTACGACTCCATTGGTGGTGTTGGATCAATGTTGGGTTCTGGTGCGGTCATCGTAATGAACGAAACAACCGATATGGTTAAAGCGCTGCGCCGTCTATCACGTTTCTACTTTTCGGAATCGTGCGGGCAATGCACGCCATGTCGTGAAGGCACTGGTTGGCTCTACCGAATGTTAACGCGCATTGTGGAAGGGCAGGGCTTGCCAGAAGATATCGACAAACTAGAAGACGTAGCAGGCAAGATCGCCGGCCGTACCATTTGTGCGCTAGGGGATGCAGCGGCTATGCCGGTGCAGAGTTTTGTTAAACACTACCGTCCTGAATTCGAATACTACATTGAGCACAAGCGCAGCCTGGTGGGCGAGCGCTTGGGTGAAGTAGCTTAAGCGATAGCATATGAGCGACGACATAAAAATAACGGTTGATGGCCAGGAGTTATCTGCACGTAAAGGGCAGATGCTGATTGAGGTAACTGACGCTGCGGGTATTGATGTGCCACGGTTTTGTTATCACAAGAAACTCTCGGTGGCGGCTAACTGCCGCATGTGCTTAGTGGAGGTTGAAAAAGCACCAAAGCCATTGCCTGCATGTGCTACGCCGTGCATGCCTGACATGATTGTTAAAACCAAGTCAAAGCTTGCGCGCGAAGCTCAGCAAGGCACAATGGAATTCTTGTTAATTAACCATCCGCTTGATTGCCCAATATGCGATCAAGGCGGTGAGTGCGAATTACAAGACGTTGCCATGGCTTATGGCGGAAGCGCCTCGCAATACACCGAAGGCAAACGCGTTGTGATGGACAAATACATTGGTCCCTTGATCGCAACTGAAATGACGCGCTGCATTCACTGCACGCGTTGTGTACGTTTTGGTGAAGAGATCGCAGGTATTCGCGAGCTGGGTGCAACAGGCAGAGGCGAGAACGTACGGATCGGTACCTATATTGAAAAATCTGTTGTCTCTGAAGTATCCGGTAACGTCATTGATATTTGCCCTGTGGGTGCGCTCACTGCACGTCCATCCCGTTTTACCGCACGGGCATGGGAGCTTCGACAGCAGCCGTCAATATCGGCTCATGATTCTGTCGGAGCTAATACCTTCGTACATCTAGATGGCAACACCATTAATCGCGTGGTACCACGTGACAACGAAGCCATTAACGAAGTATGGATAGCTGATCGAGATCGCTTTAGCTATGCCGGTCTTAAAAGTGAAGAACGAGTAACGGTCCCAATGGTTCGACTTAATGGTCAGTTGCAAGCTACGGATTGGTCAACGGCACTCGATGCGGCTGCGGATGCTCTAAAAGACGGTGGACAAGAGCTCGGAGTGTTGGCATCAGCTAGTGCTACCCTTGAAGAGCTATACCTTGCGCAAAAGTTGGGTCGAGCACTCGGCACTAATAATATTGACCATCGCTTAGGGCAGAGCGATTGTTCAGCACAAGGTGATGCGCCAGTGATGCCATGGTTAGGGATGCAGCTGGCTGATCTTGAATCGCTTGGTGCGGCATTGCTCATCGGATCCAATATTCGCAAAGACCAACCGTTGGCGGCTCTTCGTTTGCGTAAGTCTGCAATGGCTGGCGGTCGAATTAGTTTTCTTAATCCTCGTGCATTCCCATTGCATTTTGATGCTGCAATGTCAATTGCTACTCGTGCTGATCGTATGGTTGACGAACTTTTGTCGATTGCGGTCGCGGCAGGTGCTGATGTATCGGCGCTCAGTGATGCTGGTTCGCCGGATGTGCAAGCACAACACAAATCAATTGCCGAAGATCTAATCAAGGCGGAACGTGGTGCGGTGATGCTAGGTAACATTTCAGTTCAACATCCATCGTATTCCGCTTTACATTACTTAGCTGCGGCATTGGCCAAAGCGACTAACAGTACATTATCATTGTTGCCAGAGCGTGCAAATACGGCGGGTGCATGGTTAGCAGGTGTAGTACCGCATCGTGGCCCGGGTGGTAAGGCTGTAGTGGCGACAGCAAGCGCAACGACAGAGGCAGGGCAAAATGCTGCGGATATGCTCACAACGGGTAAGAAGCGATACTTGTTGCTAGCAGCAGAACTGGAATTTGATGCGGCCAATCCTGCACAAGCCGTGCAAGCGCTTTCAAAGGCTGCTCATGTTGTTGCTATCAGTTCATACATGAGTAGCAGTGTGAGTGAGCATGCCACTGTGGTGTTGCCAATGGCGCAATTTCCTGAATGTTATGGCACATTTGTTAATGCTACGGGTGCATGGCAAACCGTAAAGGGTGTAGCAACACCGCCAGGTGATGCACGGCCAGCATGGAAGATCATGCGCGTACTAGCCGAAAAATTATCACTGGATGGTTTTAACTTTGATAGCCCTGAAGTGATTACAAAGGAGGTGCAACAGCAATGCGGCCAGGTACAGCTGGATAATTTGTCTGTTACCAGTAGCAAAATTAATTACCAAGCACCTGAAAAGGCGAAACTGCTCCGCGCGGGCGAAACGCCAATCTATGCAACTGACGCCTTGGTAAGGCGTTCGCAACCGTTACAAAATTCAAGTGACGGCAAGCAAGCGTTTGCGGTTATGGCCGATACCCTGTTGCAAAAGCTAGGCATCAAAGATGGCGACACGGTAAAAGTGCAACAAGGCAATGGCGTTGTTACGCTACCTGTCAAAGCTGACAACAGCGTGCCTGATGCATGTGTTTGGGTACCGACAGGCTTGCCGCAAACTCAAAGCCTAGGTGATTTGTTTGGTCCAATTCAAGTGAGTAAAGGCTGATGGTTGATGCTCTGATACTCACGGTAGTAACGCTGCTTAAAATAGTGGCTGTGATGTTGCCGCTAATTATATGTGTCGCTTACCTAACATTGGCCGAACGAAAAGTTATCGGTCGAATGCAAGTTCGTGTTGGCCCGAATCGGGTGGGCTGGAAAGGCATGGGTCAACCGTTTGCTGATATGTTCAAGCTGATGACAAAAGAAGTCATCATCCCAACTAACTCATCACGCTTTTTGTTTCTGGTCGCGCCTATTTTATCTTTGGCGCCAGCACTGGCGGCTTGGGCAGTTATCCCATTTGCAGATGGTTGGGTATTGGCTGATCTAAACGCTGGCCTTCTTTATGTATTGGCCATGACATCGATTGGTGTTTACGGTGTGATCATCGCTGGTTGGGCATCTAATTCTAAATATGCGTTTCTTGGCGCAATGCGATCAGCAGCGCAAATCGTTGCCTACGAAATAGCCATGGGCTTTGCATTAATTGGTGTGCTGATGGTTGCAGGCAGTCTTAACTTGGGCGATATCGTTCGCGCGCAGTCAGGCGGTTTTTTTAGCTGGTTCCTAATTCCGTTGCTTCCGCTCGCCGTTGTGTACTTTATCTCAGGCGTTGCAGAGACTAACCGGGCACCGTTTGATGTAGCGGAAGGCGAATCAGAAATCGTCGCAGGTTTTCACGTCGATTATTCAGGTATGGCGTTCGCCGTCTTCTTCTTGGCTGAATACGCCAATATGATCATGATTGCGGCTCTTACCTCAATCATGTTTCTTGGCGGATGGATGTCTCCTATAGATGGATGGGGTGATGGCATACATTGGTTCTTGATAAAAACCACATTCTGCTTATTTCTCTTTTTGTGGTTCCGAGCTACTTTCCCGCGCTATCGCTACGATCAAATTATGCGCTTGGGTTGGAAGGTGTTTATACCCGTCACAATCATATGGATTGCGGTTATCGGTGTGGCCATTTACTACGGCATTGGTCCGTGGTTTCAGGTGAGAGGCTAAAATCATGACCGGGCAAATATCAAAATACGTTAAAAGCTTTACCCTGTGGGAATTGCTTAAGGGCATGAGATTAACGGGCAAGTACTTTATTTATGGCGGCGTTACTATTCAGTACCCCGAAGAAAAGACACCGCAGTCTCATCGTTTTCGTGGCCTGCATGCTTTGCGTCGCTACCCCAATGGGGAAGAGCGTTGTATTGCTTGCAAACTTTGCGAAGCAGTTTGCCCTGCGTTGGCTATTACTATTGAATCTGAGCAACGCGATGATGGTACCCGTCGTACCACTCGCTACGACATCGATTTATTTAAATGTATTTTTTGCGGATTCTGCGAAGAGGCTTGCCCGGTTGATTCGATTGTCGAGACTCGTATTTTTGAATATCACTTCGAAAATCGCGGTGAACAGATTATGACTAAAGACAAATTGCTGGCAATTGGCGATAAGAACGAAGCGCAGATTGCTGCGGATCGTGCAGCTGACGCGGCATTTCGATAGGCGATATACGTGAACTTTGAATCTTTTATATTTTATGTGTTTGCAGCGATAACCGTGTTTGCTGCATCGCGTGTTGTGTCGGTTCGCAACCCGGTATTTGCTGCCATGTTCTTGGTGCTAACTTTTTTCAGTTGCGCAGGAATTTGGTTGCTACTCGAAGCTGAGTTCTTAGCGATTACACTCGTACTGGTGTACGTCGGTGCGGTGATGGTGTTGTTTCTCTTTGTTGTGATGATGTTGGACGTTAATGTTGAACCATTACGTGAAGGCTTCGTTAAATATTTACCAATAGGGTTGTTGGTGGGTGCGATTATGTTTATTGAAATGGTGCTGTTGATTACGCGCTCTTTTAAATCGGATACGTTTCCGGCGCCAGCATCTGCGGCGGCGGCTGACTACAGCAATACTGAAGCATTGGGCAAGTTGTTGTATAGCGAATATCTGTTCCAATTTGAAATTGCCGCCATAATTTTGCTTGTCGCTATCGTTGCAGCAATAGCGCTGACGATGCGCCGTCGCCCAGACACCAAGTACCAAAAGCCGGCTGATCAAATTAGCGTTACCAAAGCCGATCGTTTACGCGTGGTCAAAATGGCCTCCGAAACTACTGAACAGCGGAATAGATAAGGCATGCTTTCACTGTCACATTACCTGACGCTCGGCGCCATACTGTTTAGTTTAAGTGTGGTCGGTATTTTTCTTAATCGCAAAAATGTGATTATATTGCTGATGTGCATCGAACTGATGTTGCTATCAGTCAATATGAACTTCGTTGCTTTCTCGCACTTTTTAGGCAACGACGCTGGTCAGATATTCGTGTTTTTTATACTGACAGTTGCCGCGGCTGAAGCCGCTATTGGCTTAGCCATATTAGTGGTGCTGTTCCGCAACCGGCAAACGATCAACGTTGCCGATCTCGATCAGCTGAAGGGGTAGGCCATGAAACTACTCTACACTCTTGTACCCGTAGCACCATTGCTGGCTGCCATCATTGCTGGCTTCTTTGGTAGCAAGATCGGCCGTACTAATAGCCATCGCATTACCATTGCTGGTGTAGCGATTGCATTTTTGCTCTCGCTTGTTGTGTTTCAACGGCATGTGTTAGGCGGCGCTGAGGCCTTTAACGAGTCCCTGTACATCTGGATGGTGAGTGGTGGTATTCGATTCGAAATTGGTTTCCTAATCGACAATCTCACCGTGTTAATGATGCTGGTAGTAACATTCGTATCATTGATGGTGCACATTTACACCATTGGCTATATGGTCGATGACCCAGGCTATCAGCGGTTTTTCAGTTACATTTCGTTATTTACGTTTTCGATGTTAATGCTGATTATGTCGAACAACTTCCTGCAGTTATTTTTTGGCTGGGAGGCGGTGGGCCTGGTCTCGTATTTGCTGATCGGCTTTTGGTTTAAAAAAGACACCGCCATCTTTGCCAACATGAAAGCGTTCCTGGTTAATCGAGTCGGGGATTTCGGTTTTCTTTTAGGTATAGCGGGTGTGGTGTATTACACCGGCAGCCTGGATTACTTCGATGCCTTTAATGCAGCTCCCACAATTGCTGGGCAGACCATGAACATTGTGGGTAGTGCTGAATGGTCTGCTATCACGGTGATCTGCATATTATTATTTATTGGTGCGATGGGTAAATCTGCTCAGGTGCCATTACATGTTTGGCTACCTGATTCAATGGAAGGCCCAACCCCTATCTCAGCGTTGATACACGCTGCCACCATGGTTACGGCCGGTATCTTTATGGTGGCGCGCATGTCGCCCTTATTTGAATTGTCTGAAACGGCACTAAGCTTTATCCTGATTATTGGTTCGATCACTGCCTTCTTTATGGGGCTGATCGGTATTGTGCAAAACGACATTAAGAAGATTGTGGCCTATTCAACCTTATCGCAATTGGGCTATATGACTGTCGCGCTTGGCGTCTCGGCCTATTCGGCGGCTATTTTTCACCTTATGACACACGCCTTCTTTAAGGCATTATTGTTCTTAGCAGCTGGCTCAGTCATCATCGCGTTGCATCATGAGCAAGATATCCGCAAGATGGGTGGCCTACGCAAGTACATGCCGATCACGTATTGGACGTCATTGATTGGCTCGCTGGCTTTGATTGGTTTTCCCGGTTTGTCCGGTTTCTTTTCAAAAGATTTGATCATTGAAGCAGTGCATCATTCAACCATACCCGGTGCCAGGGTCGCGTACTACGCGGTGTTGTCTGGTGTGTTTATCACGGCGTTTTATTCCTTTCGTTTGTTCTTCTTGGTATTCCACGGTGAAACCCGCATGGATAAGCACACCGCTGAGCATGCACATGAACCACCACGGGTTGTTACGTGGCCGTTAATATTGCTAGCTATACCGTCAGTATTGATTGGTGGTATGACACTGATGAACGTTGGCTTTGGTGATTATTTTGGCAGTGCCATCTTTGTTGCGCCTGAGCATGATGTGGTTAAAGCGGTTGCAGACACTACACACGGCCCGCTAGCCATGGTTAAACACAGTATTGCTACTGTGCCCTTGTATCTGGCTGCAGCTGGTGTGTTTACCGCTTGCTTGTTCTATCTGATCATGCCGTCAATACCAGCCTTCTTACATGACAAGCTTGGCTTTCTGCACCGCCTACTTAGTAACAAATATGGATTTGATGATTTTAACCAGTTGGTCTTCGCTGGTGGCAGTGTTGGCCTCGGGCGATTCTTCTGGAAGAAGGGCGATCAAACCTTGATTGATGGTGCCTTGGTTAATGGCTCGGCTAGCAAAATAGGCAGCCTTTCCGGTATCGCTCGATTTATGCAAACAGGCTTTCTGTTCCACTATGCATTCGCGATGATTCTGGGATTATTGGCAATGCTGACATGGTTCTTGTTTACATGATGGCTGCTGCAAATAACAACTCTACGATGACTGCCAATCCACAAAAAACAGGAAGCCTATCGTGACTCACTTACTGAGCTTGCTTATCTGGCTACCCATAGTTGGCGGTATAGCGATAGTTGTCTTAGGCGATTCGCGATCACGTCCGTTTGCGGCTGTGGTGTCGGGACTAACCTTATTGTTGAGCCTACCGCTGTACCTTAATTTTGATCGAACCACATCGGACATGCAATTTGCTGAGTTGTTTGCCTGGTTACCGATGTTTGATATTAATTACTCGCTCGGTGTCGATGGAATTTCGATGCCATTGATTGTGTTAACGGCAATGATCAATGTGATTGTGGTGATATCGGCCTGGGAAGTCATTAAAGATCGGCCCGCCTTATATATGGGTGCTTTCCAAATCATGACTGGCCTGATGATTGGTGTGTTCTCAGCTCTTGATGCGATTTTGTTTTACATCTTCTTTGAAGCCACACTGATACCAATGTTTTTAATCATCGGTATTTGGGGTGGGCCAAATCGCGTCTATGCCACTATCAAATTCTTCTTGTATACGTTTTTAGGTTCGGTGTTTATGCTGATAGCGCTGATCTACTTATATCAGGTAGGGGGCAGCTTTAGTATTTTAGACATGCACGTACTGCCTCTGGCGCAAAAGCCACAGGTATGGGTGTTTTTGGCTTTCCTGGTGGCGTTTGCAGTCAAAATACCGATGTTCCCTGTGCACACCTGGCTCCCTGATGCGCACGTTGAGGCACCGACTGCTGGCTCCGCGGTGTTAGCAGCCATCATGCTTAAAATGGGGGGGTATGGCTTTCTGCGTTTCAGCTTACCGATTACGCCCAATGCTGCTGCCCAGTTAGACATGCTGATGATCGTCTTATCGTTGATAGCGATCGTCTATATCGGTTTTGTGGCCTTAGCGCAGAACGACATGAAAAAATTAATTGCGTATTCATCGATATCGCATATGGGTTTTGTCACCCTTGGTATATTTATCGCTTTCCGCTTGGTGGTATCACAAGACCCAGATGGTGCAGCACTTGGCCTCGAAGGCGCGATGATGCAAATGATATCGCATGGTTTTATATCAGCCGCGATGTTCTTATGTGTTGGCGTGATGTACGACAGAGTGCACAGCCGTGAGATTAGTGCCTACGGTGGTGTTATCAACACCATGCCTATTTTTGGCGCGTTTATGGTGTTCTTTGCAATGGCCAATGCAGGCTTACCGGGCACCTCAGGTTTTGTCGGTGA
>JAZGEF010000040.1:0-14508 GCA_036478595.1 Granulosicoccaceae bacterium
GGCTTCAAGTGCGCGGAAATCAGTGCATGAAATAACAATCGCCTCGGCATGCGGGTGATCGGCTTTGAGTGCCATGTCGTAGGCATCCTGTGGCGTCAATGCATTTTGCTCAAGGCTATTAAGCTCGCGCTCAAATACCACC
This sequence comes from Granulosicoccaceae bacterium, assembly GCA_036478595.1. Classification (GTDB taxonomy): domain Bacteria; phylum Pseudomonadota; class Gammaproteobacteria; order Granulosicoccales; family Granulosicoccaceae; genus Granulosicoccus. The sequence continues at coordinate 143 of JAZGEF010000040.1, forward strand.
TCATTAACAACATCAATATCATTTTTTATTAAGTACGAAACGGCTTCCGCGCTCAACGCTTTAACATAGGGCGATGTAAACGCTACTCGCTTAGCACCGACTGCATTAATGGCTTCAAGCAACGCACCTGCCGTGGTCACTGCTGACACTCCCGCTTTATCTTCTAGCTCTTTACAAAATTGCGCGTCAAACTCTGGGCCTTCCGACAAGGTAGCGGATGTGCAGCCATAGGCGATAATATCGACACGTGCGTCGCGTAAGTCATTTAGGTTTTGATCTAAGGAGTGCCGCGCAAATCGCTGCATCTGTGCAGAGTCCGGAATAATATTCACATCATATCCACCACTGCGAGCTATGTGAATAGTCACACCAACTGGGCTGAGCATGACAAAGTCAGGCTCAACATTAGTATTGGAGGACGGAACAATCAAACCGATACGGGTGTTTCTTGGTGCAAACTCAATTTTATCGTTCACGGTTATAACCTCATTTACTCGCAGCAACGGTATCGAGTGCTTGCTGCAGATCATCAAATATATCTTGCGCGTCTTCCAATCCAATTGACACTCTAAGCATATCGCGCGGTGTGGGTGAGTCCGGTTTTTCCATACCAGCGCGATGCTCAATAACGGATTTTGTACTGCCAAACGAAATGGCTTGCCGGAACACGCGAACCTTACTGGCTAACAACTTTGCCGCCTGCTCGCCTCCTCTAACTCTAAATGAAAGCATGCCACCAAACCCATCTGACATCTGCTTAACAGCAACATCATGCAAGGGGTGATCTGCCAAACCGGGATACATCACTTCTTCAACGGTTGCTGATGATTGCAAGAACTGAGCAAGCAACATCGCTGATTCCGACGCTGCTTTTACCCTTAATGAAAGGGTGCGCATGCCACGTAGCAGTAACCAAGACTCAAAACTGCCCAACACCCCACCATACTCATTACGCAGCTGTTGTAACTCTTGAAATATCGCTTCGTGTTGAGGGGCAACAACCGTAGCACCAGCGATTAGATCCCCATGCCCATTCATATACTTAGAACACGAATGCACGACGATATCAGCGCCATGTTCTATGGGCCGTGTAAGAATTCGGTGTCGACACCGTATTATCAATGGCCACCAGCGCACCGGCTGCATGAGCAACCATCGAGGCCGCTGAAATATCCGTTATATTCCATGTAGGATTACTCGGAGTTTCTAACCAAACTAGCTTTGTTCGCCCTGGTTGCATCGCCCCTTGTAGTGTTTGCGCAGCGCAATCATCCACATACGTCACCTGTAAGCTCCATCGTAGCCCGTGCGTTTTTACCCAATCACGCAGCCCTGAGTACACCAAGCTAGGCAAAACGATATGATCACCAGGTTGCAAGCGTTGAAAGATGGATGTGATCGCTGCCATGCCTGACGCATATAACAAACAACCGATACCACCCTCAAGTTTGTTGATTAAGGCTTCTGGCTGTGAGAATGTAGGATTATCATCGCGAGTAAATATTCTGCCTGCTCTATCGAGCTGTTTGGGATCGCGAAGAAAGGATGTTGATGGCCGCAGTGGTAACGCCATCGCATCGGTTGCCTCATCCACCCAGCCAAGTGCTGTTGCGGTAAGCGTTTCGTGGTGAACACTATTCTCTAGATCATTATTGTTCATAGTCGTATGATTCCGTTAACTACTTCGCTTGTTGGTGGGAGTCACTGCATGGAGTGGCGTTGTTCTAACGATAATCCAGCTTAGCGCTTTGTTCTGAGACTAAACCGTCGCGGATATCAGTTGCCAATAGCTCTGCGTCTCGCGCTTGCGGATCACCCATGCCACCCCCTCCCGGTGTTTCAAAAATCAGTGTTTCGTTTGCCGGAATGCGAATCAAGCCTTTGCTTGGTAAGGGCTCGCCATCAGTGCCGATACTCACCCGTCCAACTGCACCCGCTTTGCCACCATCTCTGCCGCGCGCCGCAAATCGAATGCGCTCAAGCGATAAAAATAACAAAATATCATCACCACCCGAGGGTTGAAGCTCAATGCGTTGACCCAAACCACCTCGGTAACGCCCCGCGCCACCGCTATCAATACGCAGCTCGCGTTTTTTAATCAAAACAGCTGCTACCGACTCGGTCGTTTCAACCTGGCTGCCCCATACACCGCTTGGGAACGCCGTAACCGATAGCCCGTCTTTACGCGCGCGCGCGCCGGTACCCCCATTAAACACTAGCTCGATAGCAAATTGATGGCCGTCGCCCTGGGCAGCTTCGGGTGTGCTGCGCAGCGGCAAGTCATACATACATGATGCACCCTCGGCAGGGACTCTCTCGGGCAGCGCTTGATGCAAACAACCATAAACAAGATCAGGTGTAAGTTGCCCGATGGTATGTCGCATCGCGACCGGTGCTGGCGCTTGTGCATTAAGGATGCATCCTTCTGGCGCTACCACCCGAAACGGTGCAAGCGAACCGGCGTTGTTGGGAATATCAGAACCGACGATGCAACGTAGTGCAAATACAGAGTAGGCAGTCGCATAGTTGAGCGGCACGTTAATGCCTTTTTGTGAGCAAGGATCTGTACCCTCGAAATCAAGCAGCATGTCACAATCAGATATTGTTAGTGTCGCCTTAAGTTCTATATCAGATTCATAACCATCAACTATCAATGAACTAAGATAGACGCCATTGGGTACCTCAGCGATGGCCATCTCGCCTGCCTCTACCAATGTGCAAGGTGGTATCAATAATCCTTCAGCGTATATGTCACTACCCTCTGGCCCCATTCCTAAACCACCCTGATCAACCGGACAACTCTAACTGGTTGAGTGATTTTCCAGTAGGCAAATACTGAAATGACTAACCAAACGCCAGAGCGCAATGTCATTGCGCTAATAGTTCTTTGCACGTACAAACCATCTTGCAAGATGTGTATTCCAAAAATGGCAAACACGATAAGCGTTGCCGCAGCAGTAAACATAGCCAGCCATACTCCCCACGATTGTTGCCGCCATAAACCAATACTCGCAACAATGTAAACAAAGCCCATTAAAAAGTTAAACCACACATCAAACGGCACGAAATTACCCGCAGCTTCTCTGCCCGCACCATTCACAAATAATACTTCGCCACTGGATTTAAGTGTGAGTACACCAAAAGCTACGGCTATTGCAGATATAACCCAGAATCCTATGCTTCTTGTTTTTACTGATATTCCTTTTACGTGGCTTCGATGGCTTTATGAGTCCCGCCATCAGTTAAAGATTTTACCCTTAATTTTACAAAGCCAATATCTTCCATAATCCCGTACATCGCGGGTAAAACAAACATAATTAATAGCGTAGACGTCAACATACCAAAGACGATACTGGTAACAAGAGGTACTAAAACTAGAGCCTGTGTGCTGGTTTCAAATAACAATGGTGTCATACCTGCAACGGTGGTGACTGAAGTTAAGAAGATTGCTCGGAAGCGATCACGTACCGCAAGTTTTGCAGCATCGTGTAAGGCTGCGCCCTCTTCTACGTGATGCTTCACGAACACCACTAATAAAATTGAGTCATTCACCACGATGCCCGCAAGCGATACAAAACCAATCATACTTGGCAGGGTAAAATCCAAGCCCATAATTAAATGCCCCCAAACTGCACCGATCAGCGCGAGTGGAATATTCAACATAACAATCGCAGGCTCGCGGTAGTTACGGAAGATTAAACTGAGCAATAGAAACACGCCCAGCGCACCCAAACCGAAGCCTGTTAATATGGAAAGCTGAGTTTCATTGCCACTTTCAACTTCACCTTTTAAGCCAAAGGTAATTTCTGGATAACGTTCTTCCAAGTTCTTCAGAATGTTTTTTTCAACCGATGCAATGATTTCGGACGTGTTGGCAATCTGCGCATCTACATCGCCATAAATGGTAATCGTGCGCTTGTGATTGTAATGTGCGATACGCGCAAATTCGCGCTTCTCAGTAACGATTGCAATACTACTCAGCGGGATTGGCTCTCCTTTTTTGGAGAATACGGTGAGGTTGTCAAAGTCACTAATTTCTTGGGTTGGTTTGCTATCAAGCTTGGCGACAATTTCATAGGCTTCCCGACCTTTGTAAATATCACTGATCTTTGAACCTTGATAAGCCGATCGAAGCTGTGCTGAAATACTGCGAGAATCTACACCTGCTGCAAGTGCGCCATGTTTTAACTGTATGGTGTACTGTGGTTTTCCGGGGCGTAAATCATCCAATAAGTTTGATACACCATCATAACCGCGTAACCAGTTTTGTAGCTCCCACGATGCGCTTGAAAGCTTATCCAAATCTTGCCCGCTCAAGCGAATTTCTATAGCACGACCTGCAGGACCTATCTTGGCTTCTCTAAATTGCACACTAATCACATTGGGTAAGTCACCGCTATTTTTGCGCCATAAACTAGTGAACTCTGCCATCTGGGTGTTTCTGATTTCGGTGCTTAATAAATCCAAACTAAGCGTTGCTAGATGAGTTCCATTTTCTGGCACATCACCGTGTACCCCATAGCTGAGTTGTACATTTTTAACCAAAGGTTCAGGCTCATTCTTATTCAGCTCCTCCATGGTACGATCCAAGCCGGCAAGTATTGTAGCCATGACTTTTTCTGTTTCTCTCAGCGGCGTACCTTGTGGCAAAAGAACACGCGCATCTACCGTATTGCCTTCAAGATCAGGGAAAGCCTTGAATTTAACCGTGCCAGTAACAATTAGTCCCACAGAAAAAACCAGCATGGCTAAAGCGATACCGACAGTAATGTAACGAAAGTCGATAGCAATATCAGCAACCTTGCCTACACCTTCTTGCAAAGAACTAAAACCCTTTTCAAATAACACACGTAATTTTGGCGGTTCTTTATGGTGCGTATGTTCTAGTGAACGCATTAAGTGATGCGGCAATACCAAAAAGGCTTCAAGCAAACTAATGGTTATAACGGATAATAAAACCACCGGTAATACGCCGAGGATTTGACCCATATCACCCTTCATCATAAGCAAACTACCGAATAGAAAGGCCGAGGTTAGGAAAGAGGCAAAAACGCCAGCAAGAACTCTCTGAGTGCCATCAATAGCGGCCTGTTGTGGCGATTTTCCCTTTTTATGTTCATGCGCAATACTTTCAGAAAGTACAATGGCATCGTCCATTAGAATACCAATCGCCATGAGCAGGGCAATCATCGAAATCATATTAATGGTGACGCCAAACATCACCATCATCGCCAAACCACCCAAGAATGAAATAGGTAAGCCCAGCGCGACCCAAAAGGTGTAGCGCCAATTGAAGAATAGAAATAGAGCAAATGCCGCTAGCAATAAACCTTGCCAACCATTCTTTAATAAAAGCTTAAGACGGTCACGCACTAAGGATGCACCGTCGTTGGTGATGGTTAGCTTTGTGCCTTTGGGTAGAATTCTATTTTCCGCTTCGACAAATGCCACCATTGCATCAAACACTTTTAGCGTGTCGTCAGTTGTATTTTTACTGACTTGTAAAACACCTGCAGGCAAGCCATTTAGCTCAATGCGGTCCTCTCTTTTTTCAAATTTGTCCTCTATGCGTGCAATATCGCCAAGTCTAATCTCACCTCCGTTGAGTGAGTTTATAATCACTAAATCTGCTAATTCGTCGGCAGTTTTTCGCGCATTATCAAAGCGGATTTGATAAGAGGTTTCACTACCTTCAAGCGTTCCTGCGGGAAGTTCAACCGCTTGCGCGGCAATTAGGTTGGCGATGTCTTGAACGCTTAATTGATACTTTAGCTGGGTATCAGGGTTGATTAAAACCTGTAGCTGATGTTTAGAAAATCCAGTCACCGTAACGATAGGAATCCTCGGTGTTGCCAGTAGCTTATTACGATAAGCTTCAGTCAGCGCTTTAAGCTCAGCCGTGCTTAGGTTTTTAGAGGTGATGGCAATATTTGCCACACGACTAATGCGCCCAAGTTGTTTAATTATGGGGTCTTCAACATTAGCAGGGAAATCTGAAATGCCATCGGTAGCGGCTTTTATATCATCGTAAAATGAATTGATGTCGCCTGTTTCGTGCATCTCCAAAGTGAGAATTGCCATATTGTCGCGCGCATCACACTTTTGTTCTTTAAGGAAACTAATGCCGTCAGTGGCATCTTCTAGACGGTTACAAATTGCATCTTCAACGTCTGCAGGATTGGCCCCCGGGTATGCCATAGTTACCTGAACCTTGCTCGGCTTGAGTAAAGGAAATGACTCTTTGTTAAGGCTGGTGATTGAGGCTAGGCCGATGGCGATGATTGCCATCATTAAAATATTGCCCGCGGTCGGATGTTTGATGAAATAGCGAATCACTATTATTGACCGTTTTGAGTAGCTGGCATTTTGCTAAGAACACTTTTGCCCAATGCTTTTAGCGCTAACTCATTTTCATAATCATCTGCTGGAATAGCCTTGAGTGGCAACCCTTCCATAACAGGAATGACGTCACTGATGATAATTTTCTTACCAGCTAAAGCAGCATCCTTCTCATCATCAAGCACTACCATGTCACCTTGTAAAAACAAAATATTAATGGGCTGAATTTTCAACACGTTCTCATCGGTTGCAATATAAACACGCCCTTGGTGTACGGCTTTACGAGGCACAACCAAACTGGATCTTGCTGTAGAAAATAATTCAACTGACGTATACATGCCCTTTAATAATGGCGGGCGTTTACCAGGGATAATGCCTTCATAGGGTTTATCAACCGCAATCACTAATCCCAAAGTATCACGCGTCGGATCAACTGATTCGCTTAGACGGATAAGTTGACCATCCCATACGCTGGCATCGCTAGAGTCACCCACTAAACGTACTCGTGCTTCTAAATTCAGTGTTGAAAGTGCCGTTTGAATGCTGGAAGGGTTGTTTAAGTTCATGGAAACAGTGTTTGCTTCACCCCTCTTGCCCATGCCCGCAATTAGAGGGCGAAACTGTTTTGTAGGAAGTTGCGCTGTAATTTCTATCGCTTGTACGCCGAGTGCCTCAAATAGCAATCCGCCTGCGCCTACGAACTCTCCCTTTTCGATAGAGACTTTGCCTATGCGCGCATCAAACGGCAGTCTTACTTCGGTTTTACCTAAGGCATCTTTACTTTGATCAACCTGACTTTTGGATTGATTTATCTGCGCTCGAGTCGCTGCTTTACGGCTTTCATAACTGGCCAATTTGCCTTGAATATCTTGAACTTGCTGGCGAAGTGACAATACCTTTTGTTCTTCTTTATCGAGCGTTGAGCGCGCAATGACACGTGTGTCCCATAAGGTTTTTATGCGCTCTAATTCTTTAAGCCCTACATTGAGATTCTTCCGCGAAATGCTCAGTGCGCGATTGGTGCTTTTTTCTTCTGTTTGTAACTGTGCTAATGACGATTGGCTACCCGCCAAACCTGCTTTGCTCTGGTTGAGCGAAAGCTCAAAGCTAGTCGGCTCAACACGCAAAACGATCGTACCTTTTTTTAGACTCGCACCTCTTTTTAGCTTAGGGTGAATATAGCTAAGCTTGCCGGCAACTTCTGACTTTACTTTTAAAATCGTAGCTGGTTCAACATTACCAAATGCCATGGCTCTGGCACGAAAGGGGATTTGTTTAACCGTAATAACTTCAACCGCTTTAACAGGAAACTTAGCTTCCTTATGTTCAATGGGCGGTTTTGATTTTACCTGCATTACTACAATGGCAATAGCTCCGCCCAGGATCAGTGGTAGAAAGATGAAGCTTTTAAAGAATTTTTTCATATACGATTGTTCTAAATATTTAGAAAAAAATAGGGTGTGCTTAAAACTAAAGTACACCCCCCACTCTACATGACTTGAATTCAATAACCATGTGCAACTGGAGTATTCTCAGACAGTAACTCATTCGGTGTTTTTATACCCAATATTTTTGCGGAACGCTCGTTAATCTTACCCTGCACTGTTGTGAGTTGCGCATCAGCAATCGTCGTAAAGTTATAATATTTTGGGAAGCAGTGCCTGATCAATCCGATTGTATTTTCGTTGGTGACGCGTTCTCACAAAAGCTGATATTTTCTGATGCTCAACGTACTCCGTACCGTTGTCCAGAGTACAACTCCTAAACGGCACTTTGGTTAATGATAAGCATTTACAAATTTCCTCCTGAACCGGCCGATCTGTCTCAAACGGCACCTTCCCTAAAAAGATGCAAAAAGTCGCCCATCAGCGCCGAATCTCTCCTATAAAATCATCCACTGCGCTTAAATATTGATCAACGTCGGCACCTTGGTGAGCGAAGGAGGCGGGTGGACCTGTGCTGGCAATGGCATCCCATATTCCGCGATTACTCAAAAAGCAACGTCGAGCGTCAATAAGTTCGTAAACAATAGACTGCCTGGCCTCTTCGCTATTGCGCGGAGTTTCTGGGGTCAGGTAGTAGCCACTGCGGCCACCTAACTCTGGTGCATGCCATAGCAGCCATGTTCGTTAAACAGCTGATTCAATCCATTGGCAAGTTGCTTGCCTAAGCTGTTCAATTGTTCATCGGCCTCTATTGTCATTACGCTTTCCAGCGTCGCCTTCGCCGCAGCCATCGACAAGGCATTCCAAATAGGGTTCCGCCCGACGGTAATACACGGCCTCCACGATAACGATCGATATGATTGACGGTTATTTGCGCTAGTTCTTCACTCATACCATAGGCACCTATTGCAATTCCACCGCCAAGGCACTTTCCCATTGAGATGATGTCACAGTCCAAGTTCCACAGTTTTTTCAAACCGCCATAGGCAAACGTTTGAGTATGTGTTTCATCTAGTATCAGCAAGCTGCCGTACTGCTGACACAGGGTGTGTGCTTGCTGCCAAAAGTTTTCATCAGGTTGAACCAAAATGTAATTCGTCGTCGCAGGCTCAGCAATCAAACAGGCATAACGCCGCTTTTTAAGCGCCGCTTCCAATTCGTCTAGATTATTGAAAGGCACGTTCGTCGCTCAGGCACCAGCATCGCTCGGCAACCCCATTTACTCTACCCTGCTTTGATCCGGAGTGGATTCCACCATCACGTCATCCCAATGACCATAATAACGACCAAAAAACTTAGCACCTCATCCCGCTCTGTCGCAGTTCTTGCTAGTCGAATAGCTTCGGTGTTAGCACTTGTGAGGAAGCTCATCAAAACCTTGCGTTGAAGATGAGCAATATGCCCAGCGAACCAGAGTTCAGTGATGCACTGGTCTTTGCTATTTTCAAAAACGAACTGATCACAGTAAAACGCAACCGCTTGGGTTACCCACGCCGTCGAGCATGGTTGCAGCAATTTAGCGAATTGGGACAAGATCTATTCGGATGGATGTGTTTACAAAAACTACCACGGGAAAAAATCATTGAACTGGCAACGCGCAAGGCTGCCGAGAAACCCTATTCGATAAAAATACACAAAAAAAAGGGATCAAAAAGAAGGCGCAAATAATGCCAATCCCGTTGACACCGGCCAAACATCTTCACATCTAGAACTGTTGAAACAACTTATGGATACCATGATTGAAAAAAAGAATGTGATGGTGTACGCCCTACTACCAACGATATTGATGACGATGCAATCGGCCAAATAGCCGCTGATTTACCTAGCATCGAAGTGGCAAGTGCCTCTCCAGTTGATGTTGTACTAGGCAACTGGAGAGGCCTGTTTGGCGATTTGGATTTTTTCTTCATCTTGTTGATGTTCAAAGCTGATCAATAACTGACTGAGTATCGCCGAGTTGAAGTAGATGATGGCGTTAGTGATTAGTCGAGCACACTCATTCCACAGTTGGATCTCCTCATCTGAGCTGCCTCGGAACTAATCACCATTAACATGAGTGATGGCACGGCGTATTGAGGGATGTATTAAGAGTGGCCGTTGATACAAAGTGTATGTCACCATAGTCAAAGCCTGCAGCGAATCAGCCACTACAGATTGCCAAAGCATGTGGTATTCGCCCTAACCTTGTCAAGTGCCACGGTAAACCAGCGTATCCCCGATGCTCATCACCCAGAGTGCCCACTAACGGGGTGTTTTCCGTTGGGGCCTACGATAGTAAATCTGTTTACACCGATGATATGCAGTTTCTGGGATAATTGACGACCCGCAGACATGAAGAGCCAGACATGACAAACCTGTTGCAAAAAGCTTGGGGCTACCTGCAACGAGCCAATGACTACTGGGATGATAAAACTCAACCGGTGCACGGCAGTGCCATCGCCGATAAGCTCAACAACCTAAAGCGTTACTTCAAGCTCGACTCCGACGGCGAAGCCGAATTGAGACAGGTAGAGAGTGAAGATGGCGGCAAGGAATTTATTAACCGAAAGGTTAATGATGTAAACCGAAACGCTAGCCATCGTACCGCCTTCGCAGCCAATTCCTTCTTTCAGTTTTTGTTGGTGAACGTCAGCTCGATTTCGCTATTAAGCTTTGTTCCTGATTTGTGGTTTAAAATCTTATTGATCGGCGCTAATCTGTTGATTGCATTTTTGGCATGGAGACGAATACGCAACAGCAAATCCCAGTTACTTAAAGGCCCAAGCAATGAGCCTGATTGGTCTTTCTGGGGAATGTTTAGAAGCAATCGGCGCAAGCATAATCAACACATTAAGGATTTAGCTGAGCCGCATAAAATCCGCATGCGTGATGAGCGAATTTTCTCGATTATGTACATGGTTAACGCTGTCACTATCTTCTTTGCCAGCCAGCTAATCCTGTCGGGTTATCTGCCTTCCATCATTCGCGGCATCATTAACTTCCCGTTGTTTATCTTAACCATCCCACTTGCTATCGCTAATGCTTATTGGGCGTTCAAAGCAAACAGCCAAGTAGTGAAGGCTGCAACAGAACGTGGCAGCACTTTGGATAAGCTCAAGCTGTAACAAGGTTCGAGAATTGCATGGCAACACCCATTGTTGTTATCGGCGCAGGTATTTATCGATAAGCGAGGTTTCAGCTTAGTGCCTTCTGAACCAGTCGGTGAAAATAGTGAATAGCATGATCACAGTGATAACACTCAACATAGTTATCAACAACAACCTTTCAACCTGCATGGGTATGGCCATCACCCAGCATGCCTGTCGTGGGTGCTTTTAGATCATCAAGGTATGGTACCCGCTCGCGTATATCGGCTTCTAGGTCAGCGGCCTGCTCTGATAGGGGTGTGGCGTCGTCATCGAGATTGATAAACACGCAGCTAAGAAACACCTCAAGGCGAGCCCCTTTTAGCGGATAGTCCGCTTTGTCAAAGTCATGCCGATTGTTTGAGCGCGGAGTACCGTGTAGCGTGCCCTCAGTTTTATAGGCCCATGCATGGTATGGACAAACAAGCAAACTGCCAACATTGCCGGTGCCCGGTGGCAGCAATTCATGAGCACGATGCTGGCACACATTGTAAAACGCTGGTAGCGTTTGATCGGCCCCCATCATAACGAAGAGGTTTTGATCGCAAATTTAGACGGTGCAATAATCACCGGCTTTTTGAAACGTGCCCTGGTGTGCAACCATCTGCCAAACGCGATAGAAGATGCGTTCCTTCTCATGCTCGAATACGTCTGCATCGTTATAGAGGTAGGAGGGTAACGTAAAGGAAAGCTCGGTCTGCCCCAGCAGTGACTTATCGTAGTCGCTCATAATTTTGCGTTTTATCGGGCAAAGCCTCTCCTTTCTACAAGCAATCGCTGATTTTGGCAGATAATTGAACGTATAAGGCTACAAGCGCTAGCTTAATGCAAGCAATTCTAGTTTATAGGTATTAAATCACTAGCCGGAGGATCAGATTTAGGGCGACATATTGCGCCAATTGTCTGACTGACATGCGGCTAATTACAAATTCATTAATCCCATCAACGTTGGTATAACATAGACTTGCATGAGCGGTAAACATAAGCCACTCTTAGCAATCAATTTATCATTTTATAAAGGAAGATTCATATGAAAAAAGTTCTAGCAAGTGCAATTCTTCTTGCATGTAGTAGCACGACATTTGCTGATGCCCCTGGTGGTCCAACTTGTGGTTGGGGCAACATGCTACTCGAAGGTAAAACCGGACTGGTAAACCACATGTTTGCACTCACTACTAACGGTACTTCGGGCAATGCTACCTTCGGCATGACCTTTGGCACAAATGGTTGTAGTGTAGAAGGCCCGCTCACTTACGGTGGTGACAGCCTAGTATGGTTTGACGGCATTCTAGACGAATACTCAACCGATGTTGCACTGGGCCATGGTGAAGCGCTTGAAGCCGTGGCTGTGATGATTGGCGTGGAGCCAACTGATCGAACGCGATTTAATGACATTATGCACGAAAACTTTGCACTCTTATTTCCAACGACTGAAACCACCAGCCAAGAAGTATTGGATAGTATGGTAGCGGTCATGGCCGAAGACGAAAAACTGAAAAAATACGTCGGCTAAACCCATCGGCAGCAAGCGCTAAACAATGCTGCTAACAATCGCCGAGCTTGCAATCACCTAGCTGATTACAAGCTCGGCGAACTTTTTAATCATGCATCAACACTCAATTGTGCAAACTATCCGATATCTTGCACTCTGCACAGCCCTGCTCTGCTCGGCGCATATTCACGCCAGTGATGCCTCTCCAGCACGCTTATTAACGCAGCGCGCCCTCGCGGCGGATCTGCATCAGAGCAAAGTATGGCGGCAATTACTGCACTATCAATCCTCCAGCCGGTCTCCATCAGGCATTGAAAGCCAGGTAGACGATCCGCGCTACTTTTTAGCAACAGACGGAAAATTTAACCCACAAGCCGAGTTATTGGCAACCATTGATGCCTTGTTTATCAAGGCCGATCTCACCGTTACCGACAAACATCCAAGTTGCCGTTTTGTCTCTCGAGAAGCCTGGCTACGAGATCAGCTAAAGCTACCTTCTGTAGCCGTGCCCGATGCCTGTGCCTTGTATCACGATTGGCGTGGTGTAGTAGGTTCGCACTCTATGTCATTAGTGTTTCCGGCCTCCTACCTTAATAGCCCATCGTCGATGTTTGGTCATACCCTGCTTCGCCTCGATCCTGAAAATATTGATGACAGTTCTGAGTGGCTAAGTTGGTCACTGAATTTTGCCGCCGACACGGGTTCGGAAAACTTCTCGGCAGGCTATGCGTTTAAGGGGATTGCAGGCGGCTATGCTGGTAAGTTTAATTCGATTCCTTACTTTAAAAAGCTACAGGAATACGGTGCTATTGAGAATAGGGATATCTGGGAATACAAACTCGACTTTACGACCGCCGAACTTGACAGAATGCTTGACCATGTGTGGGAACTGCGAGATATCAGCTTCGATTATTATTTTTTTCGGCAAAACTGCTCTTATCGACTATTGGAGCTTATGGACTACGCCCGGCCAAGCTTAAATCTTACCAACGAATTCCAATTAACAACCATACCGGCCGATACGATCAAGGCCGTAGCAGCGGCGGATATCATTACTGACACACACTACAGGCCGTCCCTTGGCACCGGAATACAAGCACGGTATCAATCCATACCTCGTCAGCTAAAGCATTGGGTCGAGGACATTGCCAATAGCGACAAATCAGCATCCGAGCCAGAATTCCAACAACTCGACATAGCCCTACAGGCCAACATTGTAAGAGTGGCTAATGATCTCATCACCTACCGATCGCGTCGCACTAGCCGCTCAGCACAAATGGCAAAAAGACGATTGAGTTTGCTCAAATTAATGAGCACATTACCCAATACCGAAAGCACAGTCTATGTTCCGGATTCACCAGAAACTGGACACGACACACGTACAGTATCACTAGGTTTAGGGCGCTCAAGCAAACGAGAATATTCTGGCTTTGGCATTCGATGGAGCTACCACGATCTATTGGATCGTAACAAGGGATATTTAAAAGGCGCAGGAATTGTACTCGGAGATCTACAGCTAAGACGATATAAGGATGGCCAAACTCAATTGCAATCACTCGAGCTGGTGAAGCTGCAATCAATCAGCGATCGAGCGCTGATTTTTAATACCCTATCCTGGGATTTATCCGTAGGCTTGGCGCGAGATAGATTTCGATTGAATAATCGTTTGTCCGCGAAGGTGAGTGGTTCAATTGGTAAATCGACTGAGCTGCGAAGCAATACTATTGGCTATGCCTTGATTGCGGCCTCCGTCGTACAATTTAATCGCATTGAAGAATCTTTTGTCGACGCCGCGTTGCGCTTGGGAACGATTCACTATTATCGCGGTGCAGCCACCCAGGTGGAACTAACAATAGAAGCTGCACAAGATGAACCCGCGCGACTATCAGGTTTGCTCAACTTCAACCTACCATTAGCAAGAAACCATGCATTACGATTTTCAATCAACCGAACCCGAGTACGAAA
>JAZGEF010000041.1:0-2754 GCA_036478595.1 Granulosicoccaceae bacterium
TCTTCATATTTAGAGCTTGTTACTTCTTTAACCTTGCGTTGCAATATGTCGTACCATGAGTCTTTATCGAGATAATGATTAACAACAGTTAACTCTCTTTCTGCATTAAGAATCTCGGTATCAGTTGAAAAAGCAGAAAACAGAGATAGGAAAACGACCGATAGTAAAGTGAACGCTATAAACCTCAAATGCTTAACCCACTCTTCTATGTTCATGACTATACGACCTCTTCTGGTACTGATATCACTCAATGGGCATAACGCTAATGTTGAGCGGCGCCAGATAAACACTTGGCCCACCCAAAGCTTGAATATTATCAATGAACTCAATACACATGATAACGTAACTGCGTCCGCTCGAACGCCTTGTTGGACGGCGCATTACGACACGCATTGTTTCCTCGTCACTGCTATGGCGTTTGAGCGGTTAGGATACCCCTATCACGCTGGTTCAGTGCTCTATTCGCAGCCGACACAACCATGCCGGATACCAAATAAAGGCGCCTGGTGGACTTGTGATGGCTCATGGATAGGGCTGACGAATCATACAATAATCCCTTGCGCACGCCAACACCTCCCTTCGCCACTGAGGTGTCGAGGATCCTCATGTCACCGCCCGCTGATAGCATGCCGGTGGGTCGTGAAAGGAGAAGACACTATAGACTACTTTCATCGTCCCTTGACCGCAGACAGCACAGAGACCGGGATCATAACCCAGCTTGGTGAGGAACGCATCCAGATCAGCAATATAGGGTTTGTCCGGATCGGGTAGCCCAATCAATTCTCGGCAACGTGTCAGCGCGGCTTTGCGCAGACTGTTGACAAGAAAACC
Source organism: Granulosicoccaceae bacterium (assembly GCA_036478595.1). Taxonomy (GTDB): domain Bacteria; phylum Pseudomonadota; class Gammaproteobacteria; order Granulosicoccales; family Granulosicoccaceae; genus Granulosicoccus. The sequence goes on from JAZGEF010000041.1 coordinate 832, forward strand.
GTAGTAACGCACTCGCCTGAAGCCAGAAGGCAGCACATGATTAAGGAAGCGACGAATAAATTCATCTGCTGTCAATGCCATGGTCTGGTCGGTATCACTGCGGTTGTCATGATAATCAAAGCGAATGGTGCCATTGTCAATGCTTTGGATCCGGTGGTTGGCGATGGCAACTCGATTGACGTAACGCCCCAGATAGCGGATCAGGTGCTGGGGGTCAGCAAACGGTTGCTTGGCGTACACAACCCATTGATGCTGATAGAGCGTACGACGCCATACCTGCCAATTGGCGTCTTCCACTAAGTCCGGTTGTCCAGACAACTGTAGCGTGCCCGTCTTTCTGGCACTGTCCAGGGCAGCGATAAATTTTTCCCGAAACACCGGTGAGAGCGCTTTGACCGGAAACAGGAAATTCCTGGGCGCCTGGATGAAACGACGTCCGTCGTTGGTTAACGCACCACCGGTGACAATACAATGCACATGGTGGTGTTCGTTGAGGGTTTGACCCCAGGTATGCAAGACCATGATGATGCCGAGTTGTGCGTCCCAGCGTTGCTGCGCGAATGCTTGCAAGGTTGCTGCCGCTGTTTGCATCAACAGACTGTCGATTAGAGCCGGGTTGTAGCGCGCCAAATCAAGCAGTGTATGTGGGAGCGTGAAAACAATATGAAAATACTGAATCGGTAACAACTCAAGTTCTCTGGCGTCAACCCAGGCGCTACGCTGGCTACCTCTGCATTTCGGGCAGTGACGATTGCGGCAGGAGTTGTAGCTGACTTCAATATTTGTACAATGATCACAGACAGCAACATGCGCCCCCAATGCGGTCGTGCGACAGCGTTCGATGGCCTTCATCGCTTTGCATTGCTGGGGTGTCGGTTGATGGTTCGCTCGGTAGTCGGAACCGTAGTGTTGAAATATATCAGCAACTTCATACAACGGTTCGCTCGGCTCCAGCGGGAACTCTCTGGCGATTTCATGACGCTGTGTGTGATCGGTGTTCATGTCGGAAACTATACAACAACTCTGGCGCAATGACGACAATGGCCTTGTAAAACTATCGAAGATTTAGTCCAACGCTTACATAACCTGACCGAACCAGCTTACACGAGCTTTGTAGAAAAGAAGAAGGATAACACACCTGCAACACTTGGAATAACCACAAAAAGATACCGCTGGTTTGGGTCAGGTTGATGTGATTGTTAGCTTTTTTTACTAAGTTTGTTACTAATCCAATTAGGGTTTCTTCGCTCTGGTAATACGGCAATAACGTATGCTGTATTGTCTTTTAAATCGTAATAAAATGAATATGGAAACCTCCTTGAAGACATTCGGTAATAACCATACACTTTGGAATGAACTCCTGCATATATAATTAAAGACTCTATGTCCGATAAAAGCGAATCCCAAAAATATTCACCAACACCTTGTTCTTGGCTTTCATAGAAAAACCTCCCATCTTCAAGATCAGCTTCTGCCTCTGATAATATCTGAATATACTTGATATTCATTTTCCATGTTTTGATTTTAATTCTTCTAACGATATAAAATTAGCATTACCACTTTCTATTTTTTCTTTTCTATTAGAGAGTATTTCTTCATGCCATTTAGGTGATTTAATTCCAGCAGGTTCGCGAGAAAGTGAATCCCACAATGCCTCCATTGTTTGAAGTCGCTCAAGCACACTCATTTTTGAAATTTCAGCAATAGTCATTTACATTTCCTCTGATACAACAGGATACATATTAACAGAAACAATAAAGAGAAGCATTTTTCAAATTTCCAGCTAGAACATGTAAATTCATTTTTAAGCTAACACGACGCTCAGGAGTATTTTTTAAGCTTGTGAGCGATAGCGATACACGCTTTAAAAATATCTGTCTGGAGCTACTGGTTATCGGATTTTCGATAGCCGGTGGTTCTGGA